>NZ_JBEPOT010000034.1:0-1050 GCF_040546905.1 Bradyrhizobium sp. S3.3.6 | reverse complement strand
TAGAGCGTTAGCCGATCAGGTTGCAAGTACCCTGCGGCCACGAAGTAGTTTGTGGATTCTGCGGGCGTGTAGGTGTCGACGATGCGACCAATAGCGTCCCAGAGACCATTGACCGTACGTTCGGCTGCCTTTCGCAAATTTGCTTTGAGCTTGGCGAATGCATTCTCGATCGGGTTGAGGTCGGGGCTGTAGGGCGGAAGATAGAGGAGCGTTGCGCCGGCGGCTTCGATCATCTGGCGTATGCGCGGCCCTTTATGGCTGGAGAGGTTGTCCATGATGACAATCGCGTCTTGCGGAAGTTCGGGGATGAGCACCTTTTCCACGTAGGTCTCGAAGGCATCACGGTTGATAGGGCCATCGAGCACCCAGGGCGCGATGATACCGCGCGTGGTTAAAGCGGCCACGCAGGTTGTTGTTTTCCAGTGGCCGTGCGGAACGGCGGCTCGCAGACGTTCGCCGCGCTGGCAGCGGCCATGTGTTCGCGCCATGTTGGTCGACGCCCAGGTCTCATCAATGAAGACGAGCCGGTCACGATCGAGCTTGCCTTGGCTCTCGCGCCAGGCTTCGCGCCGCGTCAAGACATCCGGGCGATCCTGCTCGGTGGCATGGGCTGTCTTTTTTTGCGCGTGATGTTGTGGCGCTCGAAGAAGCGCCGGATCGTCCCATAGCCAAAGCAAAGACCTTCCTTGCTCAGGCTGTCACGCAATTCCTCGATGGTGATGTCAGGGGTTGCCTTGAGCAAGGCCATGATCCTCGCCTGATGGGCATCGATCCGGTGGGATTTGCGATCACCGCCCTGAGCTCTTGGCTGGGCATCCCCTTGCTCTCGCTCGCGCATCCGCCATCGGCTGACGCTCGCCGCACTTACTCCAAACCGCTCGGCAGCCTGCCGGCCGGATACGCCGCCAGCAATGGTGGCAAGCACTCGTTCCCGAAGGTCCATCGACAGCGGCTTCGCCATGCCCGCCGGCCTCCCGTCCCGGCGGGTAGCTTGAATCACCAAAACGCTGATTTGTGAATCCCCAACGATTCAGTCAGATGGGCTAACGC
>NZ_JBEPOT010000033.1:0-1423 GCF_040546905.1 Bradyrhizobium sp. S3.3.6 | reverse complement strand
GATCGTGTCCCGTAGCGTGGTGTAGCTGGCGGTGGATCACCGCGTTCGCCGGCGAGAGCCGGGCTGGTCAGCTGGCGATAGCCGTGAGGCTGACGCTCGGATCATCGCTCAACGGCGCGATTGTTTCCAGTGTCATATAACGGGCGCGCTGGACCGCCCATTCATCATTCTGTTCGAGCAGGATGGCGCCGATGAGGCGGACGATGGCGTCCTCATTGGGGAAGATGCCAACCACTTCGGTGCGCCGCTTGATTTCGCCGTTGAGACGCTCGATCGGGTTGGTGGAGTGCAGCTTGGTCCGATGCTGCGGCGGGAAGGTCATGTAGGCCAGCACATCAGTCTCGGCCTCGTCTAGGAAGCCGGCAAGCTTCGGCAGCTTTGGCCGGAGTTGGTCGGCGACCTTGCGCCACTGGGTTCGCGCGGCCTCGGCATCGTCCTGGGCGAATGCTGTGGCAATGAAGGCAGAGACGACACGCCGTCCACTCTTGCCGGCATGCGCCAGCGCGTTGCGCATGAAGTGGACGCGGCAGCGCTGCCAGCTGGCGTTGAGCACCTTGGCCACGGTGGCCTTGATGCCCTCATGGGCGTCGGAGACGACGAGCTTGACGCCGCGCAGGCCGCGGCGGGCGAGCTTGCGCAGGAACGCGGTCCAGAACGTCTCGGCTTCGGACGGACCAATATCCATGCCGAGAACTTCGCGCCGGCCGTCACTGTTGACGCCGACCGCGACGATCACCGCAACCGAGACAATCCGCCCCTGCTGGCGCACCTTCACGTAGGTGGCGTCGATCCACAGATACGGCCAGTCGCCCTCGATCGGGCGGGCGAGGAACGCCTTCACCTTGTCGTCGATCTCGGCACACAGCCGGCTGACCTGGCTCTTGGAGATGCCGGTCATGCCCATCGCCTGCACCAGGTCGTCCACCGAGCGGGTCGAGACGCCCTGTACATAGGCCTCCTGCACCACGGCGGTGAGCGCCTTCTCGGCCATGCGGCGCGGCTCCAGGAAGCCCGGGAAGTAGGAGCCCTTGCGCAGCTTGGGAATGCGCAGCTCCACCGCGCCTGCCCGGGTCTCCCAGATCCGGTCGCGGTAGCCATTGCGCTGGGCCAGGCGTTCGGGATTCTTCTCGCCATAGGCCGCCCCGGTCTGGCTTTCGACTTCCAGCTCCATCAGGCGCTGGGCGGCAAAGCCGATCATCTCGCGCAACAGATCGGCATCCGGGGTCTTCTCCACGAGCGTGCGCAGGTTCATCATGTCGTCGGTCATCGGTGGTTCCTCGGTTGCGTTGGCGTGTCGCAACCCGATCCTACCGGAGAACTGCCGGTGACCACCGCAAAGCCGCCCGCCCGCTACGGCGCTATTGGAGGCGCGCGTCCGGGCGGCCTTGCTCTACCGAGCTACACCACCACCGGGGACACGACC
>NZ_JBEPOT010000032.1:0-1427 GCF_040546905.1 Bradyrhizobium sp. S3.3.6 | reverse complement strand
CCGGCCATCTCGCCGATCTCGTCCTTGCGGCCGAGGCCCGGCAGCACGACGTCGAAATTGCCAGAAGCAAGCTCGCGCATCGCCTTGCACATCGCAATCATCGGCCGCGAGATGCCATTGCCGAGCATCAGGGCCAGCACAGCACCGATGGCAAGACCACCCAGCGCCAGCATCAGCATCAGCCGCTCGGTTTCCCCGATCGTCAGATTGGCGCTCGCCTCGATGCGCTGCTGATCGGCCGACAGGTCCGACCGCAACTCGCCCGAGAGCTTGAGGATGGACGCGGCCGTCTTGGTCATCTCGCCGTTCGACTTGACGATGATTTTCACGTTGTCGGAAAGCTTTGCAAACGACGCGCGGTACTGCTTCAGCAGGCCACCGATCTCGGTGACTCGGTCGGTGATCTTCTGGTCGTTGGCGTAGATCGAGACCAGCAGCGTCTCCAGAAACTTGATCCGGGCGACCACGCCGTCGGCGGCCTTCGGCTCCGGCTTGGCGACAAAGGCGCTGACCGAGGTGGAGACCGCTAGATATTGCGAGGTGATGTCCTTGGCCGTGGTCTGGACCGATGCAAGCCCGGCAAGCGCCGCAGTGTCGGCGAGGTCGTCGAACTTGAAGCGGATCTTGTTGCCGACGCTGTTCAACTCGTCGGTCGCAATCTTGTTGTTCTCACGCGTCAGCGTGATGATTTCGCCGAACACCTTTGCGAAGCGCTGGAACTCGGCCTCGAGCTTGCCGACTTGCTCGCGACGTGCTGCACCCGTTGTGGCCGACATCGACCTGGCGATCGCCGCCTTCAGACTCTCTTCGGCCGCCTTGGCCGCCGTTTCGTCGTCCGGGGCACCGGTCAGCGTGTAGGCCCGGGTCAGCCCCTGATAGCTGATTAATTCGCGATCGATGGTCCGCGCCAGGTCTGCTTCCGCCACACTGGTCCGGTAGGACGCGACGGCACCCGCAATTCGCTCGAAGCCGAAATAGGCAAAGGCCATGCTGACGGCGAGGATGGCCAGCACCGCCACGAAGCCGAGAATGATTTTTGCACGAAAACGCAAGGTGAAGAGCTTCGATGAGCTCGGCTTCGACTTCACGGACATTCCCCCACCCCATTCCATTCGCGGAAAACCAGGCGCAGCCCGGGAGCAGCCCGCTCCCCGACTCAAATGCACGGTAAATGGCAAAGGATAAGCCGCGGTAAACTTGGCGCGTCGCAACCCGCGGTTAGGTGACGCGGGGACGGACCGTCGCCACGGGAAAGACCGAGGCGAAATCGGAGCAAGTGCCCTACGCCGCCCGGATATTGGCCATGAACCGGTCGAGCTCGGCGCGCAGCCTGGTGCTTTCGCTCGACAGCGTCTTGGCCGAGTTCAGCACCTCTTCCGAGGCCGAGCCGGTTTCGGCGGCGCCGCGATTGACCTGGCCGATATCGG
>NZ_JBEPOT010000031.1:0-1439 GCF_040546905.1 Bradyrhizobium sp. S3.3.6 | reverse complement strand
TGTGGGCTATGGGATGCCCGAAAGTGATTCCCCGGAGTTTATGGATGTGATTCAAGGCCTTTCGACCTGTCTGGGACGGAGGGCCTGCGATGTCTTTTGGCGATGTTCGGGTTGCTGAGCGGGCTGATTGGCTGATCGAGCGAGTGGCGACCGCGGGCACGTTGGTGCTTCGCAAATTGGGAGAGACCCGAGCTGGTGAGAAGGCCGTGCACCGGTTTTTGTCATCGCCCTACGTCTCGGTTGATCGGATTGTGGAGACGCTGGCTGGGCGGACGGCGCGGCAATGCGCTGGCCGCCGCATTCTGGCAGTCCAGGATACGAGTGAGATCAATTTTGCCGGTCGTGACAAGAAGCGGCGAGGCTTCGGGCCTGGCGGGGACGGCAAGACACCCGGCTTCTTCATTCATCCGGTGATTGCCGTAGACATCGAGAGCGAGGCGGTGGTGGGCCTCGTTGATGCGGAGATCTGGACACGCTCCAAGCAGCGCGTCACATCGCGCCACAGCCGCACCATTGCAGACAAGGAATCGGCGCGCTGGCTATCTGGTTGCGAGGCTGCTGCCAGCGTTCTGTCGGATGCGGCCGGAGTGACGATGGTGGCTGATCGTGAATGCGATATTTACCTGCTGTTCGCCCGCAAGCCAGAGATGCTCGATCTGATCGTGCGCTCAGGTCAGGATCGGTCTTTGGCGGATGGCGGATCGTTGTTCATGGCGCTTGCCGGCGTGCAGCCGTTGGGTATCTGCCAGGCCCAGGTAGCGCCGCGCGGACCGGGCGATAAGGGGCGTGTGGCAACGGTGGAGTTGTACGCCGGAGCCGTGCGCATTGCTCGCCCGGCAAATATGAAACGGTCCGAGGCGACTGATCACGTCGACCTCACCTTAGTGGAAGCACGGGAGGTCGACGCGCCAGCCGGCAAGACGCCACTTCTGTGGCGCTTGCTCACGACCCATAAAGTCGGCTGCGCCGAGGAAGCCGAAGATATCGTCCGACTATATCGCCTGCGCTGGCGCATCGAACAGACCTTCCGCGCGCTCAAGAGCGACGGGTTAGCCCTGGATGATAGCCAGGTCATTGACGCCGAGCGCATGTTCAATCTCGCGGCTATCGCTTTGGCTGGCGCGATCCGGACGCTCCAGCTTGTCGACGCCAGAGACGGCGGACCTCGTCCAGCGAGCGATGTGATCGATCCATACTTTGCCGTCGCCCTCGATCGCTTGTCCAAAAAGCTCGAAGGCAAGACACTTCGACAAAGGAATCCTCACTCACCGGACTCTCTTGCCTTCGTCTCCTGGATTGCAGCACGTCTGGGAGGTTGGAATTGCTACTACAAACCTCCCGGACCAAAGACCATGCGAGACGGCTGGAACCGTCTCGCTGCTACGCTCGAGGGATATGCTCTTGCTAACCAAGAACAAAATCCGGGAATCCCATAGCCC
>NZ_JBEPOT010000030.1:0-2420 GCF_040546905.1 Bradyrhizobium sp. S3.3.6 | reverse complement strand
AAGCCGCCCAAGGAGAAGGCCGCGCCGAAGAAGTCGATGGCCGACGAGGGGGCCAGCGAAGGCGACCGCATCGCCAACCAGTCGATCCGCGTCAACGTGGATACGCTGGAGCATCTGATGACCATGGTCTCCGAGCTGGTGCTGACCCGCAACCAGCTGCTGGAGATCTCAAGGCGCAACGAGGACACCGAGTTCAAGGTGCCGTTGCAGCGCCTGTCCAACGTCACCGCCGAGCTGCAGGAAGGCGTCATGAAGACGCGCATGCAGCCGATCGGCAATGCCTGGCAGAAGCTGCCCCGCATCGTCCGCGATCTCTCGAGCGAGCTCGGCAAGCAGATCGAGCTGGAGATGCACGGCGCCGACACCGAGCTCGACCGCCAGGTGCTCGACCTGATCAAGGACCCGCTCACCCACATGGTGCGCAACTCCGCCGACCATGGCCTGGAGACCCCCGCCGAGCGCACCGCCAACGGCAAGGGTGAGCAGGGCACCATCCGGCTCTCCGCCTACCATGAAGGCGGCCACATCATCATCTGCATCGCCGACAACGGCCGCGGCCTCAACACCGAGAGGATCAAGGCCAAGGCCGTCTCCTCCGGTCTCGCCACCGAGGCCGAGCTGGAGAAGATGTCGGAAGCCCAGATCCACAAGTTCATCTTCGCCCCGGGCTTCTCGACCGCGGCCGCCATCACCTCGGTCTCCGGCCGCGGCGTCGGCATGGACGTGGTCCGCACCAATATCGACCAGATCGGCGGCACCATCGACATCAAGTCGGTCGCAGGCGAAGGCTCCTCCGTCACCATCAAGATCCCGCTGACGCTTGCGATCGTCTCCGCCCTGATCGTGGAAGCCGCCGGCGACCGCTTTGCGATCCCGCAGCTCGCGGTGGTCGAGCTGGTCCGGGCCCGCGCCAACTCGGAGCACCGCATCGAGCGCATCAAGGACACCGCGGTGCTGCGCCTGCGCAACAAGCTGCTGCCGCTGATCCACCTGAAGAAGCTCTTGAAGATCGACGACGGCGCGGCCTCCGATCCCGAGAACGGCTTCATCGTGGTCACGCAGGTCGGCAGCCAGACCTTCGGCATCGTCGTCGACGGCGTGTTCCACACCGAAGAGATCGTGGTCAAGCCGATGTCGACGAAGCTGCGTCACATCGACATGTTCTCGGGCAACACCATCCTGGGCGATGGCGCGGTCATCATGATCATCGACCCCAACGGCATTGCGAAAGCGCTCGGCGCCGCCGGCTCCTCGGCCCACGACATGGCCGACGACAATGGCGCGCACCACATCGGCAGCGGCGAGCAGACCACCTCGCTCTTGGTGTTCCGCGCCGGCTCGTCCCAGCCCAAGGCGGTCCCGCTCGGGCTCGTCACCCGCCTGGAGGAGCTCCCGGCCGACAAGATCGAGTTCAGTAACGGCCGCTACATGGTGCAGTACCGCGAGCAGCTGATGCCGCTGGTGGCCATGGACGGCGTCACCGTCGCCAGCCAGGGCGCCCAGCCGATCCTGGTGTTCGCCGACGACGGCCGCTCCATGGGCCTCGTCGTCGACGAGATCATCGACATCGTCGAGGAACGGCTCAACATCGAGGTCGGCGGCTCGTCTTCCGGCATCCTCGGCTCGGCCGTGATCAAGAGCCAGGCCACCGAGGTGATCGACGTCGGCCACTTCCTCCCGATGGCGTTCGCCGACTGGTTCACCCGCAAGGAGATGAAGCCGTCGATGCACTCGCAGTCGGTGCTGCTGGTCGACGACAGTGCGTTCTTCCGCAACATGCTGGCGCCGGTGCTGAAAGCGGCCGGCTACCGCGTCCGCACCGCGCCGACCGCGCAGGAGGGCCTGGCGGCGCTGCGCGCGCAGAGCTTCGACGTGGTGCTGACCGACATCGAGATGCCCGACATGAACGGGTTCGAGTTCGCCGAAGTGATCCGCTCCGACAGCAATCTGGGCGCGATGCCGATCATCGGCCTCTCCGCGCTGGTGTCGCCGGCAGCGATCGAGCGCGGCCGGCAGGCCGGCTTCCACGACTATGTCGCCAAGTTCGACCGTCCCGGCCTGATCGCGGCGCTGAAGGAACAGACCGCGGGCGCCGCCGGCGCCTCCGAGCTGAGCCGGGCAGCGGCGTAACGGCTTTAGGGATCAGGAGAGACCGAGATGAGCAAGAAGATGCAGATCGGCGAAGGCGCCATGGTCGAGTACGTCACCGCGATGATCGGCGGCCAGCTGTTCGGCCTGCCGATCTCCCGCGTCCAGGACGTGTTCATGCCCGAGCGCGTCACCCGCGTTCCCTTGTCCTCGCGCGAGATCGCCGGCGTGCTGAACCTGCGCGGCCGCATCGTCACCGTGGTCGACATGCGCGCCCGCCTCGGCCTGCCCAAGCCCGAGGACGGCAAGGTGCCGATGGCGGTCGGCGTCGA
>NZ_JBEPOT010000029.1:0-9437 GCF_040546905.1 Bradyrhizobium sp. S3.3.6 | reverse complement strand
TTGACGCGGATCGACTGGTTGGCGATGCGGTCGCCTTCGCTGGCCCCCTCGTCGGCCATCGACTTCTTCGGCGCGGCCTTCTCCTTGGGCGGCTTGGCAGCTTCCTTGGCAGCTTCCTTGGCAGCTTCCCTGGCAACAGGCGCGGGCGCCTCAGCGACGGGCGCGGCCTTGACCTCGACAACGGGCGCCGGCGCTTCGATCGCGGTCTCGCGGAAGGCGCGCTCGAGCTCGTCGAGCGACACCTCGCCCGGACGCAGCGGACGCTCCAGGGTCTGGTCGATCAGCGCGCCCGTGGTCAGCTCCTTGGCGGCAGCGGGCGCCGCGGCAATGGGGGCGTCCGGCACCAGCGGCGGTGCGTCAGCAACGGGAGCAGGAGCAGCAGCCCCCGCAGCCATTGCCGCCATGGCCGCCATGCCCTGCTCGACCATCGCTTCCAGCTTGTCGATGAGATCGCGGTCGGTGCCTTCGGGCTCGGCTTCGGTCGCCTCCAGGCCGGCGAGGATCTCCTTGATGCGGTCGATCGAGGACAGGATCAGCGTCACCGCCGGCCCCGTCACCGGCATGCCGTCGCGGAACTTGCTCATCAGCGTCTCGCCGGCATGCGCCAGCGCTTCGAGCCGCGGCAGTCCGAGGAAGCCGCACGTACCCTTGATGGTGTGGACCAGGCGGAAGATGTTATCCAGGATCTTGGCGTTGTTCGGCTCCTGCTCGAACTTCACCAGCTGATTGTCCACGGTGTCCAGGCTCTCGCTGGTCTCCGTCAGAAACTCCCGTAACAGATCATCCATGAAAACAGGCCTTCATACAGGGAGGGCACGCACGAATTGTGATGCGCCATTTCAGAATGGGGCCAGCTTCACCGCAAAGCGTTTAATATTGGTTGAGTATGTGCAAAAGAACGGAATCAACAAAGAGATAAGGCGCTCCGGACAACCCGAAGCGCCTCGTAAAGATTCGATTAACGTCTGAGTGCGAAGGGCGTGTTTACGAAGCGGTAATGATGATGGCTTCGCCCTCTAGCCTGAGCGTCACGGTGAGCCCGCAGGCCTGCGCCAATAGCCGTGTATAATAAGGCTGGATCGCGTGCGCATCCGCAGCCGGCCCGCGTGCTCCGCTCAGAAGCTCGGAGATGTTCTGCGGCAGGCGCGCGTTGTGTCCGGTCGCGGTGATGCGGAAGCTCATCGTCTCGCCCTCGCCGATCGGATCGATCGTCAGTGTGCCGCCGCGCGGGATCGTGTGCTGGGACACGACGAGCATATTGAGCAGCAGCTTGACGCGATTCTTCGGCAGCAGCAGCCGCGGCAGATTCCACGTGATCGTGCACTTGCCGTCCTCGATGTGACCGCGCGCCATGGTCTGGGCATCGCCGAGGTCGATCTGCGCGCCGGAGGAGCCGGCCGCGCCGAAGGCGAGGCGGCAGAATTGCAGGCGGGCGGAGGCCGTCTTCGCACTCTTGCGGATCAGGTCGAGCGCGAATTCGCGGTCCTCGGGCTTGGGATCGTCATCGAGCACCTCGAGCCCATTGACGATGGCGCCGACCGGGCTGATGAGATCATGACAGACCCGCGAGCACAGCAGGGCCGCGAGTTCGAGCATATCGGGAGCAGAAGCGGTACCGGGTGACGGAGCGTCGGACATAAAGGGTTCCTGGAATTGCACGGCGCGGACGCGGCGAATCACGCATGCTTGACGGATGCTGCGGGTTCTAACATTCGCCAGCCCGTGGCAGCTAGCTTGCGATAGGCTCGAAGCGGCCATAAGGGACGCGGGCGAATCAAGTGAAGATAGGCGAGATTTGCCGATGCGAGATTTGCCGATGAATGAGGCATGCAGGTGAGGATTATCGACGGTGAGGCCGCATTCCGGCTGATGGAGCCCCTGACCGCGCTGGTGGTTCAGGCCGGCGAGGCGATCCTCGCGGTCAACCGCGCGGCGATGCGGGTGGACGGCAAGCAGGACGGCTCGCCGGTGACCGAGGCCGACCTCGCCGCCGACCGCATCATTGCGGAGGGGCTGACCAGACTTGCCAACGATGTACCGTCGCTCTCGGAGGAGCGGTGCCAGCTCGCCTCGCCGCCGTTTCGCGGCAGCTTCTTCCTGATCGACCCGCTCGACGGCACCAAGGAGTTCGTCGCCGGGCGCGATGAGTTCACCGTCAACCTCGCCCTCGTGACCGAGGGCGTGCCGCTGCTCGGTATCGTAGCCGCACCCGCACTCGGGCTGCTCTGGCGCGGCATCGTCGGCCGCGGCGCCGAGCGCGTGACGTTTGACGGCACCACCATCGGCGCTGCCGAGCCGATCCGGACCCGCAAACTGCCCGGGCTCGGCGAGCCCTGGGTCGCGGCGGTGAGTCGCTCGCACGGCGACCCCACAAGCGAAGCCTTCATCGACAGCCGGCCCAACGCCGTCAGGAAGATGTGTGGCTCGGCAGTCAAATTCGGCCGGATCGCCGAGGGCAGCGCCGACATCTATCCGCGCTTCGGGCCGACCTCGGAATGGGACGTCGGGGCGGGCTGCGCCGTGGTCACGGCAGCCGGCGGCAAGGTGACCGACGGCAAGGGCGGCGAGATCCGGTTCGGCGAGCGTGGCGATAATCGCTTCATCATCCCGGCGTTCGTCGCCTGGGGCGATGCCGCAGCGGTTATGCCTATTGACTGAGCTTGTCCTGCAGCGCCGGCCAGCGCTTGCCGACTTCATACAGGAAGCGTTCCGGATCGGCGGCGAAGGCGTCGCGGTTGGCTTCGCGGCTGAACAGATAGAGCCGCTGCGCCGAGATCACGAAGAAGCGGGGATTGCCGGCGATGGTCACGCCGCGCGCGATGTCGGCCGGGTCGTAGCCGCCGAACTGCGGGCCGTAGATTTCGGGATGGGCCAGGAAGGAGGCCCGGTTGCCCTCGTTCCGGAAGCGCCAGACCGCGCCCCACAGGTTGGCCTCGAACTCCGCCGTGCCCTGCTCGGGGCCGCCATCGACGAAATAGGCCACGGGATCGAAGCCTTCGATGGCGACACCCGAGAAACGATTGACGACGATCCGCTCGGTGGTGGCAGCCTGCGCCGGCACGCCGGAGCAGGCGAACCAAATGCCCACCAGCAGGCAGACCAGACGGCCGATCAAGGCAATTCCGGGGCGCAAAGGGCTATCTTCCTGCCGTTGTGCCGTCATAGTTGCTGCGGATAACATCCGAGTCGAGGGGACATCCGGCGCAACCTAGAACCGTGCCTGTTGGCGTCAGGTTAAGGGAAGCGGACCGGAATCGATACCAGGGGTTCTTTTATGACTTTCGCATCACGCCTTGCCGCAGTGGCGCTTGTAGCGCTGGCTGGCTGGATCGTGCCGGCCTCCGCGCAGACGGCTGCGCCGCCGCCGGACCTGCCGCCGCCGCAGCGGACCCCGACGCCCAACACCTATGGGCCGGACGAGCTCGTCAACGCCGGCCACCGCTTCTTCGGCAACGTCTCGCGCGGCCTCGCCTCGATCATCGAGAAGGCGGTCAGCCAATGGGGCCTGCCGAACGGCTACATCCTGGGCGAGGAAGGCTCCGGCGCGTTCGTCGCCGGCCTGCGCTATGGCGAAGGCACGCTCTACACCAAGAACGCCGGCGACCTGCGCGTCTACTGGCAGGGTCCGTCGCTCGGCTTCGACTGGGGCGGCGACGGCGCGCGTACCATGACGCTGGTCTATAATCTGCCCGCCACCAACGCGATCTACCAGCGCTTCGGCGGCATCGACGGCTCGGCCTACATCATCGGCGGCTTCGGCATGACAGCGCTCACGTCCAACAACATCGTGCTGGTGCCGATCCGCTCCGGCCTCGGGCTGCGCCTGGGCGCCAATATCGGCTACCTCAAATACACGCCGCGGGCGACCTGGAACCCATTCTAGGTCCCCTCCTCCCTTCCAGGTCCGGATTCACGTTAACAACAGGGCGGGGCTGGCTTTTTGCCGGCCCGCCATGCATTGTTTCTTTGGTAAATTTTTCCTTGCTTCCGGGAGTTGTGCCCCATGGTCGAACCGATCATGTACCTGGCGATCGGTTTCCTGCTGTCGATGCTGTGCGGGCTTGCGATCGTGCCGCTGGTGCATAACCGCGCGGTGCGCCTGACCACGCGCCGGCTCGAGGCCGCCACGCCGCTGTCGATGGCGGAGATCCAGGCCGACAAGGACCAGCTCCGCGCCGAGTTCGCGATGTCGGCGCGCCGGCTGGAGATGAGCGTCGACCAGCTCAAGAGCAAGACCACGAGCCAGCTCGCCGAGCTCGGCAAGAAGAGCGACGCCATCAACCGCATGAAGATCGAGCTCGGCGAGAAGAACGCCACGATCTTCGCGCTGGAGGCACGCGAGAAGGCGGTCAAGGAGCAGCTCCGCGCCACCGAGGAGGAATTCAACGCCAAGACCGCATCCTTGCGCGAGGCCGAGATTGCGCTGAGCAACAAGCAGGGCGAGCTCGCCAAGATCAACTCGGAGCTCACCGACCGCTCGATGATGGCGGAGAGCCGCCAGGTCGAGCTGGTCGCGGTGCGTGCGCAAATCGAAGAGCTGAAGAACCGCGTCGGTGACGCCGAGAAGGAATTCACCGCGACGCAGGCGCGGCTGGCGCAGCAGCGCGTCGAGTCGGAGACCGCCTCGCGCGATCTCGGCGATGCGCGCGGCCGCGTCGAGAATCTGAGCCAGCGCGTCACCGAGCTCGATCGCCAGCTCATCGTGCAGGTGAAGGAAGCCGAGATGCTGTCCACCCGCGTCGCCGACCTCGAGGGCCGCCTCGCCACGCAAGGCAAGCTGCTGGCCGAGCGCGACTACGAGAACAACCAGCTCCGCCAGATCAATGAGGGCTCCGAGCGCACCATCAAGGAATTGCGCGCCGAGATCGCTGGCTTGAGCGGCGGCAAGTCGTCGGCTGCGTTCGAGTCGATGCGCGCGGAAAAGGCCGCGCTGGAACAGCAGCTCGCCACCGCACGCGACGAGCGCGCCAAGCTTCAGCGCGACCTCAATGCGATCCAGCAACAGGCGGAGAGCTCCTGGGCGACCGAGCGCATGGAGAATGCGCTGCTGCGCGAGCGCATCAACGACATCGCCGCCGAGGTGGCGAAACTCGCGATGCAGCTCGAGGGCCCGAACTCGCCGATCGAGGCGCTGCTGGCGGCCGAGGCCGGCCAGCCGCCGAAGCAGGCCGCCCGCCCGGCCAATGGCGTCGCGACCAATGGCGCGGCCGCCGCCCTCCCCGAAGGCGGCGGAACGCTCGCCGAGCGCATCCGCGCGCTGCAGGCCCACGCCTCCCGCGCCCGCCAGCAGGGCGCGTAAGCGGCCCAAAATCCGGCCTCGCCGCCGAATTGCGACACGGCGAAAGGTTTTCAGGCCGCAAGCCGCCTGAAAACTTGACACTTCTAGCCCGCACTTCTAAATCGCGGGCTCCGATGCGCCGGCCGGCCGACAAGGTCCGGCCGTCTGCATGATGGTCCCGGGCGCATAGCTCAGCGGGAGAGCGTTCCCTTCACACGGGAGAGGTCCAAGGTTCGATCCCTTGTGCGCCCACCATTAGTCCCATAGCTACAATAGCTTAGCGGCTTGCTTCCCCCACATTGTGCCCCGAAAATTCTTGGGCACAACAGGGGCACGTCGCAAAAAAGATCGTCCCTCTACTGTCGGTTGCCGCTCCGATCCCGACGGCAAATCAAGAAAGCTCGTTAGTGTTTCACGACGAGATCCGCGTCTGCACAATCGCCATGCGACAAGGATCAATGGAGTTGGAGGGCTCGCGTCGAATCGCGGTTGCACGATTGTCAGGTCATTCGATGCAGCCCGCAGCGCCTTCAATACGCGGTGGCAGTGGCTTCTTTGCGTTTCAGCCAATTCATCACCATTTCATTGCGGCATTCTTCATCGAGAGCTGTATTTCCGTTCTCCTAAAAAATTGTCATTACGGTTTTCAAACTCGGCCACTGAGGTCGGAGACAGGCCAGCGCCCTCGCGCAAGGTGCTCTCCTGAGTAGGACACTCGTTTCGGGAAACTAGTACGACTTCGGGTCTTGTATCCGAACACCGTGCTACTACGGATTTCTCAGGCCTATTGAAGGAGTCAGGATTGCTCCTGCCGGGGCTGTTATTTCATTCCCAACAAATTTTTCCGGCAGGGTCGCGCGAATGCGACCCTTTCTTGATTCCACACTCGCGGAGGGACGAGGACAGTCCTCGGTGCCAGGTACTGGCCGAAATAGCCCACTCGGGATTTCAAAGTAGGCCACGCAACGAAAGGCCCGACGCGACGGCGGGCTTTGTTTCTTCTACGGTCCAGTTGAGTCCTCAGGCCGCTTTACGAGTCTTCCGCGCCGTCTTAGTCTTTCCATTGCGGAAAAGTATCACAAGCTCTTTGACCCAGCCGATTCATTCGTAAGATCGGCAGCTTGGAACGAAGCCCAAAACCGCTTCCGGTTCGTTGATCGTCTATTGCTTGACTGCCTGGGCTGGCAGCATCCCTTCATCGAAGTTGACCACCTCGCTGGCGGCGATGGTGACGACTACGACGAGATCCCCCTGGCAACATTGTAAAGCGGTAAGGACCAATGGAGCCGAGGAGAGTTCGCTTTCGGCATCCCTCCCACCTCGGGATAGATATGGTCGTCGCCCTTCCAGATCGTAATGCTACTCGGGCGTATTGACCGGTTGCGGTGCCGGAGCGCTCGCATGGCTCGCAAGCAACGAAGGACCCAGCTCGCAGCCTCCTGGATCACGATCGAGTACCAAAGCTGCATCGAGCATTGTCGGATCGGGTCTCACCAGCTTCGCGGTCCTCACGCCCGCATTCGGATCAACTGCCATTTCGTAGTCTCGTTCAAGCAGCTCTCGCAGGCGCTCGATGCGAGCGAACCGGAATGGATGGACCAGTTTGATCATCGGGCTAGGCCCCTCGGGTCGAATGCGAACAATCGGATGATGAAAATGACGAGCGTGCGACGGGTGACGCTCATGAGTCGAGCTGTCGGTTCTCCGCCGAACGCCAGTCCGCGCCGTGGAGGCGGATCATCTCCCGACGGGACCGCTCGATGAAGATGCGCTCAACGCAAAAGCCGGCTGTAACTGAAGTCGCCAGCGCAAGGCCGCAGGCCATATAGTCATTCATGAAATTCCAAAACATGTTGCAGCCGGCAACTCCTACAAAAGTAAGTGCCATGACCATATTGCGAAATGCCTTAACCATGCTGCCCCCCCAGTCAGTCGGCGAGGAACTTTTAGCATTGCAACCACGGCGATTGGCAGCGTTTGCCCCTTGTGATGCGCCGTCTTTCTGCTCGATCAGCCTGCGTCCGGCCGCGCTGTCGACCGCCGTGGGGCTCGCCCTTCCCACTTAAGAGGGCATCCGCGAACGGGGCAGTGATAGCGACGCCGGCAGAGTTCATCACGGCGGGCCCCTTTCCCGAATGCCCCCGGCGAGGAGCTCCCCATCCCTTTGCGCGAGGGATGGACGCCGCACGGCATGCGCCGTTGTGGCGTGGAGAAGGGCCACCAAGCTCGCAGTCATTCCGCTAATCGTTTCGTCAGACCTTTTGATTAGCAATCTGCCGCCGATGCGGGAGGATTGCCCCGCAAGTCATGCAATCTAGACGTTCCGCCTATTCCACGTCCGGGCGGTCCTCAGTTACTTTGCCGGCGTGGGTTGGGGGATCGCGCCTATGCCGCAGGGGTTTGTCTACGTACTCGTTTCACCAAATAGCGATTACATAAAAATCGGCCGCACCGAACGGCCCATCGCTGAACGCCTTCTCGGAATAAATGGCGGTGAGGCGTACGCTCCCCATGGTCCGTGGGAATTGTCAGATTTCGTGCATGTCACGGACTGCACCGCAGTAGAGAGCGCGCTTCACCGTCACTTTCGTACCAGAAACGTGGAAGTCGAAGGGACGCGGGAGCTATTCAGCGTGGCTCCGCACGAGGCTAGAGAACAATTGCGCTCGATTAGCGAATTGCTTCGCGTCGATCACGAGAGGACGGATCGGCTCTTCCACAATCCTGATGTCAGCCTGTTTCTTTTTCGCTTATTCCAGCCTTCGGGATTGTACGTCAACCTCGACATTCAGGGCGCGTGGACCTTAAGCGTTCTCCCGCAGACCAACGGAGGGCGTTGGTTCACATTAAACATCGGGTCTCACGAAGTCGCTTTCAGCACTCGAACACCTGCGGACGGAAAGTTCTCGCACTACCTCGTGCTTGACCGTCTCATTTTGGAGTATCCCAAAACGATCATGTGGCTCGGCCAACGTGCTGGGGATGTTCAACCGGCCGACTACAAAGCTGCTGAACGTGCAGTAAGTGTGAACTTCGACGAGGATTTTGCAAAGGCCGAACGCATCTTCGCCCTCGACGGAGTTCGGCGCGCCATGGTCGCTTATTGGGCTGATGCTCTGGCCGATCTTCGCGAGAGGAATGCAAAGAGCGTCTACGCAAGGTATCATTCCTACGATGCGGTGTCGCAGTTGCTCGAATATAAAAGAGCAAGAGACAAGGTGGTGGTAGGCGAGCGATGAAGCGACCCTTCAAGGACGGGAGCGCCTTGGGTGGAGGGCCCGCCAGCCCCGTCGGGCCCCACGCTCAGCCCATTGTCTCTTAAGGTACTTTGTCCTGCCTCGGCCGGTTGGATTGTGCTCGGCGATGTACTTTCGGTTCTCATGATCGCCACCGTGCGGAAGCTCGGCACACACTTGCTCTAGGACCGTCCATGTTTGCCCTTGCCTGCGGTGAGACCATGAGCTTCCGAAAATCGATCTACGAACCATTGCATCAACGGTTGTTGAGCGAGCGTGGACAAATCGTTCGGCTGACCTTCTCCGAAATGGAAGAGATACTTAGGAGAAAGCTTCCGGCATCGGCACACATTCACGGTATGGTGGAGCAACGAAAGCTCTATGAAGGCCGGGCACACCCAAGCAAGGCGGTGGATGAACGCGGAATTTCGTGCGCATGCTTCGATCAAGAACCGCGCCGTCGAATTCCGCCGAGCTTGAACGATCCGTACAGCCTAGCGCTCGTCGAAGGTTTTCGCAGGCTGGAACAATACGGATTGAAGTCCGGTGATGATCAGCTTGTTTAACGTCTGGCAATCGTCCGGCGACAGGTAAGGAAGCTGCCGCGCCGTTTTCCATTGCTCGATCGCGGCAGAGACCGCGACACGCAATTCGTCATCAGCCGGGCTGGTGATCGGTCGACCTCAATGCGATCGCTTGCAGCTTGGCGCGTTTTGAAGCGGATGCAATTGAACCTTCGATGTACGGGTCGAGGGGCTGCTTCAGCGCGGGCGAACGGAGGATGCGATCTTGCTACCCTATCCACTGTGGATGTGATTTTGCGATCTTAGAGTCTGTCCGAGATCATGATGTTTTTTGACAGAGCTTTCGCAGCATGAGGCGGATTGAGGCCAGGCGCAAGAACGCCAAGGCCTTTCGGTTGA
>NZ_JBEPOT010000028.1:0-14463 GCF_040546905.1 Bradyrhizobium sp. S3.3.6 | reverse complement strand
GGTCGTACGGCGGCAGTGAGGCGTCGGTTCGCAGCGCATAAAGCGCCTGCGCGCTCTTATGGACGCTGGAGAGCAACGCGTAGGAGGCAACAGCAGCGGTGCTGATGGTGGCAAGCAGGGTCATGGGAATTGATCTATTCAGTGAGGTTGAGGAAGCGACCGGATTGCAAATCCACGGTCATGCAGTGCTGGAATGAGCTGGGCGAGCGCCATCACAGTCTGGTCGCGCCGACCAGCATGAGGGCGGCGTCCCAACTCGTCGGGAGGGCATCCGTCGTGCAGGAGCACGATTGCCCGCGGCTGGAGCGAAGCCAGCACTGCGGCAACAATCGCCTCGACGCCGGGACGAGACCAGTCTTGCGGATCGACTGACCAGTGCAGGGCTGCCAGATCGGCCTTCGCCGACGCGGCGAGGGCCTCCTTAGTCCAATTCCCATACGGCGCACGCATGGGCTGTGGCCACGAGCTCGCATCAAAGACACTCCAGTTCCTTGTTGACTCGCAAAGCACTCACGATCGACGCGACGCCGGACCGGTGCGCGTCAAGTGCGGCCATCCGGGATCGGGCTGCCAGAGCGCTGCACCCAACGGCGCTAGATCGCCCTTTTCGCTATCGGCTTGCGCTGCGCTGCTCCTGCTAAGGCTTGCTAGAGATCTGAAGGCCAGCCGCCCATGCTGGATCAAGGCTGGTGTTGGAGCCAGATTAATGCATGCAAGAAGCTCGCGCGTGCCACGATAGCGAGACCAAGACTTGCCTCTATCTGGACGCAAGGGGTGATCATGTGCTGGCGCTTGCTCGTCATCCGCACGTTGCGTTGAAAATCGCGAATAGGTCGTCACGCGCCTTATCCTGAATCATCCTTGCTATAGCCGGCGGCTAGCTATGTGGATTGGGAGAATATTGGTAAAATCTATTGTTTTGATGGGAGGTATCCATGCTGCGGATGGGCCAAGAGGGATCCGTCAACGTCGGGTGGGTGAGCCGAACCTCTTGATCCAATTGATCAGGGCATACCGAAGAATGGCTCAACATGCGACCTTCGGTTCAGTGAAGGTCATCGCCAAGCATCACAGCCATCGCGCGAAAACGCGAACCATGATGCTTGAGCTGAATCAACTCGAGCACTGCTTCCCACGAACAGAGTCGAGCCCACGCCACTGGCCGATGACGACGAGTGGCCGGCCCTTTTGATGATTAAGTTACCGAGCTGAGGGGACTCGCATATTGGCTCGACGCAGAGGACGTTAAAGATGGCCAGAGAGCCTGCTTCCGGATGCTTGAGACAAACCCGAGCCTGCAGCATTTCGGCAGGTTCCAACCAAGGATGCCGGGCCCAGCAGGTATTAGATGCATCAACTAGCGATGTCGCTCTCGCTCGATTCCACCAGCTTCAAAGCCCCTCAGGAGCTCAATCGAAGCGCCCCGGCTAACATCAACAGTGCACAGCCAAGTGTTGCGGCGGGCGATGGGTGGAGCTGGGCATGGATCAATGCATCTTGCGATTAGCGCTGCCGATACCGACTCGGCTAAGAGGATCCTGAGTGCGGCGCGGTTCGCTGGTCATGAACATCTTCGTTGCAAAATCGAGCAACCTGAATGCTCGGTCGCGGACCGCCGGCGGCAAATCAGGAGTCGCGTCGATCGCCGCGCGCGCGTCGCTCATAATCTTATCTTTTGCGGAAAGAAGCTTTGCATCTAACATTACATGAAGCGTCTCTCGAACGTCAGGTGAGATCGAGCCGTCTCCATCGATCAATTCTCGAAGTTTCCAAAACATACGCTCGACTGCTACCATAGCACCGAGGACTGACATCAGTCTTCGTGACATCATTGCCATCTCCTTCTCCAGCCAGATTCTGGCGACCATCCCAGCGAAATCAGATCTGTTCTCGTTTGACACCGGCGCGCGCGGCGCCCCTGAAACAGGCGAATGACTGGGGTGCAATTTCTCTGCCAGGGGCGTGAGATCGCAGGTTGCTCAGGGAAGCTCGCAAAGCGTGCGATTTGCGAGCAAAGCATTTATCTTTCCTGTGCTCCAGGCTGTAACCCGGGCGCGTGCGGTGGCTCACGTCGAAAAACCGACATGGAGGGTGGTTCTGTTTTGCCACAAACGCCAACGGCATCGGAGTTGGACTCCTCCTGCCAGGAGTCCAATGCTTTTCCGCTTGTTCACTGGGATCGCTCTGTTAACCAGGCGGAATTGACTGAGTGATCCCGGTCACGCAACGGCGGTCATTCGATACCCGGTGCTCAGGGCGCGCCCACGCGTTTTGTGATTGCATGGGTACATCGAGATTGAGCCTCCCGATCTGGCGACGGCGTGTTGGCGTGCGCTACGTTGACCTCGATCAATCTCTTGAGTCTCCCGGCCGTGTGGTCGAGCTCAGAAGAGATGCTAACTTAAACGCACATATCATTTCTCGTGCCGGAGTCCGTATCTCGGATTGATTCACTCCGTCTCTCTTACTGTCCTCGTCCCTGCACGGCTATGCTGTGCAAACCGTGCATTTCACCCACCACCGGCCACCGCGTTTCTCCGCGCGTAACTTGCCGCGGCGGATCCGAGAGAGCACGGCTTCGGGGCTTATGTGGCTCATCACTGCGAACCGCTGAACAGTGAGGTGGTCCTCATCGAGAGGTCGCGGGGTGCTAATGCCGTGCGCGGCCAGCAGAATGCGCAGCGAAGCCAATTCCGCTAGCACGATCTCGAGCTTACGCGCGATCTCGTCGGTCTGAGCGGAGCGCTGCCGGGACCGCGTCACGACAGGCCCGCTCGGGCGATAAGCCACACCTCGGATTCGTGTAGAATGCGATCGACGAACCGGCGCGCCAAAGCGGAACGAGCGTGAGCCGACTTACCTGCCCAAGCAAACCACTGCTCGGGCGGTATCAAGGCACGCAAAGTGAAGGACAGGCCGTTCGTTGCCGTTACGCGTCCTGTTCGGTGATGTAGTCGAAAGGGTTTTATCCGCATAAAGTCCCTTTGGACCGCAAGAGCGGCCTTATAGATGCATTCGGCTCCGGTACTCATCGACCTCGGCGTTGCCATTTGTTGCTGGATCAATGGCGAATTTATTGCAATTCGCTGTTGGCTCACCGTCAGCGGTCTGCCGCTATGAGCTCGGAGTGAATCCCAGTTGCCGTATTGAGGCAGGCATCCAGTGTCAGAGATCCGAAGGCGAGCTGGCAAAGAAGATAGTTGGCCCCTGCCTCTTCCAGATGATCGAGAAGAGTTTGGCGCACCGAAGCGCCCGTTCCGACAACGCACAGTTCACTGTCGATTGCAGCATCTAAGGTCAGAGGCAGGTTGGATGGAGGCGGGATGTCATTGAGCTCGTACAGGAACTTAAAGCTTTTGAGCCATGTTTCGTAGGCTGGCGCGGCGAGGGAACGGGCGGCTGCTTCAGAACTCGCGATTACGACCATGCGGAGCAATGCGAGAAATGGTGCTGAACCGCTGGCGTCACGCTCCGCGTTTCGATGAGCGTGATAGCGATCGGTGACGTTGCGAACGGCAGAAGAAGGCCCCATGCACGCCAGATTTGCGCCATTTGCTGCCGCCCAATGGGCGGACTCTGGCCGATTTGTAGCAATCCATGTCGGTGGACAGGGACGCTGGTGAGGTGAAAGCGTCAAAGGAACGTCGTTCAGCGCAAAATGTTGCCCTTGGTATGAGAGCGGGCCGCCATTCATCGCGCTAACGAAGATTTGGGAAGCTTCCTCGTAACGGCTTGAGGCAACATCGGCTCCAACCCCAAAATAGCTCAGTTCGATCGGTAGGGAGCCGCGACCAAGGCCGACCTCAACCCTGCCGCTGCTCAGGTGATCCAACATGCAGATCTCCTCGAATGCACGCAGCGGGTGATAGAGGTTAAGCAGCATGACCAATGGACCAACGCGAAGTCGCCGTGTGCGTTGTATGACGCTCGACAGAAACAGGTTCGGCGACGGACCCCGTCCATGGGGAGTGCAATGATGCTCCGCCAGATGATAGGCATAGAAACCGAGCCGGTCGTAGGCCTCAGCGAGCGCGAGACGGTCTGCGTATTGCCGGGCGATATCGCGGCCGTCCTCGTCAAGATGATCAAAGATGCCGCAGGTTAGGTTTGAGGGAAGAACGTTTCTCACTCAGTTATCTCCTATATAGAGAGGACCGTAGTCCGCCGGGTTTTCGGGAGGCGCAGGAGGTGATCGCTGGCATGCGCTGCATATGCTGCGAAGCCGTTCTCAATAGCTCGTAATGCGCTGACTGGATGAAAACTGACTCCGGCTGCGTCGCGAAGCTTCATCAGGTGTTCGTCCGGATCGATCACGAACGGGGATCCGCGACTTGAGTGGAAGGGACCACTAGCCACGGCATCCCACTTTCTTAAGAATGCTGCCGACAGCCGCAAGAAAAGCATCCATCTGGAGCTTTGTACCGATGCTAACCCGAATGCACTCTTCCAGGCCGGCATCCGGAAAGAAGGCAACAAGGACTTTTTGGTCTTCCAACGCCGCCTGCCACCATCTGCCACCCTGGCCTACCGGCACACGGGCGAGGAGGAAATTTGCGTGGGAAGGTGTTACAGAGAACCCAAATTCTGAAAGGGCGGCCGCCACGCGCTGCCGCTCAAGCCTGACGTGGCGATGGTTCTCCTCGTAGGCGTCGCGATGCGCAAGGACGCTCATGCCCACCGCATGAGCGACCACGTTCATGTTGAAAACATTCTGGATGTTGCGAAGCCGCCCAATTAGCTCGGGATGGCCGAAACCGAAGCCGATGCGAATGCCAGCGGCGGAATAACTTTTGGAAAACGTGCGCAGGACCAGAAGATTCGAATGGCGCTCAACAAGGCGTAGGCCGTCCTCAGGTGCGAAATCGACATAAGCTTCGTCCAATACGATCAATCGGTCAGATCGTACAACGAGGCGTTCGATCTCAGCGAGCGGAACAAAGGTTCCGGTCGGATTGTTCGGATTGGCCAGCAGAATGAATTTGGCATCTTTAGCCGCACTGAAAAGCAGCTCGTCCATCGGCAAGCCGTGAGGTTCAGACCAGGGAATTTCAATGAAACGGGCTCCTTGCAACATGGCAAGCTTGCGATTGAATGAGAAGCCGGGCGACATCATTGCGATGCCGTCGCCGGGGCCAAGAAGGGCTCTGTAGATCAGACTGAGGAGTTCAGACGATCCATTGCCAGCCATCACGCGCTCAATTGCAATGCCATAGGCAGCTGCGGCCGCTTGTCTCAAGCTGACATTGTCGTCTTCTGGATAGAGGTATTGCAGCTCAAGGGCTGCAATTGCGCTTCGCATCACGACGCCTGGCAAAGGAAATGGGTTCTCATTCGTGTTCAGTTTCACGCAACCATTGTCCGGAGTGGGCCGCCCGGACGGCAGAGCATCCAATTCGCGAGCGACCGGCGAGAGCGAGGAAAGCATAGCTTGCAGTTTGGCATCCAATTTGGTGTTCTCCCTTTTGTCGACGCAAGCAGTTGACGGCGTTCATCGAGCCTACGTGGCGCGTGCTATATTCGGAGCCGGGAAGCGCAAGGCGTTCATGAATGAATGTTAGGGCTTCAATAGGCGGGCTTAGATCTAAGCGCCGCACCGGATCAGAGCCCGTCTCAAAGTCCGGCAGCGATCAGCACGGATCAGGCGCCGCACGGCGTTATCCAAGCGGATATTTGTTTCCACGGCGGGAAGGGACGCCACGTCCACTCCGCCGAGCAGCGCTCTAACGATTGGCCCGAATTGGCGCAAATCGCAGAGCGACAGTGCGCAACCGACACCTTGCCCCATTAGGTACGTTCCTTCTGAAGAGGCCATGACAGTTTCCACTCCCGAGAGCGAGGCGCGCATCAGT
Organism: Bradyrhizobium sp. S3.3.6; assembly: GCF_040546905.1. NCBI lineage: Bacteria > Pseudomonadati > Pseudomonadota > Alphaproteobacteria > Hyphomicrobiales > Nitrobacteraceae > Bradyrhizobium > Bradyrhizobium sp. S3.3.6. Next base: position 8,614 of record NZ_JBEPOT010000028.1, on the reverse strand, counting down.
TTGACGAGCGGGAAGAAGGTGCCGATGTTCGTCGGCCTTACGAATCTGGAAGTGGTGCTCACTGCAGTGGCACCAGGCGAATGGGAACGTACTCTTCGGGCGGCCGTTCGGGCGCGCACGACAGCTGTGATAGCACTGCCGCGAGGGCGACAAATGCTGCGACTGCTGCGACTGCGAGGCACGTGAGCACCGCGTAATCGCTATGTTGAGGATGGTTCATCATTCAAACGCTCCGTGCGGTGCTGGGACGGGCGATCAGTTCTGCTCGACCGCTTCGACGCTATTGTCGCGCCAGCGGCAAACGATGAAGCCAGGAGCGGCATTGTCTCACTTGGAGTCCAATCGAACCGTGCCAATGGTCGTTTTGATTGAGCCCGAGCGTAGGGCCGCAGCGACCGGGGTGGCACCGAAGCTGCCGGCGCCCGTTCGACGGACTCTGCCCATGCTTCCACCGCGGCATAAGCGTAGAGCGTGTAACCCGCGGCAGATAGGCTCGAAGCCTTGAGCCTGGCGACAGCGGCTGCCCCTGCAGCATTCTTCGTCGGGTCCGGCATAAAGGTGAAGAGCGTGCCGTTTGCGGCCTCGCCGGCAATGGCCAAAAAGTCGCTTGTCATCGGCGGATCGTTGGCGATCACGGTCAGGCGTGCGCCCGCCTCCGCAGCTTGACGCACGATGAGGTCGATCTCGTTGTAATAGCCGCCGATATAGACGATCTGGATTCCCTCTCTCTTCAGTCTCGAAACCAGAGCGGTGTAATATTTCTCGCCGGCAACATCGCTTTGTCGAACGGTGTGCTCGCCAGCTGCACGAAGCCGCGATTCAACGATATCGGCGATGCCTTTGCCTGCTGTACTCTTATCGTCGAGGACCGCGATCTTTGCGCCTTGGTGGTGCCGCACGATGTAGTCGGCCGCAACCCTGCCTTGTTGGTCATCGCGGCCGCAAATCCGAAACAGCGTGGTTAGGCCACGCTCTGTCAGACGGGGATTCGTCGAGCCAGGTGAAATCTGAATGACCTCCGCTTCGGTGTATATATCTGAAGCCGGAATCGACGAAGATGAACAGAAGTGCCCAACGACAAGCTTGGACCCGTCAGTTGTCAAGCGATTGGCAACAGCGACGGCCTGCTTGGGATCGCATGCGTCGTCGGCAATCCTCAATATGAGTTTTGGGTCAGGCAGCAGACCCGATGCATTTATCGAATCCACGGCCGCGGCCGCTCCGTGGCGTATCTGCGCGCCGAGCGCCGCAGTGCTTCCCGTCATTGGGCCCGCTACCGCAATGTAAACATCTTTTGCCCTGGCGCTCGAACTCAGGATCAAGCAAAGGAGCGCGGCAGTTGCAAGACTATGAACGCGAAGAATCGACATGTGGAGCTCCCGATATCACGCCACGTCTTGGTCTGCTTCGCCGTTGGTATGACGCGGCGACCGGCATTCCGGCGCTATAATGACGTTTGAATCGAACTCAGATTGGTACGAATAGGCTCAGGTTGTTGCCAGGTTGAGCCATAAGTATCGGGCGGGGACGGACGAACGGACGTTCCGGGACTGGTCAGGAGAATCCGTCCCCAGGCGTTGACAGGACCCATATCGAACATCCTGCCGGCATCCGGTACACTCGCCAATCTCCTGTGCTCGGCACATGTGTGCCGACGAGGCGCTTGAAAGGTCCGAACGATCATCCACCGACTTGTTCTCGCCGAGGCCTCTCACCGGGACGTCCCGAAAGTGATGCCGCTCATTGAAGTCTCCCTCGGTCTAGCCGACGGTCTGTCCGCCCCGTCGCTGCGACGATGCGTTAGACGGTACAATATGACGCTACGTGCGAATCAAGTACTTCGAAGCTTCCTCGTCGAGGTTGTTTGCCAAAAGATACAGAGAGAAGACCCAATGAAGTGCCGACAATGGAGAGTCGGAGAGGAACTGCTACAGGCCAACGCTCTTGTCAGTCAGACTTGATGGATCACCATCAACCCATGGAGTTTAGAGAAATTCCGGTGACCGAGAGCATGCGCAACCGGGCGTCAACTCTTTCCGAGCTGGTCCTCCAGCGCGGCGAGGGCGAGATCGAGGTATCGCATGAGGCTCGCATCCCAGCCGGCGAGATTGTGTGGTTCGGTCAATCGCGTCAGCACCTTGAGTATCATTGAGACAGTCGAATCAACTCCTGCGATCTCAGTCAGCAGCGAACGGGCCTGACGCGCGACTGCATTTGCCCGCTGGCTGCATGGAGCCTCGCCCTGATCCATGCAGCTTCGTAGCTCGTCGCGAATCTTCCGCCACCGATCTTCGCGGCTAGCGTTAGAGGCGCATGTGCAGATGGCCGAGGGGGTGCGCTTCTCAATCCGTGACATTGCTTCTAACGTGGCCGGCAGTTCGTCGACACTGACTTGTGTCTCACCTTGCGTCGTCATATTACGCAATCGGTCCCTTAATAATGTCGTCCGCGCGACTTGAAGTTCAATCCGTTCCAGGTGGTTGCGCAAAAGGTCCGTGAGAGACGTCCGCCCCTCGATTGCTTTGCGGATCTCCGGAAGTGAGAAGCCGAGCTCACGCAGCGCGCGAATCTGAGAGACCCGTTGTAGGCTTTCACGATCGTACATGCGGTGACCGCCGTCGGTACGTTCCGAGACCGTCAACAACCCAGTATGTTCGTAGTGATGCAGAGTGCGGACCGTTACGCCGGTCGCCTCCGCAAGTTCTCCAATGCGCCATCGGCGCCGTCGTGGTGTGGCGTTTGTCATGGTCCTCAATTTTCAAGCCTACAACCTGACGTCACGTGAGAATCAAGTTATTTCAATGATCTAGATGATGCGTGTCTTGCTACGAACCGCAGAAGGACACTGAGAGCATGCTGTTGATCAAGCGGCCGAGACAAGTGCAAGCATCAAGTTCGCCAGCGACGCCAATTCATCCCTAGCTGCGCGTTGCACAACAAGTCTAGCGATCGCCGCGCGGTTCTCGCTGGTTCGCATGCATGTCGGTAAACATGTGATTGCTTGATCAAAAAGGTGTCCCAACATCGCGAGATCCTCCGGATCGTAGACTCCACTCGACTCACCCAAGAGTAGGCTCCTTTCATTGTCGCACTCGCGCCGCACGTGACGAAGCCGTTTGGCCGTGGTGGGGCAAAAACGAGACGGACCGGCGACGTGCGGGAAAGAATCCGACAGGGAGGGGGCGCGTGATGCCGTTGTGCAACACGGCGTGTGCTTACTGTTGTCCAAGACTGCGCTAACTGAAACTGTGCAATTTCTCCTGGATGCTGCCGCAGCGGTAGCCATCTGCTGTCTGATCGGCACGAGAAGCGAGCGCAGGTGCATGCAGCTCCGCTTGATCTTAAGAGACTGCTTCACGAAACGGCGGACCCAGACACAGTACTGATCTGATCAGATGGGCCTATTTCGATCGCAATCCTCGCTGTGGTGTCTATCGTTGAGCCGGGCGTTGATTGGTCAATCATCGCAGATCAGGTCTACCACCACGTCGTGGTGCAGCCGCCGGCTCGGCGCCTAAGAGCGTTTTCAACACTCTGCTAGTCCTGTTGAGATGGCATTGTGGGCGCGAAGGCGTTGCTCGCGCATGGCTACATCTGTTTTTGGAATGCCACAAGATGATGACTGCTGTTTATTGGCGCAACTCCGCGGCCGCAAAGCGTCGGGAGGATGAGCGAAAGCGGGCCTCAAAACCATTCCCGGCATGCATCTCAACGCAAGCGCATCTCACGCGGCTGGCGAAGCGTTGCTCGCGATTGAGGACCGAGTCTCGAAGGAGCACTCCGGCATCCGCTGGACGTGGGGGCGCTCAAAACGGGTCTACGGGTGCCCCCGGCACAGCGGCCACGCCCGGCGAAACGACGATGTACCGTGGCTCCCACAGCAATAACTCGCATATCCAGAACTGTGCCGGATCAGTGTCGCGGAGCGCAGTACATCGGACGGCCTCGCCAGATGCAACGCACTAGAAGTGCAAGGATCCGTAGCGGCATTGTCTTTGTACAAAGCTTGGCGAGCCTTGCTGGCAGCTGCGCTATACGGGTCCGCAATAGCAAAGGAGGATGATGCTATAGCTCGGACGAGGATCTTAATGCGCATCTTAAGACCATGCTCAGGCCAAAGCTACCCCTCGAATCTGGGGGGCAGTGTCTGGCGAATTCGCCGCAAGTATCCTATCAAACATAAGGCTCGAAGTTCTCCTGACGCGGTATTGGCTTGCTCGTCCGGCAGCAATCAATTCGATCCTCGAGCAGTATCGCTTTGGCGTGCGCCCGCTGGACATAGATGCTGGTAACATAGGCAAATCATGTTACCGCGCCGAAGGAGCCCATCGGGCTCAGCGGTGAGGGGCAGCAACTCGAGACGGACGGCGGTGGCGTCGCGCACGTCACGCCACGATACTTTCGAAAGACTGTCGCGAGATCCGAAAGAAGGACCCCGCACGCATGATCCGATTTGGCTTGGGTGAACATGTCGGCCGAAATGATCAATAGCTGTAGGTGGAGAAGGGGTTGGCGAATGGGAGCGGCGAGCCTTTCCGTTCCGTGTGCGGACATTGGCACAGTTGCCGTCCTCTCATCATAAACACTCATCACCGAAACACGCGCGCAGCGGGACAATGCCGCGAGTTCATGGACAGCGACCTTGCGGTTGCGCTCGATCATGCCGGATCGAGTCAATAAGAGTAAGATAAGCACCGTTGAGATGACGTGTCCAAACCTCCATTCCAGCCTTGCGCAATACCTCTCACTTGCAGGTTCCGCTCTCCCGAGTTTACGTCAGCTCGCGTTGGGCTCTGCGGGCGCGATGGTGGACGGCGTTGGCGTTCGGCAGAACAAGTTGGTTCGACGCGAACGAGCGGGCATCGCCCTTGTAGGTCGTCCGCCACATAGACGTCTAGCTACTGACGTGCTTCGGCATTACTTCGATCGCCGGAACAGTTGACGGTAAGGAGAATGTCTACCGTCAGGTGAAGAGCGGCGGGTGCGCTACGAACGTCCACCTTACAGCCTCGATCGCAGATGCTGTTCTACAACCTGACGCGGCGTGCGATTCAAGCGAATTTTAAGTGCTGAGGCCGGATATGGTTCACCCGACTCGCCGGATCATTCGCGAACTCTGAGCTCTCGGCTCACATGGACCGGTGCGATGCAGCCGGTCCGGATCAGCGAAAAATCATTGCGGAGCGCCGCCGATCGAGTCTGTATGATGCGCAAGATCGTCACGGCAGCGCGAGATCAATAGCGCCTGCGACCCGACCAAACGACCAAGCTGCGCTCAAGCGCGCCAATGTCGACCATGCCGAACACCGGTCAGAGGACCGGAGCTTCGAGCCTAGCGTAGATCTGGTTAACGGAGAGCAGGTCGCAAACGGCCGAACAATCCTAGCGTGGGCCGTGACATTGGGTGGTCTCGGACGGAGAGACCATCATGGATGCTTCTTGCAAGAATATGTTGCGCATCCAAATGCTTGCAGGATCAATATTATGAATGGCGGGCCATTGGACAGCCTCGGTGAATGTGAGAAGTCGCAGCGGAGGTTCGACGACCCGCAGGGGCATCGTGTTTGCGAAATGGCTAACGAGTCTTGAGGGCATGCTCGCGATACGGTTGGTGCCCAATAACATAGGCGGAATCATACCAAAACCCTGCACAGCGACCTCGGTGCGTATCTTGAAACCATGCTCAAGCAAGAGCCATTCGTGGAAGGAGGGCCTCAAGAAACGCCCAAACCGAGCTTCCACGTGCCCGATTGACATGTAGTTCTCGAACGTAAGTCGCGGTGCTAGCTGCTTGTTCATGGGGCAGCCCACACAAACGAAGTTGTCCTCGAACAGTGCCGCCTTGGGATGCGCACTCGACATGAACATCTCCGGATACATCAGAAAATCGACTTCGCCGCGCCGGAGAAGTTCATCGGGGTCCTCTGCGGGTGGCAGCAACTCGAAATTGATTGTTGGAGCTTCCCGCGCGACGCGGTCCACGATTCTTCGAAAAAACACGACAGTCATGAAGTCGGACAGGATGATCTTGAATCGCCGAGTCGATTGAGACGGATTGAAGTCGTCCGGAGAAATGATGGAGAGCTGAATGTGAGCGAGAGCCTCGCGAATCGGGGCTGCGAGCGCTTCAGCCCGCGGCGTTGGAACCAGTTTTCGACCCCTCATCGTGAATAGCTCATCTCGAAAGGAGGTGCGAAGCCGCGCGACGGCGGCACTCATGGCAGGTTGACTGAGGTTGATGCTTCTTGCCGCCGCGGTGAGGTTGCCTTGCGTCACCAGGGCGTCGAACGCGACGAGGAGATTCAGATCGAGGCCTTTGAAACGCATGATCCGGAGTGATCCACGGTGTGAATGTGTTCTATCGATACAATGGATTTTACCATTTGTACCGAATGAGGATAGCAAACGATGGTTTAGCGAGAAGTCCGATCAATCAGAATGGTTACAAATCGTTGCGTGTCTCAGCCCAGCGCAAGGGATCGATCAAGACGTCTGGACCGTGCGGTCGCAGGTTCGAGCATGTTGCGCAAGCCATATCTCGCCAAGTTCGGACGGTGCGGATCCGCAAACTTGCGTTGGCGTATACGACGAGCAAACCATCGTTTGGCTTTGCCAACCCATTCTATGTCCGCCGTGTACGGCCGTAGAATTGAGCGAACGCTCAACTTGGCCGTAGATTTCCGTCCAGTCGGATCCTCCCGGTTGCGGGTGCCGAATGTGTTGTGGTCGCAGTCGATTGGATTGCGTCCTTGCTGGGGTGAAATCGTGCGGAACATGCAAGCGAAGGCGTCCTTGGCGAATCTGATGCGAGTTGCGCACACGCTCGATGTGGTCTCGGTTGTGACTGCAGATCGATCAGTGCGTGAAGCTCTCACGGATGTTGTGTTTTCCGCGGGTTACGTGCCCGAACCGTTCGAGAGCGCAGACGAGTTCTTGAAATCGGGCCGGCGATTGATCACGTCGTGCTTGATCGCGGACATGCAGTCGAGCGTGATGAGTGGCCTTGAGCTTTTCCATCATCTGGTTGCATTCGGAGGTGCGATTCCCACCGTTCTGCTCACAGACCACTCCGAAGACGATGTGAGGCGAGTCCTGCAAGCTGGACTCCAGTTCTTGAGCAAGCCTTTCGAACGCAGCGAACTGCTGGCCTGCGTCAGGAGCCAGATAATGAATAGGAATTACTCTCTATGAACATGATCGCGCCCGGATCCACACGAGGTGTTTCGGCGCGCCCTCCAGTTCGTTGGAGGCTGTGCTGGGAGAATGAGCTTCAAATTGCTGACCATATTGAATTGTCCGACTTCTTCCGCAAGACCTATGGTCCGACCGGGGAATTCAATGCAAAGCCCTTTGAAGGTCATCGAAGCTGGGCCGGCGCAAGGCCTGAGATTCGGGCAATTGGCTACGATGATCGTGGCGTCGCGATTCACATCGGCGCACTGCGCCGCTTCATAAAAGTTGGCGAGGTCGATCTGCTCGTGGCTGAGCTCGGATTGTACGGGGTACGCCCGGATCTCGAGGGGCTCGGAATCAGCCACTCCATCCGCGTGATGTATCCCGTATTGCGAGATCTTGGCGTGCCATTCGGCTTTGGCACGGTCCGATCTGCCCTGCAGAAACATATTACCAGACTGCTCGGGCGACAGGGCTTGGCGACTGTTCTACCGGGGCTCCGCGTTCGGTCCGCTCGTCCGGATATCTATCTCACTGTGCCTCCGACGCGAGTGGAGGACGTGGTCGGCCTCGTTCTGCCGATTGTCAGGCCAATGAGCGAATGGCCGGCTGGTGAGATGATTGAACGGAACGGGCCAGAACTGTGACGTCAACGAACGACGTGACTGAAGCGCGGAGCGAATACGCCGAGGCCGGCGGAGAGCAGTGCGTCTATCTGACCTTTGATGATGGTCCAAACCCGCTTTGCACGCCCGCTATCCTGGACGTGCTGGCGCAGCATCGGGCCCCAGCCACCTTCTGCGTGATCGGTGCATATGCAGCGGGCCAGCCGGAGCTGATCCAGCGCATCATTGCTGAAGGACACGAAATCGCAAACCACACAATGACTCACCCAGAATTGTCCAAATGCATGCCGGATGAGGTGGAATACGAGATCCTCACGACGAACAAGGTCATCGGAATGGTCTGCCCCCGAGCCTCTGTGCGGCACATGCGTGCGCCGTACGGGATATGGACTAAGGAGGCCCTCGCCGCGTCGGCGAAGGCCGATCTGGCAGCCCTGCACTGGTCAGTCGATCCGCAAGACTGGTCTCGTCCCGGCGTCGAGGCGATCGTTGCCGCAGTGCTGGCTTCGCTCCAGCCGCGGGCAATCGTGCTCCTGCACGACGGATGCCCTCCCGACGAGTTGGGACGCTGCCCTCATGCTGGTCGGCGCGACCAGACCGTAATGGCGCTCGCCCAGCTCATTCCAGCCCTGCATGACCGTGGATTTGCAATCCGGTCGCTTCCTCAACCTAACCGAATAGACCAATGCCCATGACCTTGCTTGCCACCATCAGCACCGTTGCTGTTGCCTCCTACGCGTTGCTCTCCAGCGTCCATAAGAGCGCGCAGGCGCTTTATGCGCTGCGAACCGACGCCTCACTGCCGCCGTACGACC
>NZ_JBEPOT010000027.1:0-14489 GCF_040546905.1 Bradyrhizobium sp. S3.3.6 | reverse complement strand
CGTCAGCCTCACGGCTATCGCCAGCTGACCAGCCCGGCTCTCGCCGGCGAACGCGGTGATCCACCGCCAGCTACACCACGCTACGGGACACGATCGAAGCACGCAATGATCTCATATTTGATGACGTCTTGACTGCGCTGGAAGCGGGCCGTTCACCCGTCGTGATAACCGAGCGTACCGCCCATTTGGAGATCATCGCAAAGCGTCTTGAGCGTTTCGCAAAACATGTCGTCGTATTGCGCGGTGGGCAAAGCGAAAAGCAGCGCCGCGACATAGCCGCGCGGCTCGCTGCAATTCCCCAAGCCGAGGAACGTGTCATTGTCGCGACCGGACGTTATCTCGGCGAAGGTTTCGATGATTCCCGCCTCGACACCCTCTTTCTTACCATGCCAATTGCTTGGAAAGGTACCCTCGCTCAGTACGCCGGACGGTTGCATCGTCTCAACGACGTCAAGCGCGAGGTGATCATTTATGATTATGCCGACATGAGAGTGCCGGTCCTGGCCCGCATGGCTGCGAAACGCCGTGTTGGCTATCAGGCGATAGGTTACAAGGTGTTGGGTACGCGTGATCTGTTTTCTGATCGGGCGGTTACGCCGAACGAACCCACATAGGTCTCGCGCGCACCGCTGACCGGTCAGGCGTCTAAGTCACGGCAGTGCCATTCCCATTTCAAATTCGACGAGCTGGCGTAGCCAAAACACTTTGTCGAGGAGCGGTACTGCACGGGCATTTTTTTACTGCCGTGCAGTACCGGGCATGGTCGAAATAAGCGGAAATAATCGAGCGATCAGATTAAACCGTTGAAAAGAAAGGAGAATGCTTTAGCTCTAACGCTTCAGATTGTCCGTCGGACCAAAGTCGATTGGACCGACAGAGGTCGTAAAACTTAATGAAAACAACATGTTAGCTCACGTATTTTCCGTTGCCCCCATGATGGATTGGACAGACCGGCACTGCCGGGTGTTCCACCGACACCTGACACGGCGGGGGTTGCTCTATACGGAGATGCTGACCACCGGCGCCATCATTCATGGCGACCGGGAGCGGCTGCTCGGCTTCGACGCGACCGAGCATCCGGTGGCGCTACAGCTTGGCGGCTCGGATCCGCGCGACCTCGCTGAAGCCGCGCGGATCGGCGAGGGTTTTGGCTACGACGAGATCAATCTCAATGTGGGCTGCCCGTCCGATCGCGTGAAGGACGGACGCTTCGGCGCCTGTCTGATGGCGGAGCCGGAGCTCGTCGCGCGATGTGTCGAGGCGATGAAGCGCGCAGTCTCAATTCCCGTCACGGTGAAATGCCGCATTGGCATCGACGACCAGGATCCGGAAGTCGCGCTCGATACGTTGGCGCACGCGGTGGTCGCTGCGGGCTGCGACGCGCTGATCGTGCACGCCCGGAAGGCCTGGCTGAACGGTTTGTCGCCGAAGGAGAACCGCGACATCCCGCCGCTCGACTATGACCGCGTCTATCGGCTCAAGCGCGCGATGCCGGATGTGCCCGTCATCATCAACGGCGGCGTTCCGAGTATCGAGGAGGCGAAAGCGCATCTTGCGCATGTCGACGGCGTGATGCTCGGCCGTGCCGCCTATCAGGAGCCGTGGCGGCTGCTCTCGGTCGATCCCGAGCTGTTCGGCGAGGCGGCACCACATGCGACCATACAGGACGCGTTCGAGGCGATGATGCCCTACATCGAGGCGCAGCTCGCGCGCGGCACGCGACTGCATGCCATCACACGCCACTTCGTCGGTGCGTTCCACGCTGTGCCCGGCGCGCGCGCCTTCCGCCGCCATCTCGCCGAGCACGGTGTGAAGCCGGGCGCCGGCGTCGACGTCTTGCGTGATGCGATCGCGCGTGTTGGTGCACGCGCGCCGGCGGAGGCCGCCTAGCCACGAGAAAGAGCCGGATCGCAGAATCCGTCTCTCTCTCTCTCTCTCTCTCTCTCTCTCTCTCGATTATGCTCAGCGGAACAGGTCGAAATGGTAGTTCACGCCGACGCGGAAGCTGTGGAATTTCGCAGCGTTCCAATCCGGCAGGTCGTCGTGCTTGAACTCGGTGTAGAGATACTCGGCCTTGGCCGACCATTTCGGCAGGAACGCCCATTCCACGCCGCCGCCCGCGGTCCAGCCCATCTTCATCTTGTTGATCGGGCCGTCCTTCAATTCGCCGGCGGCAAGACCTGCGGTCCCGATGAACAGCAGCCGTGAATCCATCGTCGCGATGCCGGCGCGGGCGCGGCCGGTCATGTACCAGGGCAGGCTGATCGCGGCGCTGTTGATCGCGTCGTGGTTCTTGATGTCTCCGCCTTCGAAGTCGTTCTCGATGCCAACCACGAACATCGGCGAGAGCTGGTAGTTGTAGCCGATCTGCACACCACCGAGCGCGCCCTTGACCTTGCCGCCGCTCACCCCGACGAGATTGCTGAAGGCGTTGTCGCCGCTCTCGGCGTAGCCGGCGTTGAGACCGGCATAGAGGCCGGTCCAGGAATAGACAGGCTGCGGTGCCGTGTAGGCCGGCGCGGCGTAACGCGGCGACAGATCGGCTGCGCTGGCGCTGCCTGCGGCGAATGCCGCGGCAAAGGGCAGGGTGCGCATCGCGCGGCGTAAGGCGGCTCTGGTAGTCATCATTTTCAATCTCCCACTCGGCCGCCTCCGTCACGCAGAGCGGCGCACGTCCAACCCCGATCCGGGAACAGTTCCCTTATAAACCGACTAGACGGTTTGTAAATGGCGTAAATGCCACAGCTGTGGTCGTTCGGTGGATGGCTGACGGGTCTGTCGAAGTGATCGTGCGCGGACGGCGAGCGCCGCCCTTAATCGACCGCCGTCCGCGAGCGGCGGTGGCTGCTCTGGAGCTCCGGGTAGCCGGTGAGCATTAGCGTATCGGACCGCACGCCCCAGCTCTCCAGGCGGTCGAGGAAGCTCATGCCGAGCAGATTAGTCTTCATCTGCCCGCGCTGGACGACGAGGGCCGGCACCGATTTCTCGACGAGATGGCCGACGGAGAGACGGTCGATCGTGAGCCGCGCCGCCTTGGTGCGGCCGCCGGCGGTCTCGAGATCGACGTCATATTCGAGCATATCGAGTGGCAGCCCGATCGCTTTCGCGGTTTCCCAGGTCAGCACCACGGAGGTGGCGCCGGTATCGATCACCATGGGTGCGGCCACGCCGTTGATCTTGGCGCGCAGCGCGAACTCGCCGCCCTGGCCGCGTGGGATTTGCACGGCGGGGGCAGGCGTTGGCGTTTGCGCGCGAAAAATGTGCGAGACCTTGTGGCTCGCGCGCGCGATCTGGTCGGGATCGCCATAGGCGACCACGGCGCCGGCCGTGGCGGCGAGCGTGATGAGAACGAGCAGGAAGCGGATCATCGCGCGCCTCCGATGGCACGCTCACCGGTCAGGTGCGTTTCGACGATGCCGCGATCGGCTGCAGGCCGGCATCGGCCAGGCGCGCTGGCAACAGCGCCATCACTGAGAGCCGTTCCGCGCTCTCCATGGCGTGCCAGCGCGCGATCTCCGGCAATGTCCGGCCGCAGCCGAAGCACAGCTTGGTCCTGGGATCGATCATGCAGACGGCGACACACGGCGTTTCTTTGCTCATCCGGGCATAGTGAAGGATTGGCGGGCATGTCTGCAAGCATGTGTTTACGAGCCCGTGCCCGCGCTCATGATCGGCTTGTGCCGCGGCCGGCGCTTCTCGTCGGGCACCATGGCACTCTCCGGCTGGAGCGGCGGCGCATCCTCCGACAGCGGCGCGAGCGCGCTCATCACGCGCTCCGGCGGGAAGGTGACGATCACCTCGGTGCCGATGCGCAGCTTCGACTTCAGCGTGAACGTGCCGCCATGCAGATCGATCAGGTTCTTGGCGATGGGCAGACCGAGGCCCGCGCCTTGTTCGGCCGATTTGATCGAGTTGGAGCCCTGGCCGAACGAGGCGAGCACGACCGGGATCTCGTCCTCGGGGATGCCGGGACCGGAGTCCTTCACCGACAGATATTGGCCGCCCGAAGCGGTCCAGCCGGCCTTGAGCCAGATCTCGCCGCCTTGCGGGGTGAACTTGATCGAATTGGAGAGCAGGTTGAGCACGACCTGGCGGATCGCGCGCTCGTCGGCCCAAAGCCGCGGCATGGCGTGCTCGAACACCTCGTGGATGGTGATGCCGCGGCTGGATGCGCGCAGCTTCATCAGATGATGGCAGTCGGCGACGATTCCGACCAGCGACACCGCTTCCTCGTTCAATTCGTAGCGGCCGGCCTCGATCCGCGACAGATCGAGGATCTCGTTGATGAGGTTGAGCAGGTGCACGCCGGAATTATGGATGTCGGCGGAATATTCCTTGTAGACCGGAACCGCATGCGCGCCAAAGATCTCGCTCTTCATCACCTCGGAGAAGCCGAGAATGGCATTGAGCGGCGTGCGCAGCTCATGGCTCATCTGCGCAAGGAAGCGCGATTTGGCGACGTTGGCGGATTCGGCACGGTGGCGCGCCTCGTCGGAGATCGCCTTGGCCTGCTCAAGCTCGCCGATCAGCGCGTCCTTCTCGGCGCGCGCCTCGAGCGTAGCGAAGGTCGAGGAGTGCAGGCGATGTGCCAGCAGCACGAAATAGCCTTCGGCCGCGAGCGCGAGCCCGGCCAGGATATAGTTGTCGAGCGAACCGCTCATCGCAAAGCTCAACGCCATTGCGACAGCAACCGGCGCGGTGGCGGCAAGGGCCGCGATCGGCAGGTTGGCCGCCAACATGCTCGACACTGCGATCACCAGCAGCATCAGGAACATCATCAGCGATTCCGTGACCATGTCGAGCACGGGATGAATCAGGATCGCCATCCAGCACAGGCCGTAGAGCAGATCGAGCACGACAAAGCGTGTCCGCCAAGTACGCGTCGCCGCAGGTGAGGCAGGCTCGGCCAGGAAGCGGCGGCAGCTGCGGATCATCGCCCCGTGAAGGCAGATCATGCCGGCGGTCCAGGCCGCGGCCGGGATCGGCTGCATCCACAGTCCGAACAGCACGCCGGTGGCGACCACCAGCAGCAGCACGACATAGGAGGCGGACAGTCGCGTCTGGGCATATTGGCGCAACAGCTCGGCGTCGAAGGCCGGCCGGGTTCCGCTGGTCGACGTTAACTTATCGCGCGCCTCGCGCACCCGCTGCGACGCAGCCCTTCGGCTGCTCGCCGACGGAGCGCTGATTGGCTCGGCCGGAAGCTGCACAACTTCAGGCTTTTCAGCGGGGTTACTCATCAAGCAACAACGATTCCTGCCCACGTCGGACGCGGGCCTTCTGCATTGTCTATCTCTGGCAAGAAATCCTTAAGAGGTGACTTAAGGAGCTAAAGAATTACGTTAACCCGGCGTTAATTTGGATCCGGCAGTCGCCCCTCAATGCAGCCAGGCATGCTGCGCGACGTAGATCACGGCGCCGGCCAGATAGCCCGCAAGCGCGGGCACGGCGATGCGGCGGGCGTACCAGAGGAACTCGATCCGCTCGAGCCCCATGGCTGCAACGCCCGCGGCAGAGCCGATGATCAGGATCGAGCCGCCGGTGCCGGCGCAATAGGCGATGAACTCCCAGAGGAAGGTGTCCGGCGGGTAGTGGCCGAGGTCGTACATTCCCATGGTCGCTGCGACCAGCGGCACGTTGTCGATGATCGCACTGAGCAGGCCGAGCACGACGACGATGACGTCCTGGCGGCCGATGGTCGCCTCCAGCCATCGGGCCAGCATCGTCAGGAGGCCGGCATGCTCGAGGCAGGCGACCGCCAGCAGAATGCCGAGGAAGAACACGATCGAGCCCATGTCAATCCGGGTCAGCGCATGCGCGAGCGAGAGGGGACCGCGCACGTGCTCGTCCTTGTCGCGATGAACGACCTCGCCGACCAGCCAGACGATGCCGAGGCCGAGCAGCACGCCCATGAAGGGCGGCAGGTGCGTGACCGTCTTGAAGGCCGGCACCGCGATCAGCACGCCGAGCCCGAGATAGAACATCAGATTGCGCTCGAACCGGTCGACGGCGAGCAATCCGGTGTCCCTCGACGGTGCCGCGACGGTCTTGCCCCTGAGCGACAGGCTGATGAAGGCCAGCGGCACCAGCAGATTGACCAGGGAGGGCAGGAACACTACGCGCATGATGTTCAACGGCGTGATCTGTCCGCCGATCCACAGCATGGTCGTGGTGACGTCGCCGATCACGGTCCATGCGCCGCCGGCATTGGCGGCGATGACGATGAGGGAGGCGAACAGCAGGCGGTCCTCGCGTCTGGCGATGAGACGCTGGACCAGCGAAACCATGACGATGGTCGTGGTCAGGTTGTCCAGGATCGCGCTCAGGAAGAACGCCACGAAGCCAACCAGCCACATGAGTGTGACCTGGCTCGTGGTGTTGATGCGCGAGGTGATGACCTCGAAGCCGTCATGGGCGTCGATCACCTCGACGATGGTCATCGCGCCGATCAGGAAGAACACGATCTGCGCTGTGGAGGCGACCGATTCGTCGAGCTGATGGCTGACCAGCGCGTGATCGCCGATCCTGACCGCGTAGATCGTCCACAGCAGTCCCGCGCCGAGAAGCGCGGTTGCGGTCTTGCTGATCCCTAGGGGATGCTCGAACGCGATCGCCACATAGGTCAGGATGAAGATGGCGGCGATCGCTGTCAGCAAGGCAGTGTCAGGTCAGCGATTGAGGCGCGCGAGCAGGCTCGACGTATCCCAGCGCTTGCCGCCCATCTTCTCGACCTCGGCATAGAACTGGTCGACCAGCGCGGTCACCGGCAGATTGGCGCCGTTGCGGCGGGCTTCGGCCAGCGAGATCGAGAGGTCCTTGCGCATCCATTCGACCGCGAAGCCGAAATCGTACTTGTCGTCGTTCATGGTCTTGTAGCGGTTCTCCATCTGCCACGATTGCGCGGCGCCCTTGGAGATGGTCTCGATCACTGCGGCGACGTCGAGGCCACTCTTCTTGGCGAAATGGATACCCTCGGAGAGGCCCTGCACGAGGCCGGCGATGCAGATCTGGTTGACCATCTTGGTCAGCTGGCCGGAGCCTGCGGGCCCGAGCAGTTTGCACATCCGGGCGTAGGCGCCTGCGATGATCGGCTCGGCCCCGGCATAGGCGCCCTCGGTGCCGCCGCACATCACCGTCAACACGCCGTTCTCGGCACCGGCCTGGCCGCCGGAGACGGGAGCGTCGATGAACTTGAAGCCGGCCTTGGTCGCAGCCGCATCGAGCTCGCGCGCGACTTCGGCGGAAGCGGTGGTGTGATCGACGAAGGTCGCGCCCTTCTTCATGCCGGCAAAGGCGCCGTCTGCGCCGATCGCGACCGCGCGCAAATCGCTGTCGTTGCCGACGCAGCACATCACGAAATCCTGGCCCTCGGCCGCGGCCTTCGGGGTCGCCGCGGTGTTGCCGCCGAACTTGTCCGCCCACTCCTTCGCCTTGGCCGCGGTGCGGTTGTAGACGGTGACCTCATGGCCCCCTTTTTTCACGAGGTGTCCGGCCATGGGGAAGCCCATCACGCCGAGACCGAGGAAAGCGACTTTAGCCATGTGTGTGTCCGTAGCTTGAGTTTTACGGTTGCAGCCGGGCGAGGGACGCCAGCCGGGGTCCTGAGGTTCCGCTCTTGGGCGGACCGGGCGCACCATAAACCCTTGCGGCCGGAGGGCAACGGCTTCGTTTGGCGGCCTCCTGTGCTAGGATGGCGGACCTTAGGCAGCGGCTGGCTTCAAAGGGCATGAAATTCGACTCCTGCCAGGTGCCCGGGCCCGCCGAGATGGCTGACGATATCGGCAAGCAGTAGCCTTTTGGCCGTTTCCGCTCTAATGGGGCATCCTGAACTTTAGGAGATGCGCATTGAGCGTCACGCAGCAACAGGTTCTCGATAGCCTCGCCAGGATCAAGTCGCCCCGCGGGGTCGCGCTCACCAATGCCAATGTGCTGAGCGCGATCAGCGCGTCCGACGGCAAGGTGTTCTTCTCGATCAATGTCGATGCCGCCGAGGCGCGGGCCTGGGAATCCGTCCGTGCCGAAGCCGAGGCCGCCGTACGCAGCATTCCAGGCGTCACCACCGCGATGGTGGCGCTGACTGCCGAGCGCAAGGCCGGCGCCGCACCGCCACCGCCGCCAACCCCGAGCCGCGGCGCGCCCGGTGTGCAGCCGGTCCATGCCCACAAGCCGCCGCCGCAGGGCGGTGTCCAATCGCCGATGGCGCGGCAGTCCGAAATTCCGGGCGTGGCCGCCGTGATCGCGGTGGCCTCGGGCAAGGGCGGCGTCGGCAAATCGACCACCGCGCTCAACCTGGCATTGGGTCTGCGCGACCTCGGCCTCAAGGTCGGGCTGCTCGATGCCGACATCTACGGCCCGTCGATGCCGCGCCTGACCGGCCTGCACGAGAAGCCGGAGCTCGACGCCGAGCGCAAGATGATTCCGCTCCGGCGCTTCGGCCTCGCCATCATGTCGATCGGCTTCCTGGTCGAGGAAGAGACCGCGATGATCTGGCGCGGCCCGATGGTGATGTCGGCGGTGACGCAGATGCTGCGCGACGTCGCGTGGGGCACGCTCGACGTGCTCGTCGTCGACATGCCGCCGGGCACCGGCGATGCCCAGCTCACGCTGGCGCAGAACGTGCCGCTGAAGGGCGCCGTGATCGTCTCGACCCCGCAGGACCTGTCCCTGATCGATGCACGGCGCGGGCTTGCCATGTTCAAGAAGGTCAACGTGCCCGTGCTCGGCATCGTCGAGAACATGAGCTACTTCCAGTGTCCGCATTGCGGCACGAAATCCGATATCTTCGGCCATGGCGGGGCGCGCCACGAGGCCGAGAAGCTCGCAGTCCCGTTCCTGGGCGAAATCCCGCTGCACATGGCGATTCGCGCCAGCTCGGACGCCGGCAATCCGGTCGTGGACAGCGAGCCGGACGGCCCCCATGCGGCGATCTATCGCGCCATCGCGGGACAGGTCCGGGACCAGCTCAAGGGCGTCATCGCAGCCGCCTGAGCCGATTGTCCGGGGACATGCGACTTTCGTCGCCCCCCGTCATGCCATTGTCGCGTTCCGCGGCAGGGGCTTCCGTGTTAAAGGCCCACGGCAGCGAAGCCCCTTCGGTTCGACGCGGCCTACATCGCGTCGCCGGAATGAGCGGCAGCAAAGAGGAAGTTAGGGGAAAAGCCCCAACAAGGAGAGACCTGAAGATGAAGCGTCGTGATTTTCTGAAAGTGTCGGCGGCAGGTGCGGCGGCGACCGCCGCGGTGGCCTCGCCGGCGATTGCGCAGTCCTCGCCCGAGATCAAGTGGCGCCTGACTTCGAGCTTCCCGAAGTCGCTCGACACCATCTACGGCGGTGCCGAGCAGATGGCGAAGTACGTCGCCGAAATGACCGACAACAAGTTCCAGATCCAGGTCTTCCAGGCCGGTGAAATCGTTCCCGGCCTTCAGGCGCTGGATGCGACGCAGAAGGGCACCGTCGAGATGTGCCACACCGTGTCGTACTACTACGTCGGCAAGGATCCGACCTTCGCGATCTTCGCGTCGGTGCCCTTCGGCCTCAACGCGCGCCAGCAGAATTCCTGGCTGTACCAGGGCGGCGGCAACGAGCTCGCCAACGAGTTCTTCAAGAAGTCGAACGTGGTCGGCTTCCCCTGCGGCAACACCGGCACCCAGATGGGCGGCTGGTTCCGCAAGGAGATCAAGACGGTTGCCGATCTCTCCGGCCTGAAATTCCGCATCGGCGGCATCGCCGGTCAGGTGCTCCAGAAGGTCGGCGTGGTGCCGCAGCAGCTTGCCGGCGGCGACATCTATCCGTCGCTGGAAAAGGGCACCATCGACGCCGCCGAATGGGTCGGCCCCTACGATGACGAGAAGCTCGGCTTCGCCAAGGTCGCGAAGTACTACTACTATCCGGGCTTCTGGGAGGGCGGTCCGACCGTTCACGCCTTCGCCAATATCGACAAGTGGAACGAGCTGCCGAAGGCCTATCAGGCGATCCTCACCAACGCGACCGTCAACACCAACACCTGGATGGCCGCGCGCTACGACATGGTGAACCCGGGCGCGCTGAAGCGTCTGGTCGCCGGCGGCACCCAGCTTCGTCCCTTCACCAACGAGGTGCTCGAAGCCTGCCTCAAGGCCACCAACGAATTGTGGGCCGAGATCTCGGCCAAGAACCCCGACTTCAAGAAGTCGATCGACGCCATGCAGGCCTACCGCTCGGACGAGTACCTGTGGTGGCAGGTCGCCGAATACACCTACGACAGCTTCATGATCCGCTCGCGCACCCGCGGCTGATCCAAGCTCAAGCTGTCAGACTGAATCGCCCGGCCTCGTTCGCGAGGCCGGGCTTTTCATTGCCGCGGGCGCGGTGGCGACAGCGCATGCCGAACAAAAATCCGCAAAACAACCCCATGCACAGTAGAGGCGGGGTGATGGCATGTTGCCCGGTGGCGGCGGCCAACGGTTTGGCGGGGCGGGATAAATCGGAGGGAAGGGTAATCGGCGCGTAGTCGAAGTTAGTGCTGCGATTTGCCTGACGACGAATCCCGGGAACGACATCGGTGTTTGGCGCGCGTCTGTTCCCACGCCGTCATTGCGAGCGCAGCGAAGCAATCCAGAGTCCCTCCGCGGAAAGATTCTGGATTGCTTCGCTGCGCTCGCAATGACGCGTGGATGGAGTTGGGCTCAGCCCGAGCTTCGAAGCCATTTGACACGTCGGGCAAAACAGTGGCAAAAGGCGATCATCGTTTAATCCGAAATGATCGCGACCGTGTCCGCCTGACCCAGGAGAAGGCCGGCCCTTTTTCTTTTACCGCAGTGCGATCACAATGGAAATTGCGAGAGCGTTGCGCCATGCTGGCCGCCAAGCCTCGGCAAGAAGGCCCACAATCACCATCCATCAGGGCAGGAAACCATGAAGAGACGAGACTTCATCAAGGTCACAGGACTTGGTGCCGCCGGCGCCGCCACGCTCGCGGCGCCCGCGATCGCGCAGTCGATGCCGGAAATCAAATGGCGCATGCCGACGAGCTGGCCGAAATCGCTCGACACGCTCTACGGCGGCGCCGAGATGATGGCCAAGATGGTGGCCGAAGCCACCGACAACAAATTCCAGATCCAGACGTTTGCCGGCGGCGAAATCGTGCCCGGCCTTCAGGTGCTCGACGCCGTGCAGAACGGCACCTGCGAGATCGGCCATACGGCGTCCTATTACTATTTCGGCAAGGACCCGACCTTCACTTTCGGTTCGTCGGTGCCGTTCGGGCCAAACATGCGCATCAATCAGGCCTGGTACATGCTCGGCGGCGGCAAGGAAATCCTCAACGAGTTCTACAAGAAGTACAACGTCGTCTCGCTGCTCGCCGGCAATACCGGCTGCCAGATGGGCGGCTGGTTTCGCAAGGAGGTGAAGACGCCTCAGGACTTCAAAGGTCTGAAATTCCGCATCGGCGGATTTGCCGGCCGGGTCCTGCAGAAGCTCGGCGCGGTGCCGCAGCAGATCGCCGGCGGCGACATCTATCCGGCGCTGGAGAAGGGCACCATCGACGCTGCCGAATGGGTCGGCCCGTATGACGACGAGAAGCTCGGCTTCGTCAAAGTGGCGCCGCATTATTACTTCCCCGGCTGGTGGGAAGGCGGACCGATCCTGCTCGCCTTCGTTAATCAGGATAAGTGGAATGCGCTGCCGAAATACTACCAGAGCATTCTCGAGCAGGCAGGGCACTTTGCCAACAACTGGATGATGGCGAAGTACGATCAATCCAATCCGCAAGCGTTGCGCCGTTTGCTCGCCGCGGGCGCCAAGCTGCATCCGTTCTCGCCGGAGATCATGCAGGCCTCCTTCAAGGCGGCCAAGGAGCTGCATGCGGAGGTCTCGTCCACCAACGCGGACTTCAAGAAGGTGTACGAGTCGTTGACGGCCTTCTCGAACAACGGCTATCAGTGGTTCCAGGTCGCCGAAGTCGGCTACGACAACTTCATGGCGCGCAATTCGCAGAGCTGAGCGAAGCGCGTTCCCAGCTGACGAGCACGGCCCTGGAGCGAAAGCTCCGGGGCTTTGCCTTGTCGCGGCAATGTTCTATCAAGCATGGGGCGACTTCCGCAGCCGATACGCGTGGCTCGGGCTTACATGAACCTGACAGATGGACGAGCGGCCGGTCGGGTTGTTTTTCGCTGGCCGAGACGCCCGGAATGGTGGATGAGAGCGAGGGTGCGGCGCGAGCCGTGCGGCGACACCGGAACATCCGCCGGGAATATGATGCGTCTTCTGATCGTCGAAGATAATGTCGAGCTGTCGAAGCTCGTGGCCAGCGGGCTTTCGGCGGCCGGCTATGAGAGCGATATCGTGGGCAGCACCGCGGAGGCGCGCGAGGCGGTGCACAATGTCAGTTATGCCGCGATGATCCTCGATCTCGGCCTGCCCGACGGCGACGGCCTGTCGGTGTTGCGCGAACTGCGACGGCAGATGGAACCGCTGCCGGTGCTGGTGCTGACCGCACGCGGCGGCGTGCAGGATCGCGTCAACGGCCTGCGCAGCGGCGCCGACGATTACCTGGCAAAACCGTTCGCGATGGAGGAGCTGGTGGCGCGGCTGGAGGCGATTCTGCGTCGTCCGGGCCAGCTGCTCGGCCGCTCGCTGCATCTTGCCAATCTCGTCTACGATACCGAGAGCCGCCAGATCTTCATCGACGACAAGCCGCGCATCATCTCGTCGCGCGAGACCTCGGTGCTGGAGATCCTGCTGCGCCGGCAGGGGCGGGTGGTGCCGAAGAAGAACGTCGAGGATCACATCTTCGGGCTCGATGGCGAGGTCGCCTCGAATGCGGTCGAGGTGTACGTTTCCCGGCTGCGCAAGCAACTTGCCGAGCATGGCGCCAAGGTCGTGATCCACACCATCCGCGGCGTCGGCTACATGATGGCCGAGGAGAAATAGCGTGGCCGCCGGGTTGTTCGCCAGGCCGTCGTTCAAATCGCTGATCTCGCGCATCGTGTTCTTGCACATCATCGCGGTCGCGGTGGTCGCGATCTTCCTGCCGCTGGTCCTGTTCTGGCTCTTGAACTCCGAGATCGACCAGCTGCATCGCGCGGCGATGCGCGCCCAGGCCGAGACGCTGGCCGAGCGTATCGCGGTCCAGCCCGACGGCAGGGTGACATTCAATCTGCCCGACAGCCTGCGCGGCCTCTATTCGGAAGCCTATGGCCGCTACCAGTACGACATCCGCGATGCCGACGGCCGCGTCCTGTTCTCGTCGCACAAGAAGACCGGTGACGTGGAATCAGGGTCGATCTCCGGCGCCGACGTGTCCCAGACGATCGGCGACACCATTGTTCGCATTCAGGTCGCGGAAGACCTGTCGCATCGCGACGTCATCACCGACGACATCGTGTCCAACTTCTTCCGCCGGGTCGGCTGGATCACCATCCCCATTCTCCTGATCCTGCTCGCCATCGATATCATCATCTTCCGCCGCGCGATCGCGCCGTTGTGGATGGCCTCGGAGGAGGCCAGCAATATCGGCCCGTCGCGTACCGACATCCGCCTGCCGACGGAGCAGATTCCGCGCGAGATCATGCCGCTCGTCACCGCCGTCAACCGGGCGCTGGATCGTCTCGAGGACGGCTTTCGCGTGCAACGCCAGTTCACGGCCGACGCTGCGCATCAACTGCGCACGCCGCTTGCGATCCTGCGCACGCGGATCGAGACGCTCGGCAACAGTGCGGCGAGGCAAGCGCTGCATGACGACATCGAAGGCATGAGCCGGATCGTCGCTCAGCTCCTGGAGATCGCCGAGCTCGACACGCTGGTGCTCGATCCCGGCGAGACCGCGGATTTGCGCGCTGTCTGTGCGGAGGTGGTCGGCGCAATCGCGCCGCTCGCGATCGCGCAGCACAAGGACATCGCGCTCCGGGGCGCCGACGCGCCGGTGATGATCCACGGCAATTCCGAGATGCTCCAGCGCGCGGTCTTCAACCTCGCCGAAAACGCCATCAAGTTCACCGCGAAGGAGACCTCGGTCGACGTCGAGGTCGGCGACGATGGTTCGGTGCGCGTGCGCGATTGCGGTCCGGGCATCACGGAAGCCGAACGCGAGCTGATCTTCCAGCGCTTCTGGCGCAGGGATCGCCAGCGCAGCGACGGCGCGGGCCTCGGCCTTTCGATCGTGCGCGGCGTCGCCGACGATCACGCCGCCACGGTTGCGGTGGACAACCTCCCCGGCGGCGGCGCCGAATTCACGCTACGGTTCAGGCTGGCGGAGGAAGGATCCTTTCCCTCTCCCCTTGTGGGAGAGGGTGGCTCGTCGCGCTAGCGGCGAGACGGGTGAGGGGTTCTCTCCGCGAGTCCCTCTCGCAGTTGAATTCGCCGATAGAACCCCTCATCCGGCGCTTTGCGCCACCAAGGGGAGAAGGAAGAAGGGTGTCCAGACCGGATAGAGAGGTAACACAGTAGACCGGATGGATGGGTGACAGTTCTCTGTCGGCTGGGAGGATCAGCCGATGCCTTGGCGGGAG
>NZ_JBEPOT010000026.1:0-18289 GCF_040546905.1 Bradyrhizobium sp. S3.3.6 | reverse complement strand
GACAACCCCGTCAACCTCGACCCCCGCATGGCCAAGCTCGCCGGCGGTGTCCACCGTCTCGACGGCCAGCTCATGGTCGTCCTCGACGTCGATCGCGTCCTCGAGCTCGCGCCCGAGATGATGGCGGCCTGATACGGCGGCAGCGCCGCCGACGTACTCGCAATTGGAAGTTCCCCCGCAAAGGGGATCAGAAGCAGAGGTTCACATGAGAACGTGTCTCGTCGTTGATGATTCCAGCGTCATCCGCAAGGTTGCGCGCCGGATCTTGGAAGGCCTCGACTTCCAGATTCTCGAAGCCGAGGACGGTGAGAAGGCGCTCGAGGCCTGCAAGCGCGGGTTGCCCGACGCCGTGCTGCTCGACTGGAACATGCCGGTGATGGATGGCTACGAATTCCTCGGCCATCTGCGCCGCATGCCCGGCGGCGACCAGCCCAAGGTGGTGTTCTGCACCACCGAGAACGACGTCGCCCATATTGCGCGCGCGCTGCACGCCGGTGCCAACGAGTACATCATGAAGCCGTTCGACAAGGACATCGTGACGGCGAAGTTCCAGGAAGTCGGCTTGATCTGAGCGAACACCGAAGGCTGAACGGCTCCTTCGGCGTTTTCAACTAAACCGTTTCAGTCTGAGTTGGTGAGTAATGAGTATTGCGTTCGCAGGTAATTCGGCCACGGGCTCGTCGCGCGAAGCGGGACCGCTGCGAGTGATGATCGTCGACGACTCCGTCGTCATTCGCGGTCTGATCTCGCGCTGGATCGGTGCCGAGCACGATATGGAGGTCGCTGCCTCGCTGCGCACCGGGCTCGAGGCGGTCAACCAGATCGAACGCATCAGCCCCGACGTTGCCGTGCTCGACATCGAAATGCCCGAGCTCGACGGCATCTCGGCGCTGCCGCAGCTCTTGGCGAAGAAGCGCGATCTCGTCATCATCATGGCCTCGACGCTGACCCGCCGCAACGCGGAGATCAGCTTCAAGGCGCTGTCGCTCGGCGCGGCCGACTACATTCCGAAACCGGAATCGACACGCGAGACGTCCGCCGCGGACATCTTCCATCACGATCTGATCCAGAAGATCCGTCATCTCGGCGCGCGGTTGCGCAGGAAGCCTGCGGTTTCAAGCCCGCCGCTGGCGCCGGCGAGCCCGGCTCCGGCCGCGCGCGGACCGATTGCGCGGCCTGCCTCGCCAGCACCGGCCATCCATCCCCTGTCGTCGGGGCCGCTGACCACGCGTCCGTTCTCGACCCAGATGCCAAAGGTGCTGCTGATCGGCTCTTCGACCGGTGGCCCGCAGGCGCTGATGGCGCTGGTCACCGAGCTTGGCCCGGTGATCGACCGCGTTCCGGTGCTGATCACCCAGCACATGCCCCCAACCTTCACCACCATTCTCGCCGAGCACCTCGCGCGTTCGAGCCGCCGGCCGGCAGCCGAGGCGGTCGATGGCGAGCCGGTGAAGCCGGGGCGCATCTATCTCGCGCCCGGCGGCAAGCACATGCGCGTGGTGCGCAGCGGCGCGGACGTGGCGATCGCGCTCGACGACGGCCCCGCGGTCAATTTCTGCAAGCCCGCGGTTGACCCGCTCTTCACCTCCGCCATCGACATCTGGCACGGCAACATCCTCTCCGTGATCCTGACGGGCATGGGCTCGGACGGCATGCGCGGCGGCAAGGACATCGTCGCTGCCGGTGGCAGCGTGATCGCGCAGGATGAAGCCTCCAGCGTGGTATGGGGCATGCCCGGTGCGGCTGCCCATGCCGGCATCTGCGCGGCGATCCTGCCGCTCAACCAGATCGGCGCCAAGGTCAACCGCCTGTTCGCGGGAGATCGCTCGTGACGCCTGCGGACTACGAGTATCTGCGCAAGTTCCTGAAAGAGCGCTCCGGTCTCGATCTCTCGCCCGACAAGCAGTATCTGGTCGAGAGCCGGCTGCTGCCGCTGGCCCGCAAGGCAAGCCTATCAGGTATCCCCGATCTCGTGCTCAAGATCAGGAACGGCGATGGCCGGCTTGCGACCGACGTGGTCGAGGCCATGACCACCAACGAGACCTTCTTCTTTCGCGACAAGATCCCGTTCGATCATCTGCGCGACAGCATCATGCCCGGCCTGATCCAGGCGCGTGCCGCGCGCAAATCGTTGCGCATCTGGTCGGCGGCTTCGTCGACGGGGCAGGAGCCCTATTCGATCGCGATGTGCCTGAAGGAGATGGGCACCGCGCTCGCGGGCTGGCGCATCGAGATCGTCGCCACCGATCTGTCGCAGGAGGTGCTGGAGAAATCCAAGGCCGGCGTCTACAGCCAGTTCGAGGTGCAGCGCGGCCTGCCGATCCAGCTCCTGATGAAATACTTCACCCAGTCCAACGAGGTCTGGCAGCTCAATGCCGATATTCGCGCGAAGGTGCAGTTCCGCCAGCTCAATCTGTTGCAGGACTTCTCCCATCTCGGCACGTTCGACGTGATCTTCTGCCGCAACGTGCTGATCTATTTCGACCAGGACACCAAAGCCGTGATCTTCGAGCGCATGGCGAAGGGCCTGGAAGCGGACGGCACGCTGTTGCTCGGCGCCGCCGAATCCGTCGTCGGCATCACCGACGCATTCCGTCCGATCTCCGACCGCCGCGGTCTCTACCAGCTCAATCCGGCGCGCTCCGGCCGGGCGATGGGGGGACTGATGCCGCAACCGCTGAAGGTCGCCGCGGCAAGGTGATCTACAAGATCGCATGCGGCAAAAACCGCGAGCCGTTGCCCGTGATCGGGCTCCCGTCTTCGCGGATCGAAAGCCCGCATGGCTCGTGGTTCACCAGCCAGCTTCCCACCACGGGATAGACGCCTGAAAAGTTCGGGAGCGGCGAGAGCGCCTGGCGAATAAATCCTTCCGCGCCATACGGGCCTGCGTGTTCGTCAAGCGAAACACCGGCCGACACCAGCGTGACATTGGCGCCTTCGCGCGACAGTAGGGGCTTGCGGACGTAGGAGCTGCCGAGCTCGGCTGCACGTGGATCGTCCTCGAAGAAGGCCGGCAGCAGATTGGGATGGTTCGGAAACATCTCCCAGAGCAGCGGCAGGATGCCCTTGTTGGAGAGCACCGCCTTCCATGGTGGCTCGATCCAGCGCGTCGGAGCGCCGGCAAGCTTTGCACCGAAAGCGTCGTGGAACATCCATTCCCAGGGGTAGAGCTTGAAGACCAGCTCGATGTCGCGGTCGTCGAGATCGACGAAGCCGCCGGCCTCATCGCGCCAGCCAATTTCTTCGATGTCGAGCAGCGTGGTCGAGAGGCCTGCCTGGCGCGCGGTGTCTTCGAGATAAGCGAGCGTGCCCGCGTCCTCTTCGTTGCCAGTCGTGCCTGTGAGATGCAGATGCCCGCCCGCGCCGATCGCTTTCCACGCCTCGATCAGCCGCTCGTGAATGGAGTTGAACTGGTCGGCGCGGGCGGGAACGATGCGCCGCCCGATCGCCTGCTCGAGCCAGGTCCATTGAAACACCGCAGCCTCGAAGATCGAGGTCGGCGTGTCCGCATTGTATTCGAGCAGCTTTGCCGGGCCGTCGCCGTCGAATTTCAGGTCGAGCCGGCCGTAGAGGCTGCAGTCGTCTCGCTCCCAGCTTTCCGCGATCAGGTCCCAAAACGCTTCCGGAATTTTGAGCCGCCGCAAATGGCGCTCGTCGCCGATCACGTGACCGGCGAGATCCAGGCACATCGCATCGATCTCGCCGGTCGGCGTTTCGATAGAGCGCTCGATCTCGTCGAGCGTGAAGGCATAATAGGCGCGCTCGTCCCAATAACGCTCGCCGTCGATGGTGTGGAAGGCGAAGCCGCATTGCTCGGCGGTCTGTTGCCAGTCGTCGCGCTCGGGACAAATGATGCGTTGCATGTGTCAGCCGCCGCCCGAGAAGCCATGCGCAAACGAGCCGAAGCCGCCGCGCGTGACGCCACCGGAGCCGGAATCGGACGACGTCCCTGACGAGGAATGGCTCGAGGAGTCGCTGCTGTAGAAACCCGACCGCGAGGACCAGTGCGAGGTGCCGCCTGACGAGCTGCTGCAGTTCGTCGTCTGCGTCGGCGCCGCCGCCCCGGGGACTGTCGCCCCGGCAACTGCCGCCCCGGGAGGAGAGGGGTCGCAGCTTCGGTGCGGTATCAGCGTGTAGGCCGTGGTGCCGGCCGCGATCGTCCCCATCATCAGCAGCGCGACATGGCCCGAGCGTTTCACCGGCTCGCGCGGGGCCGGCGGCGCGGGTGCGGGCCTGCGCTTGCCGAAATCCTTGGTCGGAGGCTTCGCTGCCATATCAGTAGATCATGCAGGCAGCGTTCAGGAGGCCCGCGGCGAGCGAGGACAGGCCGAGCCAGATCGCGGGCGCCAGCTCGCCGGCGGCGATCCGCCCCGACAGGTTCGGCACCGGGATTTTCACGATGTAAAACACGGCAACTTGCACGATCAGCGCGATTGCAGCCCAGATCAGGCAGTCCAGCACGTTGGCCGAATGCGCGATCGCGCTGAACAGCGGCGCCACGAAGCCGAGCAGGCTGAGGCCGAGCGCAATCGCAGCCGCTGGATCGTTGTCGCGGATCAGCTGAAACTCGTTGTGCGGCGTGATCCGCGTGTAAACGAAGAGATATGCCACTATCGCGATTAGCCCGGTGCAAAAATAGACCAGGAAGGCGGGCAGGCCGGCGAGCGATTGCAGGATCATGGGGAGGTCCAACGTTGGCGCCGTGAATTCTGGCACGATCGCTTAGTCGCCGCATCGGTCGAACAGGTTCGATCCCCAGAAACAAGCCGGCCCTGTGGTACGCCCCGGCACTGCACAAAATATCGGGCCGCATGAGACATGCTTCACAAATGCGTCTCGAGGTTGCATGTGATAGTCTCGCGCATTGTTTTCACGGTCGTCCTGATTGCGATCGGCCACGCACATTCGAGGGCTTCTTCGTTCAGATCAAAATCTTGTTGAGTGAGGCGCAAAATGCCTGTTGCCGAATACGAAGATTTCGAGCTCGAGATCGGCTCCGATCTGCCCGTGGGTGGCGGCCCTCAGCAATATTACGGTCGTGTCGTCAGGTCGCCGGCGGGTGAGGCGCCGAAGGCACAGGTGAAGTTCTGGTTCTCTGCGCCCGGCGAATTGGCCAAGTTGCGCGGCGAGCTGGAAAACGCTGTGCTGGAAATCGACGACAAAAATCGGCAGGGCCCGACGACGCGTGGCGAACAGGTGCTGCGGGATTTCGGGCGCGGCGTGTTCCGCAGCGTCTTCACCGACGTGCCCTCGATCCAGCGGATCTACGAGCGCAGCAAGGGCGCAGCCCAGGATTTGAGGATCAAGCTGCGGATCGAGGCGGCCGATCTTGCCGGACTGCCGTGGGAATATCTCTACGACGAAGACGACATGCCCGGTTTCGTCAGCTTGACGCGGCCCATCGTGCGCTATCTCGAAACCGCCGGCAGCGTGGGCCGGATGGGCGTCAAAGGGCCACTGCGCATTCTCGGCATGATCGCCGACCCATCGACCAGCGAATGGCCGAAGCTCAATGTCGTCAAGGAGCGCGACCGCATCAACAAGGGCATCGATTCCCTCCAGCACGAAGGCAAGGTCGATTTCCAGTGGGTCCCGGGCGGGAGCGGACGAGACCTGATGAAGAAGCTGTTGGAGGGCGAATGGCACATCTTCCATTTCATCGGGCATGGCGGGGTTGAGGAAGCCTCGCCCGGGGCCGGCGCGAGCGGCTTCGTCGTCATGGTCGACGAGGACGGCAGGCCGGTGAAGAAGTTCGCCTCCGATCTTGCGATGATGCTGACTGGGGCAAAGCGGAGCATGCGCCTGATCATGCTCAATTGCTGCGAGAGCGCCCGGATCAATGTCGGCGATCGCTTCGGCAATCCTGCGATCGGGTTGATGAAGACGGGATGGCTGCCCGCCGTGGTGGCGATGCAGTTTCCGATCACCGACAGTGCCGCGATTTCGATGTCGGAGGGGTTTTACGCGGCACTTGCCGGCAATCGTTCGATCGACGATGCGGTGACACTTGCGCGCAAATTCATCCAGGAGAAGTCCCGCGTCGAATGGGGAATCCCGGTCCTCTATATGCGCTCGTCCGACGGCCGGATCTTTGACGTCGAAGCGCCGCAGCCGCTGCCGACCCCGGCCGAGGCCGCGCGCCTCTCGAAAGACATGCTGCGGCAGCGGCGCGACGAATTCATGGAAGCACTCGCCGCCGGTCCCGCCACGATCGAGGCGCTGGAGGAGCTGACCCGGCGCGGGCAGGAGCTGCACGGCCTGCTCGCGGATGACGGCGAACTTTCGGTTCGGCTCGCAAAAGTCTATTTCGATCTCGGCACGCTTCAACACAAGCAGAAGCAGATTCCGAAAGCCGCCGCGAGCTTCGCCTACATGCTGAAGCTTGATCCGGCGAAGCCCGAATATTTCGTGCGCCGCGCCAATTTCAACGTGACCGTCGGTCTTTACGAAAATGCGCTCAACGACATCACCGAAGCGATCAAGCTCAAGCCGAAGAACCCGGAATTCTACTGGATCAGGGGCATCGTCAGCATGACGGCCGCCGGCATCGACGACAAGCGTGGCTATCTCGAGGAGGCCATCAAGGCCTTCGGCACGGCAATCGCGACCAACGAGAACGAGCCGAAATATCTGGTGTCCCGGGCCAACGCCTATGCCCAGATCAAGGACGTAGCGAAGGCCCAGAACGATATGGACAGCGCGATTGCGCTGGCTCCGGACAATATCGATCTCCTGGTCCAGAAGGCCAAGATGTTCGCCCAGGCTGCGTGACTCTCACGCGACCGCCGGACGCCGCGGTGTCCGGCGCGCCTTTCAACAACGAACCCTAGCAATAGGAGTTCATCGTGCCGCTTGCTGATGTCGTAGACCCCCTGAATGCGATCCTCGAGTCCTTCGGCGGACCGCTTCTGGTCGTGCTGTTCTACTGGTTCAGATTTCACACCCTGAAGGGGACCCGCTCGTTCACGACGCGGCCGCTGTTCTTGTTCGGCCTCGCCGTCTTCATCACGCCGTTTCTGGTGATCTACGCTGTTCTTCCCGATAAGCTGTCGCCGCTCGCCGCGGTCTGGCTCCTGATGTTCGCCTGGCTCATTCCGGTCGCGCCGAAGGCGTGGCGGAAATTCTGCCAGGAGCTGGCCGGCATTCCCGTCAGGGCGTTCGCGCTGCGCGACGCGCTGGCCGCGTCGCCGTTCCAGGTCGCCCCAGACGATATGCAGAGCCTCCAGCGCAAGCTCTCCAGGGTCGGCTATCAGGTCGATGATTTCCGCGCCACGCAATCGACCGCGATCCAGTCGCGCTTCCTCAAGATCTCGGCGCTGATGCTCCATCTCGAGCGCTGGGCCGCCGAGCATGATGCCTTCATGGAGCGCAATTCCGATCTCTATGCCGAGCTGCTTGCGGTCTACGATTCTCTCTGCTTCCGCACCGTCCGCGTGCTCAAGAGCAGCGCCGAGATCTACGGTGCGATCATGGAGGACAGCCAGGTCGAGCCGGACGACTGGCAGGCGCTCGATCAGCTCTCGACCCGCCATAGTGCGGTCAGCCAGCTTCAGCTGGCCGCCCAGACCGCGGCGGGATGCATGCTGGAGGATCTGCGCAAGGACATGGATTCCCTGCTCAACAATCTCCTGCTGTTCGCAGCGCGCGCCGCGCTCGCCGGCGAGTGGACCTTTGCCCGCAGCAGAAAAAGGTTAGGGGCAATCGGCTTCGTGCTGGAGCCGGCCCCACCCGGTATCGTCAAGGTCGTGGCGGTCGTGGCGGCCTTCGCCTTCGTCTGGTGCCTAGCGTGGCTGCTCGGGTCCGGCAAGGTCGTCCACATGCCTGGAGACCAATATGTCGGCATGATGCGGACGCTGCTGATGACGCCGCTGTACCTGATCGTGAACTTCTGGCTGGTCTATTATTTCAAGCGGCAGTACGCGTTTGCGAACGAGACCATCTTCGGCCGGCTGCCGGTCGGATTCATTCTCACCATCGGTCTCTGGAGTGCCCTGATCCTTTTCCCGATTCAGGCCGCCTTCGACTTCTACCAGTTTCCGCAAAAGCCCTATCTCGACGTGGTCTTGCACGAACTGCCGCTCTTGACCTTTCCTTGGGGGATCGCGGCGATGGCGGCGCTGCTGGTGCAGGATTCGACCTGGGGCAGGCGGTCGCGCAAGACACGGCGGATGCGCGACGGCCTCGTCTTCGGTGGCGGCATGACGGTGCTGCTGTGGGTGCTGCTGGGCATCCACCAGGTCAGCCCGATGCCGGTCATGGAGGTCGTCGACAACGTCTCCGGCTGGGCGTTCTTCTGGTCCTTCGTGCTCCCGACCTTCGCGTTCGGATTCATCATCGGCTACGCGTTGATTGCCTGGCTGCGCGAGGCGGCCGCACGCGTCCCGGTCAGGAGCGCGCCTCTCGCCACCGCCTCGCTGGTGAGCGCCTGACGAAGCCCCAAAAACAAAAACCCCGCCATTCGCGGCGGGGTCCAGGCTGGGAGGAGCAAGCCCCGAATGGCTCGCGACGTAAACTGATCAGGCCGGAATGCGCTCTTCGACCTCGTGCGGCTCGCGCAGCACGTAGCCGCGGCCCCACACGGTCTCGATGAAGTTGCGTCCCTCGGAAGCGTTGGCGAGCTTCTTGCGGAGCTTGCAGATGAAGACGTCGATGATCTTCAGCTCGGGCTCGTCCATGCCGCCATAGAGGTGGTTGAGGAACATTTCCTTGGTGAGGGTCGTGCCCTTGCGGAGCGAGAGCAGCTCCAGCATCTGGTATTCCTTGCCGGTCAGGTGCACGCGCTGGCCACCGACTTCGACCGTCTTGGTGTCGAGGTTGACGACGAGGTCGCCGGTCTGGATGACCGACTGGGCGTGACCCTTGGAGCGGCGCACGATCGCATGGATGCGGGCAACCAGCTCGTCTTTATGGAACGGTTTGGTCATGTAGTCGTCGGCGCCGACGCCGAGACCCTTGACCTTGTCCTCGATGCCGGCGAGGCCGGAGAGGATCAGGATCGGCGTCTTGATCTTGGAGACCCGAAGCTGCTTGAGCACGTCGTAGCCGGACATGTCGGGCAGGTTGAGGTCGAGAAGGATAATGTCGTAATCGTATAATTTTCCGAGATCGACGCCTTCTTCCCCCAAATCGGTCGTGTAGACATTGAAGCTCTCAGACTTCAGCATCAGCTCGATCGACTGCGCGACGGCGCTGTCATCTTCAATCAGCAAAACGCGCATGCCAGTTCCCCATAGTCGCCGCTCCTGGGCGTCAGGTCGGCCGCATTCGCGGCACTCAACTAAACGCCTTTGAACAACTGATTCGGATCCTGACGACAGATGGTTAACAAATCCTGATTCTGGAACGCAAGTCCCCTTGGTGCAATTTTTCTCGAATCGCCCTAAGGTCTTGCGTAGGAAGCAGCTTTTGTTACTCCGCTCCGTTCAAGCTCCACTTTAAGAGACGGGCCTAACCGACTCCCACGACTCAGCCTTCTTCTGAAGGGGAGTCGCGCTCAGTCACAAAGACAGTGACGCAATGATTAACGATGCGGGTAAACACGAGGTTAAGCGCCGTTCAGAAATATGGCGAAACTTAAGGGTTTCGCCACGAAGGCCCCGATCATGAAGGCGCGTCCCCTATGAAGGCCCTCTTATGAAGGCTGCTCCATGAAGGCTGCTCTATGAAAGCTCTTGCCGAACAGGTCGGCGATATCGACGGCGTCAATATCTATGGCCGTGTGGTCGGCGTGCGCGGCCTCATGGTCGAGGTCGCCGGCCCGATCCACGCGATGTCGGTCGGTGCGCGGCTCGTGATCGAGACCGGCGCCAACCGTTCCATTCCCTGCGAGGTGATCGGCTTCTCCGGCAACAACGCGGTCGTGATGCCGTTCGCCGGCCTCGACGGCGTGCGTCGCGGCTGCAAGGCCGTCATCGCCAATGCCGCCAATCAGGTGCGCCCGTCGTCGGCCTGGCTCGGCCGCGTCGTCAATGCGCTGGGCGAACCGATCGACGGCAAGGGACCATTGCCGCAAGGCGCTTCCCCGATGCCGTATCGCAATTCGCCGCCGCCGGCGCATTCGCGCAAGCGCGTCGGCGCGCCGCTCGATCTCGGCGTGCGCGCGATGAACACCTTCCTCACCTGCTGCCGCGGCCAGCGCATGGGCATCTTCGCGGGTTCCGGCGTCGGCAAATCCGTGCTGCTCTCGATGCTCGCGCGCAACGTCGATGCCGCGGTCAGCGTCATCGGGCTGATCGGCGAACGCGGCCGCGAGGTGCAGGAGTTCTTGCAGGACGACCTCGGCGAGGAGGGCCTGGCGCGCTCCGTCGTGGTGGTCGCGACCTCCGACGAGCCGGCCCTGATGCGGCGGCAGGCCGCCTACCTGACGCTCGCGGTCGCCGAATATTTTCGCGACGAGGGCCAGGACGTTCTCTGCCTGATGGACTCGGTGACGCGTTTCGCCATGGCCCAGCGCGAGATCGGGCTGTCCGCCGGCGAGCCGCCGACCGCCAAGGGCTACACGCCGACCGTCTTCACCGAGCTGCCGAAGCTTCTTGAGCGCGCCGGACCGGGGCTCGGCGAGGGCGCGATCACCGCGATCTTCACGGTGCTGGTCGACGGCGACGATCACAACGAGCCGATCGCCGACGCCGTCCGCGGCATCCTCGACGGCCACATCGTGATGCAGCGCTCGATCGCGGAGCGCGGCCGCTATCCCGCCATCAACATCCTCAGGTCGGTCTCCCGCACCATGCCGAAATCGGCCGATCCGCAGTTCTGGCCGACCATCCAGAAGGCGCGGGCGGTGATGGCCACCTATGCCGACATGGAGGAGCTGATCCGGCTCGGCGCCTACCGGGCCGGCTCCAGCCCCGAGGTCGACGAGGCGATCCGCCTGCACGAGCCGCTGGAGGCTTTCCTGCGCCAGGGCAAGGACGAAAATGCCTCGCTGGCCGATGGCTACCGCCAGTTGGCGCAAATCCTCGGCAATTTGGAAACGGAACGCTAACTTTGTCCCGTCATCATCCGATCCACAGAGTAGCAGAGCCGGTCTTGGCCCCAATCGGGCCTGTGGGGAGACTGGTGTCGTCCCACGTGCAGCCAAGGGACTTCTGGGGAGTACGAGTCGATGAAGTCACGTGATACCCTCATCCGCCTGAAGAAGTTTCAGGTCGACGAGAAGCGCCGCCGGGTCGCCCAGATCGAGTCCATGATCGCCGACTTCCAGCGGATGTCGACCGATCTGGATCGCGAGATCCAGACCGAGCAGGATCGCGCCGGGATCAACGATCCCGCGCATTTCGCCTATCCGACCTATGCCAAGGCCGCCATCCAGCGCCGCGAGAACCTGACCCGCTCGGCCGACGAGCTGAAGGGCCAGCTCGAGGAGGCCAAGGCCGCGCTCGGCGAGGCTTTCGAGGAGCTGAAGAAGGTCGAGCTCCTGGACGAGCGCGACCAGGCTCGCGAGCGCGCCGAAGAAAACGCCCGCGAGCAGGCCGATCTCGACAGCATCGGCCTGATGCGCTCCCGCATCGGCGCCGTTGCCTGAAGGCGCCGCCAGCGGTCAAGATCGCCAGAGAATTTGCGAGCCCGGACCCGCAAGGTCCGGGTTTTTGCGTGTGCTGTCCACAGCGTGGCGCGCCGGCTCTTGGTGACCGGCTTGGCCGCGCGCTATGGTAGCGGAGTGCCGGGGTCCGCGCGGATGCGGCGGGGCCTTGAGCGTTGGGGGGCTGAATGCTGACGCCAGCAGAGCTGGTCGGGCTGATCGAGGCGGTGGCGAAGCGCGACCAGGCCGCGTTCGAGCGCCTCTACGGCGCCACGCGCGCGAAACTCTATGGCGTCGTGCTCCGTATCTTGCGCCGGCAGGATCTCGCAGAGGAGGTCATTCAGGAGACCTACGTCAAGATATGGAACAGCGCCGGCCGGTTCAATCCGACGCTGTCATCGCCGATCACGTGGATGGCGTCG
Source organism: Bradyrhizobium sp. S3.3.6 (assembly GCF_040546905.1). Taxonomy (NCBI): domain Bacteria; kingdom Pseudomonadati; phylum Pseudomonadota; class Alphaproteobacteria; order Hyphomicrobiales; family Nitrobacteraceae; genus Bradyrhizobium; species Bradyrhizobium sp. S3.3.6. The sequence continues at coordinate 6,343 of NZ_JBEPOT010000026.1, read as the reverse complement.
ATCGCGCGCAACCGCGCCATCGATATCGTGCGCAAGAAGACGGAGGCCTCCATCGAGGAGGAGCCGCAGGCGATGGACGTCGCCGCCGACAGTCCCGATCCCCTGGCGCGCCGGGAGATGTCCGAGGAGTTGAAGCGGCTGCTGGAATGTATTGGCCGCCTCGAGCCGGACCGTCAGCGGCTCGTGCTTCTCGCCTATTACAACGGCTGGAGCCGCGAGCAACTGGCGGAGAAATTCGTCGCGCCCGTCAACACGGTGAAGACGTGGCTCCGGCGCAGCATGTTGGATATCCGGGAGTGCCTCGGACTTTAGTGGATGATGAGAGTGCCTATGCTGACGCAGCGTTCTTGTTTCACCTCTCCCTTCGGGAGAGCTGAAGGAAAGTGATGGCCTATAGCGAGGACCATATCGTGCTCGCCGCGGAATATGCGCTCGGCACACTCGATGCCGACGAGCGCGCGCAGGTCGCGACCATGATGGCGGTGGACCAGGAGTTCGCCGCCTTGGTGCAGTCGTGGGAATTCCGGCTCGGCGTCCTCAACCAGATGGTCGGCACGATCGAGCCGCGGCCGATCGTGTGGGAGAACATCCGGCGCGAGATCGCGCGGACGCTATCGTCGCAGGATTCGCCCGAGGCAGCGCCGCCACTGCCGGAGTTCTATTCACCGGAGCCTTCATCGCCCGAATCTTCGGCGACAGAGCCTTCAGCGACAGAGTCTTCAACGACAGGTCCGCCGACGCCGGAGCCTCCGTCGCCGGACGTGCCGTCGCCGGAATCCAATTCCGATGCCGTTCCGATTTTTCCGCCGCAGTTCGTGCCGCAGACCCATGCGCCCGATCCGAGCGTCGCACCGGTGACGCAGGCGCCGGTCGTCGACGGCAGCAAGGTGATCCATCTCGAGGGCCGCGTGAAGCGCTGGCGCACGATCGCCTCCGCCGTGGGTGCGCTTGCGGCCGCATTGCTGGTGACGCTATCGCTTCAGATCTTCCTGCCCGATGCGCTGCCGGGCGCGCTGCGGCCCGCACCGCGTATCCAGACGGTCGAGCTCAAGACACCGGCCGCGCCGCTGTCTTCGCCCGCGCAATATGTCGCGCTGTTGCAGGGCCAGAGCGGCGGCCCCGCCTTCATCCTCACCATTGACGGGGCGACCAAGAACTTCACGGTGCGCAAGGTCGGCGCGACGCCGGAGCCGGGCAAGAGTTTTGAGCTCTGGCTGATCTCCGACAGGTTGCCGCGCCCGCGTTCGCTGGGCGTGATCGGCAGCGGCGACTTCACGGCGCGCCCGGTGCTCGCCGGCTACGATGCCGATGTCGTCAATGGCGCAACCTATGCCGTCACGGTCGAGCAGTCGGGCGGCTCGCCCAACGGCCAGCCGACCTCGGCGCCGGTGTTTTCCGGCAAGCTGATTGAGACCGTGCCGCCGTCCCAGCCGCAGTTGCCGGCGAAGAAGTAGTCGCCACAAGGGCGCATAAATTGTCGCTGCGGTCCATTTCGCCGTCGTAATTCGACAAGTCTGGCTGAATCCGTCTGTGATTTGAACCTCCATGCATGTCCCGGCGTCAAATGCCCGGAATTTGCAGTCGGCACCGCCGATCATGGTGCCGGAAAGGGGCTAGAAATCAGATGGATGCAGCCAAGCCGCCGGGCGTCTTTATTCACCAATATGCCGGCCTGCCGCAGGGGCCGGCATTCGAGCACTGGCGCGACAGGGCCTTGGGGTCCTGTGGCCTCGAGATCGGACCGAGCCAGGGCGACAGCATCGATTGCCGGCTGCAGATCAGCGTGGTCGATAATATTGCGCTCGCCATTCCCGAGGGGGCCTCCGCACACTATTCGCGCACGCAGAGCGGTCTCGCCGACGGCAGCGACGATCTCGTGCTGATCGCCGCGCATGCCGGCGTCGTCAACGTCCGGCAGAACGGCCACACCGTCGAGCTCGCGCCGGCGCAGATGACGCTTGCCGATATGGGCATCACCGGCAGCGTCGGTCACACCGACGAGAACCGCTTCGCCACCATCCGCATGCCGCGCCGCGCGCTGCTCGACATCAATCCGCGCGCCGAGGAGAAGCTGTCGCAGGTGCTGTCGGATGGTGCGGTCGCCGAGACCATCTTCCGCTATCACGCGCTCGCTGCCCATCAGGCACCGCATCTCGACGCCGTCGGCCAGCGCCTGACCGCGCAGCACATGGTCGATCTCGTCGGCCTGCTGCTTGGCACCGATGCCGAGCACGCGGCGCTCGCGCGCGGTCGCGGCCATGCGGCGGCCCGTCTCGATCTCATGCGCGCCGATGTGATGGCTGCACTCGGCCGCAACGATCTCTGCCTGTCCGAGGTCGCCACCCGCTCGGGGCTCAGCCCGCGCCAGGCGCAGCGGCTGTTCGAGCAGGCCGGCACCACCTTCACCGAATTCGTGCTCGAGCAGCGCCTGCTGCTCGCGCGAAAATGGCTCGGCGATCCCCGCGCGCGGGCGCGCAAGATCAGCGACATCGCGCATTCCTCGGGCTTCGCCGACCTGTCCTATTTCAACCGCGCCTTCCGCAAGCGTTTTGGCGCGACGCCGTCGGAACTGCGCGAGGCCTGAGGCCCGATTTTGTGCAGCGGCGCGCCGCGGCCGCAGTTGGTCGATCCGGACGAATGAGCTATATCTGTCTGCGCGGGGCAGATCGTCGGATTCCCTGGAACAGCGAAGTCAACGCACATGGCGCGTATCGTCGTGCTCGGCGCCGGGTTTGCAGGTCTGTGGGCGGCCATCGGTGCCGCGCGCATGCGCGACCAGATTGGTGCCGCCGGCCGCCACATCGAGATCCGCGTTGTCGACCGCAATCCCTACCACAACATCCGCGTGCGCAATTACGAGGTCGACCTCAGCGAGGTCGCGCTGCCGCTTCCGCAACTGCTCGATCCGATCGGCGTCACGCACGGTATCGGCGAGGTCACGGCCGTCGATCCGTCGCGGCGCCAGATCTCGCTGGTCACGAGCAGCGGCGAGGAGACGCTGAGCTACGATCGCCTCGTGCTTGCACTCGGCAGCGAAGTGATGCGTCCTGATATTCCGGGCCTGGCGGAGCATGCGTTCGACGTCGATACTTATGCTTCGGCGCTTCGCCTCCAGGATCACCTGATCTCGCTCGGGCGCAGCCCGCCGTCGCCGGCACGATCGACAATTCTGGTGGTGGGTGCCGGTTTCACCGGCATCGAGGTTGCCGCCGAATTGCCTGACCGGCTGGTGCGCGCGGGCATCATCGGCAATCGTCGTATTATCCTGGTCGATTCCAATTCCACGGTCGGTGCCACGATCGGCGCGCAGGCGCGTCCCGTTATCGAGACGGCGCTGTCGTCGCTCGACGTCGAAGCGCGGCTCGGGGTGCGCGTCGCGTCGATCGAAGCTGCTGGCGTTCGCTTGAGCTCGGGCGAGTTCATCGCAACGCAGACGGTGATCTGGTGCGCCGGCATGCGCGCGAGCGGGCTGACCGCAAGCTTTCCGGGCGCGCGCGACCGCCTCGGGCGCCTTCTGGTCGATCCCTTCATGCGGGTCGCGGATCTGCCCGGCGTCTTCGCCGCCGGCGATGTCGCCTCCAGCGTGGTCGATGGCTTGCATCCGACCGTGATGTCCTGCCAGTTCGCCCGCCCCATGGGCCGGTTCGCCGGTCACAATGTGGTGGCCGATCTTGCCGGCCAGCCGCTGCTGCCGCTGCGGATCGACTGGTACGTCACCGTGCTCGATCTCGGCGACTGGGGCGCGCTCTACACGGAAGGCTGGGACCGCGAGGTGCGGACGACCGGCCAGGCTGCCAAGGCAACCAAGCAGACCATCAACCGCAAGCGCATCTATCCCCCGCTCACCGGCAGCAAGGAAGATCTATTCGCCGCCGCCGCGCCGACGGTGCAGGCGCCGCCGCCGACCTATGGGACGCCGCGTCGTTGAGCTGGGCCGTGCATCCATCAGCCAAGCGAAATGATGAATGCGACGAAAGCAATGTCCGCTTTGTCACCAAAGCGAATGGCTGCAGCGGAGCTATTGCCATTGTTCGTCCGCTCCGGGTCTCTGAGCCGACTTGGGCGCGTTCCCGATGTCCCCAAATGACCTGAAACCGACTTTGCGCTGGCGGTCTCGGCAGCTATGATGTCAGCCGATAAAGATGGCATCTGACACAGCAACGAGGGTCTGTCGTCGATGAGGTTGATTTGTGCGGTTCTTTTGCTTGCCTTGACGCAGTCCGCAGATGCGCAGCAGCAACTCTCGACGATCACTTTGGCTTGCAACGGAACAAGTAAGTTGGTGGCTACATCCGGAGCAGAGTTGAAATTGGACCCCGTCGCCAATCTCCGCATCATTGTGAGCGCGGGCAGTCAAACAGTGTCGTTCCTTGATAACGTCGTACCGATCACGAAGACCACCCCTTTGCTTGTCGGGTTCAGCAGCCAGTACGCGAATGGGAGGCCGACCATCTCTGGCCGGATTGATCGGCTTACCAAGAGTGTCGAAATCGATTGGATGTACGAGAACGTCGGCGATAACGCCCATTGGGAGCTTACGTGTCGTCCCGTCGTTCCCTTTTCTGAAGGCCCCAATTTTGATCGCCCACGGGCCCACGGCTGACGTTAGCTTCTCGGCTTATGCCGGATAAAGGCACATCAGGCGGCTAGCATCGGTAGCAAAGAAAACGAAGCCACGCTCGGCGATAAACGCCCGATGGATGCCATTCGCTAAGTCGGTTGTTGGCCCATAGCTGATCTTACCCTGCCTCCTGCCGACTGTCGGCTTCCAATCCAATTCCAGATCTCTCAACGAACTCAGAGCTGCTTATCGCCACCAATCCGGCGGGCCATGTAGAGGTGAGTTTCGTAGTCCATTTCGAATTCTCCCCCGTGACGATCGATCGCCTTGGAAATGTCATTGATCAGCTCGTCGCGGATCGTTGGCGTGAGCATCCGAATATCCGAGCGCGTCCCCTGGAAATTGGCATAGCTTGATGTTGTGTGCTGCCACTTCCACGGATAGCAGCGGTGCTCCACCGGTCCAAACAATCCCGACTCGTCAAACCAGCCTTTGAATGGACCGCTGGGCAGGTACCAGGCTTCCGGCGGGGGCCCCCAGCGGCCCGTATGACGCAGGTATATTTCCTTGAACCTTTCGAGCAACGGGATGGGCCATCCGGTCGGAACATGCCCGAAGACGGCCAATGATCCGTCCGATGAAAGCAACTTCGCGGCCTTCACGAACCGCAAGTCCGGCGAAACCCAGTGCCACGACTGCGCAGCGATGATGAGTCGGAACGCCCCTTTGTCTTGTGGCCACGCCTCGAGTGTCGTCTCGACCAGCTCGACGTTACCAAAACCGGCCAAGCTCTCACGCGCAGCGCGGATCATTTCGGGGCCAGGATCGATTGCAACGATCCGAAAATCTCGCTTCGCGAAGCTCCTGGTTGCCTGCCCCGTGCCGCAGCCAACTTCCAGAACGGGATCGCCCGTCCCCAAGTTGCCGTACGAAACCACGTCGTCCACGAGGGCTTCGGGGTAGTCGGGGCGTGAGGCCCTATATGCCTCCGCAATCTGATCGAATGTAAAGCGCTGCTCCACGGAGGTCCCCGCTTCATCAGGTTGTGGAGCTAGCCAAGTAAAGCCATTCGTTGTCAAGACATCTTGAGCCCATCTACAAGCCCTTGCGTTGCCCGTCGGGCAAAACACCCAAACCGTCGGTCAATCCGCGCGGCCAAAAATATTCCACTTTACCGAAATTCGGAAATCGCGTATGTATCGCCTACTCCGGCCCAAGGAAGAGGGGCGTATCGCGATCGTCACGAACGCGGGCCGGATGGCGGTGGGCGTGGGTCACATCGGCGCGAAGGGTTTTGCAGGGCGGGCAACCGTGAGCGAAGACCTCGCGCATACGACCGGGGTGATCGGCGTACGGCGAAATCGTGTGGTCCTGGCGTCCGGAGTCTGTGCGCCAAGTCTTGCGGTGATGGGTGTGGCCCAACCGGGCCCTCACATCAGTCATCCGTGAGGCGACGGGGGCAATAGCGCATCGCTCCCCGGGGAGAGCACGACATAAGCCGTCAAACCACTGCGCAGGGAAGGCCGGGATGTCCTGGCTTCACCTGTATGCCGCTGTGCAGCTTTTCTGACTGTAACTTCGCACAGTGGACCGCGGGTGCCAGCCGGCACCCGGTCTTCCCTGCGCCCTCTTTCAGTTGAGGGTGAGGCGACTGAAGCAAAGCTCGGGCGATATGAGCCGCGAGAGCGCGAAGGTGTGTCTGCGATGGAGAAGGTGTGTCTGCGATGGATGTGCGAGTTGAAAGGACGATGTCCGCGCCTCACACTCCGTCATTGCGAGCGC
>NZ_JBEPOT010000025.1:0-36898 GCF_040546905.1 Bradyrhizobium sp. S3.3.6 | reverse complement strand
TCAACCGAAAGGCCTTGGCGTTCTTGCGCCTGGCCTCAATCCGCCTCATGCTGCGAAAGCTCTGTCAAAAAACATCATGATCTCGGACAGACTCTTAGGCCCTTAGCGGATCGATGAGCTACCGGCAGGTCTGACAACAGCTTCAGGTTGACCGCTCGGGGCGCGTTTTGTCGTTCCTATGTAGGTCAAAGAGCGAATCTTCAACTCCAGGCTGCCCGGTACGGACCCGTGATGTCCGCCAATTCTAATAGGAGAATGATTCTTTCGCTGGATCGGCGGTTGTTTGGCTGATGCACGAGAGCAAATGCAGCTGCCTTTTGCCGAACTGGTCCGCAGCCGGACACCGAATGGAGTGTATCCCGCCCCTCCATTCAGATTACGCCGCCTAATCTTGGGGTGCGAGCCTGGTCAAGGACGCAACGAGACGAACGTGAGCGTCCCTGCAGCAGCTCGAGTTCGAGCATCTTTCCTACAAACATGATGACGGAAAGGACTTGAATCGCACCTCGCGTCAGGTTGTACGAAGTCGATGCAAGGTGCTTCCCCCAAGCTCGCAAAGACGCAACTCACAGGCGCTCTGACGACGGAAAAGAAGAGTTCATGTGCTGATGCCGCTGCTACTCGTTCTGGTTTCTATTTTCCTTAGTACGGGTGCGATAGTCTACGCCGCTTGCCGGTCGCAACGCCGGCGGGATCGGCGCATGCACAGGCACGATCGCGCCAATTCGCTCAGCTCGCGCCCCCACGTTCAACTACCAAGGCGGCGGGCATTCTGATCCTTTAGCCCCAAAATGAGCCGTCCGCTGCAGTCCCACTCGGGAAGGCCAGGCGACACGCGCCGCCGTGCTAAAGCGAGCGCCTCAAGTCCTGGATTCGGTGCTTCTCGACCGGCTGTTCATCGATTTGATCGATGCCGCGGGGCCGATCCAACGCGGCGGCGGAAAGACGCGAAAGGCAGTTCTCGACCACTCGGACGGTTTTTGTTAGACTTTCCTGTAATGCGTCACGCTGGCGCGAATGGCTGACCAGTCACATACCTGGAAACTCTCAAAGATTCGCACCGCGCGAAAGGCTACGCCTGCCGATCAAAGGTCGTCGTGATGCGACACTTCTACTGTAAATTGTACAAGTGAGGCTCTTATCGTGACCAAGCGCTCTGAACCGTGGAAGGAAGCCGCAAATGTCGTAGGGCCGGAGGTGAGGCCGAGCGTCCTCGTCGTCGACGATGACCTCTCAATGCGCGAATCGCTGGTCAACCTATTTCGTTCGATCGGTCTAGATGTCGTTGCTTACGGATCGGCCCAGGAAATGCTCCAAAGCGAGCTTCCTGATGGTCCTAGCTGCCTTGTGCTTGACATCAGGCTGCCGGGATCGAGCGGGCTTGAGCTCCAGAGTGAGTTAGCCAAACTGAAGATTAACATTCCCATCATTTTCATCACCGCTCATGGCGATATTCCGATGACCGTCAAAGCCATGAAGAGTGGAGCAATCGATTTTCTCAGCAAGCCGTTTCGCGATCAGGAACTGCTCGATGGCGTAGTCGCAGCTATCGAACAGGATCGGAAGAGGCGAGGTGTAGACAAGGTGGTCAGGAGGCTGCAATCCTTGTTTGAGGCCCTAAGTCCACGAGAGCAGGATGTCTTGAAACTGGTCGCCGCCGGCCTATTAAACAAACAGGTAGCCGCGGAACTGGGGCTCGCCGAGATTACAGTTAAAATCTATCGCGGGCACGTGATGAAGAAGATGGGCGCTCGATCGCTAGCCGATTTGATCAGGATGGCTGAGAGGCTGGGAATTGGGACCGACCGTTTCAGGGTACAAACCTAAGTATGATTTTACAATTTCGTCGTACACGCGCACCCTTCAGCTGGCCGTCATGCTTCGGCCACCGCCCTCACCCAACTAGAACGAGTCGTCTTGTCCAGGTACTCAACTGTTTCCGTTGTCGACGACGATCCTTCGATTCGTGCCGCACTGGACAACCTTCTGAAATCGCAGGGCCACATCGTTCATACGTTTGCATCGGCTGAGGACTTCTTGCGGTCGTCTCAATTGAATGACACGTCCTGTGTCATTGCAGACGTGCAGATGCCCACGATGAGCGGCTTTGAACTTTTGGAACAAATGCGGGCCCAGGGTCACGCTGCGCCATTCATCTTGATTACTGCCTTCGCGGATGATCGCACGCGAGCCCGCGCGTTGAGCGTCGGCGTAATTGGCTTTTTCGCCAAACCCTTTGCCGGTCTGGAGTTGATAGCCTGCCTCGATGAAGCGCTGCGCGAGCATCGTGGCGAAACGGACGCGTGAAAGATGGCGAAGCAGTCTGGACCACGCCGCGCCCGCGCGGCGCCTAATGTGCCGCTGCCAGTCCTTACCTCGTGCTGGTGGCGACCATCGCCTTTCCGTCTTGCCGCATTCCTGTCGCTGTTGTTGTGCCTTCGGCCTCTCATCGAAGCACTTGCAAGGGCTCCTGACAAAAACCTACTGGAAATGATCGCGTAATCCGACGAGGCGAGGCCCTCCTCGCCCTAACAAAGGTGCGCACAAACGGCGATGCTGAGCTTAGGTCTAAAGTACCGCGGCAGCGGCTTGCCAGGCAGGACCTCGCCGAAAAGCGTTCACCCGACGCTTTCGCAAGTGCTCCAGAGAAAGTCCGGCGCCGGAGTCTATGGGAGGATGACCCGCCAATCACAGCGAAATCACGCAGCCCTTCAAGACGATCGCTGCATTCACAAAAGGCTGCAGGTGATGTTGGACTTCCGAACGATCCACAGTGTGCACCGCGAGATTCGAGCGTTCCAACCCAGTATCCTTCCGCGGGCGGAAGCACCCGAAACTTACGCATCCGTTGCAGCCGTAACACTAATGCCGCTGATCGATGCGATCTCAAGCCCTGCCTTGGCAACCGGCCGAAGCGCATCGGACCCTTTTGGGGTCACGATGAAAGTTATGACTTTCGTTCTCATTCACAGAATTTGTTCTGACGCAAGCTAGCCGCACGTCAAGCGCGAACTCCTCGCGCGCGGCTAAGCAAGCCTGTCCGCGAAAGACGACTTTAGCAAATGGCGTTCCCTGGATGTGGACGACACTACTAGACATAGTAGCTTTGTTCCGCATGATTCTCAGGTAAATCGCTGGAGCTGATTTTCAGACGCGCAACGCGCGACTAAGGACGTCGAGAGGCGTGGAACCGCGCGTTGACCGGTTTGCCTATCTCGTACGACGTTGGCCGCGCTTATCCGTCGGGCAGAATTTCTTATCGAGGAGACGATCAATGGTTGGAGTACACGGCCCACGCAGAATGAAAACAGTCGAAACACTAGAGTCCAATGTGCGCTCGTACTCACGTTCCTTTCCTGCGGTCTTCAGTCGGGCGCGCGGCTCGATTATGTTCACCGAGGATGGTCGAAAGGTCATTGACTTTCTGTCCGGCGCAGGAGCGCTAAACTATGGACACAACAACCAGGAGATCAAAGCAGCAATCAGCAAGTACCTGGAGTCGGACGGCGTCGTCCACGGCTTGGACATGGCCACTCCAGCAAAGGTCGAATTCATGGAGACCTTTAGCTCTGTCATCCTTCGTGAACGGAATCTTTCCTACCGCTTTCAATTTACGGGGCCTACGGGAGCTAACGCAGTTGAAGCAGCCTTAAAGCTCTCGCGTAAGATCACAGGGCGTCACAATGTCATTTCTTTCACGAATGGATATCACGGCCAAAGCTTGGGAGCCCTAGCTGCGAGCGGTAACCGCGTTTACCGCAAAGCCAGCAGCATTCCCTTAACTGGCACAACTTTCATGCCGTATGATGGGTATCTTGGTTCCGCGGCGGATTACCTGCGAAAGGTATTAATGGACGAGAGCAGTGGCATTGATCTTCCCGCCGCCATTCTCGTCGAAACCGTGCAAGGAGAGGGAGGCATTAACGTCGCCGGTAAGGAATGGTTGCAGTCAATTCAGGCGTTGGCAAAAGAGGTCGGAGCTATTTTCATAGTTGACGATATCCAAATGGGCTGTGGTCGTACAGGCGAGTTCTTCAGTTTCGAGTTCGCTGCTTTGTCGCCAGACATTGTTGTGATGTCGAAATCGCTGAGCGGGTACGGCTTGCCGTTATCGATGCTCTTGATCAAAGAAGCGCTCGACGCATGGGAACCAGGCGAGCACACGGGAACGTTTCGAGGAAACAATCTTGCACTCGTTTCTGGCAATGCGGCCTTGACCCTGTATTGGCGTAACCAGACGTTCTCGCACCAGGTCCAACGCTTGGGCGCACTTATGCGGCGTCGACTCGATGCTATCGCGCATCAACACGGAAACAAATTTGCTGTTCGTGGACGGGGCATGGTATGCGGCTTCGATTGCAAAACGACAGAGATCGCAGAGGCGGCGTCACGTAAAGCGTTTGCGAACGGCTTGATTATCGAGCGATGCGGACCGACGGATCAGGTTGTGAAGTTCTTGCCCGCACTTACGATCGACCAAGACACGTTGGGACAAGGCCTAGACATATTCGAGGAGTCGTTGACCGAAACGTTGAATTCAGCCCGAGGAAGCTAATTTGTAGGCACACGAGAGAAACTGTTGCGCGACAGCATCGCCGCACAAGTCACTGGCGCGAGTCCCTTCTTGCCGCCGAAACGTTCAGGAATTCTGAAGCCGTGATTATGGAGGTGACGCTCAAGGCCAATGCTGTCTGTGATCCGCCGAGTCGGCTGATGCGCGAAGAACGGCTGCTGCCCTCCTTGGTCCACAACACTGAGTGCGAGCAGCATCTCTTTGACCATAAAACCTCGCAATCGCGAGCGACTCTGGTCGAACTGGTTCGCTATCAATCATCCTGCGTGTACGATCCAACTAAGGCCTTTGCGGATGCACGCCAAGCCACAAGCTGCACTAAGAGATGGCGCGACGAAAGTCGTCAAGGCACGCGTGGTTGACGGCGTCAGTTACACGAAACCGAACAAGCCTCCCAATCAGAAAGGTCGGTCCTCGGCTTTTGCTCCAGAACTGCAGAGCACCGCTATCGGTGTGCGCCCGTAGGACGCTGCCATAACGCCAATGTTGGCGTGCTCGCGTTCAGCTATCAGAAGCGTGATCGCGAGGCGGACGCCACCGATCCCGACCGCATCCGGTTCTCTCCGTCGATCCTGCCACCCTATATGCGCCGTTCGAAGTCGATCGAGACGCTGCTGCCGATCCTTTACCTGAAAGGGATCTCGACCGGCGACTTCTCGGAAGCGCTGGCTGCGCTGCTCGGCAGGGATGCTGCTGGGTTATCGGCCGCCATCGGTCGCCTGAAGGATGGCTGGTTCGACGAGCACACCGCGTGGCAGAAGCGCGATCTGTCGGCGAAGCGCTACGTTTACATCTGGGCCGATGGCATCCATCTGGAGGCGCGGCTCGAGGACGAAAAGCAGTGCATCCTCGTGCTGATCGGTGCGACGCCGGAAGGCCGCAAGGAACTGGTCGGCTTCACTGATGGGGCCCGCGAGAGCGCGCAGGACTGGCGCGATCTGCTGCTCGATCTGAAGCGGCGCGGGCTCGACGTGCCGCCGCGGCTCGCCATCGCCGACGGCGCACTCGGGTTCTGGAAGGCCGCCGATGAGGTCTGGCCGAAAACGCGCGAGCAGCGCTGCTGGGTGCACAAGACCGCCAACGTGCTTGGCAAACTGCCGAAAAGCCAGCACCCGAAAGCCAAACGCGCGTTGCAGGAGATCTGGATGGCCGAAACCAAGGCCACAGCCGAGCTGGCGTTCGACGCCTTCATCGTGAGCTACACGCCCAAATACGAGAAGGCGGCCGACTGCCTGAGCAAGGATCGAGACACGCTGCTCGCTTTCTACGACTTCCCAGCCGAGCACTGGAAACACTTGCGGACGACCAACCCCATCAAAAGCACCTTCGCCACTGTGCGCCACCGCACCATCCGATCAAAGGGTTGCCTGTCGAACAGGACCGCGCTCGCCATGGTCTTCAAACTGCTTGAGGCCGCGCACAAAAGCTGGCGCCGTCTCGATGGCCACAACCAGTTGCCAAAACTCGTTCTTGGTGTGACATTCAACGACGGGATCGAGGTCATCGCCAAGCCGACCGACCGTCAGCCCATAACCGCCGCCGCCTGACCGGCCCCGCCGTCACCAAAATTTGGCGATAGCTCTTGGCGTGAACACCTCGACGTCAAGCGAAAGTGACGGACCAAATGTCAACTATGCGGGGCCAACCGAGAAAGCCCGACGCATCTGCCGGGTCTGAGATGCGTCGGGCCGAGTGGGAGACTGAGCGTGACAGTCTTCCTCCCACAAACGCGTCTGCAAGTAGTATGCCGCGCCGGTGCCGCTACAGCCGTGTCTCAAACTGGATATCTTGTCTTTGCCACAAAGGTCCCCGAGGCATTCAGACATGGGCGGCCCACAGCTAGTTCTTGGAAGGCCTAACAAGCTGAGCCTACTCCTCTTCCAAAAACTCCCGCCATCGCCTTTCGTTTGGATCAAAAATGAGGCAGAAGAAGCGGACAACGGGCCGCCGGCTCGTCAACAACAGATACCTAGATGTTTGATAGATTGCGACCCGTGACTGGAACGAACGTCCCCAGTTCGCGCAGGACAGAGGCATACGATCGAGATCTCAGTTTAGATTTCGCGAAAGGTGCACTCATTGTTTTGGTGATTGTTGGGCACCTGATCCAGTATGTCATCTACCGAGACGACGCGTTTTGGTATTCGCCGTACTACAAATCGATCTATATGTTTCACATGCCACTTTTTATGGCGATAAGCGGATATCTTTCTGCTCGATCGCTGCTTCAAAAGCCGTTCACTCGAGCCGCCAGCGACCGTGCGAAGCAGCTCTTGCTGCCGATGCTATTTTGGTGGGTGATAATGGAGACAGCTAAGTTAGCGGCGTTGGGGCGTGCGACCAGCCTAACGAGCGGACTTTTGGAATTTGTAGACGATCTCGCCGGCACATATTGGTTCATCTGGGCCACGTTTATTTCCTACCTTCTCATCAAGATTTCTACCAGGCTCACCCGCCGATCGTGGGTCATAACTGGCTCAGCCATACTGGTCGCGCTCGCGCCTCTGACATTCTCCATATCACCGCTGATCAGATTCACTTACCCGTTCTTCTGCTTCGGCTTCTTGCTTGCTCAATCGAGAGAACGATGGACGAGTGCATTGCGACATCACAAGCAGGTCCTGATTGTATTTCTCTTAATAGTGACCTGCGTATGCTTTCTAGCTTGGGGCAAGAGCACCTATGTCTACAATAATCTTGGGGTAATTCACGACTTTCCGTCGACTAAAGACGTACTTGTGATGTTTGTTGGCTCTGCAGCTGCGTCAGCAGTCGCTATCGAACTCCTGCTACAATGCTGGCGCTTTGGCCATTTAAACCGAATGGCCCGCTTTATCGCCGTGGAATTGGGCCAGGCCACGCTGCTGCTCTACCTGGTCCAGGGTACCGTGTTCCGTCTCATGGATTTCATACAATTCGGAGAACTTTGGGATCTCACGACCCGGGTGATCATCGCGGGTGTGCTCGGGGCCGCGATCATTGCGATCGCCCTAACGATCCGCTCGCTCGTTCGAGGCGTTCCATATCTGTCTCAGCTCGTCCTTGGAATGCCACCACGCTCAGGTCTTCCGCAAGCCAAACCTGCAATGAACTAGCTGTATCCATTTGATCGTTTGAGTACGGCAGGGTGCCGATAGCATCGAGTTGCCCGCGTGCCGCCGTCGAGGCGATGATCGGCATAAGAGCAACCCAATCGAGCCTGTATTGCTCTCGGTTTGTGTGGCACCGGCGAACTCAGCTTCGCGGCACGGCCTCTCACCGTTTGGGAAGTCACGAGACTATCTGCCGAGATCCTCATTTGGTCTCAACTGGGGCGGGTGCGAGGCAGGCGCTCACTAACGGTGATAACGGAGCTCGTCGAGCTTTCGGCCAGGGTGAGATGACGATCGTGCGGCCAACCTATCGTCGCAGCGGGCCCCGCCTCGCTATCGGACTGGCGCTCCTCTGCAGGGGCGCCGCGCAGTTCCCCGACCGTACTTGCTCGTTCGCATGTTGGACCTTGCACTAGCTTGACTTGGAAGGCGTCCAATTTACGATCGCCCCGCGCAAGCCGTCCGGAATCCGATATGACTCCTGCGCCGCAGGGAATGCTCCGCTACGGACATCAGCTGCCCAGCGCGAGAGGCCCTCCTGCAGCAGCTGATGGCCCTCTATATAGACACGCACGAATTTTGGATAACGGCTTCCTGAGAGCCCCAACACGTCGTGGAACACTAGAACTTGGCCTGAGCAACTTGGACCCGCTCCGATCCCAATCGTTGGTATGGTCAGAGATTCAGTCGCTCGTGCAGCGAGCTCAGCCGGAATACCTTCGAGGACAAGAGCAAAGCATCCCGCCTGCTGTAGCTGGTGCGCATCATCAAGCAGACGTAGGGCATCGTCCGCGTTCCGACCTTGTACCTTGAAGCCACCCATTGCGTTGACCCTTTGTGGCGTGAGACCAAGATGGCCCATCACGGGAATTTCGCAATTCACCAAGGCTCGGATCATCTCGACACGCTTACCCCCTCCCTCAAGTTTGACGGCGTTGGCGCCACGCTGCAGGAAGCCTCCAGCGTTGCGTATCGTGTCGTCGGGATTGAGATGAAAGCTAAGAAACGGCATGTCAGCTACAAGCATGGCCCGAGGCTTTGTCCGCGCGACCGCCTCCAGGTGGTGATTCATCATCGCCATGCTGACCGGTAAAGTGTCATCAAACCCAAGGCATACGTTGCCGACGCTATCGCCAACAAGAATGACGTCCACCACAGGATCGGCGATACGTGCCGTGACCGTGGTCATGACGATGGCGCGCCGTTCCTCTTTGAATCGTTGCAGAACTGGAATCGTGACGCGCTCAACTGATAGCTGCGAAATGTGACTCATGTTCGATCTGACCCGGCCGCCCATGTCTCTGGAAACGGCCTTTCCCTTGGAAGAGCAAATGGTCTCTGTCAATATGGAGGCCGAAAGAGAAGTTGGAAAGCACAGAGCTTCCAATGATTGCGCGATCAGCAAACAAACTCTTTCAAGATATTCCTCTGCGATGTGGTTCTGGGGCGCCACCATCCAAACATTCTGCGACTCAAAACGGCGGCATGGAGACGATGCACGCAAGCGGCGACAGTGAATGTCCTTATGAGGCTCCGATCTACGTGTCAAAGCCCACGTTAAGGCGGCATGTCCATTTCGTATGGCTGTTGATTGGCTTATGGCGCTCAAAGCCGCGGCTTCGGCGGACTGCAGGCACATTCCGAAGCGACCGTGATCCAGGCGAGCCAGATAGGAAAGATGCACCGGCGCTCGCACGGTTGGCCGCACACTCCAGAATGCGGATGACGTGTCCACCATCTTCGCGTGGGTCGCCTCTTGATAAGACCCGCCGTCCAGGCCGCTCTCCTCTAATCAAATCGACGAAGGACCTTCCGCAACAAGCTGCCACCAATGGACGCATACCTTTCACCTCGTGGCGATTCGCGCAGGCATCCATACTGATCAGAGGGTACCCAATCGCAATGACGCGAACGGATTGAAAACGAACGCACGGTCACACTCTGGACCGGCCGGCGAAGCCCGCGGTCTCCCGGCCGGCCGCACCTTCTATGGCAAGGCTCTCTCATAAGAATATTCCGGTGCGGCCTTAGCCCGTCATGCCTCATCGGCAGTGAACAGAATGTACGACGCTTCGCAGATCCGCTTCATCGCTCTTAGCTTCCAAGCTGGGTACATCAACATTCCGCCTGCCTCTGATACCAGAGGCTCGACGATAAAGCCGCGGAATTTTCATTTCGCCATGCTGACTCAAGCGCATCAAGCGTCGCCTACTCACGACAGCTGGCAGGGAGCGGGAGTGAGGTCTCGTCGAACAGGAAAGGGCCGTACGCTGCGTTGAAGACACCGCGGGCCCCAATTGACATCGCCCGAAGGTGTCGCCCTGATAGGAGTGTTGCATGACAACGATGCGTGTTCGCTGGTCGCCTATATGGTGCCGATAGCCGAGTGCCATCTTCAAGGCGACTTCCACGCTGACTGAGCTACTATCCGAGTAGAAGACCTGTTCGACGCTCGGGTGCGAGGTTCAAAAGGAGCCGAGCGAGCTCTTCAGCCGGATCGTGCGTGTAGCCGGCGAAAATGATTTGGTTCAGCTTGCAGGCCTGTTCTTCTGAATCGCGCTCACGATTTGCGGCTGGCAAGGGGCCGTGAGTGACGACCCACCAGGATGAGATTTCATTTTTGATTCGATGAGCGCAGTGTAGAGATAAGCACCGTCGCCACGCACAACGTTGGTCATTTCGTTGTCAAGAGCATGCTGCGTGAATGGATGCCAAATTGGCCACCTCTTGTTTGGCATCAAGGCTTGAAATCGTCGGGGATAAACAAACCCTTGAAGACAGCCTGCAGGCTGTCTGCCGTCATAGGAGAAATCCAGGGCAGCCGTCCTAACCAGCGCACCCGCGTAATGTCACAAATTGCGCTCTCAGTTTCAGAATTTCTTTCCCCGATGAATGCGATCCCAAGAAGTTCGATCTGGCGCTTTCGCAAGGCCTCTATCGACAGCAGAGAGTGATTGATGGTCCCGAGTTGCGTGCGGGCGCAAAGCACGACGGGAAGCCGCCACCGCGCGAAGACGTCGATGTAAAGTGCGCTGGAGGTCAGCGGCACCATCAGTCCGCCGACGCCTTCGATAACGAGCAGTCGCTCCCCGGTATCCGGCACCACGAGCGAATCGGGATCGATGCGAATTGCGTCTATTTCGGCGGAATGATGCGGGGAAGCGGGCGTTCTAAGGCGGTAACGCTCCGGAATGATCCGATCGGCCGACAGACCGCCCAGTCGTGCGACCAGCTGGCTATCGGTCTCTCCTTCAAGACCGGCCTGAATTGGTTTCCAATAATTCGCGCCGAGGAGATGGGCAAGGCCTGCCGAAAAGACGGTTTTGCCTATCCCCGTATCTGTGCCGGTCACCACGATCCGCTGACTCATCGAGATCCGCCCCTTGTCTCCTCAGCGAGCGCATCGAGCATCGCACGTACCTCTTCCTCTCCGACGTTGAGCGTCGATGAAATTCGTAAACAGACCGTGCCGGACGGCACCGTTGGCGGTATGATTCCTCGGATGTCAAATCCTCGAGCCTGTAGCGCGGGAGCTCGCCTCAGGGCGCTGGCATTCTCGCCAACGATATAGGGCAGGATCAGCGAGTTCGAAGGACTTCTCTCGCCTCGCGCAACGATCTCCCAATGCGTGAACGCGACAAGCTTCGCCAGCCGCTGTTGGCGCTCCGGCTCCTCCTGCAGGATCAACAGAGTCTCCCGTGCGGCCACCGCCATTAACGGCGAAGGGGCGGTCGCGAAGACAAGCAGGCGACAGCGATTGATTATGAAGTCGCGCAGCATGCCAGAGGCGGTGACAAGCGCCCCGGCAGCTCCCAGCGCTTCGCCGCAGGTATGTACAACGAGGAGAATTTCGCGTCCTTCATAGGGCGCTGTGAGACCTCGTCCTTGCTCGCCACAAACACCGGTGGCATCCGCCTCGTCCACGACCAAGAACACATCGTGCCGATCCTCGATCGCGAGCAGATCTTTAAGCGGTGCGAAATCGCCATCCATGCTGTAGAGGCTCTCGACTACGATCCAGACCTGCCCCGCTCCGCCCGCGGCACGCCAGTCGCGAATTCCGCTCTCGATAGCCTGCGGGTCCTTATGGGCGCAGATTCTGAAAGCGGCTCGGCTAGGTCGCGCCCCTTCATGAGTATTGGCGTGAACCAGAGACTCAAGGACAAGCAGGTTGTGCCGTTGCGGCAGCCTTGTCAGCACTGGAAAACTCGCGAAATAGCCACCGCCGAAGAAGAGCGCGGTCTGCGCCCCGAAGAACCGCGCTGCTTCTGCCTCAAAGCATTCGTGCTCCTCGTAGTTGTCGCGCAGAAGCCGTGATCCGCCGGCTCCGATCGGAGTCCCGGCTTCCAGCGCGGTCAGAATGGCCGTTTTCATGCGCGGCGCGCTCGCCAGGGCCAGATAATCGCTTGGTGAAAAGTCAGTCCCGATGCGCGGCATGATACCGCGCAGGCGATCGTCTTCTTTAAGCGCATCCAGGCCTTGCCACATAGCTGGCCGATTTAGCGGCAATGACGGAACTCATTCTCCACTCGCTGAGCAACGATGGACGCCGCAAAACTCCAACTGGCGGCGAAGAACAGGGCCTTCCCGCGTTTGCTGTTTGACTTCAAACCGGCAGGATGCGATTTTCTCGATCAACCAGCACAATTCGCGGCCTGAAGAGTCTTGCATCCTCCTCGTCAAATGACGCGTATGCGACGATACTTATCTTATCTCCGGGCATCGCCAGTCGGGCCGCCGCACCGTTCACGTCTACGGTGCCGGATCCTTGTGGCGCTTCTGTCACAAACGTTGCAAAGCGTGCCCCCGTCTCAAGATTGTAGAGTTCGACGCGTTCGTTGATCAGGATACCGGCCGCGTCCAGGAGCCCGCGATCAATCGAGATCGAGCCTTCATAGTGCAGGTCGGCTTCGGTTACCGAGGCGCAATGGATCGTTCCCTTCATCAAGACAATCTGCATTTTCCACCTACGCTGATCGCTTGCGCGCAGCACCTTTATTGGTTTGACAACCTAAGCGAAGTGGACGTTGTGATTGTAAAAGTCGAGCTGCGTCGGCGAGCCGTGCGGCTTGCTTTGGCGTGAGCATGCCGAGCGTTACGTACGCCTCCATGACAATATGTTTAATGGCAGCAATCGTGTCGCAGACCTGATCGAGATCGCGGTCCTTTGGACTCCGCCAGGCCGCGGCCATGCAGAAGCGAGTCGCCCCGGCGGCCTTCGCGTGCTGCGCGGCGGCGACCACATCCGCGCGATCCATCAAGCGGGTCGCCTTCAGGCCAGTGTCGTAATGCACGCCCTTTACGCAGTAGGCGCAGTCTTCAGGACAACCGCCGGTCTTGACGCTGAGCAAACTTGCGGTTTCGACGTGGTTTGGATCGAAATTGTCGCGATGAACGGTCTGGCCGTGAAATAGGAGGTCGGCTAATGGCAGCGCGTAAAGCTCTCCCGCCTCGGCACGTTCCCAGTCGCGGCGGACCGGCGCGCCGTTGCGGCCGCTATTGCTTCGACTTCCACAGCCCCCAAGACTTTCGCTCGATCATATAGGCGACAACCATCGTGCGTTGCTCCGCAAAGCAACACTCTTGCCCGGTATTAAGCGAGAATTATCGGTGAGTTGCGCCGGGATGGCGCTCATATCAGGCTCATAGCCGCCTCTCACGCAGGATTTCCTCGTAGCATCGAGGAACGCGCAACAACACTCCCATGCGAAGCGACATATTCGCCATCGACATCAGGAATGCACCACATGTCCCTGCGCCACGGCTCGAGGTCGTTCTCGGCGAGCCGGCGACGCACGGTGTCTCGTCCGACAGAGCGTCCCCAGAAGCATTGAAATCCTCGTGCCGCTGGAAAGCTTGCCGATCCTCGAATAGCTCGGTATCAAAACGTCAAAATCACTATGACGAACCACTAGTTGCTTTGTGTGCCATCGATCGTCCGGACGGTCGCGGTTCAACCCAAGCCTCTGTCGTGGTCGCATTCCTTCCCGATCACTCTGTTCTGTCAGAAAGCAAACGAGGCTCTTGCGCGGAACGCGACGGGTTTGTTTTGAGCATGACATAGCGCCAAAGAAAATCGTCAAGAATCTTCTGCTTGGGAGTGGCCCAAGCCTTGCTCAAGATACGGTCAGACCACCGAGGAGCACCCAATGCCACCCGACAAGCGGCTTCCGATTGTGTTTGACCATCTGAGACTCTGCGTATCGTTTTATTGCAACCTTCATTGCAAGCATTGTTATGTCCCCCAACAGTATCGAGACGAATACAAGAGACGTTTAGAGCCGTCGCAGTTGTCGGTCGATGAGATGACAAACTTTATCGATCTGCTTATCGACCGGTATGGCCTGACAAAGGTCTCAGTGACGGGTGGTGAGCCGCTTCTCAGAGTCGTGTTTCCGCGAACGCAAGCGGTGCTCGCGCATGGACAAAAACGGGGGATGCAAGTCCAATTAACTACAGCGGGGCTTGGCCAAATGCCAATTTCTGATGTGGTCTCCATCTTCGATGATCCTGGGAAGCTCACCCTTCAATTTAGCTTTGACGGCGCAAAGCGGGAGACTGTGGACCGCTTCCGCGGAAAGCCGGGTGTTTACGATTCCGCACTCCGTCAGATGTCCGAAGCAGCCAATTGCGGGGTCTGGGTGCAGGCCAGGATGACGGCCAATCGACAGAACATCGCTGAAGCGCTGGACGCGTATCGACTGCTGTCCTCGATTGGCGTTGGTTCCTTCAGAATTAAGCCGATGTTCGCCTCAGGTGTCGCCCTGGACAACGAGGAAGCGCTCCTAGGGTCGGCTGATGAGATCAGAGAGTTGCAGCAGGCTCTGATCGCAACGGCCGCGAAGACCTCGGCCCGCCTTGAGCTGCCACCTCCGATTTTTGTTGATACAAGCCAGCCGCGGCCGAACGTTAAATTCACCAAATGTGACTGCGGCATCACCTCTGTCTACCTCTCGGCAAATGGCGATCTCTACCCCTGTCCCTACGTCGTTGGGGATCCCGACAGCGAGGCGTTCCTTGTCGGCAACATCCGATCCCCTGAATTCGATCTCGAGACGGCTTGGCGAACCTCTCCGGCGCTGAAGCACTACCGGGCGGACAGCGGCTGCGCCCACTGCCCCTCGCAGGTGGCCCTTCTGAAGAATATCGAAAATCGCGCGCTTGCCTGCGGATGAAAGACGAGCCTTGGATCGGAACGGTCGGTTCTGCAAGGAGTGCCATTTCGGTTGCGGCCGGATCGACCCAAACTCTGACC
Source organism: Bradyrhizobium sp. S3.3.6 (assembly GCF_040546905.1). Lineage (NCBI taxonomy): Bacteria > Pseudomonadati > Pseudomonadota > Alphaproteobacteria > Hyphomicrobiales > Nitrobacteraceae > Bradyrhizobium > Bradyrhizobium sp. S3.3.6. The sequence goes on along the minus strand of NZ_JBEPOT010000025.1, from coordinate 21,978 downwards.
GGTTCGTGTCCGAAGTTCTGATCGGGACGGAGGCGAGAGGAGATCAGAAAACATGAGGGATCTTGTACTCGTCGGGCTCGGTCCTCACGCCATGGCTAAGTATATTCCTCTGATCGAGAGCGCCGTCGCCAGTAGGCGAGCCTCGGGATTCCATGTGATTGAGCTCGCGAGCACGAAAAATGCTGTGCATGCCTATTTCAAGACGCGCGCGTGCAAGCCGATGAGTATCTCTTGGGTACCCGATCTCCGACCACAGGGCATCTGGTACTCCGGCGAGGGGGAGGACGCTCTCAGAGCGTTGGCAAGTCCACGCTCTAAAGTCATTGTCTCGACCGAACCGAAGGCCCATCTGGACTACCTTCGCGCGGCACTTGGACTTGGTCTTGATTGTCTGGTCGACAAGCCGGTTGTGCTTCCAATGGGTTCGAATGGGCGCCCTGCAGTGGACCGAGTTGTTGGGGAGGCGGCGGAACTCAAGGCGATCTCCAACCGGAGTGGCGGGCGCTGCGTCGTGATGGCCCCCCGCCGATACAACGCAGTCTACGACCTGATTGGACGTTATGCGCGCCACGTCTCCCGTAAGCTCGGCACGCCCATCACCTATATTGGCATCGAGCATCACGAGGGCGTCTGGAACACGGAAGAGGAGATTCTCTCCCGCCAAGATCATCCATATCGGTATGGCTATGGAATGCTTTGTCATTCCGGCTATCACCACGTCGATATCCTTTCCAGCCTTCTGGGTACTAATGAAGACAACTTCGGGCCTCTGGCGATAGAGCTGGATGTCCACCGGGCCACCGCCGCCGATCAAGTCGGACAGGTCGCCCCTGATTTGGTCCAGAGGCTAAGAGGGCCCGCCCCACCCGCTCCCTCGTTTCCCGCTCCGCGGTTCTGGGGCGAGACAGACCTCGTGTCATGTGGAGCCGCACGCCATTGCGAAAGCGGCAATACCATCTGCCTCTTCCGGCTCGACCTACTGCAAACGAGCGTCTCGCTGCGCAATTGGCGGCAACTGCCAACCAACATCTACAACAAAAACGGCCGGTACGCGTCAGAGACCATTCGCTTGAATATCGGTCCTTTTGCTGCGATCGAAGCCAGGATCGTGAAGCGCCCGCACTTTGGCACAGAAGATCATCCGCAATTTGCGAAAGAGGCTCGCATCACTCTTTGGCGAAATGGCAGCTTCCTAGGCCGGGCAGCTTTCCGGGAGAAACTCTACCCAACGCGGGACACACTTATCCAAAATGCGGATCTAGGAGCTGCCCGGAGGAAGCTCTTCGACGATTGGTTGGCGGGACACAGCGGCAGAAGCACCCTCGATTCGCACACACGAACGATCTCGCTCTTCGCTCGCTATCTCACTGCTGTCACAAGCGATCGCAGAGAACCTATAGGATCTGCCGCTGTCGAGAAAGCTGGAGCATAACCAAGCCCCGTTACCTCTGGCTCGCCCGGATTCAGGACGTCGAAGTGATGGCTGCTGTCTGCCTCTCCCTTCCTTGTGATTGAACCCATCAGTAAATCTATCAGCGTGCTTGGCGCCTCGCTCGCGCTGTGGGTGAGTGGTATCGACCGGGAGCCGGCGTTGCGCCCAACGCGGCCGAGCACGAAGAGCGGCAGGAGCCGCGATAGACAGCGTGTAGATCGGCGCTGAAGCCATCCAGACGATGAAGTCGTCCCGTCGAGGACAGAGCCAGAAGCAAAATACGAGATAGCACTGGCGGCAACGAAACGAAAGAGAGCGCACGTGGAACGAACGTGAGTTGAATTGCAGGTAGTCTCTTCCCCAGAAGGCGAAGAGTGCCAAGGAGGTGTGAGACGACCCTCGGAGAAATCGGCGCTGGCGCGAACGGAACGAGCTTCGTTCGCGGGCCGGATGCGTCGGGCCCTCACCTGAGCGATCCTATCGGGCCATAGGAACGGCCAGTCGAAGAGCAGAGCCGCAGATACTGGAAGCGCGGACGTAAACGTCAATTGTCGCGATTGTTGCATGTGGTGCTGTCGCATTGACAACGCATATCGCGATGGCCTGACCGCCAGATCATGGGTCGCGCAACCCGCTGCTGTCGGGAGATGAGATCGGATTGTAACGGAGTGGTTCCGGTAGAGTTGACGCCGGCACCGCTCGTGTCGTCCGACTGATATATCGAGCGGCTGCCACCCCGGCATCGGCAGCCCCAAATACTCCTGATCATCTGCACCGAACTTATCTGGATGAAGAACATCGGTTCTCTCCGGAATTGTCCACCGGAGAGTTCTGTTGTGGTTGGCCTTTCGACTATGATTTTCGCTTGAAGTTTCTCGTCATGCGTGACTTCGTTGCGAACTTGCCTCATGCAGACGATCCGCGCAGACATCTACGATGGTTTGGCTACGCAAGCCTGCTAGCAGGAGCTTTTGCTCGCCGCCTCACCTTAATAAGCCGCAACGTTATGGAGTTGAGCTATCCGTGTTTGGTCCAAGATGCCAGAGCTCGACTGAAACGCCTCACGGCCAAATTTGGCGGCGGAAGCCAATTCGCCTGGCGTGATCCGGCGAACCGGCTACTTTGTCACCCAAAGACACGTCGACGGCTTCAGCAGACGATGCAAATTGACGCCAATGCTTCGCCAGTTCGTCGAGTGAGAGGCTTGTAATTTCGCCCTTGCGACGGTCTGACGGTGGGCTTTCATCTCATTCCTTCTCATGTCCAGCGGTTAGCCGGCTTGCCGCCTGAGACACCGTCAATGCGACATCTGTGTGGCGGACCACAACTCACACAATCGATTCACCGGCAGAGGCTCGGACGCGCGGACCGCACTCATTGAGCAGCCTCGCTCATTGGCGTTACCGTATGAGGGCGTTTTCGCTAGAGCCGTCCAACGGAGAGGCTTCCCCGCTGCGATCACGACGCCTTGACCTTCGATGCAACCGTGCGTTCCGGCGGCGATCAGAACTGCCCGTCAACCTCATTTCTCTGCAGCTTCTCCGCCAGGCGAGCCAGCTTATTATATTCCTTAGCGACCTTGAGGAGCCTGCGTCTGGATGTGTTGTCCTTGAGCGACTCCGCTTTTACTCGCGTCGCTTCCGCACGGCCTCGCCAATGTTTGGCGTCGGGGAATGGCTTCTTCTGCTTCATGCAAAAGACGATGCAGATTTTAGATCAAGAAAATGCGACACATGCCCTACGTAAGATCCCGTAGGCTGGCTTTCGCAAAAGCACCTCATTTGCCGTCAATGCCGCCCGCTCTGTCAATGTCTGAGATGCGACAAGTACGCTTCACTGCATTCTTCTCGGTTGAGAAACGCCCGCCTGGAAACACCACGCCAACGCAAAATGATAGTGGAGATTGGACTCATTGGTGGTTCGCGTCAGATCCCGCGCCAAATGCGCGACTCTCGACATAAGTGCTTGAATCGAACGTAGCGTCAGATAGATAGTAAGGTCTTCAATGCAGCTGGCGACCGCGCCTGGCCGTACAACAGCTTCCGGGCGACCAATTGGGAGTGTGTCATTTGGAGCTCAGATTGCAGAACGCCCGCGATGCCTCGAAAGGCCTCAGTGAGGTAGCCTCAGCGATTCATTGCAAGATCTTGCGATTAAACGGCGAGTGCAGGAGAACCGGATGCTAAGATCGGAGCAGCGTCGCCGCGTGGCGATTGCCCGATTTTAGATATTGCTCATGTCGGAGGTTGCCTTTTTCGCTGCTCAGAGTGGAATGGAAGTTGGAGGCCATACAGGTGGTCGTGATCCACCTACCGCGAACCTGCAAATCGTTTGCTCGCGCCGAAGCGGAGCAGCTGTAGGCATACACGTTGGCACAATGTTTGGTACGCATCCTCCTATCGCGACGTCTTCGTCATGCCCGGCTGCAATGATTGGGCCATCGTACGAAAGCTGGTCGGGTTATGAGCTGGATCACAGCTTGCTGAGCAATCTCAGGAGGGGTCAGGCCTTGGAGATTATCAACGCCTCCTCGATATACGCATCGACAGCTCAAGGAGCCCGACTGCATGCCTGCCTTATTCGCAGCCCAACGATCGGCCCTTTCGAGCAGGTCGCATGTCCGAGGCGGCCATCCTATGGCCTGGCTCGCCGCGCGAGTTGAGTAAGCAAAGACAGTGGAACGCCTTCTCGGTCCCGGCGGGTCGCTCACCACTTGTCCGCGCCGCAATTCCACTGGTCGCACCCAAGCAATGGAGAGACGGCCGAGCAAGGCGAACGAAACCCGCCGGATTGCAAACTTTCGTATAGTCCTTCAAAACCGTTTCAATGTGGAACGTTTACCTCCGTACAGTTGAGCGATCGATGCAATGTCTATACACGTCCAGAATTCGGTGCTTCGAGAGCGTTACGCTTCCGCATCGGAGGCCGACGCGACTAAAGGTCGTCGATCGCGGGACGACATTAACATGCGCAGAGAGAAGATTTGTCAAACCAAGCGAGCAAACGGCGGGTCGCTCTCATCACCGGCGTGACTGGACAGGACGGTGCCTATCTTGCCGAACATCTGCTGTCGCTCGGCTATGTCGTGCACGGCATCAAGCGGCGCTCGTCCTCGTTCAACACCGCGCGCGTCGACCATCTCTATCAGGACCCGCATGTCGGCAATGTGCCGTTCCTGATGCACTACGGCGACATGACGGACTCGACCAATCTGATCCGCCTGGTGCAACAGATTCGGCCGACAGAGATCTACAATCTGGCGGCCCAAAGCCACGTCGCGGTCAGCTTCGAAAGCCCGGAATACACCGCCAACGCCGACGGCATCGGCGTGCTGCGCCTGCTGGAGGCGATCCGCATCCTCGGCATGGAGAAGGAGACGCGGTTTTATCAAGCTTCGACCTCCGAGCTCTACGGCCTGGTGCAGGAGGTCCCGCAGAAGGAGACCACGCCGTTCTATCCGCGCTCGCCTTATGGCGTGGCAAAACTCTATGGCTACTCGATCACGGTGAACTACCGCGAAGCCTACGGCATGTTTGCCTCGAACGGCATCCTGTTCAACCATGAGAGCCCAATTCGCGGCGAGACATTTGTCACGCGCAAGATCACCCGCGGCGTCGCCCGCATTGAGGTTGGACTCGAGGAGACGCTCTATCTCGGTAATCTCGAGGCCAAGCGCGACTGGGGCCATGCCAGGGATTACATCGAGGGCATGCACATGATTCTGCAGGCCGACAAGCCCGACGATTTCGTGCTCGCCACAGGCGAGACGCGCTCGGTGCGCGAGTTTGTCGAGCTGTCCTTCGCGCTGGTCGGCCGCAGCCTCGAATGGCGCGGCGCTGGCGTCGATGAGACCGGAATCGATGCCAAGAGCGGCAAGACGGTAGTGAAGATCGATCCGACCTATTTCCGCCCCACCGAGGTCGATCTCCTCGTCGGCGATGCCAGCAAGGCACGCGAGGTGCTCGGCTGGACACCGAAGCGGAGTTTTGCGGAACTCGTCGCCGAGATGGTGGCGAGCGATCTGGCGGAGGCAAAACGGGATGCGGCCAATGGCAAACGCTTCGTTTGAGCTGACAGGCAAGAGCGTCTACGTCGCCGGCCATCGCGGCATGGTCGGAGCCGCGCTCATGCGCCGGCTTGCGCGGGAAGACGTCAAGCTCGTCACCGTGGACCGGCGCGAGCTCGATCTCTGCAACCAGGCCGCCGTGTTCGCCTGGTTTGCGAAAGTGCGGCCGCAGGTGATCTTCCTTGCCGCCGCCAAGGTCGGCGGCATCGTCGCCAACGCCACGCTGCGCGCCCAGTTCATCTACGATAACATCGCGATCGCGGCCAATGTGATCCAGGCCGCGCATCAGAACGGCGCCGAGAAGCTGATGTTCCTGGGCTCGTCCTGCATCTATCCGAAGCTGGCCGCGCAGCCGCTACGCGAGGATTCCGTATTGACCGGCCCGCTGGAGCCGACCAACGAGCCCTATGCGATCGCCAAGATCGCCGGCATCAAAATGGTGGAGGCCTATCGCAGCCAATATGACAGCGACTTCATCAGCGTGATGCCGACCAATCTCTACGGCCCCGGGGACAATTATCATCCCGAATACAGCCACGTGGTCGCGGCCCTTATCCGGCGCTTCCATGAGGCAAAGGTTTCGGGCGCAAGAAGCGTCGTAGTCTGGGGCACTGGCACGCCGCGGCGCGAGTTCCTCTATGTCGACGACATGGCCGATGCCTGCGTGCATTTGATGAAGACCTATTCGAGCGCGGAGCTGATCAATATCGGCACTGGCGAGGACATCACCATTGCCGAGTTTGCCCGCATCGTCGCCGAAGTCGTCGGCTACATCGGCGAGATCAGTTTCGATAGCTCCCGGCCCGACGGCACGCCGCGCAAGCTGCTCGACGTCAGCCGTCTCGCGAGCCTCGGCTGGCGCGCGAGGACATGGCTCACACATGGAATGCGGCAGGCCTACCAGGCCTTCTTGGTGGCATCGGCTACATCGGACAAAAGGAGAGAACCATGCAGCTGCTAGCCGCTGATGGCGCTTATTGTTCGGCTCCCAGAAAGTTGCTTTAGGATCTTCCGGCGAATTCGACAGGGCTCCACGTGTTGCTTGGAACTCGCGCACCGCCGGGTGACGCGTGCCCCCGATGTCGGGCAGGCACGGGCTAGACTGGCCCATAGCCAGAGCGAGCGAATTGGTCAGGCGCGCCTTGCGGCACGCTCTGTTATGAACTTGAGGTAAACTGATTAGCATGTGCGGGATTGTCGGCATCCTGGGGCGCGGTCCGGTCGCGGATCGACTCATCGATTCACTTAAGCGACTGGAATATCGCGGCTACGACTCAGCAGGCATCGGAACGCTCAAAGGAAATTATATCGAGCTTCGGCGCGCCGAGGGCAAGCTGAGGAACCTTGAGACATGCGTTCGCCGCGATCCGCTCTCAGGCCATGCCGGGATTGGGCACACGCGCTGGGCGACCCATGGCAAGCCGACCGAGCATAATGCTCATCCCCACGCAACGGACAATGTTGCAGTCGTCCATAACGGCATTATCGAGAATTTCCGCGAGCTGCGCGCGGAGCTGAAACAGCATGGCGCCTATTTCGCCTCTGAAACAGACACCGAGGTGGTGGCGCATCTTATCGACTCATATCTGAAAAATGGCTGCTCGCCGCAGGACGCAGTAAAAGCGTCGCTGCCGCGGCTAGTGGGCGCGTTTGCGCTTGCAATCCTGTTCAAGGGGCAACACGACCTCATGATCGGCGCGCGGAAGGGCTCACCGCTTGCGATCGGCCATGGCGAAGGCGAAATGTATCTCGGATCGGATGCTATCGCGCTCGCGCACCTTACCGACTTGATCACCTACCTTGAGGACGGCGATTGGGCTGTCCTCAACCGCAACGTCGCCGTGGTTTACGACGCACAAGGCACAGTCGCCCGCCGGGAGGTGGTGAAATCTGCCACGTCGTCGGTTCTCGTCGACAAAGCACACTACCGCCACTTCATGGCGAAGGAAATCCACGAACAGCCAGAGGTGATCGGGCAGACGCTGGCGCACTACGTCGATATCGCCAACGAGAGCGTCGCACTGCCGCAGGAGCTTCCGTTCGATTTCAATGCGATCGGACATATCTCGATCACGGCTTGCGGTACGGCAGGATATGCCGGCCATATCGCCAAATACTGGTTCGAGCGGCTGGCTCGTATTCCGGTCGAGCTCGATGTCGCCTCCGAGTTTCGCTATCGTGAGGCACCGATGCGCAGGGGAGATCTTGCTATCTTCATCTCGCAGTCCGGCGAGACGGCCGATACGCTGGCCGCCCTGCGCTACGCCAAGTCTCAAGGCCTGCATACGCTCTCGATCGTGAACGTTCTAGGCTCGACCATTGCGCGCGAAAGCGGGATAGTGTTGCAGACACTCGCCGGACCTGAAATCGGCGTTGCCTCGACCAAGGCGTTCACATGCCAGCTTGTCGTCCTGGCGACGCTTGCGGTCGCTGCGGGCAAGGCGCGGGGTGAATTGTCGGAGAGCGACGAGGTCGATCTCGTGCGAGCGCTGATCGAAATTCCCCGGCTAGTTACACGGGCGCTTGCCAACGAGCCGCAGATCGAGAAGCTCGCACGCGACATCGCCAAATCGCGTGACGTGCTATATCTTGGTCGCGGCACGTCGTTTCCACTGGCCCTGGAAGGGGCCCTGAAGCTGAAGGAAATCTCCTATATTCACGCCGCAGGCTATGCGGCCGGAGAGCTCAAGCACGGCCCCATCGCCTTGGTCGACGAGAGCGTTCCCGTAATCGTCATCGCTCCTTGCGACCGGCTCTTCGAAAAGACCATCTCGAACATGCACGAGGTCGCCGCCCGCGGCGGCAAGATTATCTTGATAACGGACGCTAGCGGAGCCGCGGAGGTGTCCATGGATACACTCGCGACGGTCGTGCTGCCGGAGATGGGGACGACGTTTACGCCCATTGTCTATGCGATTCCGGTGCAGCTCCTAGCCTATCACACGGCCAACTTGATGGGCACGGACGTCGACCAACCGCGAAATCTTGCGAAATCGGTTACCGTCGAATAAGCTAAGGTGACGCGACCTGGAATCGGCGTCGGTTAGATACCGAAGGCGCGCAAAGCTCCGGCAGATCTGATCTTCAGTGTGTTCTGGCTCGGTGCCTTGATGCGATCTGTTGGCGCGATCGTGCTCGGAACCTATATTGACCAGATTGGCCGTCGGCAAGGCCGATCATTAAGCTTTCGATCATGGCGGTATCGGGACGAGCTGGCCATGATGTTGACCGGGAATGGCTGAGCATTATCAGCTAACCTCGATTCCGTCCTGTGGTCGAACCGCGATGATAATGCCCGCACGTTGCAGTCACGTGAAATGCGGCGGATTGCGCGCGAGGGATAGATCCCCCGCGCGAGCTCCACGCGGTGAATTCAGCGGGCGCTCTCTGCCACTCCACACAAACTGAACGGGCGCGTCTTCAGGTTCCATGAATTCTCCAGTGAATTGGTGTGTCGCAGGTCGCCAAACTTTAGCGTAACGGGATGTCTGGTATGTTGATCCGATACCTGCCTCTCGGCGCTCAGATACGCAAGTTGAATGCTCACCCTTCTTATCGTATTTGGCGAGGAACGGCCGACACGATCGATGCAGCCTCGTGCAACCGAGCGACGGGCCCATGCATGACCACGATCCGGCCATCGCCGGCTCCGCTCGATCAGCCGCGACTTCACGCACCGCTAGCTTGCGCAGATGAGGTACCGCGCGCGAGCTGTGCGAGCTCCGTTTCGAGCATAGGGTTGCGATTGAACATGGCGTCGATCAATGCTTGCGCCGGCTGCTCGGCCGCCTCCACCCACGTCGCCTTCTCCGCTCGTGGGGAGGGCGCGAAAACACGTTTGACGACGGTCGGCGACCCCCTCAGACCGCATTTGGCCATGTCATCCACGCCGGCGTTTTGGGCGCTCCATTTTACGGTTGTGGCACGTGCGGCACGCAACGCATCTATCATTGCACCGCGGCGAATTTGATTGGTTGCCTCCAACATGCTGACGAGACACGGCAGCTTGGAACGCAGCACCTGGATGCCGCCTTCGCAGCGCCGTTCCGCCTCGATCGTGCGTACTTTAAAGTTCAACGCGTTGATTGTGGAAACATAAGTAAGCTGCTGGACCCCGAGCCTCTTTGCAATGCCAGGTCCCACCTGCGCCGTATCGCCGTCGATCGTCTGCTTGCCAGTGAATATGACATCCGCCGGGCCATATTCGCTCCCGATATTGCGAATCGCGCACGCCAGCGCGTAACTCGTCGCCAGCGTATCGGAGCCCGCGAAGCTACGATCGGTGAGCAGGACAGCTCGATCGGCACCAAATGTCAGTGCCTTTCGGAGAGAGTCTTCGGCCGATGGCGGCCCCATTGTGAGGACGGTAATTTCGCCGCCGAACCTATCTCGTAGCTCGAGCGCAGCTTCCAGCGCGAAGAGATCATATGGGTTGATGATGGTCGGCACGCCCTGGCGCATGATGGTATTCGTAACTGGGTGCACGCGGATTTGAGCGGAGTCGGGGACCTGTTTGATGCAGACGATGCTGTGCATGTACTTCTCCTAAGATGCTGAGCCGGCTCCCGACGAGCAGCAAATGTCATACCACCCCAGGCATTTCGCCGATGAGGAAGGCATGCAAAGACTGACGGCGAGTCCGTTGGCGCAACTGCGACGGCTTGAGCATGGGCGTGATCTTAAGCTGATCTGAGTTACGGGAGCAACGGAGCCGCAGCAATCACGCGCCGGTTCCACGCCAAACCAGTGTTCAGCGCGAATACGTTGCAAACAGACGATGACAATACCAGCCGACCCGAAGACGCCCTATCTTCACCGGCGAGCGTATCCCAAGCAAGGCATAAGGCTAGCATCCGCATTATGTATCAGAGCTGGCAATCGCCTCTTGCCACGCTCTCCTATCCCAGTCGGCCGAGCGCGAGAGAGGAGCGAGCCCGACGCTTTGCTCAGAAGCGCTTGATCTCGATACCGTGTCTTCGCAAGGCATAGCCAATTTGGCGCGGCGTTAGTCCAAGCAAGCGCGCCGCCTTCGCCTGTACCCACCCGGATCTTTCCATGGCTGCGATGACGCGCTCGCGATCGGCGAGTTTCGCAGCACCCACCGCGGGCCGCCCGGGTGGCCCTAGCGGTGTCAGTTCGCTACTGACCGGCTGAACGGCTGTTATAGCTTCTGGCGGCGGCATGCTCAGCCTCGCGGGCAGTGAGAAATTCGGGCTCGGCTGTCGCGCCATTTCCTCCGGTCCACACCTCCATAGCTTGGCCGACAGGCATTGCCCGTGGCAGCATGCAAAATCATGTCTTACGATCGACGATCCTTGCGCGAGGGTCGCGGTCCGCTGCACGCAGTTCTCGAGCTCGCGGACATTACCGGGAAATTCGCAACTCATGAGGACATCAATCGCACTTGAATCGAACACCAGAGCACGGCCGTTTTCATTGTTGAAGTTCTTCAAGAAGCGAGCGGCGAGAAGCGGAATATCAGTGCGTCTTTCGCGCAGCGGGGGCAGTAGCAGAGGAACCACGCTGATGCGGTAATAGAGATCGGCACGAAACTCCTTCCTTGCCACCGCCTCTTCAAGATTCCTGTTCGTGGCTGCAATCACGCGGACGTCGACTTTGACCGTCTGATTGCCGCCCACTCGCTCGAATTCCTGCTCCTGGAGCACGCGCAGGAGCTTCGCCTGGAACGACGCCGAGATCTCACCGATCTCATCTAGAAACAACGTTCCCTTGTCGGCGAGCTCGAAGCGCCCCTTGCGCATATTGAAGGCGCCCGTAAACGCTCCCTTCTCGTGACCGAACAATTCGGATTCTAGCACTGTCTCAGTCAGGGCTGCGCAATTCAGCTTGACAAAGGAACGTTTGCCGCGCGCTGAATGCTCGTGAATAGCCTTCGCGACCAGCTCTTTTCCGGTACCCGATTCGCCACGCAGCAGAACCGTGCTGTTGGATTTTGCGATCACCTCGATCTTATCAAGTAAGCCGCGGAGCGCCGGGCTGTCGCCAATAATTCCGTCGACTTGAACTTTCTTACGCTCCCGCCCATGAGGCTTGGGTTCGGACAGCTGCTTCTGCAGCCGGAACTCCTCGTCCATAAGGCGCCCGCGATCGCGCTCAAAAATGTAATGCAGCTTCGCCGTCCGGCCCAGAAGGCTAGCGACCTTGGTCAGCAGGTGGAGGTCGTCGTCGAGCTGCGCGCGCATCCCGTTGTCCGCGATGCGGTCAATGCTCAGCGTACCCGCAACTTTCTCGTCAACGTCTATGGGAACGCCGATGAACGCAACACGCGTATTACCGGCGGCATCTAGCATCTCGACGTCCGAAGAACTGAAGGCCGAATGCAGCGCGACGTTCTCGACGATGAGCGGCTGCCCCGACGCCACGATTTGATCAATTGCTCCTTGCGGCAAGCGCACCCCGCAGCGGGAATCGCGACCTTCGTTCCGACCGCCGCCTACGATGATCTGGGGCACGCCGTCATGACCGAAGAGACACACGATGCCGCGGCGCATCTGCACGAGCGATTGCAGACGCTCGATGACGCTCTCTAGCTTGGCTTCGAGCCGGGATAGGCCGGTCAGCGTGTGCGCTATTTCAAGGATCGTGCTTAGCGATTTCTCTTGCGACGGCACAATAAAACCGGAAGGGTCCGCGTCGGAGGTTAAGTTTAGTTTTTCGCGCAGGGAAACGCTGTCCAGCATAACGACTTCTCCGTTCCTTTCTTGATCCTCCCATGACCTTGATCGGACTTGTTGGACCCGTGTTGCATGCCCCCTCGATCTGACATCAGGTTCTCAGGGCGGGGCGAGAGATGACGCCTCTTCATGGCACGTCGGCGGCACCTACAGTGACTAGATTTGCTGCGGTATTCTTCCAACTCCCTGCGCGGATTCGCCCTGGCCAAAATGAGTTTCATCCATGAGGCTCAGATTAACCGGGCTTCGCCAGGGGCGAATTCATCACAAGTGTTGTCCGCCATTGATCGGCACTTCGGCGCCAGTGACATAACTTGCCGCATCTGAACATAGGAAGAAAATGACCTTGGCGACCTCTTCGGGTGTACCCACTCGGCGAAGTGGGATCTTTGACACAAGATGTGCTTCCGTGGCAGGCGACAAAATGTCCGTCTTGATTTCTCCGGGCGCGACCGCATTGATGCGAATGCCATGTGAGGCGTAATCGTGCGCCATTTCGCGCGTGAGACAAGCGAGCGCAGCTTTCGAAGTCGGATATGCCGTGCCTGCAAATGGATGCTCCCGGGAGCCGGCGATCGAAGTCACATTGACGATCGCGCCTGAAGCCGCTTTCAGCTCAGCGAACAGACCTTGGGCGAGCAGGATCGGCGCCACTAGATTGAGGTGGAACACGCTCATCCAAGTATCGACTGAGGTCGCCAGCGACGTCAGCCGGGCACCGTTCGGCGTTTTTGGTGAGTTTCCGGCATTGTTTACCAGTCCATGCAACGGTGCACCGGCAAGGCACTCCTTGATCTCGGCAATCACGCGCGGCAGCGTCCGATGGTCGCTCAGGTCGACTTTGATATAGCTGTCGCCCTCTGAGTCCCATGGGCAGCGTGCCGCGTCGAATGTTTGGCGCGCACAAGAAATGACGCGCCAACCGGCTTCCGAAAACAATTTTCCGGTGGCGCGACCGATACCGCGCGATGCCCCAGTCAACACCAGCGTCTTCGGGTCACGCAGCGGGAGGCCCGCTCGACCGGCGCGAGCGTGCACTGGACTGCCAGGGTCCGTTTCCGGCGACTGAGCTGCGACCGCTTTGTCATCTGGTAGACCTAGATTCACACGCCGCTCCCGTCCGTTCCCCTCGACTGTGCACCTGGTGCAGGATCCGGGCCAAAGCGATGCAGGCTACAAGCGGCGAACCGTTGCGACCCAAATGGCAGGTTCCGAACATCTGGCCTGTTTGCTTTTCGACAGCAGCAACGCCGCAGCAATGCTTGTCGTCGAGCTCCCCGGGCGAGCCGCCCAATGCGCGCGCTACGTCTTCGAGCCGAGAGCCTGGTGATTCCAGGGCGAGCTGACTGCGTCGCACTCCACGGGTGGTCTGTGGCTCATTTGGGGTTGGCGGAGATAGATCAACTGTCCTTGGCGGAGATCAGGACCAATGGCCAGTTCGTCCAAGATTTTTCATCCCTTGTATCGCGAGCGCAGATCCGAATCAGTTCCGCTGTCGATGGCCTGCGATCGTGCTGTTCGTCAGCTACAGCCGAAAGGACTCGAAAGCCGCAGGTTGAACACGGCCGTCGTCAAGAAAACGCACCGACCGCAAAAGGATAGTCCACAGGGGCGATCCATCTAGCGGACGTACCTCCTTGGTGCTGGGACATTCTGACGTGACCGTTTGCTACGCTAGATTTCCCCGGGCGGCCCAGACCGGCGTTGCCGTGCTTACCAAGGTCTGGCAGCGATGGCGGTTTGGGCCCGATGATGACGAGCCATCACCTTCCGCGCGACACCTGACGGCCCGAAGCATTGCGGGGCAAGGCCGCCGGCGCTCGCCGGCATTGGCCTACGCTTCGCCGGCATTCGCCTGACCAGCCGCACCGCATCCGTAATAGTGCGTAATAGTGCGCCGGTCAGCAATCGCTTGCGGACGGAAGCCGCCATACACCATTTCTGCGACAGGTTGCGAAACTCGATGGTGTCGACGCCAGCGGTATCAGGCAGATGATCTAGCCCACCATTGCCCGGGCTCGAGCAGACTCGTGGCACTTCATGAAGCCGCGAAATGCTCGTATGGGTTATCGATCATGGTCAGATGCTCCGGATTGCTCAGATCGAATTCAATAATGCGTGGCACGAGCAGTCGGGCGTAGCGCGTGAAGGCGCTGGTTGGGGGAAAGCGGATCACGGTAGCGCATCGCGCAAGAAGATACATGTCGACGAGAGCGGAAGCTCCACCTTCAATTCCCATTTCCGCACTATGCAACGGCCCTGCGCGATCGGCCTGGAAACGTTTTGGTATGGCGAAGACATCGGGAAACATAACCGATACGTGTTCGAGCACCTGTGCACTGTCCGTGCACAGGAAGACCTTTACAGGCTTTGGATATGGCAAAGCCTTGGCTTTGCGGATTGCCTTGCAGACCTGACGAAGGGCGAGCTCCGAATCGGCCCAGTACGGCGCATGCTCCATGATATCTTCGCCATTGCCGTGCCGAACATGAACGCCGATGATGCTATGGCCGCTAAAGTGTTCCTCATAGAGCGCGTCGATCCGTGCTCGAATCTCAGGCCTTAGTTTGATGTTCCGAAAGATCAGTCGTTCGGCTTCCTCGCTGCAACGCCACATCAGGCAAGCGTCACAGACAATGGTGTTGGCTTCGTTATCTTCTCTTGACTGGAATAGCTCGGTCAGTTCGTCCCGTTCTCGGAAGATCTGCTCATCCGGGCGATTGATGCAGTCGATCGATGGCCTATTCCACCACCGCGGGAAGAACGGTCCGGGAAACGAGAGCTGGTTGACCCGGTCATCGCAAATCACCGGCACTCCCGCGATGTCCTCAACCGGCTCGAAGAACACCGGAAAGGCGTTGCTGAACGGTTGGTCGACGTAACAGGAACCGCGCCAGTCAATGACGAGCGTCCGCCCGGTCCGCTGCGCGTATGACCAGGCTGACGCCAGCGACCAGAGGCAATCACCAAAGCCGGTACGCCTCCGAGAAATAACAAAGCGCTCCTTTGTCAAATTATCAAACCCTTCTCGTTGCGCAAGATAAGTTTTGCATGGCGTACCTACTCTTCTGCGATTCCGGTCCCCGCCAATGGACCGCTGGTCACCTGGACGCAAGGCGATCAACCCGCAAGCCTATCCTCCACGGCATCGCGATTGGCAAGTCATGCAAGAGGCTTCCACGGAACCCTCTTCCGCATTGCTCACCTTTTACGACCGCGCAGGATGCAGCCGAATACGGCGCTGATCCCAGAGCCCGCGCAGTTCGTGCACGAGAGCTTCGCGCCTAGTCCTGTCAGAGGTGACCCTTGCTAGAAGATCGGCAAGAACGGCTTCCTTCTCAATTTGCATCAGCATGTCGAACAGGTCATGCGAGACGCGCACGCTGTCATGGCTGGAGTGACCCATGCGGATCTCGCAGACTGTCTCCTGACGTTCTCGGCCCGCATGAGCGCGAACCCGGTAAAGAGATACATGGGGCGGCAGTGATACAGCGAGTGCAGTCCAGCTTTCGAGCGTTGTTGCCCGCTTCTTGACGAGGAAGGACCCGACCACAAGACCATCCAGCTCGGTGGACAAAAACGCGGTAATCGCATCGGCAACGGAATCTACGATCGGTTCGGCATTGTTGTTGAATGACGTGTTAAGCAGAATCGGAACGCCAGTCCGGCTCTTGAACGCATTGATGAGTTCCCAATAGGCGGCATTGTTCGTGCGGGAAACCGTTTGCAGCCGAGCCGTACCATCGATATGCGTGATCGCCCCCAGCAAAGCACGCTTGGATTGGCGCACGCGAACGACAAAATTCATGAAGGGATATTCTGCGCGACCATCCGGCAACTCAAAGAACGCGCCTGCATCCTCCTCCAGAACCGATGGCGCAAATGGTCGATAACTCTCGCGCTTCTTGACCATCGCGTTAATCCGCTCCTTGTTTGCGGCGGGCCTCGGGTCCGCAAGAATACTGCGGTTGCCGAGCGCACGAGGGCCGAACTCGGACCGGCCCTGTACCCACCCGATCACGGCGCCATCAGCAATCCACTCGGCTGCTCTCGTGGCGACGTCAGCGGTCCGTTCCATCTCCAGGTGTCCGGCCCATCGCTTCAGTTCCTGTTCGATGCTGTCGTCGCTGCCGACATCTGGCCCCCAATAAACCGCCTGGAGTCGCTCGCGGGGCGCAGGCTGCCCGGCCTCGTTCGACACCATCAGTGCCGCGCCCAATGCGCAGCCGGCATCATGCGCAGCCGGCTGCACGAAAATATCTTCAAAGAGGCCTGAATACAGGAGTTTTCCGTTCAAAGTGCAGTTGTGGGCCACCCCGCCAGCGAGGCACAACCGTTTCATTCCGGTCGACTCACGGTAATGCCGAAGAATGTGAAACACGATCCGTTCCAGCGCCTCCTGCAACGATGCGCTCACATCGCGATGCTGTTGCGTGAAGGGCATTCCCTTTCGCCGGACCTCGATATTGCGCAGCAATGCCGGGCCGATACGGTCGAGGTGAACGCGGTAGCCACCGTTTGCGGAGAGCTCATAGAATTGGGCAAAAAGCTCGCGATGGCGTGTGGGATCCCCGTAGGGAGCCAGTCCCATAACCTTATACTCGTCGAACAGGCCGTAGCCGAGGTATCGGATCGTCTCCAGGTAGAACAGTCCGAGAGAGTTATTCTCTGGAAACGTCATAAGCTCGGTCATTTCGGTGCCCGACCCGACCGCCAAGAGACCCGAGAGGAAGTCGCCACAACCGTCGATCGCGAGAACCAGGCTTTCTTCAAAACCCGACATCGCCAGAGCGCTCACGGCATGGGCCTGATGGTGGCCTACGAATGACACCCGCGAGGGATCAATTTCGGTGCCGAACTCCGCCGCTAGAAGGTGTCGTAACAGCAGATTGGCATTTAGCGGAATTGAGATCTCAGGCTGTGAGATGAACAGCCGTTCGAGCATCGCGTTGCAATAGGCTTCGGTGGCGTAAAACGCAATGCGATCGACATCGCGCAGCTCCACACCCGCGGTTGCAAGACAGTATTCGATCGCACTGCTCGGGAGCTTATTCGAGTGCTTGATCCGGTTGAGGCGCTCCTCTTCGACTGCAGCGATCACGCGCCCGTCCTTGACAAGTACTGCGGCGCCGTCGTGCAGAAACGTGTTCGGTAGTTCAAGCGGGTTTTCATAGACCCTGTCGAGCCCGCCACTCAGTCCTAGACACAGCATGTTGTTCTCCATTCATCCTGAGAGGCCTGTTTGCCTATTTCCTATCGTGTGCTTGGCGAGTAAGCCGCACGTCGCCGCGGGGCCGACCAGGCCTCGCTGGCGTACCGGGGCTCACATAAGCGTCGCACGCGAATCGGAAGTTCGTTACGCCCGATATCTGATCTCGCGCATGCGATGCTTCCCTTAGGTCTTGTTCCATTCACCGCATCAGGCGTTGCCGAAGCAGCGCGGCCGCGATGAGGAAGGGAAACGCTGCGTAGATGAAGAGTGCGCCCACATGTAAGCCGACGCTCTCGATCGGCCGACCGAGCATTGCCGGACGAATAAGATCGACCGAATGAGTCAGCGGCAACAAGGCCGCTATGCGTTGAAATGAACTTGGCAACTGGCTCATTGGGAAGATCGTCCCGCTCAAATACATCATGGGCGTGAGAATGAGTGACTGGTAGAAGATGAAATAGTCGTGGCTCGGTGCAAGGGCTGAAACGACCATTGCGAGGCTCGCGAACGTAACGCCAGTGAGGGCGATGGCTGGTAGCGCGTAGGGAATGGATGACCACTCCGCATAACCCAGCCCGGCGGCAACAATCGTGATCGCCGTCCCGGCAAGCAAGGCCTTGCTCGCTGCCCATGCCACTTCACCGAGAACAATGTCGCCGAGCGTAAGGGGCGTACAGAGTACTGCGTCCCACGTGCAGTTTGTCTGCATGCGCGCGTAAGCCGCGTAGATCGTTTCGAAGGTTGCGGAGACCATCGCGCTTGCGGCGACCATGCCAGCCGCCAGAAACGAGATGTATGAGGTCCCCTCAACGCCGCCTATGATCATTCCAAGGCCAAAACCGAGACCGAACAGAGAGCTCATCGGCTCGGCCAGATTTCCAAGAATCGACGCCAGAGCGACCTTCCGCCAGACCAGAAAATTTCGGCGCCATACCGATATCCAGTTCCATGGATTGGCAGGGAGGGCCGGCGCAAAACGTTGCCACATCGTTCAGTCCTTCATCTCTCGCCCGGTTAGCCGTAAGAAGACATCCTCCAGATTTGGAGGACGCTGTAGAAGGCGGAGATCCGTTCGGTTGGCAAGCCGGACGCGCACCTGTTCTGGATCCGTAACGTAACAGAACAGCGTCTCCCCGCTCACCTCAGCGCGCTGCACTTGGGGTCTGACCAGCGGCAGCAGTTCATGCGGATTACCACCGTAAATCTCGATGACTTGGCAGCCGATCTGGTGCTCGATCAGCGCGTGAGGCCGGCCTTCGGCGATCTTACGGCCGTGCTCAAGCACGCACAGGCGATCGCACAACCGCTCCGCCTCTTCCATGAAATGGGTGGTGAGAAGAATCGTTTTGCCGCGCGCTAATAGCGCGCGCAAGCGTTCCCAGATCAGGTGACGGCCGTGCGGATCAAGGCCGGTCGTCGGTTCATCAAGCACCAGGAGCTGCGGATCATTAATGAGGGCACGAGCCAGCGTCAGGCGCCGCTTCATGCCACCGGACAGTTGGCCCACCCGGGCATCCGCCTTGTTCTCCAGGCGGGCGAATTCGAGCAATGACGGCGTGACCGCTTTGACCTCGGCCGCGCTCATGGCGAAGTAGCGACCGAAAACGAGCAAATTCTCGCGCACCGTGAGCTGAAGATCAAGGTTGTCAAATTGTGGGACAACCCCGATGCCCCGGCGCGCCAAGCGCGCATGTGTCGGCACCGGCTCGCCAAGCACGCATATCTTACCTGCGTCGGGCGATGCAACACCCAGGATCAAACGCGCAAGCGTGCTTTTACCCGCGCCGTTTGGTCCCAGCAGACCGAAACACTCTCCCGGCGAGACCGTAAACGAAAGAGCGTCCACGACGACCCTGTCGTTGTAGGACTTGCTCACCTCGAAAAGGTCGACTGCCGCGGTTGACATTCGCTTACGCCATCGCGACGGACGTTGTTCGTGCCGCTTCCTGGGTCGCGCGCCTTTTTGTCCAAAGCAGGCCGTCACACCATACGTGATCGACGCGTCCCCACTCGCACGCGGCGGCAGCATCCGGGAAGAAGCCGCGTCCATGCAGATTGGCGCTGGTATTGCAAAGCAGCGGAATGGCTGTGAGCTTCTCGTACTCGATGAGAAGCTCGGTCACTTTATGTGGAGAGGTTCTGGAAACCGTCTGTAGGCGGGCAGATCCATCGAGATGCACGACGGCCGGAATTTTGTCGCGCCATTCCGGTCGCGTCTGGTGATCGAACAGCATGTACGGATCGGGTACTCCAGGGCTAAAAATCTCCGCCGCGCGATCCTCCAGGCATATCGGCGCTACCGGCCTGAAATGCTCGCGAAGTTTGATGTCGTTGAGATGATCTTTCATTCCTGCCCAGGTCGCAGCTGCGAGAATGCTTCTGCCGCCCAAAGCTCGTGGTCCGAGTTCGGCGCGCCCAGTAAGGAAGACGACAGGCTTGTCGCCCGCGAGAATTGCCGCAAGTTCGCCCATAGTGCAGGGCGCGCTCTCCCATTCGGGCGGAACTTCGCTGGGACGAACGGCCGGTCCACTGTAGACCGACCATTCCAGAGCTTTAAAGCCTTGCTGTGCCGCCAGTGCAGAGCAAGCAGCACCGATGGCTGAGCCGCTGTCGTTCGGAAAGGGCGGCACCCACACGACATCGAACAGGCCGGTCCCACGAAATGCACTATTCCACTTAATATTCAGGCCACAGCCGCCGGCTATGCAGAGGTTACGCGCCCCCGCAAGATCCGAATGCCGCTGCACAACATCGGAAATTGTGCGAACCAGCAGACGCTCTAGAAAGACGTGAAATGACGCAAGGACGTCTTCGGCTTGCTTGACCTTCAATCGCAGTGCGCACGCATCGAAGAAGTCGTGCAGAGCTTCAAGTGGCGATCGTGAGCTGTTGGTTTCTGCAAGCCCACGGCAAGCGCCGTCAGCATGCGTGGCAAAGTGCGCCTCATAGAGTTCCTGAAACGTCTCGATGATATCCTCGTCGGGCGATCCCAGCGCGATATAGGCCATCAGCTTGCCGGCTATACCGAGATCCCAGCTGGTCCGGTCTGCCCGCCTGTAAGGTCCAAAGTGATGTCCTGCCGTCGCATAGGCGTGACCTATCATCGGAAACAGGCATTCAATAAAGCGGATGCCGTGAGGCTCGACATAGTAGAGGCGTGGAAACATGCAGCCGTCCCACACCAAGCAGAAAGCAGATTGTGCGGATTTGGCAAACGAGCTGGCGCAGTATGCGGATGCTACGTGCCCGGTGACATGGGGATAGCTTTGATAGGGATATAGCTTCCCATCAAGCATGAGGCCGATGCGATCGCGGGACGTCAGGGGGCTATCGCCTTGCCGTTCGACATACGGCGCGCCCTTGAGCTTGACGGTCGTCGTTCCACTAAGGACTTCAAACTGCGACTCGAACTCTCCATCCCAGCCATCAATGACGAACTGATCGACATCGCTCGGATCCAGCCCGTGCTCCGCCAAGGCGCTAACAACGGCATCCAGGTTGTCAATGGTTTGATAACGCGGATTGTTGTTCAGCTTCTCCTGTTCGACACAAAACACCACGCGGCCGTCCTCGATCAGAGCGACTGCCCCATCGTGCGTCAACTTGATACCGCAGATACGCATAGTGGCTCCTTTCAAGCTCGGCCGTTGGGACCGATCGAAGATCGCTCCGGATTGCTAAAGCGGACCAACAAGCAGTCTTCGTCAGCCGACTGCCCCTGGCACTGCACGCGTTCGATCTCAATGAGCGCTTCAGTCAAAATCGCGATGACTGTCTCGGCGCCAGCGACATGCCCCCATCGCCTACAGGTGGCATCACGTGCAGATCCGAAGACCAGATGCCCACCTGGAGCAAGCATCTTCACCATCTTGTCGATTGCGGTACGCATCCGTGTCACGTCTTCGAGATAGTAGAGAACTTCGGCGACCACGATCAGATCGAACAGCTCTTCGGTCGAGAACTGCAGAATATCGGTCGCCGCCCAGCTGATATGCGACCACCTTTTGGTCCGCTGGACCGCTCGACCGATCGCTCGCGGCATAACATCGATGACCGTGAGCCGTTTGCAGTGAGGAGCAAGCTTCTCTGTGAATGCACCGGCCGCGCATCCAATCTCGAGGCCGTTTGAGATGGCGCCGTTCGACAGCGATAGCCGCAGCAATTGGGTGTGACGCTCACGTTCGAACGGATTGTCGTCAAGCCGCCACGGGTCATCGTTAGCCAGCTCCCGTTCCAAAGACTGATATGTGTTGTCTACGCTCACGAGTTAATACCCCTACAAAACTGCTCAGTCAGTCTCGGCCGCAATGCCATCCGGCGCGATCAGCTGCGAGGAAGCGCGCGAAAGGCCTGCCCTGCGAATTGAGCCAGGCGTTTCCGATGCCGGGTTAAGGCTTGGTCCAGTTGTCGCGTCTTCGATCGAGGCCTTCGATTCATCAACGTCTGATTTCGCTACTTTGCGCGAGAGCCAGTCACTATTGCTCAAGGTACAGAGCGCGTAGGCTTTCATCGGAAGCAGGAGGAAGATGTTGATCGGGGTGTGCAGCGCGAATCCGAGAAATCGAAGCTCGCC
>NZ_JBEPOT010000024.1:0-46430 GCF_040546905.1 Bradyrhizobium sp. S3.3.6 | reverse complement strand
GCCCGCCGGCCTCCCGTCCCGGCGGGTAGCTTGAATCACCAAAACGCTGATTTGTGAATCCCCAACGATTCAGTCAGATGGGCTAACGCTCTAGCGATCGATCTCGTGTCCCGGACGCGCTGCAGCGTTCCCGGCGATGCGAAGCATCGTCCGGTACGCTGCTGCGCAGAGCCGGGACCCATCTCGCAGTGTTGCTGGGTCCCCGCCCTGCTGAGCGGCACTTCGTGCCGCACCGCGTCCGGGACACGAGGGAGAGCTACGAAAACCGCTCCGTCGCCCACGCATACAGGCTGCCCGGGATCGGCTTCTCGCCGCCGCGGCCTTTGGGTGAGATGTGCAGGCCGATGATCTCGGGGTTGGTGACGAGGCCGAGATAGCTCGAGGGATCGAAGAACAGCTTTGGCTCGGCGTGCACGGCGTAGAACGACTGCTTCGGCAGCGCGCATCTCAATTCGCCGGTGCGGCGCGCGAGCGCGGTCAGTGCCGCCGGCCCGAAGATCGCGACACGAATATCGGAAAGACGGTTCGAGCCGCCGCGCAGGCGGCGCATCAGGAAGGTGATGCGGTGGCGAACCGACAGCCAGTTCGGCGTCAGCTCCTCCTGCTCCATCAGCTCTTCGAAGGCCGCGACAATGCCGTGCTGCGGCGGCAAATAGATCACGGAATTGCCGAGCTGGCGCGGCCGTTCCCAGGCGAAGTACGGCTTTCCCGGATCGATTATTGCGGACTTGAGCAGCAGCACGTCGGCATCGAGCCAGAGGCCGAGGCCCTTTGCCATCAGCTTCATGCGGAAGAAATCGCTGAACTGCAGCGTGGTCCAGTCGCGCCAGCTGCCGTCCGGCTGCGGCGGCCGCAGCCGTTCGGAGAACGCGTGCGGCAGGATCGCCTCGGCATCGGCATTGCCGACGCCCGCCGGTAGGCCTGGGATGGTGTCGAAGCTATAGACGGTGACCTTGTGGCCGGCAGCCAGCTGCGAGCACAGACAGGTCTGGCGCAGCGCGTCCATCGGGCCATGCCAGAAGGTGACGATCTCGGGCAGCATAAGCGGAAGCTATAAGGGATATCGCGGGCAAAGAAAAAGCCCCGGCGCCGATGACGCCGGGGCTGAAACCAAAACTTGAGGCTTAGGCCCAGGCGCGCTCGCGCTTGAGCTTGTCCTCGTAGGTGTCGATCGAGGCCTTCTTCTCCATCGTGAGACCGATGTCGTCGAGGCCGTTGATCAGGCAGTGCTTGCGGAACGGATCGATCTCGAACTTGACCGTGCCGCCGTCGGGACCGCGGATCTCCTGGTTCGGCAGGTCGATCGTCAGCGTCGCGTTGGCGCCGCGCTCGGCGTCGTCGAACAGCTTGTCGAGGTCTTCCTGGGAGACGCGGATCGGCAGAATGCCGTTCTTGAAGCAGTTGTTGTAGAAGATGTCGCCGAACGAGGTCGAGATCACGCAGCGGATGCCGAAGTCGAGCAGCGCCCAGGGCGCGTGCTCACGGCTCGAGCCGCAGCCGAAATTGTCGCCGGCGACCAGCACCTTCGTGTTGCGATAGGCGGGCTGGTTGAGGACGAAATCCGGGTTCTCGCTGCCGTCGTCCTTGTAGCGCTGCTCGGAGAAGAGCCCCTTGCCGAGCCCGGTGCGCTTGATGGTCTTGAGGTACTGCTTCGGAATAATCATGTCGGTGTCGACATTGATGATCTTCAGCGGCGCCGCGACGCCTTCCAGCGTAGTGAACTTGTCCATGGTTGCGCTTCCCGAGAGTGGTTAGGGACCGCGTATTTATCGCGATCGGGGGTCGAATCCTAGGCCGATTTCGGCAGACCTAGTCTGCCCGAGCCTCGATCGCCGCCATATCGTCGTCCGAGAGGCCGAAATGGTGGCCGATCTCGTGAATCAGGACGTGACGGACGATATGGCCGAGGCTTTCGTCGTGCTCGGCCCAGTAGTCCAGGATCGGCCGGCGGTAGAGCCAGACCATGTTGGGCAGCCGCGCCACGTCGCCAAAACTCTGCTGGGGCAAGCCGACGCCCTGGAACAGGCCGAGCAGGTCGAACTCGCTGTCGCATTGCATCTCGTCCAGGACCTCCTCGGTGGGGAAGTCATCGACGCGGATGATCAGGCCTTCGCAAAGGCCGCGGAATCCCGCCGGCAGGCGCTCGAAAATGTCGTGCGCCGTCACCTCCATCTCGGCCAGCGAGGGTGCTTTCAGGTCCGTCCACATGGGTTGTTCTTAGCGCGGGTTCCGCAGCGATGCATCCGGCTTTATAAGCGCTCTGAGGTTGACGGGCGCCGCCAAAACGGGGAGCTTGGGGCCTCGATGGGGACGGTTCAGGTGGGCGGAAAAATGCGAGCGAAAACAGCGCTGACGCTACTGTGCATGGGGTTGTTTTCGCAAGTCTGTGTTGGTGCGCATGCCCAGACCCTTGCGCAGACTGCTGGCCCCGTGGTCCGCATGGCCCAGGCGGTCTCGCCCGACGACGTCCCGCCGCCGCGCAAGCGGCCCCAGACCCGCCTCCGCGTCACGCCCTATTACACCCCGGACGGCGTCTATCCGCGCTACAACCCGGGGCCGGATGCGGTCCGCGAGTGCAACGCCACCTACGTGCAGGAATTCCGGCCGAGCGGCACGGTGATCGTGCCGCATATGAGCTGCTACTGGCGTCGCGGCTGAATTTGGCATCACCAGGTCGTCATGACGAGATGGATCGCACTGGCCGTTGTTGTTGCGCTCGCCGCCGGCCTGCCTCACGTTTTCGCGGCGCAGAGGGTGACGAAGCTGCCGGATGCCTCCGCCGGGCGCGCGGTGTTCGATGCGCGACGGCATGTGCGATACGAGATCGCGCCTACTTCTCGCCGTCCCGATCCGCACTATTATGCGCGGCCCGTTGGTTACCGTCCCTATCCCTACGGCGTGCCCGCGCCGTTCGTGTTCGGCTACGGGCCGTGGTGGTGACGCGAGCAGCGTCGTTCATCATGGCGGCGGCTTGCGCTACGGCGGCATCCACTACGGCGGCTACCACGATCAAAATGAAAAGGGCGCCTCGGCGGCGCCCTTTGTTTATTCGATGACCCACAATTGCAGGCAGTGGCTCAGCGCCACTCCCTGACGTCAACGAAGTGACCCGCGATCGCAGCCGCTGCGGCCATCGCGGGCGACACCAGATGGGTGCGGCCCTTGAAACCCTGGCGTCCCTCGAAGTTGCGGTTCGAGGTCGAGGCGCAGCGCTCTTCCGGGGCCAGCTTGTCCGGGTTCATGGCGAGGCACATCGAGCAACCGGGCTCGCGCCATTCGAAGCCGGCCTTGATGAAGATCTTGTCCAGACCCTCAGCTTCGGCCTGCTCCTTCACGATGCCGGAGCCCGGCACGACCATGGCGTTGACATGGCCAGAGACGTGCTTGCCTTCCGCGATCTTGGCGGCGGCGCGCAAATCCTCGATGCGGCCGTTGGTGCAGGAACCGATGAAGATGCGATCGAGCTTGATGTCCGTGATCTTGGTCCCCGCCGTCAGGCCCATGTACTTCAAGGCGCGATGCTTGGAGAGACGCTTGGCCTCGTCCGCGATCTTGTCGGGATCGGGCACGATGCCGGTCACCGAGATCACGTCCTCAGGGCTCGTGCCCCAGGTCACGATCGGCGGCAGCTTGGCTGCATCGAGCCGCAGCTCGTGGTCGAAATGTGCGCCCTCGTCGGAGCGCAGCTTTTCCCAGTAGCGCATCGCCGCATCCCAGTCCGCGCCCTTCGGCGCCTTCGGACGGCCGCGCAGGAAGTCATAGGCTTTCTGGTCGGGCGCGACGAGACCGGCACGCGCGCCGCCTTCGATCGACATGTTGCAGACCGTCATGCGGCCTTCCATCGACAGTGCGCGGATCGCCTCGCCGGCGTATTCCAGCACATAGCCGGTGCCGCCCGCGGTGCCGATCTCGCCGATGATGGCAAGGATGATATCCTTGCCCGTCACGCCTTCAGGCAATTTGCCGTCGACGCTGACGCGCATGTTCTTCGCCTTCTTCTGGATCAGCGTCTGCGTCGCCAGCACGTGCTCGACCTCGGAGGTGCCGATGCCGTGGGCGAGCGCACCGAACGCGCCATGCGTCGAGGTGTGGCTGTCACCGCACACGATCGTGGTGCCGGGCAGGGTAAAACCCTGCTCGGGGCCGATGACGTGGACGATGCCCTGGCGCTTGTCGAACTCGTTGTAATATTCGATGCCGAATTCCTTGGCGTTGTCGGCGAGCGCCTTGATCTGCTCGATGCTCTCCGGATCCGGGTTCGGCTTGGTGCGGTCGGTGGTCGGCACGTTGTGGTCAACGACAGCGAGCGTCTTCTCGGGGGCGTGCACCTTGCGGCCGGTGGCGCGCAGGCCTTCGAACGCCTGCGGCGAGGTGACCTCATGCACCAGATGGCGGTCGATGTAGAGCAGGCAGGTGCCGTCATCGGCTTCGTGCACCAGATGGTCGTTCCAGATCTTGTCGTATAAAGTGGTCGGCTTGGACATGAGCTTAAGCTCCGAACAATGTATGTCAGTGGATATGCGCGGGTTCGCGCGGGGCAACAGGGCAGCCTTGAGCGCAGCCTTTAAGCTGCGGGACTAAGCTCTGACGTTGCCGAGGTCGCGAAGCGTCCGAAGAACCGGCCAGGCAGCCGCGAGCGATCGTCGATGACGATGCGCTGGGGGGTTACGAGGTAGGTCAGATCTGGAAACATTCCAGGAATATATAGCAGGGAGATCTGGAATCGCGAGGGCTTTGACGCGCACGGCTGACGCAACAAAAAAGCGCGGGGCCAAGCCCCGCGCTTTTCGAAACTCGTCTGGTAGCGGAGCTTACTCGTTGACGGCGGCCTTGTGCTCAGTCTTCTCGACGATGCGGGCCGACTTGCCACGGAGATTGCGGAGGTAATAGAGCTTGGCGCGACGCACCTTGCCGCGGCGCACCACCTTGATCGAGTCGATCATCGGCGACATCACCGGGAACACGCGCTCCACGCCCTCGCCGTACGAAATCTTGCGCACGGTGAAGCTCTCGTTGAGGCCACCTCCGGAACGGCCGATGCAGACGCCTTCATAGGCCTGCACGCGGGTGCGGTCGCCTTCGACCACCTTCACGTTGACGATCACGGTGTCGCCGGGACCGAACTCCGGAATGTCCTTGGTGGCGGAGAGCTTGTCGAACTGCTCTTTTTCGAGCTGCTGAATCAGGTTCATGGGTAAATCTCCATCGGCGCGCCCAGCCTTGGAAACGGGGGCTGCGCGAAATTCGTCTATCCAGCCATTGCGGATGTGGCCGCTCCTATAAGGCAAGCCGGAGCGTTTGTCACCCGTCTGTCTTGTTTTTTGCCGTTTTTTGGCGTCCGGGACGATTCGGGGCTTTGGGCGGGATTCGGGCCCATAAATCGGGCCGCCGGGCCGCCGTCAGGGCCTCGGATTGCGTCCGCCGCCAGGCCGCGACCTTGGCGTGGTCTCCGGAGGTCAGGATCTCTGGGATCGGAACCCCCTCGAACAACTGCGGACGGGTGTACTGGGGGTACTCAAGGAGGCCGTCCGAAAAACTCTCTTCGGTTCCCGAGGCTTCCTTGCCCATCACCCCCGGCAGCAGCCGGACGCAGGCGTCGATCAGGGCCATCGCAGCGATTTCGCCTCCTGAGAGCACGTAATCGCCGATCGAGACCTCCTCCAGGGCGCGGGCGTCGATCACCCGCTGGTCGACCCCCTCGAACCGCCCGCAGACGATCAGGGGGCCGGGGCCCTGGGCGAGCTCGGCGACACGGGCCTGGGTCAATGGCCGACCCCGCGGGCTCATCAGCAGTTTCGGCCGGTCGGGACGGACCCCCACGGCGTCGATGGCCGCCGCCAGAACATCGGCCCGCAGCACCATGCCCGGGCCGCCGCCGGCCGGAGTGTCGTCGACGCTGCGGTGACGGTCCGTGGCGGAAGCCCGGATGTCCCGCGCTTCGATCTCCCAGAGGTCCGAGGCCAGCGCCCGGCCGGCCAGGCTCACGCCGAGCGGCCCCGGAAACATCTCCGGAAACAGCGTCAGCACCGTCGCGCGCCAGGGTGAGGGGTTTGTCATCGTGCTTCTAAAAATTCCGTCGTCCCAGCGAAGGCCAGGACTCATCACCACCGCAGTCCGTTTTGCGATGATCGGGGCCATCAGCTTAGCGAAAAAACACGTCTCGTGGTTATGGGTCCCGGCCTTCGCCGGGACGACTCGGAGAGGGATCCTCGCCTTCGACTTCCTGCGGCAGCTCGATCACGACGCGGCCGCCGGCGATGTCGACCTCAGGCACAATCGCATTGGTGAACGGCAGCAGCATCGTCGCGCCCTTGAGGGGCGCGATCTCGATGATGTCGCCGGCACCGAAATTATGGATCGCGAGCACGCGGCCGAGCGCACCGCCATCTGTGGTGACGGCAGCGAGCCCGATCAGATCGGCATGGTAATATTCGTCCTCATCGGTCGCGGGCAGTTTTTCGCGCGCGACATAGAGTTCGATTCCGTTGAGGCGCTCGGCCTCATCGCGGGTCGCGACGCCCTTGAAGGTCGCGACCAGATGGTCCTTGGCTTCGCGGGCCTGCGCCAGCTCGAACTGGCGCTTGCCGTCCTTGGAGAGAAGCGGACCGTAGCGCTTAACGGCAAAGGGATCTTCGGTGAAGGTCCACAATTTGACCGCGCCGCGCACACCATGCGCGGCGCCGATCCGCGCGACGCAGATCAGCGCCGACATGGATGAGCCTTAGCCCTTCGCAGCGGCTTCGGCCTGCGCCTTGCGCTCCTTGCGCGGCACGGCCTTCTCGGGGTTGTTGCGCGCTTCGCGCTTCTTGACGCCGGCGGCATCGAGGAAGCGGGACACGCGGTCCGACGGCTGCGCGCCCTTGGCGAGCCAGGCCTTCACCTTGTCCATGTCGAGCTTGAGCCGGGTCTCGTTGTCCTTCGGCAGCAGCGGGTTGAAGTGACCGAGCCGCTCGATGAAGCGGCCATCGCGGGGGAAGCGCGAGTCGGCGACGACGACGTGATAGACGGGACGCTTCTTGGTGCCTGCGCGGGCGAGGCGGATAACGACGGACATTTAGTTCTCCTTCGAAGTACGGTTTGCAAAGTACGTTTTGTTCGGTTGATTGGTATTCCGCGTTGCGTGAGACCGATGCGATCCCTCGCGACGAATTCCTCATTTCTTCTTGCCCGGAAAACCGCCGAGGCCCGGCAGCGTCGGCTTGCCGCTCAGCCCGGTCAGTCCAGGAACGTTCGGCAGACCGGTGCGAAGACCGGCCGGCAAATCCTTCGGCAGGCTGGGCAGACCCTGTCCGCCGCCGCCCTGCATTTTCTCCTGCAGCGCCTTCATCTCGTCCGGAGACGGCATCTTCATGCCGCCACCAAAACCCATGGCCTGAGCGATGCCGGCCAGCGGACCGCGCTTGCCCGAGCCCATGGCCTTCATCACGTCGGCCATGTTCCGGTGCATCTTCAGCAGCTTGTTGACCTGCTCGACGCTCTGGCCGGAGCCAGCGGCGATGCGCTTCTTGCGGCTGGCCTTGAGCAGGTCGGGATGACGGCGCTCGTCGCGCGTCATGGAATCGATCACCGCGACCTGGCGCTTCAGGATCTTGTCGTCGATGCCGGCGGCCGCGATCTGGTTCTTCATCTTGGCGATGCCGGGCATCATGCCCATCAGGCCGCTGATGCCGCCCATGCTGGCCATCTGCGAGAGCTGCTCGCGCATGTCGTTGAGGTCGAACTGACCCTTGCGCATACGCTCGGCGGTGCGCGCGGCTTTCTCCGCGTCGATGTTGGCGGCGGCGCGCTCGACCAGCGACACCACGTCGCCCATGCCGAGGATGCGGCCGGCGATACGATCGGGGTGGAAATCTTCCAGCGCATCGGTCTTTTCACCGGTGCCGATCAGCTTGATCGGCTTGCCGGTGACGGCGCGCATCGAGAGCGCAGCACCGCCGCGGCCGTCGCCGTCGACGCGCGTGAGCACGATGCCGGTCAGGCCGACGCGCTCGTCGAAGGCGCGAGCGAGGTTGACGGCGTCCTGGCCCGTCAGGGAGTCCGCGACCAGCAGCACTTCATGCGGGTTCGCCGCCGCTTTGATGCTAGCTGCCTCCGCCATCATCTCTTCGTCGAGCGTGGTGCGGCCGGCGGTGTCGAGCAGCACGATGTCGTAGCCGCCGAGCTTGCCCGCTTCGAGCGCGCGTTTCGCAATCTGAGCCGGCTGCTGGCCGGCAACGATCGGCAGGGTCGGAATGTCGAGATCGCGACCGAGCACGGCCAGCTGCTCCATCGCCGCCGGGCGATAGATGTCGAGCGAAGCCATCAGCACCTTGCGCTTGTCGCGTTGGACCAGGCGGCGGGCGAGCTTTGCGGTGGTGGTCGTCTTGCCCGAGCCTTGCAGACCGACCATCATGATCGGCACCGGCGGCACGGAATTGACGTCGATGGTCTGGCTTTCGGCGCCGAGCATGTTGATCAGCTCGTCATGGACGATCTTGACAACCATCTGGCCGGGCGTGACCGACTTGACGACGGTGGCGCCGATCGCCTGCTCGCGGACGCGTTCGGTGAAGCTGCGCACGACCTCGAGCGCGACGTCGGCCTCGAGCAGCGCGCGGCGCACCTCGCGCATGGCGGCGTCGACGTCCTTTTCGGTCAGCGCACCGCGCCCCGTCAGACGATCGAGAATGCCGCCAAGCCGTTCCGACAGATTGTCGAACAATGCCGTTGTCCTGTTTAACCTCTCCACGCCTGCGGGGAGAGGTCGCCGCGCCCTTGCGCGGCGGGTGAGGGGGTACGGGACTCTCCACGCGCGCCACACGCGGAGGGAGCCCCTCACCCCGACCCTCTCCCCGCAAGAGCGGGGCGAGGGAGAAGAAAGTCCAAACACCTTTGCGCCCGAGGGCGCATCGCGCTGTCGGGCGTTGACCTCCGGCCTCGAGGGCCAGGCGGCGGGTCGAAAAGAAAGCCTTTCCGAGAAAGTGGCGGGGTTAAACGCCGCTCACGCCCAAAAGTCAAGGAAAGTTAGGGTGGCGGGGTGGCTTTGCCAGGGCAAGCTCTTGAAAACAGGGTGTTTCCGGCGATGGGTTCCTTTTTCGGCGGTCCCCGCCCATATAGGCGGTGATGTCCGACCGTCCCAACCATCCCTGAAGCCCGCCCCGTGCCGATCACCCGCCGCCGCATCTTCGGACTGCTTGCCGGGGCCAGTGCGCTGGTCGGTGTTCCCCTTTGGATCTCCCGCATGAAAACCTATGACGGCCCGGTCTCCGATCATTTCGACGGCTTGCACTTCTTCGATCCGGACGGCGCGCCGCCGAGATCGCTCGGTGAGGTGTTCCGCTGGCAGTTCGGCGGCGGCCAAAAGCGCGCGAAATGGCCGGACTGGGCGCCGAGCCCCCATGCCGACACCCCGCCGGAGCGCGTCGATGGCGACAGGGCGCGGTTCTCCTTCGTCGGCCACGCCAGCTGGCTGATCCAGACCGGCGGCCTCAACATCCTCGTCGATCCCGTCTGGTCGATGCGGGTGTCGCCGGTGGGGTGGGCCGGACCAAAACGCCACAACGATCCCGGCATTGCCTTCGAGAAGCTGCCGAAGATCGACGTCGTGCTGGTCTCGCACGGGCACTACGATCATCTCGACATCGCGACGCTGTCGCGGCTCGCGAAAAATTTTGCGCCGCGCGTGGTCACCCCGCTCGGCAACGATGTCACAATGCGCAGCAGCGATTCCTCGATCATGGCGGAAGCGTTAGACTGGCACGAGCGCGTCGAGCTCGGTAGCGGTGTCGCCGTGACTCTGGTGCCGACCCGGCACTGGTCGGCGCGCGGCATGTTCGACCGCAACAAGGCGCTGTGGGCGAGCTTTGTGCTGGAGACGCCTGCGGGGAAAATCTACGTCGTCTGCGATTCCGGCTATGGCGACGGCGGACATTTTCGTCGGGTTGCCGAGAAGCACGGGCCGCTGCGTCTGGCGATTCTTCCCATCGGCGCCTACGAGCCGCGCTGGTTCATGCGCGATCAGCACATGAACCCGGAAGATGCGGTGAAAGCGCTCGATGATTGCGGCGCGCAACAGGCGCTCGGGCATCATCACGGCACGTTCCAGCTCACCGATGAAGCGATCGACGCGCCGGAGAAGGCGCTGGTGGAAGCGCTCGATGCCGCCAAGATTCCGCAGGAGCGGTTCGTGGCGATGAAGCCCGGGCAGGTGGTGGAGATTTAGGTCTCGCCACGCACACAGCTCGTGCCCCGGACGCAGCGCAGCGTCTCTTCGACGATGCGCTGCAGAGCCGGGGCCCATGTCGACGTATTGTATCGTGTCGCTTGCTGGGTCCCGGCTCTGCGCAGCAGCGTTTCACGCTGCAGCGCGTCCGGGACACGAGAGTTATTGCTCTTTCGGCTTGATCGCCCAGCTCACATTCACCGTCACCGACAGCGTTTCCTCACCCGGCGCAACGGCAGCAGGCGCGGCCATCGGGGCTGCGGCCATGCGGCTCTTGAACAGAGGCACTGGGCCACCACCTTCCGCGACGCTCAGCGGCGCGCCCAGCGTGACGCCGGTGGCCTTGGCATAGATCTCGGCTTTGCGGCGGGCATCGGCGACCGCCCGCTCGCGGGCGTCGTCGAGCAGCTTCGAGGCTTGCGTCACTTCAAACGAGATGTTGCCGATATCGTTTGCGCCGGCGCTGACCAGCGTGTCTATGATGCCGGCGACCTTGGTCACGTCGCGGATTTTTACGGTGACGCGGTTGGAGGCGCGGAAGCTGACCACCGGCGAGGCGCCGTTCGAGCGGTTCGGCGCATATTGTGGCTGCAGCGACAGCCGCGAGGTCTGGTAATCCTTTTCGTCGATGCCGGCGCCCTTCAGCGCCAGCAGCACCTTGCCCATCGCGGCGTTGTTGGCGTCGGACGCTTCCTTCGCCGACCTGGCATCATTGGCGACGCCGGCATCGATGTGCGCGAGATCGGGTGCCGCCGAGACGGTCGCCTCGCCGCTCACGGAGATGGCGGACGGAAAATCGTCGGCGAGCGCGGGCGCGGCCTGCAGCGTGGCGGCGAAAATAGCGGCGAGGGACGTAAAAAGGGCGGCGGGCTTTTTCATCGGACTCACTTCAGCGGAACGAACACATTGATCACGAGCTTGTCCTCGGCCGTCTTCAAGGGATCGGTGAGGTACTCCTCGATGAACGTGTCCTTGGCCTCCAGCTTCTTGTCGTCGAGGTGATTGGTGATCGCCTCATAGGTGTTGTCCATGTTGTCGTAGGAGCCGCGATGGACGAATTTCAGCGCCTTGCCCTCCGGCGATTTGCCGATGCTCATGTCCTTGGTCAGGTTCTTCGGGTCCTGCTCGACCGGAATCTCGGCGAGGAAGGTGAAGCCGGTGTCGTCGGTCGAGGTGTAGACGATCATCGAATTGCCGGCGTGCTTGATGCCCTGCTTGTCCAAGAGCGCGTTCAGCGCCTTGAAGGCGTCGACCAGCGTGTCGAAGGCCGAGTCCCAATTGGCGGTGCCCTTGACCATCACGACCTTCTTGGCCTCGAGCGTGGTCTCCAGGCCGAAGGGATCGGCGGTCTGCACCGGGGCGGGCGTAACGGACGCGGCGGGCGGGGGTGCCGCCAGGCCCGGCGACGGTGAGGCGCTGGCCGCTGGCGATGGTGCCGGCGAGGGAGTTGCCGCGGGCGCAGGCGAGGCACTTGCAGCCGGGGCGGGCGCGGCTGACGGGGCCGGCGAGGGACTAGCCGACGCGGCGGGCGCCGGGCTCGGGGTCTGCGCCGGAGCGCCGGACGGGCTAAGCGACAGCGCGACTGCCGGGATCAATGCGGCCAGAGCGAGACGACGAAAAGTGTTCATTTTATTCTCCCCAGACCTTGCCCACCAAGGCCTTAACCCGGCCGCGCATCCCGGTTCGCGCGAACTGCGCCGTTCTAACACGCGAGCGCCGAATTCGTCCCATGACAGATGCGTCATGGCAGGCGTCATGGTGGGCGTCCTGGTCTCGACGGCAAAACACTGGCCAAGCCGGCAAGGATCGCCATATAAGGCGGGCGAAATTCGGGAATTTTCATGAGCGCGCTGGCCAACCACGCTTTTGCCAAGATGAACGGCATCGGCAACGAGATCGTCGTTGTCGACATGCGCGATTCCGCCGGGAAGGTCACGCCGGACGACGCCCGCGCGGTAGCCTCCGCGGAGGGCGGCGTGCCCTATGACCAGCTCATGGTGCTTCAGAAGCCGCGGCTCGACGGTACCGAAGCCTTCATCAGCATCTACAACAATGACGGCTCGGAAGCCGGCGCCTGCGGCAACGGCATGCGCTGCGTGGTGCGGCAGATTTTTGGGAAGAGCGGGCAGACCACGGCGACCTTCGAGACCGCGGCCGGCCTGCTCAATGCCTGGCAGGGCCCGGCAGCCGATCTCTACACCGTCGACATGGGCGCGCCAAAATTCGGATGGCAGGATATTCCGCTGGCGGAAGAGTTTCGCGACACCCGCTACATCGAATTGCAGATCGGGCCGATCGACAAGCCGATCCTGCATTCGCCGTCCGTGGTCAGCATGGGCAATCCGCACGCGATCTTCTGGGTCGACGACGTCAACGCCTATGATCTCGAGCGCTTTGGTCCGCTGCTGGAGAATCATCCGATTTTCCCCGAGCGTGCCAACATCACGCTCGCCCACATTGTCGATCGCGAGCACATCACGATGCGCACCTGGGAGCGCGGTGCGGGTCTCACCAGGGCTTGCGGCTCGGCGGCCTGTGCGACTGCGGTTGCGGCTGCGCGCCTGAAGCGCACCGACCGCAAGGTCGAGATGACGCTGCCCGGCGGCAAGCTCGGCATCGAATGGCGCGAGCGCGACGACCACGTGCTGATGACGGGCACCGCGACCTTCGAATACGAAGGCAATTTCGATCCGGCGCTGTTCGCGCCGGCCGGGTAATGGCTGTCGAGGTCGTCACTTTCGGCTGCCGCCTCAATGCCTTCGAGGCAGAGGTGATCCGCCGCGAGGCGGAGGGCGCGGGGCTCGTAGACACCATCGTCATCAACAGCTGCGCCGTCACCAACGAGGCGGTGGCGCAGGCGCGCCAGTCGATCCGCAAGTTGAAGCGCGAACGGCCCGGTGCACGCATCGTCGTCACCGGCTGCGCGGCGCAGACACAAAGCAGCATGTTCGCGGACATGGCCGAGGTCGATCGCGTCGTCGGCAATGACGACAAGATGCGCAGCGACGCCTGGCGCGAGGCGCGCGACGCCTTCGATCTCGGCACAAGCGAGAAGATCGCCGTCAGCGACATCATGGCGGTGAAGGAGATGGCGCCGCATCTGATCGACGGCTATGCGGGCGGCCTGCCGCGCGTGTTCGTGCAGGTGCAGAACGGCTGCGACCATCGCTGCACCTTCTGCATCATTCCCTACGGCCGCGGCAATTCGCGCTCGGTGCCGATGGGCGCGGTGGTCGATCAGGTGCGGGCGCTGGTCGAGCGCGGCCATGCCGAGATCGTGCTGACCGGCGTCGATCTCACCAGCTACGGTGCCGATCTGCCGGGCGCACCCAAGCTCGGCCTGCTGACCAGGCAGATCCTGCGGCACGTGCCGGAGCTGAAGCGGTTGCGCATCTCCTCGATCGATTCGATCGAGGCGGATCGCGATCTGTTGGATGCCATCGCCGATGATGCGCGGTTGATGCCGCATTTGCACCTGTCGCTGCAATCCGGCGACGACATGATCCTGAAGCGCATGAAGCGACGGCATTCGCGGCAGGATGCGATCCTCTTCTGCGATCAGGTGCGTCGGCTGCGGCCGGACATCGTCTTCGGCGCCGACATCATCGCGGGCTTTCCGACCGAGACCGAGGAGATGTTTTCCCGCTCGCTTGATCTGGTCGAGGAGTGCGGCCTGACGTTCCTGCACGTCTTCCCGTATTCACCGCGCCCCGGCACGCCGGCCGCGCGGATGCCGCAGGTCGCCGGCGGAGCGATCAAGGCGCGTGCGAAGCGGCTGCGCGCAGTGGGCGAGGCAGCGTTGCGGCAGCGGCTGCAAGCCGAGATCGGCGCGACGCGTGAGGTGCTGATCGAGAGCGATGGCCAGGGGCGCACCGAGCACTATCTGCCGGTGGCGATTGCGGGCAAGCGCGTGGGGAGCGTCGTGCCGCTCACGATTGCCGGCAGCGATGGCGAGCGGCTGACGACATAATCCGCTGTCTCTTCCCTTCTCCCCTTGTGGGAGAAGGTGGCGCGAAGCGCCGGATGAGGGGTTGCTTCAGCGACCTCTGTTGCGAGAGACTCACACGCGGAGAGAGACCGCTCACCCGTCTCGCCGCTGCGCGGCGAGCCACCCTCTCCCACAAGGGGAGAGGGAAAATTACGACGCCCGGACCTGCCAGAAGCGCAGCGTACGTCGTGCATTCTCCGGCGACATCCGTGCAAAATTGCTCTGCGCCCTCGCAACATCCGCCGGCTTCATTGCACCTGTCGCAAAGCGGCTTTCGAGCACGGCGGCGGTGGTTTCCCAGCTCAGCTGCGCCGCCTTGCACGGCACCAGCAGGCCGTCTTCGCGCAGGCTCTGCATCAGCGGGCGAATCACCTCGACCGTCGACCCTGACAATACCGCCAACGCGGCCACGGCCTCTTCGTAGCGCCGCTGCCTGGCGAAGCCGAGCAGCGTCGCCTCATTGAGCTGACCGGATGCCTTGAGATTCGCGATCGCGCGCTTGGCGCCCTCGAAATCGCGGACCCCCGACATCTCGCGCGCGACGCCGACGGTGACGGCGGCGATCGCGCTCTGGATTTCATCGAACAGATCGGGCGGCGCGCGTGATAGCAATCGCGTGCGAACCGTGTCCGTCGCCGAGCGCAGCAATTGGCGGCGCAGCTCCGACGGCAGGTCGACGCGGACGCCGACGCTGACGGCGAGCTCCGGATCGGACTCGGCCTGGCCGACAATAACGGTGAATCCGTTGCCCGAAACGCGCGCGCCGGGATTGGCGGCGAGACGG
Organism: Bradyrhizobium sp. S3.3.6; assembly: GCF_040546905.1. Classification (NCBI taxonomy): domain Bacteria; kingdom Pseudomonadati; phylum Pseudomonadota; class Alphaproteobacteria; order Hyphomicrobiales; family Nitrobacteraceae; genus Bradyrhizobium; species Bradyrhizobium sp. S3.3.6. The sequence goes on along the minus strand of NZ_JBEPOT010000024.1, from coordinate 31,457 downwards.
CGGCTGACGCTCGGATAGCGGCGCGCCAGCAGCGCGTCGGTGACGATCTCCTTCAGCCACCAGCGGCCGGCGACCGCGAGCAGATGCGGCTCGCCCTTGGATGATGCGATCTTCACCAGCTCGCCGTCGTCGAGGCGCGCGGATTCCTGCAGCACGGGGCCGGCGATGCGGATCTCGTCATTGTTGGCGAGGCGGCGGATGACGGAGGGCGGGGCCTGCGCGATCGGCGCAAGCTGGGCGCTGATTTCGGCGAGCGCAACGCGCGCGCCCATGTCGGCGATGGCGCGCAGCTCGATGGTGCCGATCAGGCGCTCGAGCACGTCGTCGAACAGCGCGATCTGCTCGTCGTCAAAACTTCCGGCGGAGGACAGGAACAGGTCGGTGACGCGCCGGGCCGTTTCGAGGCCCTTTTCCGCCGAACCGAGAAGAATGGCGGCTTCAACCTCGTCGATGATCGATAGTTCGGCATTGGACATGACGCGCTGCTCGTCCTGAGCGGATGACGGAAGCTTGTTCTAAGCAACCGTTATCATTAGAGACGAGCACTGAACGTTTCGTAAACCATGGCTCGGGGAAGGGGTTATTCCCCGTTCCAGCCGCAGGCGCGGAGCTTCTCATGCATGTGGGGCGGGGCCGGTGCGACGACGCGGACCGGCTCCTTGTTCCGGGAGATCGGCACCACGATCTCGCGGGAATGCAGGTGCAGCTTCGGCTCGCCGAAGCGCGGGCCGCGGCCGTATATGTTATCGCCGAAGATCGGCCAGCCGGTCGAAGCCGAATGCACCCGCAATTGATGGGTCCGCCCCGTCACCGGTTCCATGGCGAGCCAGGTGAAGCCCTCGCCGCGGCCCATCACCTTCCAGTTCGTGACGGCCTTCTGCCCCTCCGGGTCAGGCTTCTGCCACCAGCCGCGCTCCGCATTGAGCCGGCCGAGCGGCATGTCGATGGTGCCTACGTCCTCGGCAGGGCCGCCCTCGACCACGGTCCAGTAGGTCTTGCCGATCTTGCCGTGCTTGAACAGCAGGCCGAGCGAGGCGGTCGCCTTGCGATGGCGGCCGAGCACGAGGCAGCCGGAAGTGTCCTTGTCCAGCCGATGGGCCAGCACCGGCGGCCGCGGCAGGCCGAAACAGAGCGCGTTGAAGGAGGCTTCCAGATTGGCGCCGCCCTTGGGGCCGCGATGCACCGGCAGACCGGACGGCTTGTCGATGACCAGCATCAGCCCGTCGCGATGGAGCACGCGCGCCAAAATCTCGTCAGCGGTCAATTCGGGAACATCGAGCAATTGCAAGACTTTCGTTTAACAGCGGGAACGGCTAACACACCGCCACCATGAACGATACCACCCCCGAGACCTCCAAGCTGAGCTGGTGGCGCCGCCTGTCCAACGGGCTGAAGCGCACCTCGTCCTCGCTCGGAACCGCGGTCGCCGATCTCGTCACCAAGCGCAAGCTCGACCGCGCCATGCTCGACGACATCGAGGATGTGCTGCTGCGCGCCGACCTCGGCACCTCGGTCGCGGTGCGGATCGCGGATGCGGTCGGCACCGGGCGCTACGACAAGGCGATCTCGGCCGACGAGGTCAAGGACGTGGTCGCAATCGAGGTCGAGAAGGTGCTGGCGCCGGTGGCCAAGCCGCTCGAGATCGATGCGGGCAGGAAGCCGTTCGTGATCCTCGTGGTCGGCGTCAACGGCTCCGGCAAGACCACCACCATCGGCAAGCTCTCGCAAAAATTCGCGTCCGAAGGCCGCAAGGTGATGCTGGCCGCCGGCGACACGTTTCGCGCAGCAGCGATCGAGCAGCTCAAGGTCTGGGGCGAGCGCACCAGGACGCCGGTCATCGCGGGTGCGCAGGGCTCGGATTCGGCAAGTCTCGCCTTCAATGCGCTGACGGCGGCGAAGGAGCAGGCCATCGATGTGCTCCTGGTCGACACCGCCGGCCGCTTGCAGAACAAGGCCGAGCTGATGAACGAGCTCGAGAAGGTCGTGCGCGTCATCCGCAAGGTCGACGCTTCGGCGCCGCATGCGGTGCTGCTCGTGCTCGATGCCACCGTCGGCCAGAACGCGCTGTCGCAGGTCGAGGCCTTCCATCGCACCGCAGGGGTGACGGGCCTCGTGATGACCAAGCTCGACGGCACCGCGCGCGGCGGCATTTTGGTGGCGCTCGCGGAGAAATTCAAGCTGCCGGTGCATTTCATCGGCGTCGGCGAAGGCGTCGACGATCTCGCGCCGTTCACCGCGCGCGATTTCGCTCGTGCGATCGCCGGAATCGAATCGTAGGTTTCCTTCGTCATCCCCCGCGAAAGCGGGGGATCCAGTATTCCGAGCCGCCTGTGGTCTACAACCAGCGGCGCGGCGTACTGGATGCCCCGCCTTCGCGGGGCATGACAACAACAAAGGTCAGGTAATGGACAAGACCCAGCCGCATCCGCTGTTCAAGCTTGCGACCGAGCTCGGTCCGCTGCTCGTGTTCTTCTTCGTGAATGCGAAGTTCAATCTGTTCGCCGCGACCGGCGCCTTCATGGTCGCGATCGTGGCGGCGATGATCGCCTCCTATGTGGTGACGCGCCACATCCCGATCATGGCAATCGTGACCGGCGTGATCGTGCTGGTGTTCGGCACGCTGACCCTGGTGCTGCACGACGAGACCTTCATCAAGGTCAAGCCGACCATCATCTACGGCCTGTTCGCCGCGATCCTCGGCGGCGGCCTGCTGTTCGGCCGCTCCTTCATCGCCGTGATGTTCGACCAGATGTTCAACCTGACCCCGCAGGGCTGGCGCATACTGACGCTGCGCTGGGCGCTGTTCTTCGCCGGCATGGCGGTGCTGAACGAGATCGTCTGGCGCACCCAGAGCACGGATTTCTGGGTGAACTTCAAGGTGTTCGGCGTCACCCCGCTGACCATGATCTTCGCCATCGCCCAGATGCCGCTGACCAAGCGCTACGGCGTCGAGCCGGTGTCGCTGGAGACCAGCGAGGCCGAGGCGGGAGATGTGAGGAAGGGGTAATTCTCGGATCCCGGACGCGCGAAGCGCGAGCCGGGACCCAGGCTCTCTCTAGAAGCGCGGTCGCGGCGGCATGGGCCCCGGCTCTGCAGCGCATCGCTGAAGAAGCGCTGCGCTGCGTCCGGGGCACGAGATCGTACTAAGATCCCGCCTTCAACGCCTTCTCCATCTCCGGCAGCAGCACCGTCCGCAAATTCTCCTGCGTGATCGGGCCGACCAGCTTGTAGACGATGGTGCCTTCGCGGCCGACGACAAAGGTCTCAGGCACGCCATAGACGCCCCATTCGATCGAGGCGCGACCATTGGCGTCAGTGCCGACACGGCCGAACGGGTTGCCGTAACGGCCGAGGAAGCGCCGCGCGTTGTCGGGTGCATCCTTGTAGTTGATGCCGACGAGCTGGAAGCGCTTGTCCCTGGCAAGCTCCGTCAGCAGCGGCGCCTCGTCGTGACAGGGCACGCACCAGGAGGCCCAGACATTGACGAGGCTGACCTTGCCCTTGAACGCAGCGGGGTCGAGCCCGGGCACCTGCACGCTGTCGGCTTGCAATCCCTCAAGTGGCGGCAGCGTGGTCTGCGGCGCGGGCCGGCCGATCAGCGCGGAGGGAATTCGCGAAGGATCGCCGCTGCCGAGCCGGAACCAGAACAGCACGGCAAGGGCGACGAAGGCGAGCAGCGGCAGCACCATCAGGAAGGTGCGTCGCGGCGGCGTCGCGGGGGTCGATTGCTCGCTCATGGTGTATCCACCGCGCTGCGGCCCGAGCGGCGCGTGACGCCGCTGCGATCGAGCTCGCGCAGACGTCGGGCCTGGTTGCGATAATCGAGCACGACCCAGCCGATCAGGATCGCGACGACGATGGCGGCGGCAGCATAGGAGGTCACAATGAATGACGCATAGGGACCAAGCGACATCGTCATGCGGCTTTCTGGCTCGCCTGCATCATCTGCAGCGAGCGGACGCGGCGGCGCAAGATCTCGTTGCGCATCGCCGCCAGATGCAGTGTGACGAACAGCAGCGTGAATGCGACCGCCATCACCAGGAGCGGAATCAGGAACGACTTGTCGAGCGTCGAGCCGCCCATGCGCATCACCGAGGCCGGTTGATGCAACGTGTTCCACCAGTCGACCGAGAATTTGATGATCGGCAGATTGACCGCACCGACCAGCGTCAGCACGGCCGCTGCGCGTGCCGCGCGCGAGGGATCCTCAACCGCGCGCCATAGCGCCATCAGGCCGAGATACATCAGGAACAGGATCAGCACCGAGGTCAGCCGCGCATCCCATTCCCAATAAGTGCCCCACATCGGCCGGCCCCATAGCGAGCCCGTGAGCAACGCGAGGAAGGTGAAGCTGGCGCCGATCGGTGCCGCGGCCTTGGCGGCGACGTCGGCGAGCGGATGCCGCCACACCAGCGTGCCGAGCGAGGCGACGCTCATCACGCCCCAGACGAACATTGAGAGCCACGCATTGGGCACGTGGATGAACATGATCTTCACGGTCGCGCCCTGCTGATAGTCGTCGGGCGCGAGAGCGGATTGATAAAGGCCGATCGCGAGCAGGATGACGGTCGCGGCCGCAAGCCACGGCACCACCCGCGCACTCAGCGCGAGGAACCGTGTGGGGTTGGCGAGATCGATCAGCGTCATCCTATCCTGATAATCGCAGGTCCGCGCTCACGCAATCAGCATCAAAGTGCGCAGCGAAAGTTGATCGGGGTCAAGGTCAGTCCAGTCCATGCTTCAGGCTCGCCGCCGCCGCGAATGGGCCTACGATGAGGCTGACCAGCGACAGCGCGCAGAGGATCGAGAACGGCGCGCCGAATGACAATGGCCCGGTGATCGCGGCCTGCGAGGCCGCAACGCCGAAGATCAGCACGGGAATCGATAGCGGCAGGACCAGGACGGCCATCAAGAGGCCACCACGATGCAGCGTCACCGCCAGTGCCGCACCGATCATGCCGGTAAATGTCAGCGCCGGGGTGCCGGCGAGCAGCGTCAGCGCCACGGCACCGGTCGCGGCCATGTCGAGGTTGAGCAACAGGCCCAGCACGGGGGTTGCGACAATCAGCGGCAGGCCCGCGGCCAGCCAATGCGCCAGCGCCTTGGCCGCGCAGGCCAGTTCCAGCGGCGTCCGGCTCATCGTGATCAAATCGAGCGAGCCGTCCTCATGGTCAGCCATGAACAGCCGGTCCAGCGTCAGCAGGCTGGCCAGCAGGGCGCCGAGCCAGAGGATGGCAGGCCCCAGCCGCGACAACAGCGCCAGGTCCGGCCCCACCGCAAACGGCATCAGCACCACCACGGTGAGGAAGAACAGCACGCCAATCAGCGCCCCGCCGCCGACGCGGAGCGCGATCCGGATGTCCCGGCGGATCAGGGCGGCGAGGGCGGTCATGGGGGGGCTCCGGCGGAGAGGCGGCCATGAGAGCCCGGCTCATGCCCCAAGCAAACTGCGCTCCCTCCCCCCTTGTGGGGGAGGGTTGGGGAGAGGGGTAGCCGCGGGGAACGTGCTCGTCGGAGATAGGCCGCCAGCAACAGAGCGCCTGCTTCCCGCGCGCTAGAGCCGAGAGGCGCTGCCGTGTGGCACCCCCCTCCCTGACCCTCCCCCACAAGGGGGGAGGGAACGAAGAGGGCGGCGCCCGGCCACTTGGAAAGCTGAGGGTCGATCGGATTCACACCATCCCCCCGATCCGCAGCTCCCGCGCCGCGATACCCAGCGCGGTATGCGTCGCCGCGATGATCAGGCCGCCGCGCGCCAGATGGTCGCGCATCAGGCCGCCGAACAAGTCCTGGCCGGCGACATCCAGCGCATTGGTCGGCTCGTCCAGCAGCCAGACCGGGCGGCGGACTGTCAGCAGCCGGGCCAGCGAGAGCCGGCGTCGCTGGCCTGCCGACAGGAAGGCGGCGGGCAGATCGGTGGCGTGGTCGAGGCCGACGGTGGCGAGGCTTTCAGCGGCGCCGCAGCGCTCGCCCCCCAGAAAATCAGCCCAGAATGACAGGTTTTCCGCCACGCTCAGCGCCGGCTTGAGGGCATCGCGATGGCCGAGATAGTGGCATTGCTCGGGCAGCGTCATTTCGGCGTCGCCCCCGTCGAGTACGATCCTGCCGCCAGCCGGAATGAGCAGGCCGGCAATCAGCCGCAGCAGCGAGGTCTTGCCCGATCCGTTGCGGCCTACCACCGCCACGACGTCGCCGGAGGCCGCCTCGAAGTCCAGCCCGGAAAATACCTCGCGACCGCCCCGCACGCAGGTGAGCCCCTGTCCAGAGAGCCGCATCTCGCCTCGTTTCAACCCGCTCAAAGCCGGGCCTCAGGAAAACTGGGGGTAGCGCATCAGAATTTTTGGCTCGCGAATTGCTGCGGTACGATTGTGGCTGTGGCGGCGCGGTTAGAAAGCTTCTATAAGCCCGGAACTACTTGATGCAGCAACTCAACCTGCCCCTGCAAGCGACCTAACCTGCTGCGCTGACGGTGTTACGATACCCCTTGCCGGGTATAACTAACAATTGGGATTTCCTACATGACCTCGCTCGACAGCTTCAAATGCAAAAAGACCCTCAAGGTCGGCGCCAAGACCTATGTCTATTACAGTCTGCCCACGGCCGAGAAGAATGGTCTGAAGGGAATTTCGAAACTCCCCTATTCGATGAAGGTCCTGCTCGAGAATCTCCTCCGCAACGAGGACGGGCGCTCGGTCAAGAAGGAGGACATCGTCGCGGTCTCGAAGTGGCTGCGGAAGAAGTCGCTGGAGCATGAGATCGCGTTCCGTCCCGCGCGCGTGCTGATGCAGGATTTTACCGGCGTGCCGGCGGTGGTCGACCTCGCCGCAATGCGCAACGCGATGCAGAGCCTCGGCGGCGATGCCGAGAAGATCAACCCGCTGGTCCCCGTCGATCTCGTCATCGACCATTCCGTGATCGTGAACTTCTTCGGTGACAACAAGGCTTTCGGCAAGAACGTCATCGAGGAATACAAGCAGAATCAGGAGCGCTACGAGTTCCTGAAGTGGGGCCAGAAGGCGTTCTCGAACTTCTCCGTCGTGCCGCCCGGCACCGGCATCTGCCACCAGGTCAATCTCGAATATCTCTCCCAGACGGTGTGGACCAAGAAGGAGAAGATGACGGTCGGCAAGAAGACCGGCACCTTCGAGGTCGCCTATCCCGACTCGCTCGTCGGCACCGACTCCCACACCACCATGGTCAACGGTCTCGCCGTGCTCGGCTGGGGCGTCGGCGGCATCGAGGCGGAAGCCTGCATGCTCGGCCAGCCGCTGTCGATGCTGCTGCCCAACGTCGTCGGCTTCAAGCTGAAGGGCGCGATGAAGGAAGGCGTCACCGCGACCGACCTCGTGCTGACCGTCACGCAGATGCTGCGCAAGCTCGGCGTGGTCGGCAAGTTCGTCGAGTTCTTCGGCCCCGGCCTCGACAATCTCTCCGTCGCCGACAAGGCGACCATCGCCAACATGGCGCCGGAATATGGCGCGACCTGCGGCTTCTTCCCGGTCGACGCCGCCGCGATCGACTACCTCAAGACCTCCGGCCGCGCCGCACCGCGCGTCGCGCTGGTGCAGGCCTATGCGAAGGCGCAAGGGCTGTTCCGCACCGCCAAGTCGGCCGATCCGGTGTTCACGGAAACGCTGACGCTCGATCTCGCCGACGTCGTGCCGTCGATGGCCGGTCCGAAGCGTCCCGAAGGCCGCATCGCGCTGCCTTCGGTCGCCGAAGGCTTTTCGCTCGCGCTCGGTACCGAATACAAGAAGACCGACGAACCCAACAAGCGCTTCGCCGTCGAAGGCAAGAACTTCGAGATCGGCCACGGCGACGTCGTGATCGCCGCCATCACCTCCTGCACCAATACCTCGAACCCGAGCGTCTTGATCGGTGCCGGCCTGCTCGCGCGCAACGCAGCGGCCAAGGGCCTCAAGGCCAAGCCGTGGGTGAAGACCTCGCTCGCTCCGGGCAGCCAGGTGGTCGCGGGCTATCTCGCCGATTCCGGTCTGCAGGCCGATCTCGACAAGGTCGGCTTCAACCTCGTCGGCTTCGGCTGCACCACCTGCATCGGCAATTCCGGCCCGCTGCCGGAGGAGATCTCAAAATCGATCAACGACAACGGCATCGTTGCCGCTGCTGTGCTCTCGGGTAACCGCAACTTCGAAGGCCGCGTCTCGCCGGACGTGCAGGCGAACTATCTGGCCTCGCCGCCGCTGGTCGTCGCGCATGCGCTCGCCGGCAGCGTCACCAAGAACCTCGCCGTCGAGCCGCTCGGCGAAGGCAAGGACGGCAAGCCGGTGTATCTGAAGGACATCTGGCCGACGACGAAGGAGATCAACGCCTTCATGAAGAAGTTCGTGACCGCGGCGATCTTCAAGAAGAAGTATGCCGACGTGTTCAAGGGCGACGCCAACTGGCGCAAGATCAAGACGGTCGAGAGCGAGACCTATCGCTGGAACATGTCTTCGACCTATGTGCAGAACCCGCCCTATTTCGACGGCATGAAGAAGGAGCCGGAGCCGGTCACCGATATCGTCGAGGCGCGCATCCTCGCCATGTTCGGCGACAAGATCACCACCGACCACATCTCGCCGGCCGGTTCGATCAAGCTCACCTCGCCCGCTGGCAAATATCTCAGCGAGCACCAGGTGCGGCCCGCCGACTTCAACCAGTACGGCACGCGTCGCGGCAACCATGAGGTGATGATGCGCGGCACCTTCGCCAACATCCGCATCAAGAACTTCATGCTCAAGGGCGCGGATGGAAACATCCCCGAGGGCGGTCTCACCAAGCACTGGCCCGACGGCGAGCAGATGTCGATCTACGACGCCGCGATGAAGTACCAGCAGGAGCAGGTGCCGCTGGTGGTGTTCGCCGGCGCCGAATACGGCAACGGCTCCTCGCGCGACTGGGCTGCGAAGGGTACGCGTCTGCTCGGCGTGCGCGCCGTGATCTGCCAGAGCTTCGAGCGCATCCATCGCTCCAACCTGGTCGGCATGGGCGTGCTGCCGCTGACCTTCGAGGACGGCACCTCCTGGTCGTCGCTCGGCCTGAAGGGCGACGAGAAGGTCACGCTGCGTGGCCTCGTCGGCGACCTTAGGCCGCGCCAGAAGCTGACCGCGGAGATTGTGTCCGGGGACGGTTCATTGCGGCGCGTTTCGCTGCTTTGCCGCATCGATACGCTGGACGAGCTCGATTATTACCGGAACGGCGGCATTCTGCATTATGTGCTGCGCAAGCTCGCGGCCTGAGCGCGAATTTGTGAACGGTGGCTCACTGCGACGTGAGTAGAAGGTTAAACAAAGGCGGCCTATCACAAGGCCGCCTTCGTGCATTACGGCATGCTTCAGATGGGCCCACCCGGCGGACACTTCGCATCGGGCGGAATGCGCCATGCCCGTAAGACCGCCGTGCCCGTAAGACTACGGTGACCATCGGGCGATAGGATATCCCTCCACGAAGACGAGATGTGACGTTCGACATGACTGGAATGATGGCTTCTCATTTGGTTTCGCGATGGTCCGGCGCACTCTGGTCGGGAGCACTGGGCATCTGCGCAATCGTCGCCGTCATCCGTCCCGCCCAGGCCGATCCCCGCGCCGTGGTCGAGCTCTTCACCTCGCAGGGCTGCTCCTCCTGCCCGCCCGCCGACAAGGTCATCGGCGACCTCGCCAAGGATCCCTCGATCATCGCGCTGAGCATGCCGATCGATTATTGGGACTATCTCGGCTGGAAGGACACGCTGGCAGATTCGCGTTTCTCGGCGCGGCAGCGCGCCTATTCACGCATGCGCGGTGACCGCGAGGTCTACACGCCGCAGGTCGTGGTCAATGGCGCTGTGCATGTCATCGGCAGCGATCGGGCCGGCATCGAAAGCGCGATCGGCAAGACCGACAGGGGCACTGGCGTGATGAGCGTGCCGGTGACGATGTCGCTGGCAGGCAAGCAGATCAATGTATCGGTGGCCGCGGGCAACGAGCCGGCGATCTCGCATGGCGAGGTCTGGATCTGCTCGATTGCGAAATCGGTGCCAATCGAGATCAGCCGCGGCGAGAATCGCGGACAGCAGATCACCTACCACAACGTGGTGCGCAATCTGCTCAAGGTCGGCGACTGGAACGGACATCCGGAAACCTGGACGGTGCCGCTTGAGAACCTCACCTCGCGCGATGGCGTCGATGGTGCGGTGGTCTATGTCCAGGACGGCAGCCGCGAGAAGCCGGGCGCGATGCTGGGCGCGGCGTACACGTCACTGCACTGAAGCGACGCGCGCTCAAGATCGTCTCAAGACAATTTGTCTGTCGTCATTCCGGGGCGCGCGAAGCGCGAACTACGGTGCGCAATTGCGGCCAGCGACACCCCGACACAAACAAAAAAGGACCAACTTGCGTTGGCCCTCCTTGTCGCGCGTACAGACCCGATCCTGTTCGACCCCGGGGGGCTGGGGGCTGAGGAATCCGGAACCGAAAGGACCGGGTCAACGCACAGAGGTCTTTTCGCAGTGCAGGGCGGCGGGCGGTGGGCGGAAAAGCGGCGATCCTGTGATTCCTGCTAACGATCCCGTGACGGTTTGCCGCTGAGGAGTTCCACCGTTGCATGTGTCATGATTCGCAACCGGTCCGCGAGATAAGCCACGGTCCTTCAAGAGCGCTCCAAAAGAGCCCTTCAAGAGCCTCTTGCGGCGGGGAACAGTTGGCGCAATCATGCCATTGTCATGATCCGCGGCTCCGGGGACGGTCTTCGCGGAGGCGGGTCGTGCTGATGCGACAGGAGGCGCTGCATGAGCTTGACGCCGGAGGATGCCGATCCGAGCGAGCAGCGCGCAGTGGCGCGCCCCGCCGCTGCGAATGCCCAACTGAGCCGGGTGACGTTCAACCGGCTCGAGTTGAGCCGAATTCTCAATCTCTACGGCCGCATGGTCGCCGACGGCGAGTGGCGCGACTATGCCATCGACTTCCTGAAGGACCGCGCGGTGTTCTCGGTCTATCGCCGCGCCTCCGAAGTGCCGATCTACCGCATCGAGAAAGATCCGCGACTGGCCCGCAAGCAGGGCATGTACAGCGTGATCGCGGCGACCGGCCTGATCCTGCGCCGCGGCCACGAGCTCGACCGCGTGCTGCTGGTGATCGACCGGAAACTGGCGGTGGTGTAGCCACACCAACGCTGCAGTAGGGTGGGCAAAGGCGCAAAGCGCCGTGCCCACCATCTCTCCTCAATCGCCGCGGTGGGCACGCTACGCTTTGCCTACCCTACGAGTCCGGGTTATTTCGCCGGCACGGTGCTCGCGCCCTCGCCGAGGTCGCGCTGCATCATCACGGTATCCAGCCAGCGGCCGAACTTCAGGCCGACATTCGGGTGCGTGCCGATCATCTTGAAGCCGCCTCTGGTATGCACGCCGATCGAGCCGGCATTGGCGGAATCGCCGATGACCGCGATCATCTGGCGGAAGCCGCGCGCCTCGCATTCGATGATCAGCCGCTCCAGCAGCAGCGCGCCGATGCCGCGGCGGTGGAAGGCGGGATCGAGATAGATCGAGTTCTCGACCGTGAAGCGGTAGGCCGGGCGGGGCCGGTAGGCGCCGGCATAGGCGTAGCCGGCAACGCGGCCGTCGAGGACGGCGACGAAATAGGGATAGCCGCCGTCGACCAGCGTGCAATAGCGGCGCATCATCTCGGCGAGGTCAGGCGGCTCGATCTCGAACGTCGCGGTGCCCTCGCGGACGGCCTGCTGATAGATGGCGGTAATGGCGGGAAGGTCGGCCTCGGTTGTGGGCCTGATATCGGGTGTGGACATGGGCGAAGATTAGAGCGTTCGTGCGGCGGCTGGAAGAGGCAACGGTGTTTCCACGCACTCCGTCATTGCGAGGAGCCCTTGCGACGAAGCAATCCAGAAATGCATCCGCGGGGGGTCTGGATTGCTTCGCTTCGCTCGCAATGACGGTGTTTGTGGGGACAGCTCGGCCCCAAACAAAAACCCCGGCCTCGCGGCCGGGGTTCGGATCCGTTCTCTCAGGTCTGGCGCTTAGTCGCGCTGGCCGAGGAGCTGCAGCAGCAGCGTGAACAGGTTGATGAAGTTCAGGTACAGCGACAGCGCACCGGAGATCGCCGCGCGCTCGGCGATGTCGCCGCCGGCCGAAGCGTAGCCGTAGATGTAGTCGTTCTTCAGCCGCTGCGTATCCCAGGCGGTGAGGCCCGCGAACACCAGCACACCGACCACCGACACGATGAACTGCAGCGCCGTGCTGGCCAGGAACAGGTTCACCAGGCTCGCGATGATGATGCCGATCAGGCCCATGAACAGGAACGAGCCCATGCCGCTCATGTCACGCTTGGTGGTGTAGCCGTAGAGGCTCAGCGCGCCGAAGGTCGCCGCGGTGATGAAGAACACCCGCACGATCGAGGTGTGCGTGTACACCAGGAAGATCGAGGACAGCGAGATGCCCATCAGCGCCGAGAACACCCAGAACAGGATCTGGGCGGTCGAGGGGGCGAGACGGTTGATGCCAGCCGAGATCACGAACACCATGGCGAGCGGCGCCAGCATGAACAGCCACTTCAGCGGGCTCACGAACATCGCGTAGCCGAACGGCGTCAGGAACAGCTTGCCGACGCGGACGGCTTCCGCGGTCGGAACGTCGGTCACGGCAGCCATGTAGACGCCGAGTGCGGCGAGGCCAGTGATGGCGAGGCCAATGCTCATGTAGTTGTAGATGCGCAGCATATAGGCGCGCAGACCGGCATCGACCGTCGCGGCGTCAACACGCCCGGCGGCCCTGCCGAAAGGAGAAGCGTAATTGCGGTCTAGGTCCGACATGGTCGAATTCCCGTTGGTTGGCCCGGTCCGGCATGAGGGTCGCCATGCCGCCGGTTCGTCAAACTCTATCTCGGATACCGATGTCTGCCGACATTAAATTTGGCTAACAATCGGGGCTCCGAACCCATCCGATATGTGGGAAACTAACACATTCGGTGCAACCGTCCACGCGCGGCCGAATGTCGCCCTTGGCGCGCAATCCTGACGAGCAGACGTGGTTAAGCGCGGGGAATCGCGCGATTCCGGTCCGGCGCAGCCTCCCGCTACCTTTTGTCACAAATTGCGCAACACCGTGGCAGGCTTTTTGTTCAACGCCAGCAGCGTGCCGGCGAGCCCGAGCCCGACGGTGACGATCAGGGCGGCGGCCACCACGCCGGCCGCGCTGCCGGCCTGCCAGACGAAGGTCAGCGTCATCAGCCGGGTTACGATCATCCAGGCCGCGATGCTGCCGGCGATCACGCCGAATACGGCGGTGGCGAGCCCGATCAGGAGATATTCGAGCGCATAAGCGCCGAGCAGCCGCAGCCGCGTGGCGCCCAGCGTCTTCAGGATCACCGCGTCATAGACCCGATGGCGGTGACCGGCGGCGAGCGCGCCGCCCAGCACCAGGATCGCCGAGATCAGGGTCACGGCGCTGGCGCCGCGGATCGCGAGCGCGAGGTTGGTCACGACCGCGCCGACCGTCTCCATCACCTCGCGCACGCGCACGCTCGTCACCATCGGATAGGCATCCGCCACCTGCTTGATGATCTTGCCGTCGCCGGTCGCATCGCCGCCGGCTTCGGTCAGCGTCGCGATGTGGGTATGCGGCGCGCCCTTGAAGGCGTTCGGCGAGAACACCAGCACGAAATTGATGCCGAGCCCCTGCCAGTCGATGGTGCGGAGATTGCCGATTTTCGCCGGGATGTCGCGGCCGAGCACGTTGACCACGACCTCGTCGCCGAGCTTGAGGCCGAGGCCGTCGGCGATCTTCTTCTCCATCGAGACCAGCGGCGGGCCGGAATAGTCGGCGCCCCACCATTCGCCCTCGACCACCTTGGAGCCCTTCGGCAGCTCGCCGGTGTAGGTCAGGCCACGGTCACTCTGCAGCACCCATTCGGAATCGGTGGTGGGCTTGAGGTCCTCGGCGCGGACGCCGCGCGCACCGACGATGCGCCCGCGCAGCATCGGCACGTCCTCGACCTTCGCGCCAGGGGCGATCTGGCGCAGATAATCGTCGAACGGTGCGGCCTGGGTGCTCGGAATGTCGATGAAGTAGAAGGACGGGGCATGGTCCGGGAGCGCCGCCAAAAACTGCCGGCGCAGATTGCCGTCGATCTGGGTGATGGTGACGAGCACGGCAAGGCCGAGACCGAGCGAGAGCACGACCGAGGGCGTCAGTGCGCCCGGCCGGTGGATGTTGGCGATCGCAAGCCGCAGCATGGTGAAGCGCGTGCGCGGCAGCCGTCGCGCGATGGCCATCAGCACGGCGGCGACACCGCGCAGCACTGCGAACACGACGACGGAGGAGGCCACGAACACCGCCGCGATGCGCTTGTCGAAGGACAGGCCGATCACGACCGCAACCAGCAGCGCGACGACGACGCCCATGAAAGCGAGGTAGCTCCACCGCGGCCGATGCCATTCGGCAGCGATGGTGTCGCGGAACAGCGCGGCGACCGGCACGTCGTGCACGCGTCCAAGCGGCCACAGGCCGAAGGCGAGCGCGGTCAAAAGGCCGTAGACAAAGGACAGCGCGAGCTCGCCGGCATGCACGGCCGGCACCACCGGCAGCGGCAACAGCTTGCCGAACAGGCCGACGATGGCAAACGGCATCGCCGCGCCGAGCGCCAGGCCAATCACCGAACCGATCCCGGCGAGCAGGACGACCTGCGCGAGATAGATGCCGAACACGTCGCGCCCCGTGGCGCCAACGGCCTTGAGGGCCGCGATCACCTCGAGCCGGCGGTCGATATGGCTCTTCACCGCGTTGGCGACGCCGACGCCGCCCACCAAAAGCGCAGCGAGCCCGACCAGGGTCAGGAATTGCGTGAAGCGGCCGATATTGCGCTCGAGCTGTGGCGAGGCGTTGGAGCGGCTGCGGACTTCCCAGCCGGCCTGCGGCGCCGCGTTGCGCGCGTCCGCAATGAAGGCATCGGTGGCACGGTCGCTGTTGGCGCTATCCGGCAGCTTCACCCGGTAGACCCAGCGCACCAGGCTGCCGGGCTGGATCAGGCCGGTGGCGCGCAGGGCGGCCTCGCTGATCAGGAAGCGCGGGCCGAAACCGATGCCGCCGGCGAGCTTATCGGGCTCGGCCTCGACGCTGCTGCGGATCTGGAAGGTCGCGGAGCCGATGGTGACGCGGTCGCCGATCTTGAGGGAGAGACGCGCAAGAAGCGTCGGATCGGCGGCGGCGCCAAAGGCGCCGTCGCGCTCCGCGAGCAGCTCGGTCAGCGGCAGTTGCGGCGCCAGCGTGAGTTGGCCGAGCATCGGGTAGGTATCGTCGACCGCCTTCATCTCGACCAGCGCCAGCTTGCCCTCGGCCGAGCGCGCCATGCCGCGCAGGGTGGAGGCCACGGAGACGGTGCCGCGCGAGCGCAGGAAGGCAACTTCCTCGGGCTTGGCCTCGCGCTGGAACAGCACGAAGGAGACGTCGCCGCCGAGCAGCGTGCGCCCCTCGCGCGCGAGGCCGTCGCTCAGGCTCGCCGACACCGAGCCGACGCCGGCGATCGCCATCACGCCGAGCGCGATGCAGGCGATGAAGACGTAGAAGCCGCGCAGGCCCCCGCGCAATTCGCGCAGCGCGTAGCGCAGCGACAGTGCGACGCCGTTCGGCTTCGCAATCGGTTCGACAGCAATGCTCATGCTTTGGTCGTCTGCGTGTCGATGCGGCCCGAGCGCAGGCGGATCACGCGATCGCAGCGATGCGCGAGCGAGGAATCGTGCGTGACCAGCACCAGCGTCATGCCGCGCTCGGCATGCTTGGTGAAGAGCAGATCGATGATCTGCTTTCCCGTGGTCTCGTCGAGATTGCCGGTCGGCTCGTCGGCGACGAGGATGGCGGGATCGGGTGCCAGCGCGCGCGCAAGCGCCACGCGTTGCTGCTCGCCGCCGGAGAGCTGCGTTGGATAATGATGCAGGCGATCACCGAGCCCGACGGATTGCAGCTCCTCGGCTGCGCGCTTGTTGGCATCGGGATTGCCGGCGAGCTCGAGCGGCACGGCGACGTTCTCCAGCGCCGTCATGGTCGGGATCAGATGGAAGGACTGGAAGACGATGCCGACCTGGCGGCCGCGGAAGCGGGCCAGCGCGTCCTCGTCGAGGGCATTGAAAGGCGTGCCGTTGACCACCACCTCTCCGCTATCAGGACGCTCCAGCCCCGCCATCACCATCAGCAGCGTGGATTTGCCCGAGCCTGACGGGCCGATCAGGCCGATCGTCTCCCCCGAGCCGACGCGCAGGCTGATATCCTTGAGGATGTGAACGCGTGCCGCCCCCGATCCCAATGAGAGATTGACGTTGGAGATGGCGATGGTGTCCGGCGCGGTGCCGGCGAGCGAAGAGGATTCGATGCGACTGTCCATGGTCCGGTCATATGGCAACTCCGCACGCGCGGTCGAGAGGCGTTACGGATTCTTCATGCACATAGCCGTGTTGATGCTCGCTTTGATGACGGTCGTGAACCCGGCTTGGGCAGAAGCGACCAAGCCGATCAAGCTTGTTGTTTTGGGCGATTCCTTGAGTGCCGGTCTCGGCCTTCCGGCCCAGGACGCGTTTCCGGCCAGGCTGCAAAAAGCCTTGCAAGCCAAAGGTATAGCCGTGGACATGACCAACGCAGGCGTGTCCGGCGACACCTCGTCGGGGGGCCGCGACCGGCTCGACTGGTCGGTGCCCGACGGAACCGAGGGCGTCATCGTCGAGCTCGGCGCCAATGACGCGCTGCGCGGCATCGACCCCGGCTTGACGCGCGCGGCGCTGACCGACATCGTCGGGCGTCTCAAGGCGCGCAAGATCGCCGTGTTGCTGTGTGGGATGCAGGCGCCGCCGAATTTGGGCGCGGATTATGGCGCGCGCTTCAATTCGATTTATCCGGATCTGGCGAAACAGTTCGACGTGCCGCTCTATCCGTTCTTCCTTGACGGTGTCGCGGCCGACGCCAAGCTCAACCAGGCCGACGGCATTCACCCGACTGCCGAAGGCGTCGACATCATCGTCGACAACATGCTGCCCACGGTAGAGGCATTCCTGCGCACGATCGGCGAGCAACGCCGCTGAAAAGCAGGCAGCGCCAACCCTGACAACCAGGGTTTTCCCGGTGTAGCCTCGGGCACTCTTCGCAGAGTCACACAACTGCGATAGGAATTGAAGTACAGATGATTCGTCGCCGGCTCTAAAATTTGGATATGATCCTTACCCTCGGATCATGCCCAAGCATCGGGAGTGCGAAACGATGCCGCGTTTGTTCACTGGTCTGGAAATCCCGGCCGAGGTCTGCCAGACGCTTTCCAATTTGCGAGGTGGCCTTCCAGGCGCCCGCTGGATCGATCCCGAAAATTATCACGTCACCCTGCGCTTCATCGGCGATATCGACGGCGTCTCCGCCAACGAGATCGCATCGATGCTGTTTCGCGTCGACCGCAAGCCTTTCGAAGTGAAAGTGCAGGGCTTGCAAAGCTTCGGCGGCCGCAAGCCGCGCGCGGTGGTTGCCACCATCGCGCCGAGCAAGCCGCTGATGGAGTTGCAGGCCGAGCTCGAGCGCCTGATGCAGCGGATCGGCCTCGATCCCGAAGGGCGCAAATTCATTCCGCATGTCACGCTGGCCCGGCTGCATGACGCCACCGACCGCGACGTCGCCGACTATCTGTCGCTACGCGGCTATTTTCCAAGCAAGGCGTTCACGGCCGAGCGGTTCGTGCTGTTCTCGTCCCGCGCGTCGACCGGCGGCGGCCCGTATGTGGTCGAGGACGCCTACGAGCTGTGCGAGTAAGGTCTTCACCTCGGCGCGCTATCGCAGCGGCGCCACGCCCGATCGGTTGATGTCGGTCTTCGCAAAGTCCTCGCCTTTGAACAGCAATGGTTCGCTGCGGGTGATGGCCAGCGCGTACGAAAAGCAGTCACCGTAGTTGAGCGACGCGGCGTGACGCCCCTTCCCGTAGCGCCGCCACGCGCGCCGTGCTGCATCGGCTTGTCCGGCATCGACCGACACGATCTCGGCGCCGATCTTGACGAGCCAAAGGTCGAACTCGCGGCCACCCGCATCGCCCAGTCGCGTCTCGATCACCATAGTTGCTTCAAGTACGGTTGCCGCGGAGATCAGGCGGATCGGATCATCCACGATCAGTCGCTCAATATCTGCTGCATCGTCTTCGTTGAGCGCGATTGCCACGATCGCCGACGTATCAATCACCATCAGCGCGGCAATCCATGCTCGTCATATCCGAGAATTTCCTCGGGCGTGCGGTCATCCACGACTCGCATTTCGCTCCAGCGTCGCCTGATCTCGGCCATGTCCTGCAGTAACGCGTCTTTGTGAGTTTGACCGCCCAGCCGGCGTAATCGCTCCTCAATGGCGCGCCTGGTTGCTGTCGTGATGTTCTCGCCGGTCAATTGCGCCAGGCTCCGGGCCAATTGCTCCGTTTCGGGGTCCTTGATGCTAAGTGCCATGCTGAGGTTCCTTGGTTCCTCAATAGGTATATTCTAGCCCAGTTGAGCGCAACAATAGATCCGTTCGGCGGACCCAACAGACCTGCAGGTAGGTCCTTCTCCTCCGCGCCATCTGCCCGCGAAGGACGGGACGCATAAGCCGTTGCGCCAATACGCAGTTGCAATTTCCGCCGGTCTCTGGCGGTAAAGAGCGATGCTCTCCACGCCCAGTTCCTCCTTCAGCGAAGTCTATCAAACCCAGATTGCCTCCGGCGCGATCGAGCCCGACGCTGCACAGGCCGAGGTGGCCGAGGCCTATGCGGCGCTCGACCTCAGGCTCGCGAGCTACAAGCCGCCGCGCAAGCAGGGGCTGCTCGCCCGCCTGTTCAACGGCGGCGACAAGGACGAGGCGCCGCGCGGGCTCTACGTCCATGGCGAGGTCGGCCGCGGCAAGACCATGCTGATGGATCTGTTCTTCCAGCACTCGACCGTCGAGCACAAGCGGCGCGCGCATTTCCACGAATTCATGGCGGACGTGCATGAGCGCATCTACGACTATCGCCAGAGCATCGCGCGTGGCGAGACCGCCGACGGCGACGTCATCGCGCTGACCGCGCATGCGATCTTCGAGGAGAGCTGGCTGCTCTGCTTCGACGAGTTCCACGTCACCGACATTGCGGACGCGATGATCCTCGGCCGCCTGTTCGCAAAGCTGTTCGAGCTCGGCACCGTCGTGGTCGCGACCTCCAACGTCGCGCCCGACGATCTCTACAAGGGCGGCCTGAACCGCGCGCTGTTCCTGCCCTTCATCAAGCAGATCACCGACCACATGGACGTGCGGCGGCTCGACGCGCGCACCGATTTCCGGCTCGAGAAACTTCAGGGCGTGCCGATGTGGCTGACGCCGGCGGACGGCGACGCCCACGCCGCGCTCGACCGCGCCTGGTCGAAGATGACCGGCAACGCCAAATGCAAGTCGCGCGACATTTCGATCAAGGGCCGCATCCTGCACGTGCCGTGCTCGGCCCATGGCGTGGCGCGCTTTGCCTTCGCCGATCTCTGCGAGAAGCCGCTGGGCGCATCCGACTACCTCAGACTGGCGCACGACTATCACACCATCCTGGTCGACCATATTCCAGTGATGGACTTTTCCCAGCGCAACGCGGCCAAGCGCTTCATCACGCTGATCGACACGCTCTATGACAATGCCGTGAAGCTGATGGCCTCGGCCGATGCCAACCCGATCTCGCTCTACCTCGCCGATGAGGGCAACGAGGCCAACGAGTTCAAGCGGACCGCGTCGCGCCTGATCGAGATGAGCTCGGAATCCTATCTGGCGCTGCCTCACGGCCGCAAGGATTCCGCCGCCAGCGGCTCGACCAAGGGCCTGGTGGAGACTTAAGTCCTATCCTCGCCGCCGCCTCCAGCCGGTGTCATTCCGGGGCGCGACGAAGTCGCGAGCTATGGTGCGCAATCGCGCACCCGAGAATCCATCGTGCCACCAACTCTGCCGCCCAATGGATTCCGGGCCTGCGCTTGTCGGCGCATCCCGGAATGACGGACGGGGTATGCTGGCTGCAATCTCGGCAAGCCCGACAATTGAGCATCCGGCGACTTGAACGGCGGAAGCGAAAGGGATAACCACCCATTCAGTTTTTCCTCCTCACGTGTCTAAAGGACAGGTTCACATGGCGCGCGACAAGATTGCTTTGATTGGCTCCGGCCAGATCGGCGGAACGCTGGCTCACCTCATCGGCCTGAAAGAACTGGGCGACGTCGTGATGTTCGACATCGCCGAGGGCGTGCCACAGGGCAAGGCGCTGGATATCGCGCAGTCCTCGCCGGTCGACGGTTTTGACGCGCACTACACCGGCGCCAACTCCTACGAAGCGCTCGACAACGCCAAGGTCTGCATCGTCACTGCCGGCGTGCCACGCAAGCCCGGCATGAGCCGCGACGACCTCCTCTCCATCAACCTCAAGGTCATGGAGCAGGTCGGTGCCGGCATCAAGAAGTACGCCCCCGACGCGTTCGTCATCTGCATCACCAACCCGCTCGACGCGATGGTCTGGGCGCTGCAGAAGGCCTCCGGCCTGCCGCACAAGAAGGTCGTCGGCATGGCCGGCGTGCTCGACTCGTCGCGCTTCCGCTACTTCCTGGCCGACGAGTTCAACGTCTCCGTTGAAGACGTCACCGCCTTCGTGCTCGGCGGCCATGGCGACACCATGGTGCCGCTGGTGAAGTACTCGACCGTTGCCGGCATCCCGCTGCCCGACCTCGTCAAGATGGGCTGGACCTCGCAGGCGCGCCTCGACGAGATCGTCGACCGCACCCGCAACGGCGGCGCCGAGATCGTCAATTTGCTCAAGACCGGCTCGGCCTTCTACGCGCCGGCGGCCTCCGCAATCGCGATGGCCGAGAGCTATCTGCGCGACAAGAAGCGCGTGCTGGCCTCGGCGGCGTACCTGAACGGCGAATACGGCGTGAAGGACATGTATGTTGGCGTCCCCGTCGTGATCGGCGCCAAGGGCGTCGAGCGCGTCGTCGAAATCGAGCTCACAGGCAAGGACCGCGAGGCCTTCGACAAGTCAGTCGGCGCGGTGCAGGGCCTCGTCGATGCCTGCAAGAAGATCGCACCCGATCTTCTCGGCCGCTAAGGGCCAACCAATCCCGCCGAAGATCGAAACCCGGTCTTCGGCGGTTTCATTTCCGGGCCCCGGCTGCAACTCTTGGTGAAGGCTGGCGGGTTCCGGTTCCGCGATTTCGATGTCATAGAATCCGGGTTGCAGTTCCTGTGGTATATGGTATGCCAGCCACAAGACTGAGGTGGGCCCCTAGGGGTCTCCGCCCGCGGGTTCAGGGAGCGACCATATGAATATCCATGAATATCAGGCCAAAGCGCTGCTGAGCGAGTTCGGCGTAGCGATCTCGAAGGGCGTTCCGGTCCTGAAGGCCGCTGACGCGGAAGCCGCCGCCAAGGCCCTTCCGGGCCCGGTCTGGGTGGTGAAGAGCCAGATCCATGCCGGCGGCCGCGGCAAGGGCAAGTTCAAGGAAGCCTCGGCCGGCGACAAGGGCGGCGTCCGCATCGCCAAGTCGGCCGCCGAGGTCACCGAATTCGCCAAGCAGATGCTCGGCGCCACCCTCGTCACGATCCAGACCGGCGCCGCCGGCAAGCAGGTCAACCGCCTCTACATCGAGGACGGCTCCGACATCGAGAAGGAATTCTATCTCTCGATCCTGGTCGACCGCGAGACCTCCCGCGTCTCGTTCGTGGTCTCGACCGAGGGCGGCGTCAACATCGAGGACGTCGCGCACAATAGCCCTGAGAAGATCGTGACCTTCTCGGTCGATCCCGCGACCGGCATCATGGGCCATCACGGCCGCACCGTTGCCAACGCGCTGAAGCTTTCCGGCGATCTCGCCAAGCAGGCCGAGAAGCTCACCGCGCAGCTCTATGCGGCCTTCGTCGCCAAGGACATGTCGATGCTGGAGATCAACCCGCTCGTCGTGACCAAGCAGGGCCAGCTCCGCGTGCTCGACGCCAAGGTGTCGTTCGACGACAATTCGCTGTTCCGTCATCCCGATGTGCTCGCGCTGCGCGACGAGACCGAGGAAGACGCCAAGGAAATCGAGGCGTCCAAGTACGACCTCAACTACGTCACCCTCGACGGCAATATCGGCTGCATGGTCAACGGCGCCGGTCTCGCCATGGCGACGATGGACATCATCAAGCTCTACGGCATGGCGCCGGCGAACTTCCTCGACGTCGGCGGCAGCGCCAGCAAGGAGAAGGTGGCGGCCGCGTTCAAGATCATCACCGCGGATCCCAACGTGAAGGGCATCCTGGTCAACATCTTCGGTGGTATCATGAAGTGCGACGTGATCGCCGAGGGCGTCACCGCCGCCGTGCGTGAGGTCGGCCTCAGCGTGCCGCTGGTGGTTCGTCTCGAAGGCACCAATGTCGAGCTCGGCAAGAAGATCATCCGTGAATCCGGCCTGAACGTGGTGCCGGCCGACAATCTCGACGACGCCGCGCAGAAGATCGTGAAGGCCGTCAAGGGAGGCTAAGGCCATGACCCAGGACCATCTCTCCGCATCAGCCCCACTTGCAGAGCATGCGCGTCTCGCCGCGTTCGCCGGTGAATGGAACGGCGAAGAGGTGGTCTTTCCGTCGCGCTGGATGGAAGGCGGGCCGGCGACCTCGCGCATCGTGGCGCGCATGGATCTCAATGGCTTCTATCTGATCCAGGACTCGGTGCAGATGCGTGAGGGCAAGCAGAGCTTCGCCACTCACGGCCTCTTCACCTGGGACCGCGACGACCGGACCTACAAGCTGTTCTGGTACGATTCACTCGGCTACACGCCGCCCTCGCCCGCCTCCGGCGGGTGGGTCGGTAAGACCCTGACGCTGGTGCGCGGCTCGCTCCGCGGCAATGCGCGCCACGTCTACGAGATCATCGACGACAATTCCTACTCGTTGAAGATCCAGTTCTCGCCGGACGCGGAAGGCTGGGCTGACGTGCTCACCGGCGTCTACCGCCGCATCCACTGACCTCTCACTCGTTAGTTTCGCGAAAGCAGACCTCATGTCCATCCTGATCGACAAGAACACCAAGGTCATCTGCCAGGGCTTTACCGGCAAGAACGGTACCTTCCACTCGGAGGCCGCGATTGCCTATGGCACCAAGATGGTCGGCGGCACCTCGCCGGGCAAAGGCGGCGCGACCCATCTGGGCCTGCCGGTGTTCGACACCGTGCGCGAGGCGCGCGAGAAGACCGGCGCCGACGCCTCGGTGATCTACGTGCCGCCGCCGGGTGCCGCGGACGCGATCTGCGAAGCCATCGACGCCGAGATCCCGCTGATCGTCTGCATCACCGAAGGTATCCCGGTCATCGACATGGTCCGGGTGAAGCGCTCGCTGGCCGGCTCCAAGTCGCGCCTGATCGGGCCGAACTGCCCGGGCGTCATGACCGCCGGCGAGTGCAAGATCGGCATCATGCCCGCCAACATCTTCAAGACCGGCTCGGTCGGCATCGTCTCCCGCTCGGGCACGCTGACCTATGAAGCCGTGTTCCAGACCTCCCAGGAAGGCCTCGGCCAGACCACTGCGGTCGGCATTGGCGGCGACCCGGTCAAGGGCACCGAGTTCATCGACGTCCTGGAAATGCTGCTGGCCGACCCCAAGACCGAATCGATCATCATGATCGGCGAGATCGGCGGCTCCGCCGAGGAAGACGCCGCCCAGTTCCTCAAGGACGAGGCCAAGCGCGGCCGCAAGAAGCCGATGGTCGGTTTCATCGCCGGCGTGACCGCACCTCCCGGCCGCCGCATGGGCCATGCCGGCGCGATCATCTCCGGTGGCAAGGGCGATGCCGGCTCCAAGACCGACGCGATGAAATCCGCAGGGATTACAGTGTCGCCGTCTCCGGCGCGTCTTGGCCACACGCTTGCCGAAAAGTTGAAAGGCTAATTCACTCCTTCGTGCTTTTCCGGGCGAAGTTTCGCAGCAAATAGGATAAATGGTGCCTGTCGCGCTGAGCCCCTGCCGGGGAGCTCAGCGTGAGCGCCGTTTGTTATGCGCGAACCGAAATCGCCAGGAACTCAAGTATGTCTCGCCAAGACGCGAACGCAGCCTTTGCCCTCTCGTCCTTTTTGCAGGGCACCAACGCCACCTACATCGACGAAATCTACGCCCGCTACGAGAAGGACCCGTCCTCGGTCGACGCCGAGTGGCAGGAGTTCTTCAAGAGCCTCAACGACCAGCCCGCTGTCGTCCGCAAGAACGCCGAAGGCCCGTCCTGGGAACGCGCCAACTGGCCGCTGACCCCGAAGGACGACCTGACCTCCGCGCTCGACGGCAACTGGGCCGAGGTCGAGAAGGCGATCGGCACCAAGATCGCCGCCAAGGCGCAAGCCAAGGGGGCTGACAAGGGCGCGGATGTCTCTTCCCCAGATGTGCTCCAGGCCACGCGCGATTCGGTCCGCGCGCTGATGCTGATCCGCTCCTACCGCATGCGCGGTCACTTCCACGCCAAGCTCGATCCGCTCGGCATCGAAGCCCCGCGCAACCGCGAAGAGCTCGATCCCCGCACCTACGGCTTCAGCGAGGCCGATTTCGACCGCAAGATCTTCCTCGATCACGTGCTCGGTCTCGAATACGCCAACTTGCGTGAGATCACCGCGATCTGCGAGCGCACCTACTGCCAGACGCTCGGCGTCGAGTTCATGCACATCAGCAATGCCGCCCAGAAGGCCTGGATCCAGGAGCGCATCGAGGGTCCGGACAAGGAAATCTCCTTCACCCGCGAAGGCCGTCGCGCCATCCTGATGAAGCTGGTCGAAGCCGAAGGCTTCGAGAAATTCTGCGATACCAAGTTCACCGGCACCAAGCGCTTCGGCCTCGATGGCGCTGAATCGCTGATCCCCGCGCTCGAGCAGATCATCAAGCGCGGCGGCAATCTCGGCGTGAAGGAAGTCGTGGTCGGCATGCCGCATCGCGGCCGCCTCAACGTGCTGACGCAGGTGATGGGCAAGGCCCATCGCGCGCTGTTCCATGAATTCAAGGGCGGCTCGGCCAATCCCGACGCCGTCGAAGGCTCGGGCGACGTCAAGTACCACCTCGGCGCGTCCTCGGACCGCGAGTTCGACGGCAACCGCATCCATCTGTCGCTGACCGCGAACCCCTCGCATCTCGAGATCGTCGATCCCGTCGTGCTCGGAAAAGTTCGCGCCAAGCAGGACCAGCACGGCGATCCGCCGGACCAGCGCATCTCGGTGATGCCGCTGCTCATGCATGGCGACGCCGCGTTCGCCGGCCAGGGCGTGGTCGCGGAATGTTTTGGTCTGTCGGACCTGAAGGGCTACCGCACCGGCGGTTCCGTGCACTTCATCGTCAACAACCAGATCGGCTTCACCACCTATCCGCGCTATTCGCGCTCCTCGCCTTACCCGTCGGA
Source organism: Bradyrhizobium sp. S3.3.6 (assembly GCF_040546905.1). Lineage (NCBI taxonomy): Bacteria > Pseudomonadati > Pseudomonadota > Alphaproteobacteria > Hyphomicrobiales > Nitrobacteraceae > Bradyrhizobium > Bradyrhizobium sp. S3.3.6. The sequence goes on along the minus strand of NZ_JBEPOT010000024.1, from coordinate 6,080 downwards.
CGTGGCGAAGATGATCGACGCGCCGATCTTCCACGTGAACGGCGACGATCCGGAAGCCGTAGTGTTCGCGGCCAAGGTCGCGACCGAGTTCCGGCAGAAATTCCACAAGCCCGTCGTCATCGACATGTTCTGCTACCGCAGGCATGGCCACAACGAAGGCGACGAGCCGGCGTTCACCCAGCCGGTGATGTACAAGAAGATCGCGGCTCATCCGACGACGCTGGAGCTCTACGCCCGCCGCCTGATCGGCGAAGGCGTGATGACCGAGGGCGAGGTCGACAAGGCCAAGGCCGACTGGCGCGCGCGGCTCGATGCAGAGTTCGAGGCCGGCACCTCCTACAAGCCGAACAAGGCCGACTGGCTCGACGGCAAGTGGGCCGGGTTCAAGATCGCGGACCAGGAAGAGGATGCGCGGCGCGGCGTCACCGGCGTCGACGTCAGCGCGCTGAAGGATATCGGCCGCAAGATCACCAAGGTGCCGGACGGTTTCCGCGTTCACCGCACCATCCAGCGGTTTCTCGAGAACCGCTCGAAGGCGATCGACACCGGCGCCGGCATCGACTGGGCAACCGGCGAGGCGTTGGCGTTCTGCACGCTGCTCAACGAGAATCACCACGTGCGCCTGTCAGGCCAGGATTCGGAGCGCGGCACTTTCTCGCAGCGCCACTCGGTCCTGATCGACCAGGAGGACGAGAGCCGTTACACGCCGTACAACCATCTCGGCCACGAGCAGGGCCATTACGAGGTCATCAACTCGCTGCTGTCGGAAGAAGCCGTGCTCGGCTTCGAATACGGTTATTCACTGGCCGAGCCGAACACGCTGACCCTGTGGGAAGCCCAGTTCGGCGATTTCGCCAACGGTGCGCAGGTCGTGTTCGACCAGTTCATCTCCTCGGGTGAACGCAAATGGCTGCGCATGTCCGGTCTCGTCTGCCTGTTGCCGCACGGCTATGAGGGCCAGGGGCCGGAGCACTCCTCGGCGCGTCTGGAGCGTTATCTGCAGATGTGCGCGGAAGACAACATGCAGGTAGTCTATCCGACCACGCCCGCGAACTACTTCCACGTGCTGCGCCGCCAGCTTCATCGCGAGATCCGCAAGCCGCTGATCGTGATGACGCCAAAGTCGCTGCTGCGCCACAAGCGCGCGGTGTCGCGTCTGGAGGAGCTCGCGAAGGGAACGACGTTCCACCGCATCCTTTATGATGACGCCCAGATGCAGCCGAGCGAGGCCAACAAGCTCGTTCCGGACGACAAGATCCGCCGGATCGTGCTGTGCTCGGGCAAGGTCTATTACGACCTCTACGAGGAGCGCGAGAAGCGCGGCATCGACGACATCTACCTGATGCGCGTCGAGCAGCTCTATCCGGTGCCGCTGAAGGCGCTGGTGGCGGAGCTGTCCCGCTTCAAGAAGGCCGAAGTGATCTGGTGCCAGGAAGAGCCGCGCAATATGGGCGCGTGGCACTTCATCGAGCCCTATCTGGAATGGGTGCTGAACCAGGTGAACGGCGTGAGCCGGCGTCCGCGGTATGTCGGCCGCGCCGCTTCCGCCGCGACCGCCACTGGTCTGATGTCCAAGCATCAGGCGCAGTTGAAGGCGTTCCTGGACGAAGCATTGAGCTAAGAAGTTTTCAAGACGTCGTCATGCCCCGCCCAGTGCGCAATCGCGCACAAGGGCGGGGCATCCAGTATTCCGCGGCGCTCGTTTTAATCACGAAAGTCTCGGCGTACTGGATTGCCCGCCCCCGTGCGCAAGCGCGCACAAGGCGGGCAATGACGTATGAAATTCACGACCGCATTGGCGATCCCTTAAGGAAAAGACCATGACTGAAATTCGTGTGCCGACGCTCGGCGAATCCGTCACCGAGGCCACCATCGGCCGCTGGTTCAAGAAGGCCGGCGATCCCGTCGCCGTCGACGAGCCCTTGGTGGAGCTCGAGACCGACAAGGTCACCATCGAGGTCCCGGCGCCCTCCGCCGGCACGCTGAGCGAGATCATCGCCGCTGACGGTACGACCGTTGCGGTCGGCGCGCTGCTCGGCCAGATCACCGAAGGTGCCGCCGGTGCAAAGCCGGCTGCTGCTCCCGCCAAGGCCGCCGCCGCTGCTCCGGCGCCTGCTGCTGCGGCTCCCGCTCCGGCTGCGAAGGCGCCGCCGGCCGATGCGCCGCTCGCCCCGTCCGTGCGAAAACTCTCCGCCGAGACCGGCGTCGATGCCTCGACCGTTCCGGGCTCGGGCAAGGATGGCCGCGTCACCAAGGGCGACATGCTCGCCGCGATCGAGCGTGCGGCGTCTGCGCCGACCCCGGTCAACCAGCCCGCCGCCGCCGTGCAGGTGCGCAGCGCCTCGCCGGCCGACGACGCCGCCCGCGAAGAGCGCGTCAAGATGACCCGCCTGCGCCAGACCATCGCGCGCCGCCTCAAGGACGTGCAGAACACCGCGGCCATGCTGACGACCTTCAACGAGGTCGACATGACCAACGTCATGGCGCTGCGGGCCCACTACAAGGATGCGTTCGAGAAGAAGCACGGCTCGAAGCTCGGCTTCATGGGCTTCTTCACCAAGGCCGTCGTGCAGGCGCTGAAGGACATCCCGGCCGTCAACGCCGAGATCGACGGCACCGACCTGATCTACAAGAACTATTATCACATCGGCGTCGCCGTCGGCACCGACAAGGGTCTCGTCGTGCCGGTCGTGCGCGATTGCGACAACAAGTCGATTGCCGACATCGAGAAGGGCATCGCCGATTTCGGTCGCCGCGCCCGTGACGGCCAGCTCAAGATCGACGAGATGCAGGGCGGCACCTTCACCATCACCAATGGCGGCATCTACGGCTCGCTGATGTCGACCCCGATCCTGAACGCGCCGCAGTCCGGCATTCTCGGCATGCACAAGATCCAGGATCGCCCGATGGTCGTCGGCGGCAAGGTCGAGGTCCGCCCGATGATGTATCTGGCGCTGTCCTACGATCACCGCGTCATCGACGGCAAGGAAGCCGTGACCTTCCTGGTTCGCGTCAAGGAGAGCCTGGAAGATCCGGCGCGCCTGGTGCTGGACCTCTGATCCCCGATGCTCTGCCAGCGCCGTCGCCGCTTTGCGCGACGGCGTGTGTCGAACCATGGAGGCGCGCGTGACCGATAAAATCGTTGTCATCACCGGCGGCAGCCGCGGCATCGGGCGGGCGACCGCGCTTGCGGCAGCCGCGCGCGGCTACCGCGTCGTGGTCGGCTATGCCAGCAACAGGAAGGCCGCCGACGAGGTCGTCGCCGCGATCATGGCCGGCAACGGCAAGGCCATCGCGGTGAAATGCGATGTCGGCGAGGAAAGCGATATCGTCGACCTGTTCAAGCAAGCCGACCAGTTCGGCACGCTTGCCGCACTTGTCAACAATGGCGGCATCGTCGGCAAGAGCGGCGTGCGCGTCGACGAGATGTCGGCCGAGCGCATCCAGCGCGTCATGGCGGTCAACGTTACCGGGTCCATCCTCTGTGCGCGCGAAGCGGTGAAGCGGATGTCGACTAGGCATGGCGGCAAGGGTGGCGTCATCGTCAATCTGTCATCGGTTGCTGCCAAGCTCGGTGCACCGAACACTTACGTCGACTATGCCGCGTCCAAGGGCGCGATCGATTCCTTCACCATCGGTCTCGGCTATGAGGTCGCCAGCGAAGGCATCCGCGTCGCCGGTATTCGCCCCGGCCTGATCGATACCGAAATCCACGCCTCCGGCGGCGAGCCGGACCGGCACCACCGCCTGGCCCATCTGGTGCCGATGAAGCGCGTCGGCACCGCTGATGAAATCGCCAATGCCATCGTCTGGCTGATGTCGGACGATGCCTCCTACGTCACCTCAGCCATTTTCGATGTGTCCGGCGGACGCTGACGCGCCGCGCGGACGCTGACACATCCTCATCACGCTAAACTTACGGGACTTTCTCTCATGGCACCCTACGATCTCGTCGTCATCGGCACCGGACCGGGCGGTTATGTCTGCGCGGTGCGCGCCAGCCAGCTCGGCATGAAGGTCGCCGTGGTCGAAAAGGACGCAACGCTCGGCGGCACCTGCCTCAATGTCGGCTGCATGCCGTCGAAGGCGCTGCTGCACGCCTCCGAGATGTTCGAGGAAGCCGGGCACTCCTTTGCCAAGATGGGCGTGTCCGTCTCCACGCCGAAGCTCGAGCTGCCGGCGATGATGAACTTCAAGCAGCAGGGCATCGACGGCAACGTCAAGGGCGTCGAGTTCTTGATGAAGAAGAACAAGGTCGACGTGCTCAAGGGCACCGGCAAGATTTTGGGCACCGGCAAGGTCGAAGTCTCCGCCGACGGCAAGTCGCAGGTGATCGAGACCAGGAACATCGTGATTGCCACCGGTTCGGACATCGCGCGCCTCAAGGGCATCGAGATCGACGAGAAGCGCATCGTGTCGTCGACCGGCGCGTTGTCGCTGGACAAGGTCCCGGGCAAGCTTCTCATCGTCGGCGCCGGTGTGATCGGGCTCGAGCTCGGCTCGGTCTGGAAGCGGCTCGGTGCCGAGGTCGTTGTCGTTGAATTTCTGGACCGCATCCTGCCCGGCATGGACGGCGAGATCGCCAAGCAATTCCAGCGCATCCTCGAGAAGCAGGGCTTTGCGTTCAAGCTCGGTGCCAAGGTCACCGCGGTCGACACCTCAGGCAAGACGCTGAAGGCGACCATCGAGCCGGCGGCCGGCGGCGCCGCCGAGACGCTCGAAGCCGACGTCGTGCTCGTCTGCATCGGCCGCGTGCCCTACACCGACGGGCTCGGCCTGAAGGAAGCCGGCGTCGCGCTCGATCCCCGTGGCCGCGTGCAGATCGATCCGCATTTCGCCACCAGCCTGAAGGGGGTCTATGCCATCGGCGACGTCGTCGCCGGCCCGATGCTCGCACATAAGGCCGAGGATGAAGGCGTAGCCGTTGCGGAGATCATTGCGGGCCAGGCCGGTCACGTGAACTACGACGTTATTCCAGGCGTCGTGTATACCACCCCGGAAGTGTCCTGCGTCGGCAAGACCGAGGAAGAGCTGAAGCAGGCCGGCGTGGCTTATACGGTCGGGAAGTTTCCCTTTACCGCCAACGGCCGCTCCAAGGTCAATCAGACCACTGACGGTTTTGTGAAGATCCTCGCGGATGCGAAGACCGATCGCGTGCTCGGCGTGCACATCATCGGCATCGAGGCCGGCGAAATGATCCATGAAGCCTGCGTTCTCATGGAGTTTGGCGGCAGTGCGGAGGATCTCGCCCGCACCTGCCATGCGCATCCGACCCGCTCGGAAGCCATCAAGGAAGCCGCGCTTGCAGTCGGCAAGCGGGCCATCCATATGTAGGTTCGCCCAGAGCCGAATCGGGCGGGAAACATATGCTGCGCCGCCTTCTTCAACCGGTCTGGGTCCTGCTGGCGATCATCTTTTTGATCGAAGCCTGGCTGTGGGACCATTGCGAGCCGATCGTTGCGCGGGTTGTCGCGCTGATCCCGCTCGCCCGGTTCAAGGACTGGCTTTCGGAGCGCGTCGACGCGCTCTCCCCGGCGATGACGTTGATCGTCTTCGTCGTCCCGATCATCCCGCTGTTTCCGCTCAAGCTGGTCGGCCTGTGGCTGCTCACACATGAATACTGGACCAGCGCGCTCTTCACGATCCTGTTTGCCAAGATGCTCGGCGTCGGCGTCACCGCCTTCGTGTTCGACGTCACGCGCGACAAGCTTCTGGAGATGCACTGGTTCGAGCGGCTCTACGAGCTGGTGCTGAAGCTGCGCGCCAAGGCCGCCGAGATCGTCGATCCGGTCAAGCGGCGCATCAAGGAGCTCGTCAGAGGCAACGGCGAAGGCTGGTCCTCGCGCACGCTCCGCCTGATCCAGCGCTTCCGCAAGAGCGTGCACGAAGCGCGGTAGCCGTTCGCCACACACTCACTGTCGTTGCCCGCCTTGTGCGCACTTGCGCACTGGGGCGGGCGATCCAGTATTCCAGAGACAGCGAGATTAGCGCGTTAGCCCATCTGACTGAATCGTTGGGGATTCACAAATCAGCGTTTTGGTGATTCAAGCTACCCGCCGGGACGGGAGGCCGGCGGGCAT
>NZ_JBEPOT010000023.1:0-49278 GCF_040546905.1 Bradyrhizobium sp. S3.3.6 | reverse complement strand
CTATTGGTCGCATCGTCGACACCTACACGCCCGCAGAATCCACAAACTACTTCGTGGCCGCAGGGTACTTGCAACCTGATCGGCTAACGCTCTAGAACCGAGGAGCCGCGGCGTACTGGATGCCCCGGCCAAGCCGGGGCATGACAGCGGTGTGCGTGGCAGCGCCCCTCACCCGTGCAGATGCAACAAATGCGGCGACCATGCGCCGAGCACGGTCATGCCAAGTCCGGCGAGCGTCAGCAGGCCGGCGATCCAGGCGAGCGGCAGCATGCCGGTGATGATGGTGGCCGACGCCAGCACGATGCCGATCTGGAATGCGGCCGACGCCAGCTCGAAGTGATGGTACTTCGCGGTCGCCTCGTCGCGCACGTGCTCGGCTTCCTTGGCCTTCTCGGCGAGCTGCTCGGTGCCTTCGCCGGTCTCGGGCTCGGAGCGGTAGCGCGCCGCGGTCTTCTGCCAATCGTCGATCTGCTTCTGCACCGCGGCCTTCATGGCGTCGTCGGTGGCGGCGCCCAGTGTCAGCTTGCCCTGGTCGGCGGCGGTCTGGACCACGGTGCGGCGGATGCTCTTGGCCTGGAAGAACGCCCAGAGGTTGGAGGCCTCGACGTTCTTGCTGATCGACTCGGTCTGGGCGCCTTTGCCGAGCGTCTCGGAGATCGCCAGGAACAGCGCCAGCACCGCGATCAACAGGGCGATCTTCTTGTTCTCACCGGATGCGTGCTCGGCATGCTCGGCGTGCTCCATGCTTTCGTGTGCGCTCATAAATCCCTCCTGCCTCGGTTCCGCAACGATTGACCGAACCGCGCGGCCTGCGCAAGAGGCATGCTCGCCAACAGAGCCTGCTATGACAGCTTCATGTCAGGTGTCAGCGCCTTGGATGCGCGCTCGCATAGACTTCCAGCAGCCGCTCGGAATCGATGCCGGTGTAGATCTGCGTGGTCGAGAGCGAGGAGTGGCCAAGCAATTCCTGGATCGCGCGCAGATCGCCGCCGCGCGAGAGCAGATGCGTGGCGAATGAGTGCCGCAGCGCGTGCGGCGTAGCGCTGTCGGGTAGTCCAAGCGCGCCGCGCAGCCGCTCCATCGCGAGCTGGATGATCCGCGGGCTCAGCGGACCGCCGCGGGCGCCGACGAAGATCGGCCCGTCCTGTGGCAGCGCATACGGGCACATCGCAACATATTCCTGCACCAGCGCGAGCACGTTTTGCAGCACCGGCACCATGCGGGTCTTGTTGCCTTTGCCTGTAACGATCAGCACGTCGCCTTCGCCTGCCTTCGGCACCTCGCGGCGCTTCAGGCCCAGCGCTTCGGAGATGCGCAGGCCCGAGCCATACAGCAGTGCCATCACGGCCGCGTCGCGCACCAGAATCCAGGTCTCGCGATCCTCGCCGGCGCGCTCGTCGGCGTCAGCCAGGCGCTTTGCCGACGCCATCGGCAGCGGCTTTGGCAAGGTTTTTGCGACCTTCGGCGCGCGGATCGCGGAGAGTGCTCCGACCTTGCCCTTGCCTTCGCGCTCCAGGAAGCGGCCGAAGGAGCGCAGGCCCGCGAGCGCGCGCATCAGGGAACGGCCGGCAATATCGTCGGCGCGCCGCATCGCCATGAAGGCGCGGATATCGGTGGCTTCCAGCGACGCAAACCGCGCCAGCGTCACGCGTTCACCCCAATGGCTGCACAGGAAATCCAGGCATTGCCGCAAGTCGCGGCCATAGGCCTCCAGCGTCTTCGGCGACAGCCGCCGTTCGGCGCCGAGATGCGCCAGCCAGCGTGCCATCTCCTGCGCGATGTCAGGATCGGCGCTGGCGAGCTCGATTGGAGGGGCGGCCGCTTTGCTCATGCGCTCTGGACGTAATGATTCCGCACAGTATATCGCATCACACCCGTTTACTGTTCGCTAAGGCGACGCCACGGCGCTAGCCTCAACTCCCCCAGGTTCCGATTCTCCGTCCAAAAATCATTCATGGATCATTCGTCGCGCAGCCAGACCGCCCCCGCCACCGCGACCCGCATGGTCGACGTGCTGGTGCCGGTCGCGCTCGACCAGACCTATTCCTACAAGGTGCCGCGCGGCATGGAGCTGAAGGCCGGCGATCTCGTCGGCGTGCCGCTCGGGCCTCGCGAGGTGCTCGCCGTGGTCTGGGCGGAAAACGCCAATCCCGATCCGCGCCTCCACAACCGCCTCAAGGAGGTCAACGAGAAGCTCGATCTTCCCCCGCTCAAGGGTGATCTGCGCGCGGTCGTCGACTGGGTCGCCAATTACACGCTGAGCCCGCGTGGCATGGTGCTGCGCATGTGCCTGCGGATGGGCGAGCATCTCGGGCCCGAGCGCGTGCGTGCCGGCGTGCGTCTGGCCGGCGATCCCCCGCGGCGGCTGACGCCGGCACGTCAACGCGTGATCGAGGTGCTGTCGGACCGGCTGCTGCACGCCAAATCCGAGGCCGCGAAGGAAGCCGGCGTGTCGGCCGGCGTGATCGACGGCCTCGTCGACGAGGGCACGCTCACGGTCGAGCCGATGCCGCCCCCGCCTCCGCCGCCGGCGCCCGATCCGGATTTCGGCCGGCCGGATTTTTCGCCGCTGCAGCGGGCCGGCGTGGATGCGATGCGCGCGCTCGCGGCCAACGGCACCTTCCACGTCGCACTGCTCGACGGCGTCACCGGCTCGGGCAAGACCGAGGTCTACTTCGAAGCCGTTGCGGAATCGATCCGCCGCGGCAAGCAGACGCTGATCCTGATGCCGGAGATCGCGCTCACCGGCCAGTTCCTCGATCGTTTCGCGCAACGTTTTGGCGTGCGCCCGATCGAGTGGCACTCCGAGCTCACGCCGCGTACCCGCGCGCGCAATTGGTCGGCGATTGCCGAGGGCAGCGCGCCGGTCGTGGTCGGCGCGCGCTCGGCGCTGTTTCTGCCTTACGCCAATCTCGGCCTCATCGTCGTCGATGAAGAGCACGACCAGGCCTACAAGCAGGACGAGGGCGTGCATTATCACGCCCGCGACATGGCGGTGGTGCGCGCACATATCGCCAAGATCCCGATCGTGCTGGCCTCTGCCACGCCGTCGGTCGAGTCCGAGGTCAATGCGCGCAAGAACCGCTATCAACGCATCGCGCTGCCGTCGCGCTTCGGCGGCCAGCACATGCCGCATATCGAGGCGATCGACATGCGCCGCGAGCCGCCCGCGCGCGGCCGCTTCATCTCGCCGCGGCTGGCCGGCGAGATCAGAACCGCGATCGAGAAGCGCGAGCAGGCGCTGCTGTTCCTCAATCGCCGCGGTTATGCGCCGCTAACGCTCTGCCGCGCCTGCGGCCATCGCTTCGCCTGCACCATCTGCGATGCCTGGCTGGTCGATCACCGCTTTCGCCAGCGTCTCGTTTGTCATCACTGCGGCTTCTCGATGCCGCGTCCGCAGACCTGCCCGCATTGCGCGGCGGAGGAATCGCTGGTCGCGGTCGGGCCCGGCGTCGAGCGCCTGCAGGAGGAGGCGGCCGCGCTGTTTCCGGAGGCGCGCACCATGGTGCTGTCGAGCGATCTCATCACCTCGATCGAGACCATGCGTTCCGAGCTTGCCGAGATCGCGGAGGGCCGCGTCGACATCATCATCGGCACGCAGCTCGTCGCCAAGGGCCACAATTTTCCGCGGCTCAACCTGGTCGGCGTGGTCGATGCGGATCTCGGCCTTTCCAATGGCGATCCGCGTGCGGCGGAGCGGACCTGGCAATTGCTCAACCAGGTGATCGGCCGTGCCGGGCGTGAGCAGGGCCGCGGCGTCGGCTATCTCCAGACCCATCAGCCGGATCACCCCGTGATGAAGGCGCTGATCGCCTGCGACCGCGAGGCCTTCTACGACAGCGAGATCGATCTGCGCGAGAAGACGCTCTATCCGCCGTTCGGCCGGCTCGCGAGCCTGATCATCTCGGCCGGCGACCGTCCGAGCGCAGAAGGCCTGGGCCGCAAGCTCGTTGCGCTCGCGCCGCGCGACGAGCGCGTGGTGGTGCTGGGCCCGGCCGAAGCCCCACTCGCCGTGATCAAGGGCCGCTACCGCTTCCGCATCCTGGTGAAATCGGCGCGCGGTTTTGATCTCTCCGATTATCTGCGGAACTGGCTCGCGGTATGCCCGAAGCCGAAGGGCAATCAAAAGCTCGAGGTCGATGTCGATCCGCAGAGCTTTTTGTAAGAGATCGCTCTCTCCTCTCGTGCCCCGGACGCGGCGCAGCGTCTCTTCGACGGTGCGCTGCAGAGCCGGGGACCATGTCGCAAGGGAACTCGCTGCTTCTGGGTCCCGGCTCTGCGCCGCAACGCCAAGCGGCGTTGCAGCTTGTCCGGGACACGTGCGTCATGACAGCCAACAAAAAAGCCCGCGGTCCCCCAAGACCACGGGCTTGTCTCACGCGCGCATCAAACTGCTCATGTCCATGCGGACGATGATGAAAACTGCGCGTGCGAGATGAGGCGCGTCGAACGCCGTTAGGAGACGACTTCCGCGGTGACGCGGCCGACGCCGGCGCCGGTGAGGCCGATGGCGCGGGCAGCGCCAGTGGAGAGGTCGAGCACGCGGCCGCGCACGAACGGGCCACGGTCATTGATGGTGACGATGACGCTCGAGCCGCCATGGGTGACGCGCAGCTTGGTCCCGAACGGCAGCGAACGGTGCGCTGCGGTCATGGCGTTCTGGTTGAAGCGCTGGCCCGAGGCGGTGCGGCTGCCGGACTCGTTGCCGTAAAAGGACGCCATGCCCGAGAAGCTGCGGCCCGTGCCCGACGACGGCGTCATCGACGCACTGGCGTTGCGCCAATCGGAGGTCGCGTTGGTATCGTCCTGGGCGTGGTGGCGGTGTTGATGGTGAGAGTAGCTGTGGTGATGCCTGGATTTGGCGGAAGCTTCGGTGGCAGTTCCCCCGACGAGGAGAGTTGCGGCGGCGAAAGCGATCGCCGTAGGCGGCCGGGTCAGAGCGCCCAGCGTCTTCAAAGACAGCATTTAGTGGTCCCTACGCTAGTATTGCCACATATGTGGCCAGTGGAGCCCCCATCAGTTTGTGAGCGGGTTGGCGTTTCGATTCCTAATGAGGCATGAATTGGGCAGTAGTTCTGTTATGTGTCGTGATGAAATATCTTGTGACCCGCGCGGATATTCCCGGGGATGTTCCGTAATCTTTCGCTTTAACAATTTGTTAACCCAAGTATTACTTCAGAATACTGTAGATGGAAGTCGTCGGCTTCAACATTTAGAATTCGATAAGTATTCGACGGACGAGCGCGGCGCGGATCTGGTCACGCCTCAGCGAGCCGTGTTCATGGCCGCTATGCGCTGAGGGCAGGAACGAATGGGCCACTTGCCGACGTAACGGTCGTGGCAATTCCGTGGCATGGCAGGTTCACGGCAGGTTGCTGGCGGGCCGGCGATCGATGACCGCAGCGTGCGACGAACTGGCGGGAAACTGCCGGGCCTTTAAGTTGCCGTCATGTTGCACGTGCGCGCCTGCTATGTTAGCAAAGCCGCGATTTTAACGGACCCGGCACGTCCCGTGTCGGCCGAGAATCAAAGTCCCGCTTGAATTCCAAGGGCTTGGATCGCTAGGCGCCGCTTCGTGGCGACGGTTTTTCCCTTGCGAATTTGACAGCTAAAAGAGCGCGTCTGTGGCTGCAGAAGATACGTCCGTTTCAGGTGTGTCGGGCCGTTATGCAACGGCCTTGTTTGAACTGGCCCGCGACCAGAAGGTGGTCGACGAGGTCAAGGCCGATCTCGAGCGGTTCGAGGGTCTGCTGAATGAAAGCGCCGATCTCAAGCGCCTCGTCCGCAGCCCTGTGTTCGCGGCCGATGCCCAGTCCAGGGCCCTTTCGGCCGTCCTGGACAACGCAGGCCTCGCCGGCATCTCCGCCAATTTCCTGAAAGTGCTGACCGCCAACCGCCGCCTGTTCGTGGTGGCTGACGTCATTCGCGCCTATCGCGCCCTTCTCGCCAAGTTCAAGGGCGAGGCGACCGCGGATGTCACCGTGGCGGAGGCGCTCTCGGACAAGAATCTCGACGCCCTCAAGGTCGCCCTGAAGTCGGTGACCGGCAAGGACGTCGCGCTCAACGTGAAGATCGATCCCTCGATCATCGGTGGCCTCGTCGTGAAGCTTGGCAGCCGCATGATCGATAGCTCGCTTCGCACCAAACTCAATTCGATCAAGCACGCGATGAAAGAGGCAGGCTGATGGACATCCGCGCCGCGGAAATTTCCGCGATCCTCAAGGACCAGATCAAGAATTTCGGCCAGGAAGCTGAGGTCTCCGAAGTCGGACAGGTGCTGTCCGTCGGCGACGGTATCGCTCGCGTCTACGGTCTGGACAACGTCCAGGCCGGTGAAATGGTCGAGTTCGAGAACGGCACCCGCGGCATGGCGCTGAACCTCGAGACCGACAATGTCGGCGTCGTTATTTTCGGTGCCGACCGCGAGATCAAGGAAGGCCAGACCGTCAAGCGTACCCGCGCCATCGTGGACGCGCCGGTCGGCAAGGGCCTGCTCGGCCGCGTTGTCGACGGCCTCGGCAATCCGATCGACGGCAAGGGCCCGATCCAGGCCGACAAGCGCATGCGCGTCGACGTCAAGGCGCCGGGCATCATTCCCCGCAAGTCGGTGAACGAGCCGATGGCGACCGGCCTCAAGGCGATCGATGCCCTGATCCCGATCGGCCGCGGCCAGCGCGAGCTGATCATCGGTGACCGTCAGACCGGCAAGACCGCGATCGCGCTCGACACCATCCTGAACCAGAAGCCGCTCAACGCGCAGCCCGACGAGAACATCAAGCTGTACTGCGTCTACGTCGCGATCGGTCAGAAGCGTTCCACCGTTGCCCAGTTCGTGAAGGTGCTGGAAGAGCAGGGCGCGCTCGAATACTCGATCATCGTCGCCGCCACCGCGTCGGATCCGGCGCCGATGCAGTACATCGCGCCGTTCACCGGCTGCACCATGGGCGAGTATTTCCGCGACAACGGCATGCACGCCGTCATCATCTATGACGATCTGTCCAAGCAGGCCGTCGCTTACCGCCAGATGTCGCTGCTGCTGCGCCGCCCGCCGGGCCGCGAAGCTTATCCCGGCGACGTGTTCTATCTGCACTCCCGCCTGCTCGAGCGCGCGGCGAAGCTGAACAAGGACCAGGGCTCCGGCTCGCTGACGGCATTGCCGGTCATCGAAACCCAGGCCAACGACGTGTCGGCCTACATTCCGACCAACGTCATCTCGATCACCGACGGTCAGATCTTCCTGGAGACCGACCTGTTCTTCCAGGGCATCCGCCCCGCGGTGAACGTCGGTCTGTCGGTGTCGCGCGTCGGTTCTTCGGCGCAGACCAAGGCCACCAAGAAGGTCGCCGGCAAGATCAAGGGCGAGCTCGCGCAGTACCGCGAAATGGCGGCGTTCGCGCAGTTCGGCTCCGACCTCGATGCCTCGACCCAGCGCCTGCTCAATCGCGGCTCGCGCCTGACCGAACTCCTGAAGCAGCCGCAGTTCTCGCCGCTGAAGATGGAGGAGCAGGTCTGCGTGATTTGGGCCGGCACCAACGGCTATCTCGATCCGCTTCCGGTCAACAAGGTGCGCGCGTTCGAGGACGGTCTGCTGTCGCTGCTGCGCGGCAAGAACACCGAGATCCTCAATTCGATCCGCGACACCCGCGACCTCACCGACGACACCGCTGCCAAGCTGAAGTCGGTGGTCGAGGGCTACGCGAAGTCTTTCGCATAAGAACACCGTCACGGCCGGGCTAAAGCGCGAAGCGCGTCTTCGCAATTGATGTCCCGGCCATCCACGCCTTGCCGTGTGGAAGACGAGACGTGGGTGCCCGGGACAGGCCCGGGCATGACGACAGAGACAGGCTAGCGGTTTGACCGCAAGGGATCGAACCGTCGGGGACGAAGAATGGCGTCACTTAAAGACATGCGCGTCCGCATCGCCTCCACCAAGGCGACGCAAAAGATCACCAAGGCCATGCAGATGGTCGCGGCGTCCAGGTTGCGCCGCGCCCAGCAAGCGGCCGAGGCGGCGCGGCCCTATGCCGACAAGATGAGCGCGGTGATCTCCAACATCGCCGGCGCCGCCGCAGGCTCGCCCGGCGCGCCGGCGCTGCTCGCCGGCACCGGCCGTGACCAGGTTCACCTGCTGCTGGTCTGCACCGGCGAGCGCGGCCTGTCCGGCGCCTTCAACTCCTCGATCGTGCGCCTCGCCCGCGAGCGCGCCCAGGCGCTGATCGCCCAGGGCAAGGAAGTCAAATTCTTCTGCGTCGGCCGCAAGGGCTACGAGCAGCTCCGCCGCCTCTACGACAAGCAGATCGTCGAGCACCTCGACCTGCGCGGCGTTCGTCAGCTCGGCTTCATCAACGCCGAGGACATCGCCAGGAAGGTGCTGGCCCGTTTCGACGCCGGCGAGTTCGACGTCTGCACGCTGTTCTACGCGCAGTTCAAGTCGGTGATTGCCCAGATCCCGACCGCGCAGCAGATCATTCCGCTCGTTGTCGAGGAAAAAGCGGCGAACGCGCCGACGACGTCCTATGAATACGAGCCGGAGGAAGATGAACTCCTCTCCGGCCTGTTGCCGCGCAACATCGCGGTGCAGATCTTCCGCGCGCTCCTGGAAAACAACGCCTCGTTCTACGGCGCGCAGATGAGCTCGATGGACAACGCCACCCGCAACGCGGGTGAAATGATTCGCAAGCAAACCCAGATCTACAACCGAACCCGTCAAGCCCAGATCACCAAGGAGCTGATCGAGATCATCTCCGGCGCCGAGGCGGTCTGACGCACGAACCAAACGACGGTCGTTCAAGTACAGAATTTCGAAGGAGAGCTTCATGGCTACAGCAGCTAACCAGGTCGGTCGCGTCACCCAGGTCATGGGCGCCGTCGTCGACGTTCAGTTCGAAGGCCACCTGCCGGCCATTCTCAATTCGCTGGAAACCAAGAACGGCAACATCCGCCTCGTGCTGGAAGTTGCTCAGCATCTCGGTGAGTCCACCGTGCGCACGATCGCGATGGACGTGACCGAAGGTCTGGTGCGCGGCCAGGCCGTGACCGACACCGGCCAGCCGATCGCGGTCCCGGTGGGCGACGGCACCCTCGGCCGCATCATGAACGTCATCGGCGAGCCGATCGACGAAGCCGGTCCGATCAAGTTCGAGGGCAAGCGCGCCATCCATCAGGAAGCGCCGAGCTACACCGACCAGTCGACCGAAGCTGAAATTCTCGTCACCGGCATCAAGGTCGTCGACTTGCTCGCGCCCTACGCCAAGGGCGGCAAGATCGGCCTGTTCGGCGGCGCCGGCGTCGGCAAGACCGTGCTGATTCAGGAGCTGATCAACAACGTCGCGAAGGCGCACGGCGGTTATTCCGTGTTCGCCGGCGTCGGCGAGCGTACCCGCGAGGGCAACGACCTCTATCACGAATTCATCGAGTCCAAGGTCAACGCCGATCCGCACAATCCGGATCCAAGCGTGAAATCGAAGTGCGCGCTGGTGTTCGGCCAGATGAACGAGCCGCCCGGCGCCCGCGCCCGCGTCGGCCTCACCGGTCTGACCGTCGCCGAGCACTTCCGCGACCAGGGCCAGGACGTGCTGTTCTTCGTCGACAACATCTTCCGCTTCACCCAGGCCGGCTCGGAAGTGTCGGCGCTGCTCGGCCGCATCCCGTCGGCGGTGGGTTATCAGCCGACGCTCGCCACCGACATGGGCGCGCTGCAGGAGCGCATCACCACCACGCAGAAGGGCTCGATCACCTCGGTGCAGGCCATTTACGTTCCGGCCGACGACTTGACCGATCCGGCGCCCGCGACCTCGTTCGCGCATTTGGACGCCACCACGGTGTTGAACCGCGCGATCTCGGAAAAGGGCATCTATCCGGCGGTGGATCCGCTCGACTCGACCTCGCGCATGCTCTCGCCGCTCGTCGTCGGCCAGGAGCACTACGACACCGCGCGTCAGGTCCAGCAGGTGCTGCAGCGCTACAAGTCGCTCCAGGACATCATCGCCATTCTCGGCATGGACGAGCTCTCGGAAGAGGACAAGCTGACGGTGGCCCGCGCCCGCAAGATCGAGCGCTTCCTGTCGCAGCCGTTCCACGTCGCCGAAATCTTCACCGGCTCGCCAGGCAAGTTCGTCGACCTCGCGGACACCATCAAGGGCTTCCGCGGCCTCTGCGAAGGCAAGTATGACCACCTGCCGGAAGCCGCCTTCTACATGGTCGGCACCATCGAAGAGGCGATCGAGAAGGGTAAGAAGCTGGCGGCCGAGGCCGCCTAAGCTGGCGAATAGCGAATAGGGAGTGGCGAGTAGAATCTATTCGCCATTCGCTACTCGCCACTCGCCTGGTCGCTACTCACCATTCGCAGGTAACCCATGGCCACCTTCCACTTCGATCTCGTCTCTCCGGAAAAGCTCGCCTTCTCGGGCGAGGTCGATCAGGTCGACATTCCCGGCGCCGAGGGTGATTTCGGCGTGCTTGCGGGTCATGCGCCGGTCGTGGCTGCGATCCGCCCCGGCATCCTCACCATCACCACCGGCGGCCGGCACGAGAAGATCATCGTGCTCGGCGGCCTCGCCGAAGTCTCCGAGAAGGGCCTGACCGTGCTCGCCGACGTCGCGACGTCGCTGGCCGAGCTCGACCGCGCCAAGTTCGCCGAGACCATCTCGGACATGGAAGAGGGCCTCAAGGAGCACGAAGGCACCGAGCTCGATCAGGCCATCGAGCGGCTCGATCACTACAAGAGCATCCAGCAGCAGCTCAGCTCCACGGCTATGCACTAAGCCCCGGCGCACTGCGTCGGGGCTCAAGCCTAGAATTCCTGAAAAAGTTCAGCGCTCGTCACGGTTGTGGCGGGCGCTGAAACTTTGTTGCACCGCGCCGCCGATAGCGGCATTCTGCCGCCGCGGATGAGGTTCCAGGGCTGGTGCAGATGAAGCGCAAGATCGCGGCGATTTTCGCGGCCGATATTGCCGGCTACTCAAGGCTGGTTGCGGAAGACGAGGAGGAGACGCTGCGGCGCCTGGCCTCCTACCGCGAAGTCATCGACGATTTTATCGCAAAGGCAAACGGCCGCATCTTCAACACCGCCGGCGATGCCGTGCTCGCGGAGTTTCCGAGCGCGGTCGATGCGGTGCGCTGCGCGATCGACATTCAGGAAAGCTTGCGAACCCGCAACATGGCCTATCCGCCGAGCCGGCAGATGTCGTTCCGCATCGGCATCACCATCGGCGACGTGGTCGAACGCGACGGCGATCTTCTCGGCGATGGCGTCAACATCGCAGCCCGGCTCGAGGGCCTCGCCGAGGTCGGCGGCATCTGCGTCTCCCGTGCCGTGCATGAGCAGGTCGCCAACAAGCTGTCGGTGCAGTTCGCCGATATCGGCGCGCAGGAAGTGAAGAATATCCCGACGCCCGTGCACGCCTATATGATCGCGATGCGGCGCGAGGACGGGACTTATGCGACGCCGCAGCTGAAGAAGGTCGCCAAGGCGCAGCCCGCGCCGAACTGGATGTGGCCGCTGGTCGTTGGCGTGGTCTCCGTCGTCGCCATCGGCGTCGGCGGCTTCCTCTATTTCACCAAGCTCGAGACCACCCAGCTGTCATCGACTGCGGCTGCGCCTTCGCCGAGCCCGGCCGCTGCGCTATCCCCAAGCCCGACGCCCACGATGGCGACGAAGGCACCGATGCCCTCGCCTGTGCCGACGTCAACACCGACACAAACGGCTGCTCTGACGCCGCCGCCGGCACCGACGCCCTCGCCGCCGGCCGCATCGGGCGGCAAGATCGCCGTGGACGCGGTGCCGTACATCGGCGAGCGCCAGCGCGCCTATCTCAGCAACGAATATTCCGCGGCCGGCGATTACAAGGCCTACGCCCTGAACATCGCCGGCTTCAACGGCTCCGCGCTCAACCAGCCGAACGAGGAGGCCGCGCGCAATGCGGCGCTCGACCAGTGCCAGAAGCGCGCGGACGCGGCGCAATCGCCGCGGCGCTGCGAGCTCTATGCGGTCGGCAACAAGGTCGTCTACAGCCATGGCAGCCCGCCGATGCCGCCGCAGCCCTGGGTGCGGCACGACACCATGACCGAGCGCCCGTTCGTCTCGAAAGACTTTCCGATGCTGCGTGATCAGGCCAGGACCCGGGTCGAGAACATCTACGCGCCAGCGGCAAAGTCGCGCTCGGTCGCGCTCGGCCCGGCCGGGCAATATTTCATGGTGCTGGGGGCGGCATCGGTCGACGAGACGACGCGGCGTTCGCTGGAGTCCTGCGGCGCGATTGCGGGCTCGGCCTGCATGATCGTGGCGGTCGACGACAATTTCGTTGTGCCGATCCCGACTTTGCTCAAGCCCAACGGCTTCTTCCACGCCCCGACCAATCCCTCGATCGTGGCCGATGCGCGCGACGAGGTCGTGCGCAAGCTTGGCGATGGCATGGGCTGGAACGCGGTCGCCGTCGGCACCGCCGGCCGTCCCGGCCTCGGCCTGAAGGCCGCCGACGAGCAGACCGCCGTCAACGGCGCGCTGGCCGACTGCGTCAAGCACGACAGCGACTGCCACGTCATCGCGATCGGCCCATTTACGGTCGGGCCGACCAACTAGTGCGAACGCGATTTCAGCTTGCGAAGGGCGAGAACTGCTGCGCTACCGCGCGGTAGACCTCGCGGCGGAACGGCACCACGACGTCGGCGACGCGGTCGAGCCGCTCCCAGCGCCATGCGTCGAACTCCGCGGGCTGGCCGTTGCGTGGCGTCAGCGGATCGATCTCGTCATCCTTGCCGGTGAAGCGCAGCGCGAACCACTTCTGGCGCTGACCGCGAAATTTTGCCAGCCGATGCGTCTGCGGTCCGTCGTAGGGCGGGAATTCGTAGGTGAGCCAGTCGGTCTCGCCGAGATAGTCGGCGCTGACGACGCTGGTCTCCTCCCAGAGCTCGCGCATGGCGGCATCGCGCAAGACCTCGCCCTCGTCGACGCCGCCTTGCGGCATCTGCCAGTCGAGCCCCGGCAAAATGATCTCGGGGCCGTCGCCCTTGAAGCGGTGCCCGATCAGCACACGGCCGTCGGCGTGGAACAGCGCGATCCCGACATTGGGACGGTAGGGTTTTTCGTTCGTCACGCGTGGATCTCTCGTTGTCAGCCCAGCCGGTGCCTTAGCACCAAAGCCGGATGACAATTCGATTTAGTCATCCGCCAGTGCGGAAAATTCCTTCACCACGCGCTCGTAGACCGGGCGCTTGAACGGGATGATCAGCCCGGTCAGGTTCTTCATCGGCTCCCAGCGCCAGCTGACGAATTCGGCCTTGTGGCCGCCGCCGCCGGGCTTCTCGACGTTGATCTCGCTGTCCTTGCCGGTGAAGCGCACCGCAAACCATTTCTGGCGCTGACCGCGGTAGCGTCCCTTCCAGGCGCGCCCTGCCACCGTGCGCGGGATGTCGTAAATCAGCCAGTCCGGAACCTCGCCGAGCCGCTCGATCGAGTGCACGCTGGTCTCTTCATAGAGCTCGCGTTTCGCGGCATCCCAGGTGTCCTCGCCGGGATCGACGCCGCCCTGCGGCATCTGCCAGACATGGCCGTCGTCGACCTGCTCGAGACCGCCGGCACGACGACCGATGAACACCAGGCCCTTCGCATTGATCAGCATCACCCCGACGCAGGTTCGGTAGGGCAGATCCTCATAACGCGCCATGCCGCCAAACCCCTCGCGTGCTGCCGGCAGGGCTGTCGGGCCCGTGCCGTACCAATTGTTTGATTTAGCTGGATTTTGATTTCAGCATCGCGGTTGTCAATGGCACCAAAAGGATACCTCGGTCGCTCAATGTCTTGATCCAGGCGCCGACCCGCTCGATCGAGACGGGCAGCGCCGAGGCGGTGCCGACGGCAACGCCGCGTTCCCGTGCGGTCGCTTCCAGCTTGTTCAGGGCGCGGTCGATCTCGGTCGGGGTCGGCACCGCGTCGAGCGCGATGTCGCCCTTGCCGAACGGCACGGCGAGGCTTCCTGCGGCCTGCGGCGCGATGCTGCGGGGCGAGGAGCCGTCGTCGAAGAAGCCAAGCCCGCGCCTGGAGGCCTCGCGGATGATCGGCTGCATCGCCGCATCGGTCGCCACGAAGCGGGCGCCCATGAAATTGGTGATGCCGACATAGCCCTGCATCCGGCTGAGGTGCCAGTACAGGCGGTCGGTGTTCTGGTCGGCGGTCAGCGAGGTCAATAGCGTTTGCGGCCCCGGATCGTTGTCCGGGAAGTCATAGGGCTCCATCGGGATCTGGAGGAAGATCTCGTGGCGCTGGGCGCGGGCGCGCTCGGCGAGCTTGCCGGGGTCGGCGCCGTAGGGCGTGAAGGCCAGCGTCACCGCGCCCGGCAGCTTCATGATCGCATCGGTGGTCTTGGCGGCGCCGACGCCGAGGCCGCCGATCACGATCGCCACAACCGGCATTTTCGCGGCCTTGGCGCGGTCGGCCTCGGCTGCGTAGACATTGAAAGGCTTGAGATCGCCTGAGACCGCGGGGATCATGCCGTAGCGGGATTTCTCCAGCAGTTTGGGGTCGATCCCGGCCATGACGGCCGGCATTGCTGCGGCTGCCTCGCCTTTGTCGGCGGCGTCGCCGGCGCCGATCACCACGTCGTGGCGCGCGCCGGTGGAGCCGTCGATCATGGTGACGGTCTTCTGCTCGCCGGAGGCAGCCTCTTTCGGCGCCTCCTTAGTTGCGTGCTTGCTCTCTTGAGCGTGCTCCTCGCCGTGGCCGGCGGCGGGCTTCTCGTCTGTGGCTTTGGGATCGCGAATCGCGAGCCGCGTCATCGGTTCGCCGCCGAGCGGGTCCTTGTTGAAGATGGCGAAGCCGGCAAAGGCGACCAGGAACAGGCCGAGCATCGCGGCCAGCGCCTGCAGGACCGTGAACGGCAGCCGCAGCCGCCGTTTTCGGCGCGGCTTGTCCTGTCCGAGCGGGGCGCTCAGATCATCGGCCGTTTCAGTCATGCGAGATCCCGAATCACTCCACCGACGATACCACGCCGAGGTCAAGCGGCGGCAGGCCGGGATAGGCCGGGGACGTCAGGAGTTCCACGCAAAAAGGGCGGCTCCTAAGAGCCGCCCTTTTCCGTAGATTGCTGAGCTTGCGACTTAGTTCGCGGCTTTGGGCTTATCGGCCGCCGCCTTGTCGGTGGTGCCGGGCGTCGGCGCCGCGGAGGCGCTGTTCTTGATGCCGTGGAGCAGATCGTCGGCGAGCTTGAGCGCCTTGTCGTCCTTGGCATCCGGCGGGACATAGGACTGCGAGCCGGTCTTCTCGTCGCCGTCGTTCTTGAGATGGCCGCGCAGCGAAGCCTCGCCCTTGGTGTCGGTGCGCGACTTCAGCTCGTCCGGCACGTCCTGGAGCACTTCGATGTCGGGCACGATGCCCTTGGCCTGGATCGACTTGCCCGACGGCGTGTAGTAGCGCGCGGTGGTGAGGCGCAGCGCGCCGTTGCCCGAGCCGAGCGGGATGATGGTCTGCACCGAGCCCTTGCCGAACGAGCGCGTGCCGACGATGGTCGCACGCTTGTGGTCCTGCAGCGCGCCGGCGACGATCTCGGACGCCGAGGCTGAGCCGCCGTTGACGAGCACGATGACCGGCTTGCCCTTGGTGAGGTCGCCCGCGTGCGCGGTGCGGCGCTGGGTCTCCTCGGCGTTGCGGCCGCGGGTCGACACGATCTCGCCCTTCTCCAGGAACGAGTCGGAGACGGTGACGGCCTCCTCGAGCAGGCCGCCCGGATTGTTGCGGAGGTCGATGACGTAGCCCTTGAGCTTGTCGCCGATCTGGGTCGAGAGGTTGGCGACCTCCCTCTTCAGGCCTTCGGTGGTCTGCTCGTTGAAGGTGGTGATGCGGATATAGGCGATGTCGTCAGCCTCGACGCGCGCGCGCACCGAACGGACGCGGATGTTGTCGCGCACCAGCGTGACGTCGATCGGATTGTCCTGGCCCTTGCGGATGATCTTGAGCTTGATCTTGGTGTTGACGGGGCCGCGCATCTTCTCGACCGCCTGGTTCAGGGTCAGGCCCTGCACCGCTTCATCGTCGAGATTGGTGATGATGTCGTTGGCCATGACACCGGCGCGCGAGGCGGGCGTGTCGTCGATCGGCGAGACCACCTTGATAAGGCCGTCCTCCATGGTGACCTCGATGCCGAGGCCGCCGAACTCGCCGCGGGTCTGCACCTGCATGTCGCGGAAGCTCTTGGCGTCCATGTAGCTCGAATGCGGATCGAGGCCGGTGAGCATGCCGCTGATCGCTGATTCGATCAGCTTGGTGTCGTCGGGCTTCTCGACATAGTCGGAGCGCACGCGCTCGAAGACGTCGCCGAACAGATTGAGCTGGCGATAGGTGTCGGCGGTCGCGGCTCGCGCGCTGGAGCCCATGAACACCGCGCGCGGCTGGGTCACGAACAGCGTCAGCGCCGCACCGGTCGCAGCGCTGAGGAGGATAACTGAAGTCTTGCGCATCATCCGCGAACCTTCTCGCCTTCATTTGCGGCCCACCATGGGCCTGGATCGATTGGAGTGCCGTCTTTGCGGAACTCGACATACAGCACAGGTTGACTCGCGTTCGTGGCGAGAATGGAGGCGACTTGAGATGTCGACCCCATGGTCGCGACCGGCTCCCCCGTGAGCACAAATTGTCCGATGTTGACCGAAATGCGCTCCATCCCGGCGATCAGGACATGATACCCGCCCCCGGCATTGAGGATCAAGAGTTGTCCATAGCTGCGGAACGGGCCGGCATACACCACCCAGCCGTCGCACGGCGTCGTGACCTGCGAACCGGGCTTGGTTGCCAGCGAAATGCCCTTCTGGAGCCCACCGAGCCCATCGGAACCGCCAAAGTCCCTGATCTTGTTACCGTTAACCGGCAACGGCAGGAGTCCCTTGGCTGAGACGAACAGGATGGCCGGGCTGGTCCGGGAGCGGTCCTTGAACGCGGCCGGGCCGGGTTTGGCGTTGGCGGCCGCGTTTGCCGCTTCCTTGGCCTCGGCCTGCTTTGCGGCCTCGGCCGCCTTCTCGGCCGCCTTGGCTGCGCTTTGCAGGTCCTGCTCCATCTTGGCGATCAGCCCCTGCAGATCGCCGACCTGCTTTGACAGCGTGATGGCGCGCGAATTCTCCGCGTCGAGGTCCTTTTCGCGCGAGGACTGCTGGCGCTGCCGTTCGTCGACCAGGGCGGCGAGCCGGGTCTGGTCGCTGCGGATCTTGTCGCGGTCGGAGGCGAGCTGGTCGCGTTCGCTAGCGATGCTCTTGCGCAAGGTCACGAGCTCGCCGAGCTCGCCTGCGATCTTCTCGGCGCGGCCGCGCAATTCCGGCACGACGGCGCCGAGCAGCATCGCGGTGCGCAGCGATTGCAGCGCATCTTCGGGCCGCACCAGCAGCGCCGGCGGTGTGCGCCGTCCGGCGCGCTGCAGGGCCGCCAGCACCTCGACGATGTCGGCGCGGCGCGAATCGAGCGAGGTGCGGGCCTGCTGCTCGCGGCCGTTCAGCGTCTTCAGCCGCGCCTCGGCCTCGTCGATCTTGGTCTCGACGGTTCGGACATTGGCGGCGGTGTCGATCAATTGCTGATTGAGCTGGGTGCGGTCCTGGCCGAGCGAGGTGATCTCGGCCTTCAGCTTGGCCTGCGCCTCCTCCGCACTCTTCTTGCTTGCGCGCGCGGCTTCCAGCTCCTGCTCGCGCTGCTTGATAGCGTCGGGCGAGATGGCCGCGGTCTGTGGCGCCGGCGCCGCCGTCTGAGCTTGCGCGAGGCTTTCTTCAGCGAAGAGGCTTGCGCCGGCGCAGCTCGCAATCAGCAGCAAATTGAGGATCGGCGCTCGCATCTTGTCGGCAAGGTGCTCGTTGTGGCGCGAATCACGCGCGATGATAGGGATGGCCGGCCAGAATGGTGGCGGCCCGATACAGCTGTTCCAGAAGCATGACGCGGACCATTTGATGCGGCCAGGTCGCAGAGCCGAACGCGATCGCGAGCTTGGCCTTACGGCGCAATTCGGGCGAAAGTCCGTCCGCCCCTCCGATCACGAAGATAGTATGACCGGCGCCCTCGTCGCGCCAGCGCCCGAGATGCCGTGCGAATACGGTGGAATCGAGGTTTTGTCCGCGCTCGTCCAGCGCCACCAGGATCGACTTTTCGGGAATATGCGCGGCGATCGCCGCGGCCTCCTCAGTCATTCGCGTCGCGGTGTCGCGTGCGCGGCTCTCAGGAATTTCGTGGATGGTGAGCTCGCGAAATCCGAGCTTGCGGCCGGCCTCGTCGAACCGCTCGAAATAGCGGTCGGCAAGCTCCCGTTCGGGGCCCTGCTTCAGCCGGCCCACCGCAATGACAGCAACACGCATGAGGTTTCAGAGTCGTGTTTTCGAACCGCGCGCAATCCGCGCGCACGACGCTAGCATGCGCGTCAGCCGATTCGAAATCGGCCAGTCGCCTCTAAGATCGCGTCAGATCGCTTTCGCCGCCCCTGGGCCCTGCGTGTACAATCTCTCGAGATTGTAGAACTCACGGACCTCGGGTCTGAACACGTGCACGATCACATCGCCGGAATCGATCAGCACCCAGTCGCAATTGGGCAAGCCCTCGACGTGGATGTTCTTGATGCCGGTTTCCTTGAGGCTCTTTGCGACGTTCTCCGCGATCGCGCCAACGTGCCGGTTCACGCGGCCGGTGGTGACGATCATGTAGTCGGAGTATGCCGATTTGCCGCGAAGGTCGATGGTGACCGTCTCTTCCGCCTTCATGTCGTCGAGGCGGGAGAGGATCAGGTTCAGCGTCTTGTCGGCGTCGGGTTGCGCCTTCAAGGCCGCAGCTTTTGTCGATGTTTTACGCGTCGGTTTCGTAGCCTTGGGTAAAACAGACTTCGTTGAAGCTGACTTGGACAATACAGACGTGGCCAGGGACCATTCCTTTCACTGTATCGCGAGGACCGAATCCGCCCCTCACGGGTTACACTACATCATGTGGGGTTAAGGGTTTCAATATGCCAGAGAGCCCTCAATCCCGCACACTCTGTCTCACTTCGTACCTTTCCAGCTCCCGTCCGGGTTCCGTAAGCCCGTCGAGGAGAGGTTGAGCTTCAATCCGGTCAGGAAGACCCAGGCCGGCGCCGGCTGGTCCGCAAGTAATGCTGCCTTAGTCTCGGGCAGGCGATAGCGCGCGAGCGCCTGGGCCGCGGGCGAGGCAAGGGCACGAAAACTCTGCGGCGGGCGATCGATGACCGCCATCGGCACCTGATCGGCGATGCGCCGCCAGTGCTGCCAACGATGGAATTGAGCGAGGTTATCGGCGCCCATAATCCAGACAAAGCGCAAGCCACTGAGACGGCGGCGCAAGGTGTTGATCGTGTCGATAGTATAGCGGGTGCGAATGACGGATTCGAGACAGCTGACCTCGATCCTGGAATCGTTGGCGACATCGCGCGCCGCCTGCATGCGCGCGCCGAGCTCATGCAGATTGCCGTTCTCCTTCAGCGGATTCCCCGGCGTCACCAGCCACCACACGCGGTCGAGCTGAAGGCGCTTCAGCGCGAACTGGCTGATCGCGCGGTGGGCCTGGTGCGGCGGATTGAACGAGCCGCCGAGCAGGCCGATGCGCATGCCTTCGGTGTAGGGCGGTATGGCCTGCGCGAAGAAACGTGGCGCGACGAAATTGTTATTCAATGCCCCACGCCTCGCGCCATGCCTTACGGCCGCGTCTGCCCTGTGCCGTGAACGCGATACTTGAAGCTGGTCAACTGCTCGGCACCAACAGGACCACGGGCATGGAAGCGGCCGGTGGCGATGCCGATCTCGGCACCGAAGCCGAACTCGCCGCCATCGGCGAACTGCGTCGAGGCGTTGTGCAGCACGATTGCGGAATCGACCTCGCTGAGGAATTTCTTCGCAGCCAAATCATTCTCGCTCACGATTGCATCGGTGTGATGCGAGCCGTGATCCTGGATGTGCGCGATTGCGCCGTCGACGCCGTCGACCACCTTGGCTGCGATGATCGCGTCGAGATATTCGGTGTCCCAATCGTCTTCGCTGGCAGGTTTTACGCGCGCGTCGGTCTTCTGCACGGCGTCGTCGCCGCGCACCTCGCAGCCGGCCTCGAGCAGCATCTCGACCAGCGGCTTCAGGCTCTTCGCAGCCGCTGCGCGATCGACCAGCAGCGTTTCGGCGGCGCCGCAGACGCCGGTGCGGCGCATCTTGGCATTGAGGACGATCGACTTCGCCATGGTGAGATCGGCGCTGCCATCGATGTAAACGTGATTGACGCCTTCAAGATGCGCGAACACCGGCACGCGCGCTTCCTGCTCGACGCGCGCGACGAGGCTCTTGCCGCCGCGCGGCACGATCACGTCGACGGCGCCGTTGAGGCCGGACAGCATCATGCCGACCGCCGCACGGTCGCGCGTCGGCACCAGCGTGATCGCAGCTTCAGGCAGGCCCGCTTCACGCAGGCCCTGCACCAGGCATTCATGGATGGCGCGGCAGGAGCGGAAACTGTCGGAGCCGCCGCGCAGGATCACGGCATTGCCGGACTTCAAACAGAGCACGCCGGCATCCGCCGCGACGTTCGGCCGGCTCTCGAAAATCACGCCGACGACACCGAGCGGCACGCGCACGCGCTCGATGGTCATGCCGTTCGGCCGCTGCCAGCTCTCGGTGACGATGCCGACAGGGTCGGCGATACCGCGCACGACGGCGATGCCTTCGGCCATGCCTTCGACACGCGCCGGCGTCAGCGTCAGGCGGTCGATGAAGGAGGACGTGGCATTGCTGGAGGCGCGCGCCTCGGCAACGTCCTCGGCATTGGCGGCGAGAATCGCTGCGGAGTTCGCGCGGATCGCCCGCTCCATGGCCTCCAGCGCCCGGTCCTTCTGCTCCGGCGGCGCCAGCGCCAGCACGCGCGCGGCGGCGCGGGCTTTAGCTGCGAGATCGGACATCAGCGCCTGAAGATCGGCATTGCCGTCAACGGCTTTGAGGGGGGCGGCCATCGGGAATTCAACCTTCTGCTAAGGCAGTGTCCTAGCACGGAAATCCCGCTTTTGCGAAGGGTCGGGCGGGTATGGCAGGGCTTCGGTCGGTGGGTTCGGGCTCGGCCACTGGCCCAGCCCGATGTCATGGCCGGGCCTGCCCCGGCCATCCACGTCTTTGTTGGCCCCGAAAGAACGTGGATGCCCGGGACAAGCCCGGGCATGACGGCAAGGCCCTTATCCCCCCACCACCAGATCGTCGCGGTGGATCATCTCGGACCTGCCGCTGATGCCGAGGATGGTCATGACGTCCGGCGACGAGCGGCCCTTGATCCGTTCGGCGACCTCGGCGTCATAGGCGATCAGGCCGCGGCCGACCTCGCTGGCGTCGGGGCCGCGGACAATCACGGCGTCGCCGCGGGCGAACTGGCCCTCGACCTTGATCACGCCGGCCGGCAGCAGGCTTGCGCCGGCGCGCAGCGCCGTCACCGCACCGGCGTCGATGGTCAGCGTGCCCTTCGGCTCCAGCGTGCCCGCGATCCAGCGTTTTCGCGAGGTGATGGGATTGGCAGGCGTCAGGAACCAGGTGCAGCGGCCGCCATTGGCGATCGACTGCAGCGGATGCTCGATCTTGCCGGACGCAATCAGCATGTGCGTGCCGCCGGTGGTGGCGATCTTGGCCGCCTCGACCTTGGTGCGCATGCCGCCGCGCGACAGCTCGGACTCGGCGTCTCCGGCCACCGCCTCGATCTCGGAGGAGATGCTGTCGACGACAGGAATGAGCTTGGCGTTGGGATTGTTCTTCGGCGGGGCGTCGTAGAGCCCGTCGATGTCGGACAGCAGCACCAGCAGATCGGCGCTCGCCATGGTGGCGACGCGCGCGGCGAGGCGGTCATTGTCGCCGTAGCGGATCTCGTTGGTCGCGACAGTGTCGTTCTCGTTGATCACTGGGATCGCGCGCCACTCCAGAAGCTTGCCGATGGTGGAGCGGGCGTTGAGATAACGGCGGCGCTCCTCGGTGTCCTGCAGCGTCACCAGAATCTGTCCGGCGCCGATGCCATGCGCGCCAAGCACCTCCGACCAGATTCGCGCCAGCGCGATCTGGCCGACGGCGGCGGCAGCCTGGCTCTCCTCCAGCTTCAGCGGCCCGCGCGGCAGCTTGAGCCGGCTGCGGCCGAGTGCGATCGAGCCCGAGGACACCACGAGGACGTCGCGCCCCTCCTGGTGCAGCTTGGCCATGTCGTCGGCGAGTGCGGCGAGCCACGATGCCCGCACCTCGCCCCGGTCGGAATCGACCAGCAGTGCGGAGCCGACCTTGACGACGATGCGGCGGAATTGACTGAGCTCGGGGCTGGCCATGTCTGTAGGTGCTGGCGCGTGTGACGAATTGCTCTGGAAACGGCGGCGCGGAGAATGGCGCCGGTTGAGGCCTGCTTTTGCAGCAGGACGATGGCCGGCGCAAGGCGGGCGGGATCGTAAACGGCGAAGGTCGGCCTTGTCTTGCCGGCCAGCCCGGTTCTAATGCCGCCAACCAATAACGGGCTGGACGAGGAAACCAATGGACCGCCGCAAATTCATGGCCGGATGTCTCGGGTTGCCGCTGCTGTCGCAGGTGGGTGGGGCAAGAGCGCAGGCCGGGCTGAGCAAGGTCATCTTCCCGTTCGCGGCGGGGGCGGGCGGCGACACGCTCTGCCGGCTGATCGCGCAGGAGATCGCGCCGGTGCTGCAACGGACCATCGTGGTCGAGAACCGTACCGGCGGTGACGGTCTGATCGGTATCAAGGCGGTGAAAGGTGCAAGCCCCGACGGCAGCATGGTGCTGGTGACGACGGGGCCGACCATGTATCTGCTGCCGATGGTGGAGACGGCACCGAGCTTCGATACGGCGAAGGACTTCATGCCGGTGTCCCTGCTTGCGCGGTTCGAGTTCGCCGTCGTGATCGGTCCGGGGATCGATGCCTCGGATTTCAAGGGATTCGTCGCGTGGCTGAAGGCACATCCCGACAAGACGTCGTTCGGGGTGCCGAGCAACGGCACCATTCCGCATTTCATGGGCTCCAAGCTCGAGAAGGATCTCGGCATTCCGCTGACGCGCGTGCCTTATCGCGGCAGCGCGCCGATCCTCAACGACATCATCGGCGGCCACATCTCGTTTGGGATCACGACGCTGGCGGATGCGCTGCCGCAGCATCGTGCCAAGGGCGTGACGATCATTGCGGTCTCGAGCCCGGAGCGGTCGCCGTTCGCGCCCGAGGTTCCGACGCTGAAGCAGAGCGGCATCGATCTCGTCGCCGATGCCTGGTACGGCATGTGGCTTCCCGCCGGCAGTCCGCCGGAGTTTGCGAGCAAGCTCGGCGCGGCCGCCAGCGCCGCGCTCGCCAGGCCCGAGGTGAGCGAGAAGCTGACGGCGATCGGCCTGATCCCGGTCGGCAGCACCGCGGATGGACTGAGCAAGGAGCTCGCAGCGAACACGGCGTTCTGGCAGCCGATCGTGAAGGCGACGGGATACAAGATCGAGAATTAGGCTCGGCTCGTGCCAAACACTCCGTCGTCATGCCCGGGCTTGTCCCGGGCATCCACGTCTTGCGTCAGGCTCGGCTACGCGTGGATGGCCGGGTCAAGCCCGGCCATGACGAGTTGAGAGAGCTTTGCTCCCTCACTTATAACTTCGCGCGCTGTGCGATGCCGTCCTTGATCGACGCAAGCTCGGCCTCATCCCAGACGCCGATCAGAATCCCGCCCTTCACCTGGAGCTGGCTGTCGGCATAGTTCGCGATCTTCTCGCGCGGCGTGGTGATGTGGTCGTTGGGATGCAGCGCCCAGTCGAACAGCTCGGCCTGTAACCGCGCGATGACGCCGGCACACTCCGGATCGTCGCCGCGATCCAAGAACTCGTCCGGATCGGTTTCGAGGTCGTACAGCATCGGGCGGAAGCCGGAGGCGTGGATGTATTTCCAGCGACCGTCAAATACCATGAACAGGCGGCAGCGCTCGATCGGCTGGTTCAGCTTCAGCCGCACGTCCTGCATCGCGTAGTCGTATTCGGAGAACGCGACCTTGCGCCAATCGGGCGGCTTCGGGCCGCGCAGCAGCGGCAGCAGCGAACGGCCCTCGAGGATATGTCCTGGCACCTTGCCGCCGAAATAATCGACGAAGGTCGGCGCGAGATCGATGCCTTCCACCAGCGCATCGCTGCGCGTGCCGCGCGTGGCGTCGGCTTCGCTCGAGGGGTCGATGATGATCAGCGGGATCTTTGCCGACTGCTCGTGGAACAGATCCTTCTCGCCCATCCAGTGATCGCCGAGATAGTCGCCGTGATCGGAGGTGAACACGATCATGGTTGTTTCCGTGAGGCCGCGTTCCTCCAGGAACTTCATCAGCACGCCCATCTGATCATCGATCTGGGTGATCAGGCCCATATAGGTCGGGATCACCTTCTCGCGGGCATCGTCGCGCGCCATGTTGCGGGAGTAGCGCATGTCCATGTAGGCGCCGAACACCGGATGCGGATTTTGCCGCTCGCGCTCGGAGCGGATCGCGGGGATCATGTCATCAGCCGAATACATGCTCGCGTAAGGCTCTGGCGCGATGTAGGGCCAGTGCGGCTTGATGTAGGACAGATGCAGGCACCACGGCCGGCCGTCGGTCTCGGCCTCGCCGATGAAGTCCATCGCGCGGCGCGTCATGTAGGGCGTCTCGGAATGCTCGTCCGGCACGCGCGCGGCCTTGTCGGCGTGCACCAGCAGCCAGCCGTTCTGCAACGAGCCGTCTTCCGCTGCGCCTGAATTGGCCCAATGCTCCCACGGGTTGGTGGCTTCAAAACCTTGGCTGCGCAGATACTCGTCGTATTTCGGCCTTGGCCGGCCGGTCGGATGCAATCCGTCGTCGCGCTCATAAGGCTCGAAGCCGCACTCGGCGACGTGCACGCCGATCATCGATTCCGGCGGGATGCCGAGCGCCTTCATGCCTTCGAGGTCGGGTGCCATGTGAGTCTTGCCGACCAGCACGTTGCGCACACCGATCTTTTTCAGATGATCGCCGAGGGTGGGCTCGCCGACGCGCAGCGGCCAGCCGTTCCAGTGCGAGCCGTGCGAGCGCATGTAGCGCCCGGTGTAGAACGACATTCGCGACGGGCCGCAGATCGGCGACTGCACATAGGCCTTGCTGAACAACACGCCACGCTTGGCCAAGGCGTCGATGTTCGGTGTCTTGAGGCGGGGATGGCCGGTGCAGCCGAGGTAATCATAGCGAAGCTGGTCGCACATGATCCAGAGAACATTCTTCGCGCGCGCCATGCGTCATCCCTGCAGCTTCTTGATTGCCGGATGCTGCGCTATCGAGGGCGCGAAGACAAGCGGGACGGGATTACGCCGACCACGGCTCCGCTTCGGCCGCGCTCTTCGCCTTGGCCGACACCGGGGCCTCGCCGATCACATCGACGAGTGCGCGGAGCGCTTCCTTGACACCGTCGCCGGTGATCCCTGAGAGCAGCAGCGGCGTCTTCTTGGCGGCGCGCTTCAGCCGCTCCTTCTGCTTCTTCAGCTCGTCCGGCTCGACCGCGTCGATCTTGTTCAGCGCGACGATCTCGATCTTGTCGGTGAGCAACCCGCCATAGGCGTCGAGCTCCTTGCGCACCGTCTTGTAGGCCTTGCCGGCGTGCTCGCAGGTGGCGTCGATCAGATGCAGCAGCACGCGGCAGCGCTCGACATGGCCGAGGAAGCGGTCGCCGAGACCGGTGCCTTCGTGCGCGCCCTCGATCAGGCCGGGAATGTCGGCGAGCACGAATTCGCGGCCGTCGGCGTTCACGACGCCAAGCTGCGGATGCAGTGTGGTGAAGGGATAGTCGGCGATCTTCGGCTTGGCCGCGCTGACCTTGGAGAGGAAGGTCGACTTGCCGGCATTGGGCATGCCGACCAGACCGGCATCCGCGATCAGCTTGAGCCGCAGCCAGATCCAGCGCTCCTCGCCGGGCTGGCCGGGATTGGCGTTGCGCGGCGCGCGGTTGGTCGAGGACTTGAAATGTGCGTTGCCGAAGCCGCCATTGCCGCCCTCGGCGAGCACGAATTTCTCGCCGAGATTGGTGAAGTCGTGGATCAGCGTCTCGCGATCTTCGTCGAAGATCTGCGTGCCCATGGGAACCCTGAGCACGATCGCCTTGCCGTTGGCGCCGTGGCGGTCCGAGCCTGCGCCGTTCTCGCCCTTCTGGGCCTTGAAATGCTGCTGGTAGCGGTAATCGATCAGCGTGTTGAGGCCGTCGGCGACTTCGAGGATGACACTGCCGCCGCGGCCGCCATTGCCGCCCGACGGGCCGCCGAATTCGATGAACTTCTCGCGGCGGAACGCCACGCAGCCGTTGCCGCCGTCACCGGAGCGGATATAGACCTTTGCTTCGTCGAGGAATTTCATGGGTCATAGGTAGGCCAGCCGGTCCCGCGCGGCAACCCGGGCTTACCCGCAAATCGGCCGAATTTCGGCGAATCTGGCCCCTTGCTTAACCAACCGGCCGGCGCCCGATCAGGGAGCACGACAATCCGTTCAATTTGAGGTGGCGGGCTTGCCCCCGTCGCCCACGCCACTAAAACGACCGCAAGCGACTCTAGTCGCTGATTTGCGACGCCCTTTTCGCTCGTCATTGCAATGACGGGTTTTCATGAACGACAGCAATGCCCTTCTTCAAGAATCTCTCCGCCTATGACGACCGCTCGGCGCGGCTGGCCGGCATCGCGCTCATGGTGCTGTCGATCTTCATGTTCTCGTTCGGCGACGCCATGGGCAAGTTCCTGGTCGGGACCTATTCGGTGGGGCAGCTCCTGTTCCTGCGCGCCTGCGCGGCGCTGCTGCTGTTGTCGCCGCTGATCTGGCGACAGCGTCATCAGTTCCTGCAACTGGAGCGGCCGCGCCTGCAGCTGTTTCGCGTGGTGCTGTCGACGCTGGAGGTCGCCGCCTTCTTCCTCGCAACGGTCTATCTGCCGCTCGCCGACGTCATCACCTACTATCTCGCCGGCCCCATCTTCGTCACCGCGATGTCGGCGATCTTTCTGGGCGAGAAGGTCGGCTGGCGGCGCTGGACCGCGATCCTGATCGGCTTTTGCGGCGTGCTGATCGCGCTGCGGCCGTCGGCGCAGACGGTGAGCCTGCCGGCGCTGATCGCGCTCGGCGGCAGCCTGTCGTTTGCAACCTTGATGCTGATCACGCGCAGCCTGCGCAAGACGCCCGACATCGTGATGGCGTCCTCGCAATTCATCGGGACGTTTTCGCTGGGCGCTGTGCTGTCCGCATTCCACTGGGTGCCGCCGACGCCGGGCAGCCTCGTGTTCTTCGCGCTGGCCGGATGCATCTCGGTGACGGCACTGTTCTGCGTCAACCGCTCGCTGAAGCTCGCGCCGGCGAGCGTGGTGGTGCCGTATCAATATTCGATGATCGTCTGGGCCGTGATCTTCGGCTTCGTCGTGTTCGGCGATGTGCCGCAGGTTGCCACCATCGTCGGCGCCGCGATCATCATCGGCGCTGGCTTCTACATCTATCTGCGTGAGCGCGATCTCGGCCGCGCCGGCGGAGATGTTACTCCGCCCGCGTAAACCACGATGTCGTCCCGGACAAGCGAAGCGCAGATCCGGGACCCATACCCACAGGAAGCAGTTTTGCGATGACTCGGAGTGGGAGCGTCGCCTTACACTCCTTCCTGGGATTATGGGTCCCGGGCTCGCGACTTCGTCGCGCCCCGGGACGACAGGGAGAGTGACGCAGCGCCCCGCCTACCTCATCCGCCGCGCGCTGCTCCAGCTCTTCAGCGACGACCACACCCCGCGCGAGAGGCGGAAGCAGTCGACCGGCGTCGACGAGCCCAACGCCAGGAAGCGGTGCAGTTGCACGCCGCTCCACTGGAAGCCGCACTTCTCCAGCACGTTGCGCGAGGCCGGGTTGGTGACGCGCGCACCCGAATAGAGCTGATCGTCCTCGAACTCCTCGAAGAAGAAGTCGATGGCGCCGCGCGCGGCTTCGGTAGCAAAGCCCCGGCCCCAATGCTCGACGCCGAGCCAGTAGCCGAGCTCGGCATTGTCGGGCGTGGAGCGGTCGATACCGACCATGCCGACCGGCGTGGTGTCGTATTCGATCAGGAACACGGTCTCGCTGCCGAGCGCGGCGGTGGCGCGGACGAACGCGACGGCATCGTCCTGCGAATAGGGATGGGGGAGGCGGCGGGTGTTTTCCGCGACGCGGCGGTCGTTGGCGAGGCGGGCGATGGTCCTGACGTCGGCGAGTGTCGGCCGCCGCAAGGTCAGCCGTTCGGTGGCGACGACACCAGGTCTCGCCTCCCGCAAGGTCACGCTCGAGAAATCCTGCAACATGTCCGGCTCCGTCAAAGTCACTAAGTGGAAAGTGAGCTCGTCAAACGAAAAGGGGGAGGCCGGTTTCCCTGCCTCCCCCCGGAGCCTTCGATCTCTATGATCTCTGGAGCTCCGCCGGTTCGGTCAAGGACCCGGCGGACTCCAAATGAGATCCACCGTCTATTCAGCAGCCTCTGCGAGCGGGAGTACCGCTACGAAGGTGCGGCCGTTGGCTTTGGCCTGGAATTCCACACGGCCCTCGATCTTGGCGAACAGGGTGTGGTCCGTGCCCATGCCGACATTAAGGCCGGGATGCCAGGTGGTGCCGCGCTGACGCGCGATGATGTTGCCGGGAATCACGTGCTCCCCGCCGAACACCTTGACGCCGAGGCGCTTACCCTTGGAATCGCGACCGTTGCGCGATGAACCGCCTGCTTTTTTGTGAGCCATGGCTCGTCTCCGAAATCCTGCGTATGTCTAGGTCAATTCCTTGACGGAATCATTTCAAAATCTCTCACGCATCAATTCGTGAATTGGCGTGATCGATTTTATGCGGCGTCGGCTTCCTTGTCGGCTTCCTTCGCCACCTTTTCCCGCTTCGGACGCGGACCCTTGGTGGGCTTGGCGCCGTCCGTCAGGATCTCGGAGATGCGGAGAACCGTGATCTCGTCGCGATAGCCACGCTTGCGGCGCGAATTCTTGCGGCGGCGCTTCTTGAACGCGATGACCTTCGGCCCGCGCTTGTGGTCGAGCACCTCGACGGCCACGGACGCACCGGCCACAGTGGGCAGACCCAGCACCGGCGTGTCGCCGCCGACCATAAGAACTTCGCTCAGCTGCACGATCGTGCCGACTTCGCCTTCGATCTTGCCTACTTCCAGGACATCATCCGGAACGACGCGGTACTGCCGGCCGCCGGTTTTGATGACTGCGAACATCGTTGTTTTCCTTCGTGTTCAATCCCGGCCTCGCGACATCTTGTCGGGGCCGGCTTTTTGTCAGTCGCTATGGGTTTATGCGCGTTTTGTGCGGGCGGGAGTTATCCCTTTGAAAACCCACGCAAAAACAGGCGGCGCGAGAAACGCCCCGCGCCGGTTGTGGGACTTATAGCCGCCATCCCAGGAGAGTCAAGGAAAAGCAGGCGAAAAGGCCCAGGATTGGAAGGATTTGGTGCCAATCCACCGCGCGTCCGAATCTGCCGCCGGCCCTGCAACCAACGGGTTCCCGCGCCGTTGTCTCCGCGAATTCGGACACGGGCAAGGGCTTTCCATGGCAACGGACGAATTGGTCGCGACCACGGGCATCGCGCAGCACGGCGCGGTCCGGCTGCCGTCGGTCGATATCGACAGCCTCAACGTCGAACTGAAGGACGAGGACGGCTTCCTCGGCGACCGCGCCAGCAAGGGCGCGTTCCGGGAGATGCTCGACCGCTGGCGCAAACCCTTGCGCAAATCCGGCGAAGATCCCTTCGGCGACGAGCCCTCGGACCAGATCAGCAAGAAGACCCTGGATGCGATCCTGGTCGGCGACGACACCGAGGCGTCTGCGATCGTGCACAGCGCGATCGAGGAATTCGCCCAGGAGCTCGCCTATGTCACGCGGCGCTTCCTCAAGACCAAGGCCTGGGCCAGGACCGAGCGCATCGTGGTCGGCGGCGGTTTTCGCGACTCCCGGCTCGGCGAGCTCGCGATCGCGCGCACGGAAATCATCCTGAAATCCGAGGATTTCAAGATCGACGTGATGCCGATCCGCGCCCATCCCGACGAGGCCGGCATGATCGGCGCGCTGCATCTGGCGCCATCCTGGATTCTCGAGGCGCATGACAGCATCCTCGCGGTCGATATCGGCGGCACCAACATCCGCTGCGGCCTGGTGGAGACCGGCTGGAAGAAGGCCAGGGACCTGTCGAAGGCCAAGGTCGCGAAGTCCGAGCTGTGGCGTCACGCCGACGACGAGCCGACGCGCGAAGGCGCGGTGAAGCGACTGGCCAAGATGCTGAAGGGGCTGATCACCGAGGCCGAGACCGACGGCTTCAAGCTCGCGCCCTTCATCGGCATCGCCTGTCCCGGCGTGGTCAACGCCGACGGCTCGATCGAGAAGGGCGCGCAGAACCTGCCGGGCAATTGGGAGAGCAGCAAGTTCAACCTGCCGGCGAGCCTGATCGAAGCCATTCCGCAGATCGGCGAGCACGACACCGCGATCCTGATGCACAATGACGGCGTGGTTCAGGGCCTCTCGGAGGTGCCGTTCATGCAGGATGTCGATCGCTGGGGCGTGCTCACCATCGGCACCGGCCTTGGCAATGCGCGCTTTACAAATCGCCGCAAGGATGGCGGCAACGGCAAGGGCCGGGATTCTACCGAGAACGGCAAGAAAAAGGGCAAGGAAAACAACAAGAACGGCCAGAAGGCCGACAAGGAGTAACCTTGACTGGTTAGGTTAAGGGACGGATTGCGTTGCGGCGGAGCATCTGCACGCTAGGGTCGAATCGTCGCCTCACGCAGGCCTGCGAAGCCGCCCTTCCTGGCCAGCATTTCGATGAGCGGCACGGGACCGCCAGTGTTTACCGCGTCTGGCGGTCCCACCCGTTCTCTTTGAGCATGATCGGATCGGACCGGACTCGCGCCCGAACGATTTCCCAGTGGCCATCCTTCGAGACGCCCGCCGTTGGCGGGCCCTCAGGATGAGGACCAGGTGTGAGGCAGCAGTTTCAACGGGCACCGATGCCGCTTAGCCTCATCCTGAGGAGACCGCGAAGCGGTCGTCTCGAAGGACGAGGCGCGCACTCAGCTCGTACAAAATGCCGTATGCGATCGCCCGTTCGACCAGCCCCCGCTTCAGCTGCCCCTGCCCTTCAGCTCCAGCCGATCCGCCGAAAGAACGCCGCGATTTCCGTCGCCGCGCGATCCGGGTCCTCGCGATGCGGAAAGTGTCCGACGCCAGGAAACATCGCCAGATCGAGCTCGGCAAACGTCTCTCCCAGCCGGTCGGTCCATTCATAGGGAAACAGCGGATCGTGCTCGGCCCAGCGCACGCAGGTCGGCACGTCGATCGGCGATAGCTGCGGCGCTTCGCCCTTCATCATCGCGATGCGGCCTGCATGCGACGCCCTATAATGCGCAAAGCCGCCGGCGAGATTGCCCTCCTTGAAGAAGTTGTCGCCGAAGCTGTCGAGGACGTCGTCGAACGCGTCCTTGCGATGGGCCCATGCTTTCAGGAAGTGCGCGATATAGAGCCGGCAGCTCTCACGGCTCGCGCCGACGAGCCGAGGTGCCATCTCCATCTGGTGGAAAGATTGATACCAGATGTGGTTGAGCCTTTCGGGCGCGGCCATCCGCGGCCCGATGCCGGGATAGACGAAATCGAACAGAAACAGCCCGGCCAGCCGCTCCGGCGCCTGGCGGCCGAGCTGCTGCATCACCGCGCCGCCGACATCATGGCCGACCACGCCAAATCGCGCGATGCCGAGCCCGTCCATCAGCGCGAGCATATCGGCCGCATGGCCGTCCGGCCCGAAAACCCCGTCCGGCTTGTCGCTGTCGCCAAAGCCGCGCAGATCGGGCGCGATCAGCGTGAAACGGTCCGAAAGCCTTGAGATCACCGGCTCCCAGGTCAGCCAGAATTCCGGCCAACCATGCAGCAAAAGCAGCGGTTTGCCGCCTCCGGCGCGCACCAGATGGAATTTGGCGCCATTGGCGGAGATCGTCAGGTGCTCCATGGCAGTTCCTCCCGGGACAAGAGCGTTTTCAAGCGAAGTGGACGCCGGTTCGCGCCGAGAAAACGCGGCAAACAAGAATTGAGCTGGTACGGGGCGGAAAGAGGCAGCGGATTTTCCCCTTTCGCGCCTTGTCTGGCCCGCCATCCTCGCCTATTAACGCCCCCAACCACAGGGGCCCTGCTCCTA
Source organism: Bradyrhizobium sp. S3.3.6 (assembly GCF_040546905.1). Taxonomy (NCBI): domain Bacteria; kingdom Pseudomonadati; phylum Pseudomonadota; class Alphaproteobacteria; order Hyphomicrobiales; family Nitrobacteraceae; genus Bradyrhizobium; species Bradyrhizobium sp. S3.3.6. Next base: position 17,113 of record NZ_JBEPOT010000023.1, on the reverse strand, counting down.
CCATGGCGCCTTCAGGAGAGGTGGCAGAGTGGTTGAATGCACCGCACTCGAAATGCGGCATAGGTGCAAGCCTATCGGGGGTTCGAATCCCTCCCTCTCCGCCAATTCAAGAAACCCGCCCCGCTAGCACCGTCCGTACCGTCGCCACGAACGCCTGCGCCGCCGGCGACAGCGATCGGCCCTGCCGCTGCAGCAGCGACACCGGTCGCGTGATGGCCGGCCGCACCAGAGGCCTTGCGATCAGGGTCGGAAACTGATCGGCCGGCAGCATCGTGGCGGGAAGAATGGCAAGTCCCAGCCCCTGAGCCGTCATGGCGAGCGCGGTGTTGATCAGCGCCACTTCATGGGTGGGCGTGAGCCGCTTGCCCTGCGCGCTCAGCGCCAGATCGATTTGCATGCGGATGCGCGTCTCGCGCCGCATCGCGATTGTCGGCCACTCGGCCAACTCGTCCCATGTCAGCGACGGCTGCGCGGCGAAGTCGGCTGTGCGCCGGCCGATCGCACTCAGCCTGCCGCGGGTCAGGGTCTCGATCGTCATCTCAGGCAATTCACCTTCCACGCTGCCGATCGCGAATTCCGCGTCCGTCGACATCATGCGTGGAACGAGATCGTCGGCCGCCATGTCGCGCATGTCGATCTCGATGTCAGGAAAGCCTGCGCGGAATTTTGCCAGCACCGGCGGCAGCAGCGCCGAGGCCGCGCCGGCCGACGCCAGAAACGCAACGCGGCCGGCGCGCGCCTGCGCGAGGTCGCGCATGCGTCGTGACAGGCCGAGCGCATCGCTCAGCATCCGTTCGGCGGATTGATAGGCCTCGTCGGCCGCCGGCGTCGGCTGCACGGAGCGCGTGGAGCGGTCAAACAACCTGACGCCGAGCTGGACCTCGAGCTGCTGGATCAGGAGGCTTGCGGCGGATTGCGTGATTCCCAGCTCGCGCGCCGCCCGCGTGATGCTGCGCGTACGATACACGCCGGTAAAGGCCCGCAGCTGCCGCAGGGTGACGTTCATAGGCAAAGCTCATGAATTGATGAGTTCTTTCCGGCTAATCTTATAACCGAGCCTGCAATAAAATGCATGCTGCGCAAGCGGCAAAGTTCGCGGCCTTGGGATGGAGACAGACCGTGAGGACACAGGTCCTGATCGTGGGTGCCGGCCCGGTCGGATTGACCGCGGCGATGGATCTGGCCTCGCGCGGCATCGACGTCGTCGTCGCCGAGATCCGCCATGCCGGTGATCCGCCCAACGTCAAATGCAATCACGTGTCGGCGCGCTCGATGGAAGTGTTCCGGAGGCTCGGCGTGGCGACAAAGCTGCGCGATGCGGGCCTGCCCGCGGACTTCCCGAACGATTGCTCCTACCGGACCACGGCGACCGGCATCGAGCTCTGCCGTATCGACATTCCTTCCCGCGCGCGCCGCTACAGCGCGACCGGCGGCCCCGACACCTGGTGGCCGACGCCGGAGCCGCCGCACCGGATCAATCAAGTCTATCTCGAGCCGATCCTGTTCAGCCACGCCGCCGCCCAGGCGGGCATCACTATTCTGGCGCGCACGGAAATCACTGAGATCGAGCAGGACGATGACCACGCGGTTGCGCGTGCGCGCAATCTCGACAGCGGAGAGACGCTTCGAATCGAAGCCAGTTTTATCATCGGGTGCGACGGCAGCCGCTCGTTGGTTCGCAAAGCGATTGGAGCAAGCCTGTCCGGAACGCCGGTGATTCAGCGCGTACAATCGACCTTTATCGAAGCGCCGCAACTGAAGGAGTTGATGGGGGCGCACAAGCCGGCCTGGATGGTGCTGTCGCTCAACCCGCGACGCTCGGGCACGACGGTGGCGATCGACGGTCACGACCGCTGGCTGATCCACAACCACCTCAGGCCCGACGAGCCCGAGTTCGACTCGGTCGATCGCGACTGGTCGATCCGCGCCATTCTCGGCGTCGACGAGCGTTTCGAATACAAGATTGTCAGCAAGGAAGACTGGGTCGGGCGCCGGCTGGTGGCCAATCGCTTCCGCGACCGCAGGGTATTCATCTGCGGCGACGCCGCGCATCTGTGGATGCCCTATGCGGGCTATGGCATGAACGCCGGCATCGCCGACGCCGTCGATCTCTGCTGGCAATTGGCGGCGCATCTGAACGGCTGGGCGTCCGCTGCGATGCTCGACGCCTACGAGGCAGAGCGCCAGCCCATCACCGACCAGGTGTCGCGCTTTGCGATGGACCACGCGATGAAGATGATGGCGCAGCGCGGCGGCGTATCGGCAGAGATCGAGGACGACACGCCGCGGGGCCACGCGGCGCGCGCGGCACTGGCCAAAGCAGCCTATGATCTCAACGTGCAGCAATATTGCTGCGCCGGATTGAACTTCGGCTATTACTACGACACCTCGCCGATCATCGCTTATGATGGCGAGACCCCGCCGGTTTACGCGATGGGCAGCTTCACCCCCTCCACCGTGCCGGGCGCACGCGCGCCGCACGTTTTCCTGCGCGACGGGCGATCACTCTACGACGCATTCGGTACGGGCTACAATCTCTTGCGGTTCGATCCGGCGATCGATGTGGCACGATTGCAGTCCGCCGCAGAAGCGCGTGGCGTTCCGCTCACACTGATCGACATCGCGCCGGACGAGGTCAACGGCGCCTATGCCGAGAAGCTCGTGCTGGTGCGGCCCGACCAGCACATCGCCTGGCGCGGGCAGGCGACGCCTGAAGATCCACAAGCATTGTTGGCGCGTCTCACCGGCGTGGCGGCGTAAGCAATTCATAAAAGAGACCAGGGAGGAGAGCGTGTTTCACGTTGCAAGGCGCCGCATTCTGGCCGTGCTGTCGGGTGCGGTTCTCGCCGCGTTGCCGCTACAGGCAGTCGACGCGGCCTATCCGGAGCAGTTGATCAAGATCATCGTGACCTTCCCGCCCGGCGGCAGTGCCGACACCGTCATCCGCGCGCTCGAGCCGCTCGTCACCGCCGAGCTCAGGCAGAGCCTGGTGATCGAGAATCGCGCCGGGGCCGGGGGCAATATCGGCATGGCGGCTGTCGCTCAGGCCAAGCCCGACGGCTACACGCTCGGCGTCGCGCCGGCGGGCGCGCTGACGGTGAATCCGCACCTCAATTCGTCGATGCCGTTCGATCCGAAGGATCTCGCGCCGATCACGCTGCTTGCGGAAATTCCGTTCGTGCTGGTCTCGTCGGCCGACATTCCCGCGCACAACGTTGCGGAGGCGATCGCACTCGCCAAGGCGAAGCCCGGCGCGCTGTCGATCGGCCATGGCGGCAATTCGACGGCGATGCATTTGACGGCCGCGCTATTCACGCAGAAGACGGGGATCGACATGGAGCTGGTCCCGTATCGCGGCACGGCGCCGGCGTCGGTCGACGTTCTCGCAGGCCATGTGCCCTTCGCGGTGCTGGACATTCCTGCGTCGATGCAATTGATTCTCGACGGCAAGCTCAACGCGATCGGCGTGTCTTCGGCACGCCGTGTTCCGTCCCTGCCCGACGTGCCGACGCTCGCCGAGAGCGGCATTGCGGGCTTCGAATCCGTCGGCTGGTTCGGGCTGGTCGCTCCTTCAGGCACGCCTCTGGACATCGTCGTCAGACTGAATGAGGCCTTCGTAAAAGCCCTGAAGGACCCATCGGTGGCCGGGAGGATCCAGACCCTCGGCGCAGAGCCCGCCCCGACGTCCCCGGAAGAGTTTGGCCGCTTCATTCAGAGCGAAAGCGCGAAATGGGGCAAGCTGATCAGCGAGGCCGGCATCAAGGCGAACTAGCGCTGCCGTTTCGAGTTACGTTGACAATGCACAAAATTGCGCGGCGCGCCCGACCATGAGCGCGCCTGAACTAGGTAGCGTGTCACACGAACTGGAAGCGCCGCCCAGCCGCGTCCGCTTCGATGAGCTCAACAGCGTCAGTGCCGATCAGGCGCTTTGCAATGATGACATCGTGCTCCTGTTTTGCCCGACGTGTCAAACGCCGCGCGAGGTCATCCGAAGTCGCCGACGCTGCGGTCGCCATTTATCTCTGCCGACCTCCGAAAGCGTGATTGGAAACCTGGCGGCAGTGTCGCCAACAACTAGCTACAGTGTCGATTCCGACCCACCTCCACCCGGCGTGCGCCGCTCTCCAAATTTTACCCACCGCATCAGATGCTTCGCCGGTTGCAGCGCGCCTCGCGCCGGCAGCCGCCGTCTACTGTGCATGGGGTTGTTTTCGACTTTTTTGTCGTCAGGCCGGGGAATGCCCCTCAGCGCGGTGATAGGTTGAACCTGCCACCGGCGCGATTCGACCAACATCCCGCGGCCGGCAGGGAGCCAGCCGCAGGCCAGCCGTCAGGTGATCCACCACGATGTTCGACAAGACCTACCGGCAGCGCCTCGAAGCTGATCTTGCGCAATGGGAGGCCGATGGCGTGATTGCGCCGGCGGCCGCCGCCTCCATTCGTGGTGCGCTGCCGCCGCTGTCGCCGGGCATCAACATCGCGGTGATCGTTGCCATCGTCGGGGGCCTGTTGATCGCGGCCGCCTTCCTTGCCTTCGTCGCGGCGCATTGGACCGAGATCGCGCGGCTGTTGCGGTTCGCGATCCTGCTTGCCGGCATGATCGTCGCCGGCGGCCTCGGGGCGTGGTTCGCGGCGAGCGGCCGCATTGTTCTCGCCGACCTCTGTTCGAGCATCGGCGCGATCATCTACGGCGCAGGCATCGCGCTGGTCGGCCAGATGTATCATCTCGGCGATGATTTTGCCGGCGGCATGCTGTTGTGGTCGATCGGCGCATTTGCCGCGGCGCTGCTGACCGGCTCGCGCGGCGCGCTTGCGGTCGGGCTCGCGGCCGCCTGCATCTGGACCTGCATGCGCGCCTATGATGCGCCGGACGCCCTTCACCTTCAATTCGTGGTGGTCTGGCTGATCGCCGCCGCTATCGCGCTCGCGTGGCATTCCCGGGTCGCTGCCCATCTCGTCGCGATCGCGGTGCTGCCGTGGTGGATCGCGACGTCGCTGCGCTTCGACGTCGATGGCGTCCAGCCGTCGTTCGTGCTGGCGAACGGCGCGGCCCTGCTGTTCGGCGGCGGGCTCGCGATCGCCGCCGTGCCGTCGCCGCGGGCGCACCGGCTTGGATCCGTCCTGGCGATCTATGGCGCGTTCGCGCTGGCCGTCGTCGCCTTCCTGGAGGTGACAACGGTCGACGATCTCTTCCGCCTTCGGACAAGCACGACCGCGGCCCAACCATCGTGGGCGATCATGTGCGGCGTCGCGGGTGTGGTGCTCGCGCTCGCATCCGCCGGCGTGACCAGGCGTGCCGGCGAAATCCTCGCGGCCTGCGCGATCGGGCTCGTGCTGCTCGCTGCGCCGATCTGGCCGGCATCTGCGGCGGGCGAGCCCTGGTTCGCTTATGCCGCGCTGCTCTGCGCCATGCTGTGCCTCGTCGTCTCCGGCGTGCTCGACGATGTGCGTCCGCGGATCGTCGCCGGCTGGCTCGGTATCGCCGGCGTCATCGCCGCGATCACCTGGGCGGTGAAGGGCTCGCTGCTGCGCCGCTCGGCCTTCCTGGCGGTGGCCGGCGTCATTGCCGTCGTATTCGCAACCGCACTCAATCGCGCGCTGCCGAGGGCTGAACGATGATCAAGCTCGCCGCGCTATGGCAGCGTATCCCGAAGCCCGTGCTGTTCGGTGCCGCCATCCTGCTGCAATGCGCGCTGCTGGTTCTGATGGTTGCCGACCGCGTGAAGATCCTGCGCGAAGGCCGTGAGGTGATTTTGCAGACCCGGCCGCTCGATCCCCGCGATCTCCTGCGCGGCGACTATGTCGTGCTCGGCTACGACATCTCGCAGGTGCCGGCAGGTGCGCTCGCCGGCCAGCCGACCGCCGAGCGCAATCCGATCGTGTTCATCAAGCTCGCACCCGATGCCAACGGCCTCTATCAGGCGGTTTCCGTGCATGCCGCGCCTGTGACGGTCACGGCGCCCGACGTGCTGATCCGCGGCCGCGTCGTTTATTCCTGCGGTTCGAGTGGCCGCACCTTCTGCGACAAGCTGCAGATCAGATACGGCCTCGAAAGCTATTTCGTGCCGGAAGGCGAGGGCAAGACGCTCGAGCAGGCCCGCAACCAGCAAAAGCTGCGCGTCGTCGCCGCCGTGCTGCCCTCAGGCCGCGCCGCCATCAAGCGGCTGTTGCTCGATGGCCAGCCGGTCTATGAGGAGCCGTGGTACTAGCGATTGGGCTGTGCCTTTAGCGCTCGCCGCAGCACGTCCCAGATCCGTGGATCGCTCATATGCGCCACGTTGAAGCGCATGGAATTCGACGCCGATTGCGACACGCTGAACACGTTGCCGGGCGCGAGCACCACGTCCTCTTCGAGCGCGGCGCGTGCAACGGCGGTGGCATCATGCCCGTCGGCGAGGTGGCACCACAGGAAGAAGCCGCCGCGCGGCATCAGCCAGGGCTCGATGCCCAACGCCCCGAGCTTTCGCGCGACGTCGCGTCGGGTGCGCGCGAGCTTTTGCCTGAGCTCGTCCATGTGCTTGCGGTAACTGCCGCCGGCCAGAACCTTGGCGATGATCTCGGTCGCGACCGGGCTCGGGCCACCAAAGCTGGTGGCGACCTGGAGGTCGACGAGATGCTCGACCCAGTCGGCGCGCGCAGCGATGTAGCCGCAGCGAACCGAGGCCGAGAGCGTCTTGGAGAAGCTGCCGATGCGGATGACGCGGTTCAGGCCATCCAGCGCGGCAAGGCGCGGCGATCGCTCCGGCTCGAAGTCGCCAAAAATGTCGTCCTCGATGATGGTGAGGTCATGCGCAGCCGCCGCGGTCAACAGCCGGTGCGCGGTCTGGAGGGAAAGCGTCGCGCCGGTCGGATTGTGCAGCGCTGAATTGGTGATGTAGAGCCGCGGCCGCTCGCCGCTAAGAATCTGTTCGAAGCGCGCGACATCAGGGCCCGACGGCGTGTAGGGCACGCTGACGATGTTCGCCTGATGCGCGCGCAGCAGCGCACGAAAATCGAAGTAGCAAGGATCGTCGACCAGCACGGTGTCGCCGGGACGGAGCAGGAAGCGGCAAATCAGGTCGGTTGCCTGCGTGCCCGAGCCCGTCAGCATCAGCTGGCTGATCGAGGCCTCGATCTCGTCTTCGGCGAGGCGCGCGAGCAGCAGCCGGCGCAGCGCAAGCGAGCCGGATGTCGAGCCGTAATTGGTCAGCACGCTCGCGTCGGTGCGGGCAAGCGCGCGGGCGGCGCGCCGCAACGCTGCTTCCGGCATCCACTCCGGCGGCAGCCAGCCGCAACCGGGTTTTGGCACGGCCGCATCGGTGTCGAGCGACTGCCTGGAGACCCAGAACGGATCGACCGCCCGATCGCGGCGCGGCTCGACCTCGGTCAAGGCGAGCGGCGGCGTGACCGTCGGCGATACATAGAAGCCCGCGCCGCGGCGCGCGCGGATCAGGCCTTCGGCGGCGAGGCGATCATAGGCCTCCACCACCGTGGACGGCGAGACGCGCATCGTGGCGGCAAGGCTGCGGATCGCCGGCAGGCGGTCGCCGGCACCAAGCGCGCGTCCGGCGATCTTGGCGCGGATCGCGCTCATCACGTCTATGGTCCGGGTGCCGCCGCGCCCCTTCGTTCGCGCTTCGATGTCCAAGGTGTACTGCCTTCCACACCAATACAGATTGGCCGGATTGTACTGGATTGTCACTGGTCTCGCCACCGCCGAAGGCCGAAGATGGCAACTCAAAAAGTGGGACGGACATGCAATCTGCGGGCAGCGGCTGGGGCAACGGGCTTCTCGGCGTCATCATCTTCAGCGGCTCGCTGCCGGCGACGCGCGTCGCGGTCGGCGGCTTCTCCGCGCTGTTCCTGACGTCGGCGCGGGCAATCATCGCGGCGCTGATCGGTGCGGCCGTACTCGGCTTGCTGCGCCAGGCGTGGCCGGCGCGCCGGGATCTCGCCTCGTTGACCATCGTCTCCATCGGCGTCGTGGTCGGCTTCCCCTTGCTGACGGCGCTGGCGCTCCAGCACATCACCTCGGCGCACTCGATCGTCTTCATCGGCCTGCTGCCGCTGTCGACCGCGATCTTCGCCGTGCTGCGTGGCGGCGAGCGGCCGCAGCCGCTGTTCTGGCTGTTCGCAATTCTCGGCAGCGCCACGGTGGCAGGCTTTGCCCTCTCGAATGACGGCACCGCATCAGTCGCTGGCGATCTCCTGATGGTGGCCGCGATCGTGCTGTGCGGGCTCGGCTACGCCGAGGGTGCCGCGCTGTCGCGCCGGATTGGCGGCTGGCAGGTCATCTCCTGGGCGTTGCTTTTGGCGCTGCCGCTGATGCTGCCCGTCATGATCTGGACCTGGCCGTCGACATGGAGCGGCGTCGGTGCGCCGGCCTGGATCGGGCTCGCTTATGTCTCGATCTTCAGCATGTTCGTCGGATTCATCTTCTGGTATCGCGGGCTAGCGATCGGCGGCATCGCTCGCGTCGGCCAGTTGCAGCAGCTCCAGCCGTTCTTCGGCCTGGCGCTGGCCGGCTTCCTGCTGCACGAGCCAGTCGCCTGGAGCATGGTCGCCGCGACCGCGCTCGTCGTCGTCTGCGTGTTCTTCGCGCGACGATATGCCTGAGGCCCTCGCGCTTCACTCTTGCCCCATCACCGTCCGCGTCAGCGCGCTTCTTGCAAATTTCTTCAATGGCATCGGCTTGCCGAACAGATAGCCCTGCACGAGGTCGAAACCGAGCTCGTTGGCGGCCACCAGGTCGGCTCGGCTTTCGATGCCTTCGGCCGCCGTGCGCACACCGTAACCATGCGCGAGTTCGACGATATGGCTGCACACCGTCCGCTTCAGGCGATCATTGCCGCAGCCGGTGATGAATTGCCGGTCGGCCTTCAGGTTGATGAAGGGGATATTGTCCAGGCCCATCAGCTCCGGCCAGTTGGCGCCGAGATTGTCGATCGACAGGCCGATGTTGTGGAAGCGCATTTCGCGCGCAGCTTCGGTGAGGAATTCGATGTCGTGGATCGCCTCTTCGCTGGCGATCTCGACCGTCAGTCCGCCGAAGGCCGGATGCGTCGGCACGCGGCGGCAGAGATCGCGCACGGCCTGCGGCTCCCGGAGGTAGGGCGCAGGCAGGTTGATCGACAGATCGACTGCGCTCTGCCGCTCCAGGAGATAGTGCCAGTCCTGCAGCGCGCGCTCGATCACGAACTCCGAGAGGGCGCGGAAATGCGGATCATGGGCCTCGGGAATGAAATAGGCCGGCGGCACCACGCCCCAGGTCGGATGCCGCATCCGCACCAGCGCCTCGGCGCCGCAGCGGACCAGCGAGCGCGCGTCGATTTTCGACTGGTACCAGAGCTCGAGCCAGCCCGCATGCAGGGCCTCGCCGACATGCACGGCCGGGCTCGGTGCCGGCTCCTCGGGCAGCAGCATCGCCACGCGCTCGCGCAGCGTCTCCGCGGCAAAGGGCGTCGTGAGCGGCGGCAGCATCGCAAGTCCATATTCCTCGCCGACCTGCTGTACCGCCTTCAGGATGATCGACTCGCGCGCGCCGACCGCTACCACCTTGCCGGCAAAGGCCTCGCGCACCAGCGTCTCCAGAAATTTTCCCGGCTCGATGCCATCAGCGGCGACGCCGAACAGGATCAGGTCCGGCAATTCGCTGGCAAGCACCGTTTGCAGCTCGTCCGCGCTGCCGCATTCGCTGGTGACGAAGCCGAGATCCTCGAGCACGTCGCTCAGGAAGGCGCGCAGATGGCGCTTGCCGTCGGCCACGCAGGCGCGCGGCGTCACCTTTCGCCGTCCGAAGGTCTTAGGCCTCCGCTCGGCGACTTCACTGATCCCATCACTCATCGCACACCACTCCCGTTTCGTGACGGTGGTGTTACCGATATGAGCGGATTCAAATATGGAGAGCTTCAGTCGATTGTCGAATTATCCGGGTAACGTTAAAGCCGCCATCATATGTAAAATTGTCCGATTATCTTCGAGAAGATTTCACTTTCGCCGGCGTTTTGCGCGCAGCGGCGCGGCAATCGCTGAGATTTCCAAGAGGACGCCGACCGCACGTGAGCGCAGCCGGTGTCCTGCAATTGGACGAAGCTGCGCGCGCTTCGCCCAAATCAATAACGCCGGTATCAGTTGGCCGTCGCCTTGTCGTGTTCGGCCATGCCGACGGCCTTGTAGTCATAGGTCGGATAGAATTCGGTGCGGTACGGCCCCCAGGCGGTGTCCTCGATGATGCGGTTGACCTCGCGCAGCCGCGAGGCCGGCAGCCGCAGCGTGACCACCTGGCCGATCCCCATCATCACGTACCAGCTCACGACCTCCACGCCCGCCGGTGGAAAGGCTTTGCGGAAGCCTTGCCTGTCGAGCTGCGCGTTCAGCTCACTGAGCGGACGCGACTGGTCGTGCTTGAAGAAGACGGTGAGCAGCACGGCATTGTCGGCGGTCGGCGCGGCGTTGCCGGAGGGCGGTGCCGTCTGCGCCATCGTCGCCGGTGTGAGCGCGCATGCGCCCGTCAGCCACGCCGTCACCATCAACACCAGTCGGATTGATCTCATCGCCTATCTCCTTCCCAATGCAGCATGCGATGCATCGGAGAATAGGAGCGATACGTTCAGTCCACGAATTCATTTTCGCGCGATGCGCGCATGTTCCCCCGCCGCGCGTGTCAGTCATGCGACAACTCGCGCAGGCGCCGGGCCGACAAGTGTGAAGCACCTCACATGCGTCTTGCTGCACCTGCGCTATTGGTCCACCTAGCCGGTGGTGGGCTGTCAGGGATTGCAGCTATGACGACGCGGCGATTGATCTATTGGTGGTTCAGGTTCGTGATGTCAGGGCGATTTCTCGATCGCTTCCTGTGCCTGCCGCACGCGCCCGAATAGCGGGGAGACATTTTCTGTTTGAGCATGATCTTGTCGGAAAACCGCTTCACATTTTTCCGGATCATGCTCTAAGTCGCCCCGATCAATTTGCGAAGCGCCGCCGCGCCGTCCTGCACGGCGTCGCGGCCCTTCCAGGCCAGATAGCTCAGCTTGCCGCCCAGCGTTTCCTGGCTGCGCAGCCGGCGCGATCCGAGGATGTGACCGACATTGGCGGGGAAGCGGCTGACCTCGGCCGACACCAGCGCCGCGATCGCATCCATCAGTTGCTGAAGCCGGGCGCCCCATTCGCTCTGCTCGATGCCGTCGATGCGAAGCTTGAGCGCGTGTTCGGCCTCGTAGATTTCGGTGAGCAGGTCGCGCGCGACGAGGAAACGGTTGTGGCGAAGTGCGATCCGCAGGGCGAGGCGCTTGTCGTCGAGCCGGTCGAGCACCATGGGAACGACGCAAGCATAGGGCGCCGCTGCAATGTCGGCGGCGCTCTTGCTCGCGGCCGCATTGGTCGCAAGGTATGCGAGCTGCCAGAATGTCTTCAGGCGCCTCGCCACCAGCGCCAGTGCAAAAGGCAGCGCATTGGGATTGGCCTTCTTGAACGCGTCGAGCCGCGCGGTGATCTGGGCGACCTGGCCGTCGTCGAATTTCGTGATGGTCTCGGGCAGCTTCGCGTTGAACTTCGGCAGTGCGTCGCCGGCGCGCAGCACCTGCTGCATCTTCTTCACGTCGTTGAAGGCGGTCCGCGAAGCCGTGTATTGCGCGAGCTTGCCGCGCGCGAACTCTGTGCTCTCGGCCGAGGCGAGCGTGTTCTCGAGCACCTTGACGACCTTGAACTGAAAGGTCGTCGCGATCTTCAGCACTTCCTTGGGATTGTTGGCGGTGACCTGGTCGTTGATCGCCTTGACGTAGTCGCGCGCCATGGTCGGCAGCAGGTCGCGGCAGATCCATTCCCAGATCGGGGTGAGCGTGTTGCGCGAGATCCGCCCCGCATTGGCGTGCTCGGGCGCGCCGTCGATCAGGAGCAGCTCGAGCGGCGCGAAGAAGTAGCGCGAAGGATTGGTGGCGCGCGCCTGGTTCGATCCGTCCTTGCGGAACTCGGCGCGCAGTTTTGCCTGCACGCCGGCCGATCCCGGCATGTCGATGCCGCACGATTCGAGCCGCTCGAGTTCGCTCAGCAGACAGCTGCGCGACAACGGTGTCAGCTTCTGCAGGAACTCCGAAAGCTGGTCGACCTCGTCCATGGCACGCAATCTCTCGCAACGATTCCAGCAGGCCTTACCGGCGGCCCAGTGCATGGAGGCATTTGCGCGCTCTCAATTGTGACAAAGAGAAGCAGGCCGCCGTTAATTTATCCGTAAAATCCGGGGCGCCGCGGGCAAGCGAGTCGCGATCGTTGAGGATGCCTCCGGCACTCTGCTTATGATTTAGGCAGGTTTATCAACCCTGACATGGTCAAATATCCCCGCCTGCAAGCATAAATTGTGCCTGCGTCGCCTTTTCCGCACAGAAGCGACGAAATCACCGTAGTCTTACGGAGAAAAAAGTTAACCACAGACCGCCCCGGGTTCCGCTACACAAGTCACATGGGGTCACAGAACGATACGGTTGCTGATTCGCGGCCGTCGGAATGGTTCGAAAGCAGCACTGCTCCGACCGAAGAGCTCGATTTCGTCCGGCTGAATGCCGCCCGCGCCAAGGCGGCCGACGAGATGGGTGCGGCCATCGCCCGCGAGCTCAACGGTCCCCTGACCGCGCTCCTGCTCTACATGGGCGAGATCAAGCACCACAGCGACCAGCTCGCGCCCGTCTCGGCGGACCGTGCCTATTTGCAGCAGGTGGTGGAGAACGCACTGGCGCAGACCGAGCGCGTCTGCGGCCTGGTCAAGCAGCTCGCCGGCTCTCACAAGGGCGCGTTGCCTGCGCCGTCCACAACCGAGGATGCCGAGTCGAGGGCCGGCCGCGTGCTGCCGGCGCCGCGCGAGGCGGGCTCCGAATTATCGAGCCTGTCGGGCAAGCGGTTGACCAAGCGCGAGCGTGAAGTGCTGCGGCTGATCAGCGAGGGATTTTCGAACAAGCAGGGGGCGCTCCGGATGCAGATCAGCCCGCGCACCTTCGAGAGCCATCGGGCCGAAGCGATGCGCAAGCTCGGCGCGCGCAACACCGCGGACCTTGTCCGCGCGGCGCTGCTGCATTCGATCGATTGAGGCCGTCGTCTGGCGCCGCCTGATGGCGGCGCGGTCGCGCCTAAAAATAATCCTCGGCGAAGGGGCGCACGCGCGAATTGGACCGCCGCGCCTTCGGCTCTTCCTTCGGGGCACTTGGGATGATGATGATGGTCCAGCGCGGCGGGATCGTCGAATCCTGCTCCAGCACCGAGCGGACAAAACCCGTCACCGTGGACTCGCCCGCCTTCACCGTGGCCATCCGGCCGTTGAACTGCGCGATGCGGAAGCGACGGACCTCTTTCTGGTCCGCAGTCTCATAGGTGAACATGGAAACCCTCCTGGTTTCCGGCGACTATCGCCACCTATGATTAGTCATCTGTGAAAATTGCAAACCGTATAAGTACGGCGGGGTGCAGGCGGCGATGGTCAGTCCTGCGGTTCCTGCGCCTTCGCGGCGGTGAAAGCCTCATCCATCTGCTGCCGTAGATCGCTGAATTCGGCGTCGTCCAGGGTGCCGGCGGTGCTCTCGAGCCGCAGCGCCAGCGCCGCGAGCCTGAGATAGCCGAACGTCCTGGCCGTGCTCTTCAGCGAATGCGCCTCGCGCGTGATCCGGCCACGATGCTGGCCGAGCGCGAGCGTATGAAACAGCTTGAGCCGCGCGCTCGTCTCGCTCCAGAACACCGCGCGCACTTCACAGGCGCCGTCCTCGCCGATCTCGCGCACGAGCACGATGAACGCGCCAGGCTCGCGCAGCGGTTCAAGCTCGCGCAGGGGCGCGGTAGCGAGCGCGCCCTGCGCGGGCGCGAAAGCGGCGTCGAACATGGTGTCCCGGTCCCCGTGATGCGCGTCGCGGTGCGAGGCGTCCGGGATATCTACGCCATCCCGATTTCGGTTCTGGTCTCGAGATATGCGGTCTTTGCAGGCGGCGTTAAGCACTTGCTTTACCATGCGCCGCAAGCACTTCTTTTGGTACGCGCCGCGCCCGTCAGGGCCCGAGCAGCCGGTCGTACTGGGCCTTGACCGTGGCGTAGCATTCGCACGCCGTCTGGCGCAGCCCCTCCAGATTGAGGATTTGGATGTGTCCGCGGCTGTAGTGGATGAAATTGGCCTGCTGCAAGGTATTGGCGACCAGCGACACGCTGTTGCGCCGCGCCCCGATCATCTGCGCCATGGCCTCCTGGGTCAGCAGCAGCCGGTAGTCGCCCGACAAATCATGGGTGTGCAGCAGGCAGCGCGACAGCCGCGCCTCCACCGGATGCGCTGCGTTGCAGCCCGCGGTCTGCTGCACCTGCGCGTAGACCGCGAGCCCGTGGCGCGTTAGCAGCGTCCGCAGGGTGGAGCTCTGTTCGGCCGCCATGCGCAGCCGATCGAGGTCCATCATCGATGCGACGCCGGGAACCAGCACGACTGCCGTGTTCAGCGCGCAGGCATCGCCCATGGTCGAGAGTGTCCCGAGCAGGCTGTCACGGCCGATCATGGCCACCTGCACATGCTCGCCCTTGGCAAGTTTCACGACCAGCGAGATCACGCCACGGTGCGGGAAATAGGCGCGCTTGAGCGTTTCGCCGGTTTCGACCAGCACCGCATCATGCGGCAGATCGACCGTGCGCAGATGTGCACGGATCAATTCATAATCGTCTGCCGACAGTGCTGATAGGAAACCGTTGGATGGGCGTACCATCGTTTCCAAATCTGCCTCCCGTCTCCTCCGCCGGAGGAACGCCCGCCCCCGCATTCGCTGTCCTCGGCAAGTTCCATCATGTTCGCGGCGGGATATATTGGCAATTGGTTCGTTGTTCACAGCTGCGCCCATCGCCTTGATACCCGCTTGGTGTGCACGCTGCATGCAGCCGAGATCGCCTCCGTGCCCGCCGATCGATGATTTCGAGTAGGCGTGTCGCAGCGCTACGCCTTCACCCAAGACAGTCTTTCTGACCAATTCAGTCGCGATTGAGATGAGGCGCAACAGAGCGAAGTCGGCAGCATCGAGCATTCGCAGCAATTGGTTGGGCGCTGGTCCGCTTGGCTGCGCGCCAAATAGATATATCTCATTGGTTGTGTTGATGTCTATATACCCGTTGAAGGGCAGACAGCCTGCCGCATTTGCGGCGGAAATGAGAACTGCGCGCTGATTCGTGCGTGCGCCCGGCGAGCCAGTCCTGCGTCATCAACCGGGAATGAGTGGCAAGGGGGCCTTCATGAGCCGGAAACGGGCAATCGACGGCAGGCATTGCATCCGCATGTTCATCGGTTGCCAGCTGCTCCGCACCACCTTTCTCCCTCGTCGATTCTTTTCAGCCGTCAGCAATTGCCTCGCGCCATTGAGTGACCTGGCCGCAGATCTCGCGTTCTTCCTGTTCGCGTGCTGCACAAGTTCGACTGTGCGCGCGGACATCACCATTTCAATGCAAGCGAGAGGAGAACGGCGTGCGCTACGGTGCAATTATTGAATCGCCGAAACGAGAAACTCGAACGACGACAGAAAGCTCGCGCCATATTCTGGTCGTCGACGACGACCCGATGGTGTGCATGGCCATCGAAATCTATCTCCAGCGAAACGGTTTTCGGGTGACGATTGCCGACGGGGGAGAAGCGGGACTTCGCGCGCTCGAGCATCAACAGTTCGACCTGATGATCGTCGACATCTTCATGCCGCATATGCGCGGCTTCGAATCGATCCGGTTCTTTCATGACCATGCACCCGCCATTCCGCTGATCGCGATGTCCGGCTACGCCTTTGCAGATCTGAACTCGCCCGCGCCCGACTTCCTGAGGATGGCGCTCGAGCTCGGCGCCGCGCGCTGCCTGCGCAAGCCGTTCACGCCGAACGCGCTGCTCGCTGCCGTCAAGGACTGTCTTGCCGAACGTCATGCCGCTGCTGCGCGGCTGGGTTAGCGCGTTATTGTCCGCGACGCTCGCGAGGTAAGAATCCGTTTACCGCGAGCGCGATCCTTGCGGATTTCAGCACAACATCGATAGACGGTCGCAGAGGCGATTTCGGTCGCGCGTGATTTGTTTCAATTCGCGCGGTCCGTGCATATCTCCCGATTCTGGCGGGATTTTTCTGCGCCTATCCCGGCGCTGTTATCGGCGCGTTTACCTGTTGCGCTTTCGGCCCGATGCCGCATGCGGGATTCGCCGAAAACCGCAGCCTCGCGCGGTCGAACAGCAAACTTCGCTTCAATATCCGTATTAGCACGGAGGATGAAATTAACGGGACCGTGAAATGGGTTGTCTAACGATCTAGGAGCGGACTTCCGCCGATTCCAAGCGCGGTGCAGGCGTCGAGGTCAGCTCAGTCAAGGCGTAGCTCATGGATGATCTGTTACGGGAGTTTCTGACGGAGACCAGCGAGAGCCTGGACACCGTGGACAATCAGCTGGTGAAGTTCGAGCAGGAGCCGAACAACGCCAAGATCCTGGATAACATCTTCCGCCTGGTCCACACCATCAAGGGTACGTGCGGCTTCCTCGGACTGCCGCGGCTCGAAGCGCTGGCGCATGCCGGCGAGACGCTGATGAGCAAGTTCCGCGACGGCATGCCGGTGACCGGCCCGGCGGTGACGCTGATCCTGTCCTCGATCGACCGCATCAAGGAGATCCTCGCAGGGTTAGAGGCGACC
Source organism: Bradyrhizobium sp. S3.3.6 (assembly GCF_040546905.1). Lineage (NCBI taxonomy): Bacteria > Pseudomonadati > Pseudomonadota > Alphaproteobacteria > Hyphomicrobiales > Nitrobacteraceae > Bradyrhizobium > Bradyrhizobium sp. S3.3.6. Next base: position 476 of record NZ_JBEPOT010000023.1, on the reverse strand, counting down.
GAAGCCGAGCCCGAAGGCACCGACCGCGACCTCATCGACAAGCTGGAAGCGATGGTCGAGCAGGGCATGGCGGCAATGGCTGCGGGGGCTCCTGCTCCCGTTGCTGACGCGCCGCCGCTGGTGCCGGACGCCCCCATTGCCGCGGCGCCTACTCCCGCCAAGGAGCTGACCACGGGCGCGCTGATCGACCAGACCCTGGAGCGTCCGCTGCGTCCGGGCGAGGTGTCGCTGGACGAGCTCGAGCGCGCCTTCCGCGAGACCGCGATCGAAGCGCCGGCGCCCGTTGTCGAGGTCAAGGCCGCGCCCGTCGCTGAGGCGCCCGCGCCCGTTGCCAAGGAAGCTGCCAAGGAAGCTGCCAAGGAAGCTGCCAAGGAAGCTGCGAAGCCGCCCAAGGAGAAGGCCGCGCCGAAGAAGTCGATGGCCGACGAGGGGGCCAGCGAAGGCGACCGCATCGCCAACCAGTCGATCCGCGTCAA
>NZ_JBEPOT010000022.1:0-50485 GCF_040546905.1 Bradyrhizobium sp. S3.3.6 | reverse complement strand
CTTGGCCGGCGCAATCAGCGGCTCCACCAACGCCCATTCCTCATCGGTCAAGTCGCTGGGATAACGTAGCCGGCTGCGGTCGTAACGACTGCGGTGCTCCTTCGTCCACATGGGCGCCCCTTCAAATTCGGACCGCCTCCCTTGAATCACAAACGATTCCGATGATTCAAGATGTTCTCGGACAGACACTAAGGCCCCCAGGCAGGGTCATTAAAGGCGGCCCGACGCACTCCGTCGAGAAGAAAGTGCGCCGGGTTCGCCCCACATCGCCAGTACATCCGTGGCGATGCTGCCTCCAATGAAGCAACCAGCGTGGCAAAACTGAAACTCGCTCAGCAAGGCAGAGTAGGTCGTTACTTCCTGCGACTTCGCACCGGCCAGGAAGGGCTTGAATCGTTCGTGGCATCACGTTGTACGATCCCGGTGTAGATCTATCGAATTGGCAAAGTCCGATCCAGCAAAGTTCTCGTTGGCAGAGGTTGGATAAATGCTGTCACAGTGCGCGTGGCGAGAAGAGGCGTTCCGCTGTTCTTCATTTCAATTGCAATTCTCTTACACCCGTTTTGGGTAGCTTACGCCTTGCTTGAAGCGATTTAAGCAGCGAGATCTCTCTCGGATTGATCGGCTTCGCATGGCCGGAAATCGCCCTCCTGCGAACCGGTACAGGCCTCGAGGGGAACAGGCTGAGCTGAAACTGCGCCAGTGCGGTTTCAGCTCGAAAAAGCAATATCGGCCGCGCTTATGTCCGCGGGGCAGCCACCGAGGTGGCGAAAAGGTCCAGCTGTTCGATTTGCCGCAATGGACCGAGCGCTCTGAGCTTTAGGATAACCGATTTCGAGGGGCTCAAGTTTACAAAGAAGCTGCCTCATTGGCTCAAGTCACTCCATCAGGCCTTTTGGTTTGTTGATCGGTCAATGTCCAAACGCGCCGTCGCATCATTGGATTCGTCTCGTTCGAGCTAAGTCTCTCCTGCGATCTGTGAATCAACCTCGTGACTAGTATCTGAGAGGCGTTGTCGGAGGGGCGGTCTTCCTCAAGTGCAAAATTGTGTACGGCGAACTCCTTCAATATCCTGTTGGATGCACAGGCTCTGTGCTTCCTTAGCTCGGTACGGCGACCTCAGTGTCGTCGCGCTACTTGCTTCACGGGGGCAGCATGATCAAGATTTCACATGTGACGCCGGTACGGACCGGGCGCACGGTTAAGGCGGTGACAGCGCGCGCCGGACGGCTCGAACTTGTGAAGACACGTCTCTCGGCCCAATGCCATATTAGTTCGGTGCTGAAGACTGTGTGCGTCGACGGTATGGTCGCTTGCGCGAAAGACATACTCGGATGGCGTTGTGCGAAGCAAGTTGTGGCGCTCGGGACTTCAGTTCGTGCCAGGAGATCTCGCGATAGCTCATGGGGATGGCATTGCGCATCGCTCCCCGGACGCTCAGGCCGATGCAGCCGTCAGAAGCCGGCGTCCAATGGCCTCGCGCGTTGCGCCGATCGTGGGCAACCGATCAGCTTTCACATGTCATTGCCTGCTTGAGCAGTAGCAGCGATCTGGGGGCCCTGCTGCACGTCGTGCAGTGGGCCGCTGGTGGTCGGGTAACGGCTACGAGCCGCTCCATCAAAAAGGATCCTTCGCCCATACACTGCGCTAGTCGGGAGCGCTCGCCGCCGATGCTGTGCAGGCCTGCCTGCGCGCGGGATTGGGGTGGATCGACACGATCGGGTTGTGACGTATTGGGTGTGTAAGTCGCATCTTGATTGCCGCGGTCCGGTCTTTTGCGGTCTTGATCGGTATTCGCGCCGTTTGCGAAGTCCCTTCACAAGCTCGCCCCATATGTGTCAGATTTTGGCTCAATCCTTATTGACTGGGCGGGCAAATGCCGCGGGACCCCCTCAGCCGAACTCTGTTCGGCTCAAATGTCGACAGTGACATCCAGCCCCTGTGGGAGGACGGTGATCGCGCGTTCTGCCGTGCGTGGCGTCGGCAAACCCACGGCAGCAGGGCTGTCGTGCTTGTCGTGCGGCCCATCGCGGAACACCCAGCGACGCTCGACCGCCTCGCCCATGAGTTTGAGCTGAGGGAGGAGCTAGACGAGGCATGGGCGGTGCGGCCGTTGGAACTCATCCGGGAAGCCGGTCGGACTATGCTGGTCCTGGAGAATCCATCCGGCGAGCCACTACTAAATTTACTCGGGATCCGTATGGAGCCCAAGCCGTTCCTGCGCCTCGCCGTTGGTATCACGAGGGCCGTGGGCAAGCTTCACCGGAACGGCTTGGTCCACAAGGACCTGAAACCCGCTCACATTCTGGTCAATTGTCCTGACGAACAGGTGCGACTCACTGGGTTTGGTCTGGCTTCCCGTCTTTCCCGCGAGCGCGTGCCGCCTGAGCCTGCCGAGTTCATCGCCGGCTCGCTGCCCTACATGGCGCCCGAACAGACCGGACGAATGAATCGCTCAGTCGACTGTCGCAGTGATCTGTATTCACTTGGCGTGACATTCTATCAGATGCTGACCGGCGCGCTGCCGTTCACGGGCTCAGATCCCTTGGAGTGGATCCATTGTCATATTGCAAGAAAAGCAACACCGCCTGTCGAGAAATCGCAAAACCTCCCGGAGCCAATCTCTCAGATTGTGATGAAACTCCTCGCGAAGACCGCCGAGGAACGCTACCAGACTGCCGCTGGCCTTGAGCACGATCTGCAACACTGTCTGGCAGCATGGGCGAACCACGGTCGCATCGACACATTTGAGCTGGGCGCAGACGACACACCTGATCGGTTGCTCATCCCCGAGAAGCTCTATGGCAGAGCCCGCGAGATCGAGACCTTGCTTGCCTCTTTCGATCGCGCGGTGAAGAGCGGCGCGCCGAGGTTGGTGCTGGTTGCCGGCTACTCCGGCGTCGGTAAGTCCTCGCTTGTCCAGGAGCTACACAAAGTACTCGTGCCCTCGCGCGGGCTGTTGGCATCAGGCAAATTCGACCAACTGAAGCGCGATGTTCCCTATGCGACACTAGTGCAGACCTTTCAGAGTCTTGTGCGTCCTCTTCTCAGCAAAAGTGAGGGCGAACTCGCGACCTGGCGGCAAGCGCTCCGGGAGGCGCTCGGCGCGAATGGACGGCTGATGGTCGAATTGATCCCCGATCTGAGCCTGATCATTGGCGAGCAGCCCGCGCCTGCTGAGCTTCCAGCCCGGCAAGCGCAGAATCGTTTCCAGCTCGTGCTTCGCCGCTTTATTGGTGTGTTCGCCCGGCGAACCCATCCATTGGTGCTCTTCCTCGACGATTTGCACTGGCTCGATGCCGCAACGCTCGACCTGATCGAGGATCTTCTGACTCAGTCGGACCTGCACCTGCTGCTCATTGGAGCTTACCGCAGCAACGAAGTTGATGCAGGCCATCCACTCAAACGCAAGCTCGACTCCATCAGGAGAGCCGACGTAAATCTAGAGGAGATCACGCTGTCGCCGCTCACTGCAGACGATGTCGCGCAGTTGGTCGCAGATACCCTTCGCTGCGGACCAAAACGCGCTGCCCCGCTTGCAAAGTTGGTGCATCAGAAGACGATGGGCAATCCGTTCTTCGCCATTCAATTCTTGTCCGAACTGGCCGAAGAGCCGCTGTTGACGTTCGATCACGAGTCGGCGCGCTGGCGTTGGGATCTCGAGCGCATTCACGCAAAAGCCTACACCGAGAACGTCGTCGATCTGATGCTCGGCAAGCTCATCCGGCTGCCCGAGGAAACGCAGAACGCGCTGCAACAGCTGGCCTGTTTCGGCAACATGGCCGGGACGGTGGAGCTTGCGATCGTGCTCGAAACATCACAGGAACAGGTGCATGCGAGGCTATGGCCAGCGATCCGGCAGGAACTGATCGCGCGCCAGGGAACAGTCTACCGCTTTGTCCACGATCGCGTTCAAGAGGCGGCTTACTTGCTGGTGCCGGAATCCTCGCGCGCTCCTGCCCATTTGCGGATCGGTCGGATGCTTGCGGCACATGTCCCTGCGCACAAACGTGAAGAGGCTATCTTCGATGTTGTCAGTCAACTCAATCGAGGTGTCGCGCTAATCGCTTCCGGTGAGGAGCGAGAGCGGCTCGCGGAATTGAATTTAATCGCAGGGCAGCGTGCGAGGGCGTCGGCGGCCTACGCCTCGGCACTCACATATTTCACCGTCGGTGCTGCGCTGCTCGCGCAGGATTCATGGCAAAGGCGCCACGAACTCGCGTTCGCACTGGAGACCAGCCGGGCCGAATGCGAATTCTTAGTAGGCCAGCTGGAGATTGCAGAGAGTCTCTTGTCCGCACTGTCGAAGCGGGGTTTGAACGCGCCCCAACAAGCAACGGTCGCATGTTTGCGGGTCGATCTTTACTTGACGCTCGGTCAGCACGAGCGGGCGGTGCTCATAGGTCTCGAATATCTCCACGACGTCGGGATCGAGTGGTCGCAGCATCCGACGGACCAGGAAGCACTGGCCGAATATCAGCGGATGTGGTCACAGCTGCCCGACGCAATCGAGGATCTTGCTGGTTTGCCTAGAATGACAGATCAGACCTCGCTTGCCACGCTCGCCGTCTTGACTCGGATTCTTCCGCCCGCAGGCTTCACGGACGCCAATTTATCCGCTTTGGTCATCTGCAGAGCCGTCAGCATGAGCCTCGAATACGGCAATACTGATGCTTCTTGCACCCATTACGCGTGGCTAGGCCGAATCTCGGCCGGGCGCTTCGGTGACTACCAAGCGGCTGACAAATTTGGCCGTCTTGCTTGCGACCTGGTCGATCGCGGTGAGTTCTCTCGTTTTCGGGCTCCAGTCTATTTGGCCGTTGGATGCAACGTGATCCCATGGACGAATCCCTTAAGAGATGGCCGAGTGTTGATTCGGCGAGCGCACGAAGCTGCGGTGATTAGCGGCGACCTCATCTATGAGGCGTACAGTTTGGTTCATCTAACGTCAAACATGATCATGGCCGGAGATCCTCTGAGAGAGGTGCAGAATGAGATAGAGAAGAGCATTGCCACGACACGGAACAGAAAGGTGCAGTTCGCTGCTGATACCATAGATGCTCAGCTCGCAATCGTTAGAACGATGCGCGGCCTCACGCGCTCATTCGGATGCTTCGATGACCAACAATTTAACGAGCTGGACGTTGAACGATCGTTGGCCGGAAGTCCAGAGCGGTCGCCTAGCCAAACTGTCTATTGGATCCGCAAGCTTCAGGCGCGGTTTCTAGCTGGCGATTACGCTGCGGCTGTTGGTGCTCGCTCGAAGGCGGAGCCCCAATTATGGACCATGCCGACAGAGCCCTTGATCGCGGAGTTTCACTTCTATGGTGCGCTGTCTCACTCGTGTTACTGCGACAGGCTGTGTGAAAGCGAGCAACAGCAACATCGAGAAATAATTGATGCCCATTACAGACAACTGCAGATATGGGCCACGAATTGCCCCGAAAACTTTGACAATCGGGCTTCCTTGGTCGGGGCTGAAATTGCGAGGTTGGAATGCCGAGATGTAGACGCAATGCGACTGTACGAACACTCAATCCAGACCGCAGGACGTAACGGTTTCGCCCATCACGAGGGGGTCGCTTGTGAACTTGCAGCGCGCTTTTATGCTGCGCGCGGTTTTGACAGGATCTCCCGGGTTTACCTGCAGGACGCCCGGCATGGCTACCTTCGTTGGGGAGCAGATGGTAAGGTGCATCAACTCGACGAGCTGAATCCCCATCTCAACCATGAGACCACTCTTGCCGTGGATGGCATGAGGATCGGAGCTCCGGTTGAGCATCTTGATCTGGCGACGGTGACAAAAGTGTCGCAGGCGATTTCCGGCGAGATTGTGCTTCAAAAACTAATCGACTCGCTTATGCGGACTGCCATTGAGCAGGCTGGCGCCGAGCGAGGTTTGTTGATTCTGCTGGATGGAGGCGAGCCACGGATCGAGGCGGAAGCCACAACGGTAGCGGATGCACTGCTTGTAAAGGTGGATGAACAGTCCGTGACTCCGATGGCTCTTCCCGAGTCCGTGCTGCATTTCGTCCTACGTGTCCGCGAAAACGTCATTCTCGAAGATGCTGCCGCCCAGCCTTCATTTGCGGAAGATCCGTATATCCGCGAGCGCAAAGCACGTTCTATCCTTTGCCTGCCGCTGATCACGCAGGGCAAGCTGATCGGCGTACTTTATCTGGAGAATAATCTCGCCCCGCGCATATTCTCGGCTGCCCGCAACTCCGTGCTGAAAATGCTTGCCTCTCAAGCTGCAACAGCGCTGGAAAACAGCCGGTTGTATAGCGAAGTGCAGCAACGGGAGGCGAAAATCCGGCGTTTACTCGACGCTAACATCATCGGAATCTTTATCATCCGCGAAGCGGGCGAGATCATCGAGGCAAATCAAGCATTCCTCACGATGGTTGGATACGACCAAGAGGATCTTCTCGCAGGGCGAGTGAACGGTCTCGACCTGACGCCTCCAGAATGGCACGAGCGCACAATGGATGCTCGGATAGAAGCAAAAAGGACCGGAGCTGTTCAGCAGTTCGAGAAAGAGTATGTTCGGAAGGATGGCAGCCGCGTGCCGGTGCTAATTGGCCTCGCCGTATTCGATGAGCGACAGGACCAAGGTGTTGGCTTCGTCCTCGACCTGACGGAGCGAAAGAGAGTGGAAGCGGAAGCCCGTGAAAGCGAACGACGGTATCGCGAAACTCTGATGGGCCTTGCACACGCCAATCGGATCACGACAATGGGACAGCTGGCCGCCTCGATCGCCCATGAGGTGAACCAGCCGATTGCGGCGATCAGCAGCAATGCCGGGGCAGGGCTAAATTGGCTCGGTGCTCAACCCCCAAACCTGGAAGAAGTTCGGCAGACCTTCGGTTTGATTGTCCGTGACAGTATGCGCGCGGGGAACGTGATCCGCCGGATCCGCGCTCTTATGAACAAGGCTCCGATACAAACGGAGCTTCTTGCAATTGACGAAGTGATCTTAGAGGTGCTGTCCCTAGTTGGCGCGGAACTCGCAAAACATGATGTGTGGGTACGAACCCGACGGCCTGAGGCGTTGCCGCTCGTTCGAGCAGATCGCGTTCAGGTGCGGCAGGTGATTCTCAATCTGATCACGAACGCCATCGAGGCAATGAGCGAGATCAACGAAGGCGAGCGCGAATTACTGATCGCTACGCGGACTGATGGCTCGAATAATGTATTGGTCTCTTTTCGGGATACGGGTCCAGGACTCGATCCAAACAGCGCAGACCGCGTGTTCGAGGCGTTTTACACCACGAAATCCGAAGGCATGGGCATGGGTCTGGCCATTTGCCATTCTATTATTGAGGCGCACGGGGGCCGAATGTGGGCAAGCGCCAATGATCCTCGCGGAGCCGTCTTTCAGTTCAGCATGCCCGTTGCGCCGGAGGGCGTGGATCGGGCGGAACAGGTCACTTGAGCGTCTTGGGGCGAGTGCGTCGTCGAGCAGGGGTGCTCCGGGAGCTCCGAGAATCATGACAGAAGTAAGCTGCGCGACGTTGATAACTTGAGACATTCGCGTTTCTTGCGGCCCGTCGGGAGTGTTGGCGCGACCGCAGATTATCGCGACCTGTCAGACAATCTGCAATCCGACCGCAATGTCAGATTCCAGACACTCGCTGGCCCTTTGCAAATCTCTAGAGAATTGCAAGCCATCAAGCACAATCAGACGAAACCTGCAGACGCAGTGTTCGAGATGCGTACGGCAATCGTCATTCAAAGCATCGTTGTTTGAGCCGGAAGGGCGATATCAATAGTTGCATGCAACCCTCGAGGTGGAGCAGAGCTTCGGGGGCGGATCAGGTTAACCCGATCGCAAGAGTCCGTGCTGAACTGGTTGTGAAGAGGGTGCTTTGACAGTAAAGAGCCGACGCCGCGCTCGTAACTCCGATCTCAATGCAAAGCATTGCTGCAATGCGCTGCGAACCATCCCATGGGCTGCCACTGGTGCATCGTTTTTCTTCTCCGGAGTTGGCCTCGTCGCCAGGGCGCCACGGCTGCCGCTCGCGTTAGACGCCGCGCGTTCGATGGCATCATGCACTCTTCTGTGCTGCGTAAGGCACCTGACGCGAGCAGAAACCCACCGGCGCCAGCACGTCGTTGTGCAGACGGAGGGCAGTCGAGGAAGTCGAGAAAATCCACGTGGCGCCGGGTTCGTTTACAGCAAGCCGTTCGGGTTCGTCATCCTTTCGGAATGAGGTGAGCCGCACGACGCTCTTCGTCACGGTCGCTGTTGGATAAGCCTCGATGACGCCGGCGCGATCCGCCGTATTGCATTCTGGCTCATCTTCCGCGTGCCATCGAAGAACTCAACTGGATCGTAGGCATGCACCGCGACATAGTCGCACGTCGGTACGGCTCGCCTGTGTCGTGCATGGTCACGTACCAGGAAGGGCTAATATAGGCCTGCGCTCCAGCGAAAATCGCCATGGCCTCGCCAGTCGGCGTCAGCTTCCACTGCAGGTTCGAACGCGCCAGGCGCGCACAAATGGTGCCCATGGAGCCTTCGCTCGTCGAATACTACGGGCAGCATCTCTCCAACAAGCCCTTCGTGAGTGGCGGTGACCACTGTCGCTGACCGTGCCTCGCGCATTTTCCGATGAAGGTCGGCGACGTCGACGACTCGAAGGCGGGCGGCGTGTACATGGGCGAAGCTCCCCGGCAGCCCGGCCGACAGCCGGGCGACTCCTGATTTGAACTGGGGGTGCGCCTCATGCTGGATCACAGAAAGAGCCAATCTGGGTAGTTTCATTCCTCCGCGCGCGCTCGCGCTGAGGGCAGCTAACTGATGATGTGTCAAAGGGGGTAGATCGACGAGCGCGTTTGCAAGCTGGTTCAGCCGTGGTCTTCGAGCCGTGCGCGTTACGGCCAGCCGTGGGATAGCATCTTGCTTTCATTCTGACTGAGCTCTCGAAGCATCGACCGCTGCTTTCATCGGCCGTGAGTGGCTCAATGGCTACCCAGATCCGTCGCAGTTGGTGCGGAGCCTGCGGCTGCACACTTCGGCTGTTGTTTAGCACGGTTCCAATATTCCGTTGCTGCCTTATTGAGGCCGATGTGATGGCGTTAACGCCCCATGCTGATGGCCCATTCCAGTTCAGCATCTCAGTTCGAAAGTTCAGTTTCTCGTGCGGATTTCCGGGTAGCAGAGAGAGCATATGTCTAGGAAAGACACGATGGAGCACATCAAGCGTTCGTTGCGCGTGCTCGGCGGACTTGCTGTCGTCCTCGGCATCTCTTCCGTGCTCGGATCGAACAATGCGCGATCCGAAGCTCTCAAGGGCTTTGGCTCTGCAGCGACGGGCGGACTTGGAGGCGAGATAGTTCAGGTCAGATCAACCGAAGCTCTGAATCATGAGTTATGTCGTTCGTACAGCTTCGGGCAGTGCAATGACAATAGTCCGCGCGAGATCCAGGTAATCGGAACCATAGACTTTACCGGTACGGAAGGGCGAGGCGAGGGGCAGGGATGCCAATACGGCCGCACTTGTTCGGCGCCTTACAAGCGTGAGTCCCTTCTCCTTATGGATGGCAACGACGCGCATTGCGATGGCAAGGGGAAGACTTTGGTCGGCTTCGACAGGGCCGGCAAGCGCCCGCTGGAAATTGGCTCAAACAAAACAGTGATCGGCGTTGGTCCGAGCGCTACAATCAAAGGGAAGGGGCTGCGCCTGAATGGGGTCAGCAATGTCGTTATTCGCAACCTGACCATCAGTGATGTCAATCAAGGCGTGATATTTGCCGGCGATGCTATTGCAATTGCACGAGCCGACCTGGTTTGGATCGATCACAACCGATTTCATAATATCGGGCGACAGATGATTGCCGGCGGCTTTGGCCCTACGACGAATATTACGATTTCCTGGAACGACTTCGATGGTAGCGATACCTATTCCTCGTATTGCAACGGGGAGCACTATTGGAATCTCCTGTTTCTTGGTGTCCCGCAGACGATCACCATCGCAAATAACTATTTCCATGAGATTTCGGGGCGGGCGCCGCACATCGACGGGGCCCACGCCGTTATTCATCTCGTTAACAATTATTTCCACAACACGAATGCGCAACAAAGCGGCGGATTCTTCCATGCAGTGGATGCTGGATCATCTGTGCAAGCACTGGTCGAGGGTAATTACTTTGACAACATTGAAACACCTATAAAGACTGGGAGTGGACATATCTTTGGTTTGTTAGGCAAAGCCAGCGGGACCGTGCAGGACATCTGCCTTACCGTGCTCGGACGTCGCTGCATCGAGAACATCGCGACCCCAGTGCCGCGGATCAATGGCTTTCGCCTGGATGAAACCGTAGTTCAATCGTTTGGAGCTCTTCCAAGTTTGTCTATTCCTCTTCCATTTCCAGCGGATGATGTTCCGGCTGTGATCACGGGCGGGGCGGGTCCCGGACACCTTGGGAGCCGGTGATGGCTCGTTCGCAGACGCGGCTCGAGACTTGGCCGATTGCCGCAAACAGTTGAGTGGAAGGCGCATACTGGACGAGAACGGCACGCACGGCTGGTTGCCGGACGTTGCACCAGGACCGTACGGCCTTTCTCTTCGAGTGCCGATCGGTACAATTCCTGTCGATTATGCGCCCTATGCCTTTCCCCGCCGACCCAGGCGCTCGCCTCAAATGCTTACGTCCGGTTTTTGACGGGTTCGGGTTGGAAAGAGGAGGGGGCAGCATCGAGTTCCTGGCAACTGTTCGAATTATCCTCCGATCAGCTAGCTGACGGACCTTCACAGCTTCGTTTTCCGACTGGCATGGTGCTTGCTCGAGAGTACCGTAGAGCGATGTGGGTCGCCTTCGAAACCGAGTGACATGCGCCCTCGTCCGATTGAAGAATCCGCAACGCTTGGAGAAGTTCGCAATGAAAGAAACGGCTTCGACTGATAGTGTCATTCAACCGACCGACGTCGTCAAGCGCGCAGCGCGCATCGGTGTTGAAATCTGAAATGTCAAGTTCTCGGGTGATTTACCGAGCCAAACCGTCGCTGCGATTAATAGCCTGCTGCTCGAACACAAGGTGATCTTTTTCCGCGATCAAGGGCATCTTGATGACGCGGAGCAGGAGCGCTTTGCTGCTTGTTTGGGAAGGCTGGTGCCGCATCCGACGCTCGGTACCATCAATGGAACGACCTCGATCATCGAGCTTGATTCCGCGCGCGGAGGTAGTCGGGCTGATGTATGGCACACCGATGGAACGTTTCTCGCGCCCTATCCCAAACTTGCGGTTTTGCGAGCCGTTGTGATCCCAGCGTCCGGTGCCGATACGGTTTGGTCGAACGCTGTGGCCGCCTATCTGGATCTGCCGAGGCCGCTCCAACGGCTTGCCGACGAACTCTGGACCGTTCACAGCAACGCCTTCGACTACGCCGGGACCTGCCGTGTTCGCGAAATCGACCAGAAACATTTTGATGAGGTCTTTACCAAAACGATCTATGAGACCGAGCATCCGGTGGTCCGTGTACATCCCGAGACCGGCGAGCGCGCGCTGGTGCTCGGCGATCTGGTGCAACGGTTTATCGATATCCCAAAACGCGACGGCCAGAAGCTGTTTGATCTATTCCAGTCCCATATCACGGCGCCCGAGAATACTGTACGCTGGAGCTGGAAAGAAGGCGATGTCGCGATTTGGGATAACCGCGCAACACTGCATTATGCGGTCAACGATTACGGTGACCAGCATCGTGTCGTCCATCGTGCCACAATCGATGGTGACGCGCCCGTCAGCGTCGATGGTCGATGCAGTGTAACGCGCGTCAAGACGACGAAGCACCCGTCCACGAACGTTGCCTAGCAGTGTGCGGCAAATTCACATAATGCACCGGTCCTATCGCATGTTCGCACGAATTAATGTTTGCGAAGCGCAATTAAATCGAGCACGACGCCACGCGCAATTAGATGGTATGAGCTAACGCGCCGCAGAGGCGGGAGGCGACCTCCTTGCTGAAATGAGATGCTAAAGCTCATCTCGGCCTGGCGAAGATGATTCAGGCATCAATCGGCGCAAATCCGGCGGCGTCCGGTTGAGTTGGCCGCGGAAGGGGAGACGTTCGCGGGTCGGACCAAAGAGTTTTCCTCAGACCGCGCCCTTGGCCGAGCGCGAAATTGTGCTGACCTTCGACGATGGGCCCCGGCCGCCGCACACGGAAAAAGTCTGACAGCGCCGCGCGCAGGGGCGCGTCCGAGCCACATTCTTCCTGGTCGGCAAGTCGTCGGCCCAATTCCCGAGCTCGCGCGGCGGCTGGCCGCGCAAGGCCACACCATCGCGCACCACGGATGGTCGCATTCGATGGCGTCGAAGATCAGCTTCGAGAAGGCGAAAGAGGACATCGACCGCGGGATTGCGGCTGACGAAATGGCGCTCCATGGCATATCGACAATTGCGCCCTCGACGCCGTTCCTCCGCTTCCGCAATTTCGACTCGACGCCTAAGACGCTCGATCTGCTCCAGCATCGGGGCATTTTCGTGTTTGGAGCGGACCTGGGGGCCAGCGTCTGGGAGGAAATGACCCCAGGCCAGGAGTTGAAGCTCATCGTCAGCCGATTCAACGCTGAGGGGAAGGGCATCATTCTGTTTCACGACGCAAAGGCACATACCGCCGCGATGATGCCCGTCTTCCCACGGTAGCCGCTCGACAAAGGCCATCACGTCGTTCACATCGTTCCGACGGCGCAGCTGCAGAGGAATGCCGATACGCATTGATACGGAAATGTCACGGCGGCCGCAGAATGGAGTAATCCCGAATAAACTAAGCCTTCGTTCATGCTAGCCGGCGCAGTGATGGAGGCGAATCGCGCCTCAGCCGTTTCGGGCCCGCTCTGTCAGAGGAAGGCTACGAACCGCAAAGCGACGTAGTAGGTTATTTCGGACGTCTGCCTCATTCTTTGCCGTTTGCGCGCTGGCAGGAGTGCTACGCGGGCATAGCCCGGCATCTCCATCGTGCAGCAGTACGTGTTCTGGAATGGCAGTAACCCGCCGCGTCATCGGTAACCTAAGCTTTCTTCTGCTGAAATGCCGAGACCGTCTTACGCTGTAACCCGTGTCCGCAAGCATTAGAACTGTCTTCCAACAGCAGATTCGAAGGGAATGATAGAGACGATCTCGCACGATACAGCCTGACGATACTCTCGGAAAGCATTGAACCGAAATGCGATGGCTCGCCGAGAACCCGGCTTCATCAGGGGGCATTGTCGATTCGAAGAACACGGGAGAAGCTGGTCTCAATCGCGAGCTAAACGACCAAATTGCACCCGTCATCGGACGTCCGAGATGTTCTACGTCGCGCGGCAACAAATGGCGCGTCCGATGAGAAATTAGAGAAAACTGATTGTCTGAACACAAGAAAAACAGTTTGTCTTGGACTCGCGCGTTGGACAAGTTTCTGAGAGCATTGATTTCGGGCAATGCTGCTGGTCAGCGACGCTCATGATGCTCGCGCGCAGTCATGGTAAGGAGGCCGCTGAACGTCATTGCTCGGAATTGGACCGGACAATCGCTCGCAAGGGGGCAGCCGCACTCCTGCAACGTCCGAGTTTGAACACGATGTGGGGCGATACGCAGGTCCAAAGAAGGAGAGAGCGCTCCGTGCGACCATTACGATGTTCGACAAGTTATCTTTCGATTTTCTGAGATATTTGTGGTTGGGAGCGACACGAAGACGCTATCACCTCAGTGTGACCTAAGGCGTCATCCGACCGTCAACCGTGCAGCATATCTGTTCGAATCGGTGCTGCGGCGGCCCCCGCTCCGATGCGCCGCCGGACGAGGTCGTATGTTGGCTCAACTCAACTTGGAAGAGGTTATCACATGGTGACCACGCGTGAAGTCTCTATCGATGACGCCACAACGGTGACCCACATGGTTGCCGCCCTACTTGCCGAACTTGAGGGCGGACAAAAGCAGGGCGGACTAGATACCCAGCTTGTCGTCGACCTACTGGCCATGAAAGAGCGCGTCTATGGGTTTCTGGCATTCACGGAGCTACGCCCGGTCGGCCTCATTATGTTGTCGGAAAGCGCCGCCCTTTTTGCGGGCGGAACCTACGGCATTATCACCGAACTCTACGTGGTGCCGGAGCAGCGCTCGACTGGGGTCGCGATGCGTCTCATTGAGGCTGCGGTGGGCCTGGGTACGCTAAAGGGCTGGGGCCAGCTTGAAGTGGGGGCGCCGAGGCAGCCCATATGGAGCCGTAGTCCCTGCTCAGCATTGTACTTGAAGGCCGGCTTTGCAGAGATCGGCCCACGCCTCAAGTTGCCGTTACGCGGCTTAGCTAGTCATCGTGCGAAACGTAGTGCTGCGGGGAGATCGCGGTTGGATCCTCGGCGGCAACGCGAGCCAAGCCGCTGTATCCCGGATTCGTCTTCGACATTTGCGTGAGCGTCGATGTGCCGGCACCCGGTTGACTCGCGATGGATTTGGTAATGCCGGATTTAAGTCCGCCCGACAAATCGGAGAGCACCGGCGCATCTCAAACCCCTCATTCTGAGTGAGCTGATCCGCGCGCCCAGCTCGAAGGGACATGAACCCCTGCGCCGCGCAGGGGCCAGCCTCTGCGCGGCGATGAGCCATCTGTAAGGCCCGAACGCTGGCCGGTCTCCCAGGGCGTACGGATCGGACGGCTTACGAAAGGCTCACGAGCTCGCCCCATCCGTTGACCTGTTCTTGGCCGGTTTAATATTCTTCGCGGTCACTTGCGCTGGCTTCGCACTAACGAGCTGTTCGTACACGAGAGGATATGTCGCGCCCTCGGTGTTGATCAGAAAGACCCGTCAATTGGATCAATCGGATCTTCCCACGTAAATCGCCAGACCACTTCCTGAGTCTCGGCAGAGCTACCGGCGACCTGTCTTGCTGGGCTGGGTAAACCCCCAGTACCCCGCAACTACGTCCCCTGTCGAACGATCTGCGTCTGGCCATGCTCCGCCTCGGCAAGCGGATAGCGTGGTTTGCCGCTAAAAATGGCGTTCAATAGGGACTTACTGAACGCAGGCGTGAGCTTACCGCTTCTCCGCGAACACGATGCGAGTCTTCGCCCGAAGGGCTCACGGATCCAACGATCATGCACCAATCGTGACTAGACGATCGATTCCATGAAGCTGCGATGTAGGAGCAGGCTGGATGGAACGGACGGGTAAGTTGGCGGATTCCTGGTTTGCGGTCGGCGAAGTGTCATGGCTGGATGGCGGTGAGCGGTCGAGTTGGCGATGACCGACGAAGAGATAGCAACATTGGCGGCTCTTCGCGATCGAGAACTGAACTGGCGAGCCGGTTATCGCGGGCGCAGATGCTGCTCGCGTATCGCGAAAATCCTTCGTTTTGCCCAGCGGGCCAAAGGCTTGCAGTCGCATCCATCATACGGTGCAGCGCTGTGTCGAGCGCGCGCTGGTCGATAGCCCGGTGGCCGCCCTAGACGATCGCCCGCGACCCGGCAAGGAAGCAACCATCACGCCTGAGAGGAAAGGCGGTGGCGATCCTGTCGTGCGAGGAAAAGCCGGGAATCCAGGCCATCGCAACGACGGCGCCGGATTTGCCGCCCGAACCCGGCACCCACGCCAGCTTTGCACGCGACCAGAGGTCCCACGTTTGCGGTGATCAGCAGGCGCGCGCGTAACGGATTGGCATCTAGTACCCACTTTTCATAAAGCGTGAGTCGTGATTCAACATCGGGATGATACCCGAAGCAAGAGAAGTCCAGCTTTCGAAGAAGGATCGCAAGGTGCTTGAGGCATGTTGCCGCTCGCCGGTGACATTGCAGCGCGATTTGAAGCGGGCTCGGATCGTTCTGTTGGCTGCGGCCGGGCGCAGCACCCGGTCGATTGCCAAGGAGGTTGAGGTCCAGCCGCGGATTGTCAGTCTGTGGCGGCATCGCTATGCCGACCATGGTCTTGAAGGGCTGCAAGACAAGCCGCGGCCTGGCAAGCAGCCGATCTATACGAAGGCCACCGACAAGCGGATTCTGCGGCTGTTGGACAAACCGTCACCGGAAGGGTTTGCGCGCTGGACGGGACCGCTGCTGGCCGAGGAGCTGGGCGATGTTGACGTCCAATATGTCTGGCGGTTCCTGCGCAACCACAAGATCGACCTCGTGGTTCGCAAATCCTGGTGCGAGAGTAATGACCCGCATTTCACGGCCAAAGCTGCCGATGTTGTCGGCCTCTACGTCGCCCCGCCCGCGAGGGCCATTGTGCTATGCGTGGACGAAAAGCCTTCGATCCAGGCTTTGGAGCGGGCGCAGGGCTATCTGAAGTTGCCCAATGGTCGCGCCCTGACCGGTCAGAGCCACGACTACAAGCGGCATGGCACGACAACGCTGTTTGCGGCACTCGAGGTTGGCACCGGAAAGATCATCGCGACGCATTCAAAGCAGCGGCGGCGTGTCGAGTTCCTCGACTTCATGGACAGCGTCACCTCGGCTTTTCCTGACCGTCAGCTTCACGTCATCCTCGACAATCTCAACACCCATCAGAAAAACGACCACTGGCTCAAGGCCCATCCAAATGTGAAATTTCATTTCACGCCGACAAGCGCGTCCTGGCTCAATCAGGTCGAGGTTTGGTTCTCGATCTTGCAGGGGCAGTCGCTCAGCGGCGCTTCCTTCACAAGCCTCAAACAACTCGAGCAGCACATCGATGCCTATATCAAAGCCTACAATGACAAAGCTCAGCCCTTCGTCTGGACCAAGAAAAAGGTCCGTCAACGCCGATTTAAAGGCCGCTGTATCACTCAGCTCTGATTCCGGGTACTAGTACTGGCGGATGGCCTCGACGGGCGGCGGAATATCGGCGTAGGCGCGCCGCGTCTCGCGGCCGCTTTGTGGTGCTCCGAGCAGCGGCTGTCCCTGATCGTCGGCACAGTGCAGCAGAACTGGCAGAAGCAGGCCGTGATTGACGTTGCTGGCGTCCAGCAATGGCCCCCACGCCGATAGTTTGAATCGCATCGCGGCATAGAAATCCTGACACCAAGGACGCGGATCGACGTCGCCATTGGCTTTGCGGCGGTGCATCGGCTCGAAATGGCGATGCGTGGTCGAAAGGATTTGGCTGATCTGGTTATGGCGCAGCGCAACGGCGGAGATCGCGGCAAACTCCGGTGTGCCGCCGTGGTTGAAAGCATCGGCATCAATGGGAGCAGCGGCCAGATCCAGTCGAGCGGGCTCATGACATCGGTCAGGCCACGATCGCGCCGACGTGACCGTCGAGCATGGGAAGACTTGTGGCGGCAGGCTGCTGATCGACGCGAGCCCGGAGCCATCGTTCGAGCAACGCAATCGGCATCGCGGCGGCGGTCATCGACGATGCTTTATGGCGACGTGGGCTCACGCAGCGGCCTGCGCAGCGCGCTGGCGGGCCGCCTTCCAGTTCTAGGCGAGCAGCTCGTGCAGCCGATGGTTCTTGGTTGCCCCCGAGGCGATGCGGTCCAGCACGTCAGTCAGGTAGACCTGCGGGTCGAGCTCATGGAGCTTTGCTGTGTTCACGATCGACTCCAGGGTCGCCCAGTTCTCGGCGCCACCTTCGCAGCAAAGGGCGTGCCTGCCCGAGAGAATGAGGATAAGCGGCTGCGTGCAGCTGCGAGTGCTTGCGTCCTGAATTGACTACGACAAAAACACGCGTTCGTACACCTCCCAAATCCGATAGGGGAGCTTCGCCCGCTTTGCCATTATTCTGCATCGACAGGGGCCGAGCCAAGGTCGACCCAACTTCGCCGTAACATGATTTCAGATTTCAGAGCTCTCGCGAACCCGAGCCATGGACATGCGTCACACATTGTTAGTGCACCGCCCAAGCTCGTTGTTTTTCGACCGAGCTTTCCAGCGAACTCTAGAGCGCACTCAGCTGAGCAAGCAAAATTGCAGGCCAATCTCCGCGAGGCAACCATGATAGCATTAACGGCAGAGAACGCTTGCGAGAGTGCTGATATCCCGCTGAGCCGCCTTGATGTAAGCGAGCCCAAGCGCTTTAAGGATGATACCGTTTGGCCTTGTTTCGAGCGGCTGCGAAGGGAGGATCCTGTCCATTATTGCGAAGACAGCCCATACGGACCATACTGGTCGATAACAAAATACCGCGACATCATAGCCGTGGACTCAAATCACACAATATTCTCATCAGAGCGAAGCGTCACAATCGTCGACCCGCCGGAGGAGTATTGGACCCCCAGTTTCATCAAAATGAGTCCTCCTGTCCATACTCAGCAGCGTAAGACTATCAGTCCGATAGCGGCATCGGAGAATCTGGCGAATCTTGAAGGCTTGATTCGCTCGCGGGTTCAGAAGATCTTGGACGGTTTGCCGCGCAATGATACCTTCAACTGGGTCGACAGGGTCTCGATCGAGTTGACGACCCAAATGCTGGCCACGCTGTTCGATTTTCCATTTCAGGATCGACGGTTGCTGACCTACTGGTCGGACGTAGCTGCCTTGACGCCACAAATGGGCGACCAGATCGACAGCTGGGAAAAACGAAAGGTGGTGCTGTCGGAGTGCCTGGACTATTTCACACGGCTTTGGAGCGAACGGGTCAATTGCGAGCCGCGCGCTGACCTGATCTCGATGATGGCGCATTCGCCGGCGACGCGAAACATGGAGCCGCGCGAGTTCCTGGGCAACCTCATTCTGCTGATTGTTGGAGGCAACGATACAACGCGCAACTCAATCAGCGGTGGCGTCTTGTTCATGAGCCAAAATCCGTCCGAACTGCGAAAACTCCGAAATGATGCTTCGCTACTGCCCGGGGCGGTATCCGAGATTATACGATACCAAACGCCTATCGCGCACATGCGCCGGACGGCTGTGGACGATTTGACGATAGGCCACAAGCGAATCAGGCGAGGCGATAAAGTTGTGATGTGGTATATCTCTGGCAACCGAGACGGCGAAGTCATTGCGAACCCCAACAGCTTCGTCATTGATCGAGAAAATGTACGACAGCATCTCTCATTTGGAGTTGGGATTCATCGTTGCGTGGGCAGGCATCTCGCAGAGCTGCAGCTGAAAATCCTGTGGGAGGAGATGCTGAAACGATCTCTGGAGGTAAAGGTGGTCGGCGAACCGGAGCGAGTTGAATCTAATTTTGTGCACGGTTATTCGGCACTGCCGGTGCAGATTCCAGGTTAGTCTCGGTTGCGAGCGACATTCAAAACTGGTCGTGCAGAACCGGCGGTTAGGATCACGGCCTGGTGGAGACCAGTTGTCTGGGTAAGTTCACCGGCGTTGCGTTGAGGGCTTGTGGTTTTTTCGAAGGGTGCGGACAGGGCCGCAGCGTCGTTGTATCCGGTCGAAGACCCTGGCCGGCCGTTCCCATACGTCACGCCGCCGATTGTCGCATCGTTGTTACTGGAGAGCTTGGCGCCGCGCGCCGCACGAGCTCGAGAAATTGGGCCGACGATGTTCTTGGCCAGTTTAATGTTCGTGCGGTCACTTCCGCTGGCGTCGCACTGACGAGCTGTTCTTACACGAGAGGATATGTCGCGCCCTCGGTGTTGATCAAAAAAAACCGTCAATTGGGTCCAAGACCAATCTTGCCACCAAGGTCGGGTCAGAAGCAGCCTACAGTAAGGCTGCGAGGCCAACACCACCACTTTCGCCTGCAACTACAGCGGGATCGCTAACCCTCGGATTTGCCAGACGTCTCATCACGCTGATTGCGTCCTCGTCGTCGACAGTCATTAAAACATTCGCTGTGCGCGAAAGGATGCGCCAAGCGACGAGCGAAGGCTCGTAGCATTCGAGCGTCGCCATCAGGCGCCGTCGATTCTCCCGGCAGGCCGGATCAGGCACTTCTCGTAGGCGCCGGATCATCGGACGCAATACAGTTCCTGCAACTGATCTTCGAGATTGATAAGGCGCGGATCGAAGCGCAGACCGAACCAGGGCAGGACGGCGAAGTCTGCCTTGTTGACGCTGTGCATGTCGCCGGTGATCGCGGTCGGCACGATGGTGTCCAGCTTCTCGGTCAGCGAGCGGAACGCCAACCGATCGGCTCGTGGTCTGGCGGCCCGCGCCTGCCGATGAACCCTGCTAACGCTCTCCCAACAGCCACGGAGGTTCGCATGCACGTTTTGACACGAATGATGCTGGTCATGGGCGCTAACCGCCTGCTCTGTTAGTTCGGCGCATGCCGCCAAGCCCCAGAAGGCCAAATTGAGGATCGCCGTGGGGGTCACAGACCCTCTCCGCCTTTGTCGTTCTCCTCGACGCCATCGTCGCGTCCTGGCGCAGATCGCTCGCGCCGCACGCAGCGTGGGCGTGCCCGATCCGACTCGCGACAACAAGGCGAACATAGTATTATTCGTCTGAGGCCATTGGCAGTGCCCCCGATTTTCGGCTGTCAAGATCCGGGGTTCGAAAATGTCTTCGGCAAAGCTGGATGCGCTGGAGCCCGATGGACTCATCGTCCATCTCAATCTCCTGTAGGAACCGGTACAGCCGGAGAGCGGCCGCGACTGGCGCGGCTTTGGAACGAAATCCTCCAACCGCTTCATCGTGAACAGCTGCTCCATGAACACGTCGCTCCCGCGCATCGAACCGTTTCGCCAAGGTGGATTGGCAGTCTATTTTTAGCGTAGATATTTCAGCAGCCTGCTAGGCGCCCGCCGCCACGTGCGGGCGACGCCGGCATCAACCGGCGGGCAGATGCGCCAAGGGCAATAATTCCAGGGACCTGAATCTGCTGTTTCCTTCGCCCATAGGGTACACGCGATACTTTACCCTGAGGTCGGGCAACCGGCTGCCAGGCGGAAAAACAGTACCTGCGCTCTTGTCGATCTTCATGGATCTCCGCAACTAGGGTCCAGGCTCAATTGAGCCAATATGCGAGGAGGGCGGCCAGATGAACAGCGGCCAAAAATTTACGGGCGAGCTTGTCTTATAGCGTGGCGATGCGCCGAAGGCCTTGAGCCTGCAAAAGCAGCGCTCGATGACATTGCGGCGTTTGTAGGCGCGTTGTTGAAGCGATGGATGACGACCCGGTTAGAGTTATTGGGGATTACGGGACTTGGCGCCGCGACGAATGATTTCGCCGCGAAGCTTGTCGCCGTCATACCTTTGTCGACGAGTGAGCGTGCTCATCGGTGGCGCGAGCGCCAGGACATCGGGAGCCGAAGCGATATTGGCATGCTGGCCTGGAGTCAGATGGACGACCGGCCGGCAAAGCGGATCGCTCAGCGCATGGATTTTTGTCGTGCGGCCTCCGCGCGAGCGGTCGATTGCTTGATTATGCTCTCCCCTTTTCCGCCGGAGGCACACCGGTGAGCTTTAATCGAGGTCGAGTCGAGCGACATCACGACACCGTCTTCGCCAGGCTTGGCCAGCGCTTCGAAGATTGCGCACCATCGCCCTCGCTTGGCCTAGCGATTGAAGCGATTGTGGATCGTCGTGTAAGGGCCGTATTCACGTGGACAATCACGGCATCGTGCACCCGATTGCAGCCTGTGAATGATGCGGCTGACGATGCGTCGGTCTGCCTGCTGTGCAGGCGACTGCAACATCTATGTTCGCAGTCATCGCGCCGGCGAGCGGGTCATGGCCTCAATCACTCGGTTCCTGACCAATAGGCCGCAGCTAAGATCAACGAGGCCAAGAGCACGTGGCACGACCGGAAAAGCGCAAGTTTCTCGGGTTCAGTATTTCGAACGCCACGGGAGCCAACGACGCACTGCGCCGAAATCGCTCGCTAAGTTCAAAGGCCGAGTGTGGGACATCACCGCCGGACATGGGGCATCAATCTGGAAAGGATCAAAGACCTGTTGCCTTACCTCATCGGATGGCGCGTGTACTTGGCGTTCCGCCAGACTGCTGGCGTGCTCACAAATTTGGAAGCCTGGATTCACTGAAGACAGCGAATGTATCTCTGGCGACAATGGCAGAATCGGCACAAGCGATTCATGGAGCTTCGCCGCCTCGGCATCGCGAAGTTCGCCGCATCGATTGCCGCCGGTTCGCCGGCGGGCTCTGGCGAATGTCCGGGAACCGGCGGTGCAGCACACCCTGCGCAACCACTTCTTTGACGCTCGCGGTCTCTCCGAATATTGGTTCCTCGGCCAGCTTAACTCAGTCGAACCGCCGCGGTACGGACCCGTGTATGCCAGATTGTGAGGGAAGGGTGGCGTCGCGAGACGTCCCCCTCCCGATCAATTGAAGCGCGGGGCTCTGGCGGTAGCGTCACACCCCAACTATGCGAGCTTCGTAGGACGGACGCACTGATTCTCTCAAGGAGCATTAGTCACGAGTCACCGAGGGCGCGTCGTCGTGCTTGAAGTGTCGCTTTCGGATCTTGTAACTCACCAGCCAGATCACGCCGACGGCGATCGGGACGAAGACGGCGGTTAGGTACGAGGGATCTACTCGCAATCCGACATCGTGCGCGCCCTCGGCAAGATATTTAAACAGACTGACCACGTAATATCCAATCGCCGCGACCGACAATCCTTCGACCGTGCACTGCAGCCGAAGTTGCTGCCTCGTGCGCTCATTTATAGCATGCAACAGGTCATGATTCTGTTGCTCGATTTCGACGTCGACACGGGTTCGCAACAGATCGGCGGCACGCGCGAGCTTGACCGACAGAGCCGCCTGACGCTCCTCCACGGTCGCGCAGGTCCGCATCGCCGGCGCCATGCGGCGCGCCAGAAACGACGACCAGCTCGGATAGCCCGAGATGTCATTGCCTTCAATGATGGATAGTCGCGATTGGACCAGCTCGTCATAGGCCTTGCTGGCGCCGAAGCGAAACAGGCTACCGGTCGCACCTCTTTCGAAGGAGGCAGCCAACGCCGTCAGCTCGGCAAGCAGATGGTTGTTGAATTGCAGCCCCTCACCGCTTTGCATTTCTTCGAGCGCTTCAACAAGACGGCGGTCGATGCGATCAACAGACGGTGCAAGCTCAAGGGCCGCCGACAGGCCAAGCAGCGCCAACGGACGGTAGGTCTCGATTTCCAGGAGCCGTTGCACCAGCGCTCCGAGATCGTGCGACGTCATTCCGAGGTCGCAGACGAGGATTTTCGTAAAGCCGTTTTCGTCCACGCGGAAGTCTGAGGCGACAACGCCTGCACCGCTCTTTGTGGCAACCATGGCCAGGCTATTCTTGTCAAAAATCTGTTCGGCGCGCTTGGTCGGCGCGGCGCCTTGCTCCACTTCTAACCTGATCGCGACCAGCAATTGACCCGTCTGCCGCAACGCTCGGATCAGCGATCGGACGGTATCATCAACGTTCCTGAATTGGTGAGCGGCAGGACCATTTGTGTTAGTCCAGATCCAGGTGAATGTTGTAAATTCCGAATGCTGCTCCCAGCGTAGCATAGCGGGCCCGATGACAATCTGATGATGTTTCGCCGATTGCTTAGGCGGGCGCAGATTGCGCTCCAGGCAGAAATCGATAAAACGGCAGCGATCGCTTGCGGCCGCCTCGCCTTGCGCAAGAACAGCGAAGTGGATCACGCTGAATGGCGAGACAAGGCGCGTGAAAGGGCGCGCGTTCACTTCGCCGAGCACGGCGTCGCGTTGCGGATGCGGCTTGAAGGTTCGCAGATCCAGTTCATCGATCATCTATCGACGCCTCGCTTCAGAGTTGAGAAAGCAACCGTCAGCCGTGACGCGAGAGGCATTGGCGGTGCTGGAAACCGGGTGCGCGCGGCAACGCGCCGATCAAGTCATGTCGAGATCGATACCGAGGTCGCCTTGAGATTGGGAAAGAGGTCTTGCGGGAGCAGCATCTGGCCGAGCCGATTGAGGCGGAACAGCCTCGGCCAGGCTTTCGACTGACGCCGTCAACGACGTCTGTCGGGTACGGTCCGGTGTCTATGGCGAAATGTTCGCATTGTGGATCAATGCGCGTAGCGGTGCTCATCGAAAACCTGTTTGGAGAAGAGGGCCGGGCCCCAGCGGGGTGCAGGCACGCGACCTCCGGTGCGGCTACCGCATTCTCGATTGACAGATCGATGCCCAAACACGACTCCCATCCTGTTGCCGCCGCCAAACTTCCTGGCGCGGAGAGCCGCTGCAGGATTTGGGCCAGCACGATAGAAGAGGCACGCTCGCGTCTTTCTTTGCGCAACGTGGCTTTCGAACATAGTCGAAGGCGGGTTTCAGACATTAAGCGCGCTTGTATTCTGACAGAATCCGCCGGTGGCGCAGGCCACAGGAAATTGCCTGTTTCGGCAAGGTGATAGCTGCCCGGCCGCTGCCATTGTCTGAGCGGCCACGCTGTCGTCGGAATTGTCGATGCAGAGCGGGGAGAGTGATCGCGCCCGGACCCGCGGAAGGTTTGGCGATGGCTGATAACGTCACATCGAGCGAGGATGACTGGATCACGGACCCAGAGCGCTCGCCGTCCTCTCTTTGTCGCAACACGCAGAGTAGTGCAAGCGTCGCGGCTTGACCGATTATTGCAGGGAGGCACTTCCATCGAAGAGGCCGTTCGGTGCGCTCGATCCGAACAGAACTGACATCAATGAAATCGCGGCGAAAGCGCCGAGAGGCCCGCCCAACGCATTCAGTCGTGATTGGCTCTTTGTCCTGACAGGCGCAGATTTCCGCTAGCGATCACTGCCTCGTCCACACGCTCCGCTCACGAGAGTCGCCAGCCGTAACTGTGATCCGCCATTATTTGGTCGATCACTCACCACGATCCCCACGTATCTGGCCGTTCATGAAAAGCGATTGCGGGCTTTCATGACCGAGCTGGGGGACGATGTCACGGCAGACTGCCGTTTTGAGCTCGTGCCGCCACCAGATTGTCCGAGCGAGGGACCGGCGGTGCGCGATCGGCCGCGCGCGGCATCATAGGCCGGCGCGCAGATCCTGATTATCGGCGGCCTTCATAAGATGAGCACGCTGGTGCAGACTGCTGCCGTCATCCAGCGCGTCGTGTTCAGCATTCCGCGGCGACAATGATAGGGCGGAGCGTTTCGTGTCGGAGGAGCTCCGCGACCGGCTACTTGAAGACAGATCGCAGCAATAGGCGCCCCGCGTCTGCAAGGGGTCAAAGGACTTGTACGGGGCGATTGGTGTCAAGGCTTTTCGTTGTGGGCCATCTCCTTGTTCGGCCGGGCTGCGCGCGGCCTTCTCATTATACTTGGGCCACGCGCCGAGGGTCTTGCGCTGGGTAGCCCTTGTATCTGCACGGCCATCATTTGTGCGATTGAAGCAGCTTAGCGGCCTTTGCCCGATGGCCACCGGCCAAGGCGCGTGGCGTTGTCGCCCGAGTCGCCCCGATGGGCCTTCGGCCACCCTTGACAGCTGCGGCGCGTAGCGGCCAGCGAAACACAGATCGGGACGAGGAGCTGTCGCAAGGCCGCCACCATCGCCGCAGGCGAGGACTTCAAGGGCTTGGACCGGAACGACGCGAAGCCCGAGGCGAGGCGGCAAGAAGCAGCGCACCACGCTTGCGACCCTCATTGTTGAAGGTGGTCCCCACCAGACGTCCTTGATCGAACGTCAAGTCATCAATTGGAAGCCAGCAATGTCGGCGCTGCGGCTCGCGCTTAAGGATCACGCCGATAGCGGCGTGGGGGACCTGACGCGACGGCAGATTATGGCTGCGGTCGACAGATCGCCAAGACCGGCAAGCGTGGGACGGCCTCTCTTCTTGTGCCGCCTCCAGCGCGCCGAATGAGCTGTTCTCCGACGTGGTTGTCATCTCCGATTCACATATCGGAAGCAGCTTTCTTCATGCCATCCCAAGCCCATTTTCGTGCCGACGTCAACTCCGCGGCAGAGAAGGACTGCCACGTAATTACTCGTTCGTTCGCTCGGTCAAACATACATGTAGTCGATGGCATCGATACTCAGATCGCGGCATCGTTCCATACTGCTGCGAAGAAAGAGTGCCAACCGAGTTGCCCAGGCGATCAAAACCAGGAATCCATCAGGTGAAAAAGCTGGAAGCCCGCCGTATAAAAGGCTTCCTGAGCTACACGAAAACGCTGGCGTTCAACGGCAGTGACCGGCAACGGCAAATCGTTCTCCGCGATCTGCCCCAATACGTACGAAGCCAAAACACTGCCAAACACTGTGCCTGGTGCGATTCCGCGGCCGTTATAGCCACTGAAACCGATGACGTTGTGGTCCAGCTTGTGAAGCCGGGGCAAGTTGTCCGACGTCATACCAATCATGCCAAACCAGCCGGTTTCAAACTGGACGCCCCGAAGTCCTGGAAAAAGCTTGCGCAGCGATTTTTGGGCCCAGGCCCGGTGAATAGATTGCCCCATCCCCACAAGCGCTCCAGCACTGCCAAACACGGCTCGCCCGGAGCGATCGAGGCGAAACGAAGAGAGGACCTCTCGAGTGTCCCACACACCCTGCCGCTCAGGCCGGATCGACTTTCTCAGATCGGCGGGCAGAGAAGGGGTGGCAAAGTTGAAATAGGGCAGTTGAATCTGTTCCTGCCGTACCTCCGACCAAAGTCCTTTGCTATAAGCGTCCGCGCGACGACCACCCAGTCGGCCTCTACAGATCCGCTTTCGGTGCCGACTCTCCAGCGCAAACCGTTGTGTTGCGCCACGATGGCCTCGCTTTGCGTAAATGTCCTGGCTCCCATCGCAAGCGCGGCCCGCGCTAACCCTCGCGCATAGGCCAATGGCTGTATGGTGCCGGCTTGGCTATCGAGCAGCGCGCCGGTGTAGTCGCCACCGCCTACTTTCCTGTGGGTTGCCTCCGCATTTAGCACCAAGACGGGCGCTCCACGCTTCTGCCACTGTTCGGCACGAGCCTCAATCTCCTCCAGGCCCCTACGTCCGACCGCACAATGCAAGGTGCCGGCACGTTCCACTTCACATTCAATGTCGTGCTTTTCGATGAGTTCGAACACCTTCTGCGGTCCGCGCCCGAGTTGTTCAAGCAACCGTTCTCCAAACGGCGCGCGGAGCGCGTCCGGAAGCGCGTCAGGCATGAGCCACATGCCCGCATTCACGAGCCCGACATTCCGCCCGGAGCCGCCGAATCCTATTTCAGA
Source organism: Bradyrhizobium sp. S3.3.6 (assembly GCF_040546905.1). Taxonomy (NCBI): domain Bacteria; kingdom Pseudomonadati; phylum Pseudomonadota; class Alphaproteobacteria; order Hyphomicrobiales; family Nitrobacteraceae; genus Bradyrhizobium; species Bradyrhizobium sp. S3.3.6. The sequence continues at coordinate 23,518 of NZ_JBEPOT010000022.1, read as the reverse complement.
CGCCTCCAAAAGCGCGACACGCGCTCCTCCTTCAGCAAGATGAAGGGCCGCCGACAGCCCCGTATAGCTCTTCAAGCTTACGTATCCTAGCGGCTTCGTCGCAAAATGCGGGGACATGCCAGACGAACGAGATCGCAGATTGCCGATGACGTGAAATCGGCGGGCGATTCAACTACTGCCGGCCGCCGATCGACTCGTTCCTCGCCAGCTTGCGAACGGCTTGGAAAGAGGGCGCATCTCGACCAACGGACCAGCCGATCCTAAAAAGCGAAGCAAGCTCATCGTCGCCCTGACCTTTGGAATTTGTCGGTCAGCGAGCACGATCGGGTTTCTCACGCGCCTCCGCGCTAATGCGCATTCGCAAGACGATCTTCTGGCGGCACGAAGGTCGCGATGCGTGCCCGAAATCCGACGCCGACGCAAAGCATGTCAGGTTACATACAGGGGACCCTACAGGGCGTGTGGATGTTTTTCAAAGCTTTGTCATGTGCTTAGTGCGCGCGGACTGCCTGGCACGGTGATTGCTAATTCAGCCAAAGCGACAAGGTCGCGCAACAACTAACTTTGGAGATAATCATGGCGCGATGTACGGAGTCCCCGGCTCCTTCGCTCAAAGTCGAGAACTGGCTGCGTGGCGAGCCCCTCACGAACTTCCAGCCCGGGAAAGTGTACATCGTCGAATTTTGGGCAACTTGGTGCGGCCCATGTGAGGGGATGATGCCCCATCTGATAGAGCTGCAAGCAAAATACAAAGACGAAGGGGTTGAGGTCGTCGGGGTCGCAGCTTATGAAAAAGCACCAACGGCGGATGAGGCTCGCACCACGTTGGACGCATGGTTGACCGAAAAGTTCTCAAATCTGAACTATCGAATCGGGTTCGACAGTACCGGCGAAATGAACAAGCTTTGGATGGATGCCAGCTCTTCCCTTTTGATTCCGACATCGTTCGTCGTCGACCGCGACGGCCACATTGCCTTTATCGGTGATCCGACCCAAATCGACGCTGTCTTGCCGAAAATTATCAACGGCACTTGGCGCAGCAGCGATCAAGCTAAAGCCGCCGAAGCGAAACGGATTGCGAAAAATCAACGCATGGCGCGCGTATCCTCAATCCGCCGGACAATTCGATCGGCGATGGAAGCAAAGGATTGGCCGGCAGCGCTGTCAGCGGTCGAAGAGGGCATTGCCGCAATGCCGGACAATCTCGAGTTCAGCGAGATTCATGTGGATCTGTTGCTTCACAAAATGCGCGACACGGCGACCGGCTTCCAGGTCTTGCGCCAACTGGTTCGAGATGCGATCGAGAAACAGTCAGAGGCTGTGTATGGGCTGAATATCGTGATGAGGCAACTCTTTGATCCGGAGAACGATAAGGCCCACCTTCCGCGTGCGGAACGCTTTGCGATCGGCAGGGATGTGTCGGAACATATCCTCAATCCTGGGCAAGCCAGCGATGGCCTCGACTTCTATTCTCATGGGGCGCTCGCTCAGTATTACTACGAGAGTGGTGACAAGCAACGCGCGATCGAGCTGATCGAGCGGGCAATGACATGGCTAGACGATCCGGAAATCGTGCCGGAAGATACAAAACAGTATTATATGCCGCGGCTGCTCCAAACCTTGGCCAACTATAGAGGCGAGAAGGTCTGTTGCAGCGGGTCTTGTTCGGTTCCGCAAGAAAACTCTCCTGGAGCTCCCAAAGTGCAGCCGCAGGAGGAGACATGAAGGGCGATGTTAATCGCAGATGCACAATCGGGGCTATGCGCCTTCGAAGCGCTCGCGACTACCAGCAGAACGTCTAGGATCATTTAGGCGATTGCGATACAGCCTAGCCCACAACAAGCGATGCGACGCCCTGCGGCCCGTCTTTGCTGGGTGTCTAGTTAGTCGTTCGTGAAGAACCGTCCAAGCGGTTGATCAAGAATCGATTTTCCGGGCGAGATTAACTTTGATATTGCAAGCTTTCGGGCTTTGACGGCACAAAAGCTTGCAATTTCATCTTTGAGGATTCCGTCGAATCGCAAGCCGAGATTCCCTGATCGCATTGGAGGGAGCGATGCAACCAAGGGAACGATACGACGGTGCAACCCAAGAATGTGATGCCGGTGCCAAGCTGCTGAACCGCACCCGCGATTGATCCGGCTGGAGAAGCGACATGGTGTCAAGCTGCGCCAGTCCTATGCCAGGGTGGGCAAGATCGCGCTGATTAAGCACCAGCGATACGCCCACGCCAAACAGTTCAAGCGCGACACCAGGCCGTTGAAGAAACTCAAGACTTATCTCGGCTGCATCATCCGCGACATAGGCCACAAACTCGGCGGCAACACCGACTTGCTCGGTGTGGTCGAGTTGGAGCGCATGCTGGCGCGGGCGCGACAAGTGCTTGAGCAGAAGCGGCACCAGCGTGGCCCGAAACTCTACTCGCTGCACGCGCCGGAGGTGGAGTGCATCGGCAAGGGCGAGGCGCACCGGCCTTACGAGTTCGGTGTCAAGGTCTCGGTCGCCAACACGCTGGCGCCGGCCCGCGGCGGGCAGTTCGTGACCCATGTGAAGGCGCTGCCCGGGAACCCCTATGACGCCCACACACTTGCAACCGTCATCCCAGAGATGGAAGCGCTGATCGGCAATACTATCGAGCGCGCTCTCCTCGACGTGTTCATCTCAGGACAGAAGCGGCGGGTGACGCCACAGACCAAGCGCGAGCTGCGACGGCGCTCCGCCATCGAGCCGGTCATCAGCCACCTCAAATCCGAGCATAGCATCGGCCACAACTGCCTCTGGCATCGCCAAGGTGACACCAACAACGCCGTTCTCGCCGCCGTCGGCTATAACTTCCGCCGCCTAATCTGCTGGCTCAGGCCCTTGTTGTGGCAAATCATCGGTACCCTCCGAAACCACGGTCAATCAGCCTGCCAATCAGGATTCTTCACGGCCGACTCACTATACCGCTGCGCTCACAACGGGCCGCTACTTTCGGCAGATGCGGATCCCATCTCATGGAGTAGTCCTAGCACCGGATGTTATACGTGCCGTCGGCACAAGTTGACAACAGCAGCACTCCAATAGTTCAAAGAAGCCCGAGGCGGCGCGCTTTGATAGCAGCCTGGATTCGGGTGGTCACTTCCAGCTTTCGCATGGCGTTCTTGATGTGAAAATCGACGGTGTTCCGGCTGATTCTCAATATCACGCCTATTTCCCAGGATGATTTGCCCTCCTCTACCCACTGCAGGCACTGCTTTTCTCGTGCGGAAAGCTCAACGACTTGCCCATCGATCATGTGTTGCTCCTGGAGCCGAGACGACTGGAACGCGATCAGCAAGTGCCGTACCACGCGACGGAGATCGCAAACTCTCCTGCCAACACAAGCCTTGGAGCACCAATCAGCTGCCGATCCAACTGCAGCACCATCGGCCATCGAAGCGATTGCGACATACGTCGTAAATGCGACAGCAGTGGTTGCAACAACGGCACACTTGACCTCCGGGACCTACCCTAGGCCTGGGATAGGTCTCCTCATAGCTGGTAAGCGCCAGCATTATGTCCCGCGCTTGCTCCTGCGCGGCTTTCTGCATTACCCCACGAAGGAGGTGGAGCGGACCCAGCTACATCGGTCGCGGCTCCAAGCCAGAGGTTGTGGGCATTGCCGAAAATGGCGTGGAGGACTGGTTCTGTTCGCGTAAATCGCTCTACGGCTCATTGACACTGGATGAGTTGATAACGGACATCGAGCAAATCAAAGTCATTAACGCTATGCGGACCACGGTGCTAGGCGACACTATTGACTCGAATGTCGCCGCGCGATGCTTGATCCATCTCGTGATCCGCACCGATCGCTTGCATCGCGTGATGTCGGAGGGCGTCAGAAAGGGGTGCGATCCGTCTTATTTGTACGCCATAGCTATCCAGCGGTCATACCTGCGCTCTATATTTGTTTCTTGCCGGAGAAGCCTACAATCTCATGGCCTCATACCGACTATCGTTCGGGGCGGAGGCATGAGCGGCAAGGGCGAAAAGACTCCGATCGCGGCATTAGGGCCGTCCAAGTAATCGGATAATTCCGCGTACCACGAAGCGCCGTCGCAAGAACCGTGGCATGCCGCCGTCGGCGACATTGGATATCAATACGCTGCCGGGCAGCTCTAATTTGACGGCATTAGCGAGCGGCCTCGACCTCGGCCTCCAGGTCGCGGTTGGTCGCCGCCACCACGCGAACGTCGACCTTGCGCACGCGCTGCGCGCCGAGCGGCCGGATCTCGCTCTCCTGCAGCACACGCAGCAGCTTGACCTGGAACGCCGCGGAGGTCTCGCCCATCTCGTCGAGTACCGCCATCGGCGCCGATGCGATCCTGGTAGGCGCCGGTGAAGGCGCCCTTCTTGCAACCGAACAGCTCGCTTTCCAAGAGCTCGTCCGGCAGCGCGCCGCAGTTCTCGACCACGAACGCCTTGTTGGCCCGCGCCGAGCCGTAATGGATCGCGCTGGCCAGAAGCTCCTTGCCGGTACCGGATTCTCCGGTGATCAGAACCGAGATATCGTAGTCGGCGGCGCGCCTGCCGAGCTCGATCACGGCGTGCATCGGGCTTTCCGTCGAATGCACGATGCGGTCGAAATCTCAGAGCTGCTTGGCTACTCCGCGCTTGACCGAGACGACCTTCTTGATGTTCCCCGAGGTCGCCTTGACGTCGACGCCGGCGGTCTCGGTCTCCTTCTGCAGCCGATAGAGCTGAACCGCCTCCTTGACGGTTTCGACCAGTTGGTCCGGCTGCCAGGGCTTGGTGATGTATTGATAGATGCCGGCTTCGTTCAGTCCTGCGATGATGTCCTCGGACTCCGAATAGCCGGAAATGATCATCCGCACCGGATCCGGCCAGAGCTCGCGGACGCGCTTCAGGAAGCTCACGCCGGATTCGTGCGGCATCCGCTGGTCGCAGAGGATCGCGTGGACGATCTCGCCCTCCAGCAGCTTCTCCGCATCGGTCGCATTGCCGACGCAGAGCACCTCGAAATCCTCCCTGAGCACGCGCCGCAGCGCTTCCTGCGAGCGGACCTCGTCGTCGACGACGAGAATGGTTCCCTGAATGCTCACGATGGCACCGCCATTCCGACAGGCCGATCTGGCGCACGCCGGGACCGGTGACCAGCGATGGTCAGCGGCGTGCGCGACTTCGGCACCTTGTGGATGAAATTGTAGCGCGCGACGTGGTAGCTCGGATCGAAGCCGTAGAAATTCAGCTTCATCCGCCGCAGCTCCTCGTCGCGGTAGGATTGCAGGGGCTTCTCGGCCTCATCGGCGGCGCGCCGCTGCCGCTTGGCGGCGAGGCGCATGGCAAAGCCGGCATCCGACGCCATGGTGGCGCCGCGCTGTACGAGGCTTATATCGGCAAGCTCCTCGCCCGATAGCACGCGATCGACGATGCCGAGGCGCCGCGCCTCCGCCACGCCCATCGGGAGCCGGCATTGCGTGATCCGGGTTGCGTTCGCGGCGCCCGCACGGCGCGGCAGCAGATAGGTCCAGTATTCCGAGCCGTAAAGATTGCCCATGTCCTTGTAATGCGGATTGAGGACGATCTGGTCGCTTGCCCAGACCTCGTCGGCGGCAAGAATCAGGAAGACGCCGCCCGCACCCGCATTGCCGCGAATGACCGAGACGACCAGGCGGTCGGTGGTCTCGATGATCGCGCGGGCAAGATCGTCGATCGCATTGATGTTGCGCCAGGACTCATCCGCGGGGCTGTCGGCCGCCTCGATTTCTGCAAGATGAATGCCGTTCGACCAATAATCCCGGCCGCCGGTCAGGAGCAGCACCCTGGTCGGGCGCGCCAGCGCCGCGCGATAGGCCTCGAGCAGGGCCTCACAGTTGGCGGTCGCCATGGCGCCGTTGTAGAAGGAGAACGCGAGCTCGCCGACCTCGCGATGCTCGCGATACCGGATCGGGGCGTAGCCGCAGCCGGGACGGTGCGGCAGATGCGCCGCCTCGGCGGCGAAGAGTTTCGCCGCCGGCAGCTTCAGGCTCTTCGGCGCGAGCTTCCTGACATGCCCGATCCAGACCGCACCATCGACCGTGGCGCGCGCCAGCGCGCCGTCGCATTGCGCGACGACGGTGCCGGGCACGCCGGAGATGCCGTGCGCCTCATGCGCATCGAACAGCCTGACCTCCTGGAAGGACAGACTGTCGACCAGGCCCGGCATGCCGTCGGCGCTGTCAATCTTGCGCAGCACGGTCGCGGTGGTGTCGTGCTGCCAGTCGATCGCCCGGCCCGCCTGGCGGCAAGGTCCGCGCACGCGAATGCGCGGGTCGTCCGTGTCCATCGGCTGCGGGGCAGGCCGTCCGGATTCGATCGCCGCGACGGCTTCGAGCACCGCCGCAACCGCGCAGGACGTCACCTCATTGCGGTAGATGCTGGACTTAGGCGCGCGCCGCATCGGGAAGCTGCGGAACGCCCAGACCGGACCGGCGTCGAACTCGCCATCCGCCTGCAAGACCGTGACGCCCCACTCGCTTGCACCGTCCAGAATCGCCCAGTCGAGCGCCGCCGGACCGCGATCGCCGGGCGGACCGGGATGGACGACCAGGCACCGCAGGCTGCGCCAGACGTCGTTGGGAATCGCCCGCTTCAGGAACGGCGCGATCATAAGGTCCGGCCGATGCAGCGCCACGCTCTCGCGCGTGACCTCGGCATGGATGTCGAGCTCGACCGCGACATCGTGGCCTCGATCCCTGAGCTCGACATGCAGCCGCTGCGTCAGGCTGTTGAAGGAATGCGACAGGAGCAGGATGCGCATGATTTGCCTCAACAGATTCTCGGCAATTGCTCGCCCGACAGCCAGTCGACGATCCGCCCGCCGCCGAAGCTCGTGGCCATCTGCACGAAATGATGATCGTCGGCCACGGCCTCGCCGATGTCGGCGGCGTCGCGGCCAAGCGGATGCGCGCGCATCGCGGCCAGCACTGCAGCAGCATTTTCGGGCGCCACGATCGCCACCAGCTTGCCCTCATTGGCGACATGGAGCGGATCGAGCCCGAGCAGCTCGCACGCTGCCGCGACGCCCGGCTTGACCGGGATCGCCTCCTCGCGAAGATGGAAGCCGAGCTCGGACTGCTGGGCGATCTCGTTCAGCGTGGCGGCAAGCCCGCCGCGGGTGGGATCGCGCATCAGGCGGATGCCGCGGCCGCCGGCTTCGACCATCTTCGCGACGAGATCGTTCAGCGCCGCCGAATCCGAGACGATCTCGGTCTCGAAGGCGAGATTCTGCCGCTTCGACATGATCGCCACGCCGTGATCGCCGAGCGTGCCCGAGATCAGGACGCGATCGCCGACGCGGGCATTCTCCGCCGAGAGATCGAGCCCGTGGGGCACGACCCCAACGCCGGCGGTCGAGATGAACAGGCCGTCGGCCTTGCCGCGCTCGACCACCTTGGTGTCGCCGGTGACGATGTGAACGCCGGCCGTGCGCGCAGCCTCGCCCATCGATTCCGCGATCATCTTGAGGTCGGCGAAGCGGAAGCCTTCCTCGATGATAAAGCTTGCAGAGAGGTAGAGCGGGCGTGCACCGGCCATGGCGATATCGTTGACGGTGCCGTGCACTGCAAGCGAGCCGATATTGCCGCCGGGGAAGAACAGCGGCGAGACCACATAGCCGTCGGTCGTCATCACCATCCGCCCGGCACTAACGTCGAATGCCGACTGGTCGTTGCCGCGCGCCAGCCATTCATTGCCGAAGGCCTCGTGGAACAGACCCGAGATCAACTGCGCCATGGCCCGGCCGCCCGAGCCGTGGGACAGGTCGACGCAGCCGTTCCTGATGTCGAGCTTGCGCTGGTAGGCCTTCATGACACGCGCCTTTGCTGGTGGTCGCGGAAGCGGCCATAGGTCCAGTGTGCGGCGCAGGCGCCTTCGGAGGAGACCATGCAGGAGCCCATGGGCGTCTCCGGCGTGCAGACGGTGCCGAACAGCTTGCAGTCGACCGGCTTCTTCACGCCGCGCAGGATGGCGCCGCATTCGCAGGCGGGATTGTCGTCGACGCGCAGCTCGTGCATGTCGAAGCGCACCTCGGCGTCGTATATGGCGTAAGCGCGCTTCAGCTTCAGCCCGCTATAGGGAACCTGTCCGAGCCCCCGCCATTCGAACTGATCGCGCAGCTCGAAGATGTCGGAGACCTCCTCCTTGGCGCGCAGATTGCCGTCGCGGTTCACCGCGCGGCTGTACTGGTTCTCGACCTCGTGCCTATCCTCATTGACCTGCCGCACCAGCATCAGGATTGCCTGCATCATGTCGAGCGGCTCGAAGCCCGCGATCACCACGGGCTTGCCGAACTCCTCGGCAAAGAACTCGTAAGGGGCCGTGCCGATGATCGTCGAGACATGGGCCGGCCCGACGAAACCGTCGATCTCGACCCGGCCGATGTTGCGGATGTCGGGACTTTCCAGGATGTTCTGCATTGCCGGCGGCGTCAGCACGTGGTTGCAGAACACGGTGAAGTTTTCGAGCTGCTTCTTCTCCGCCAGCCGGATCATGACTGCAGTCGGCGGCGTCGTGGTCTCGAAGCCGATGGCGAAGAACACGACCTCGCGTCCGGGATTGTCCTCGGCGATCCGGATCGCGTCGATGGTGGAATAGACCATGCGGATGTCGGCGCCGCGCGCCTTCGCCTTCAACAGCGATGCGCCCTGCGAGCCGGGAACGCGCATCAGGTCGCCATAGACGCACAGGATGACGTCCGGCCGCTCGGCGAGCCGGATCGCCATGTCGATGCGTCCGCCCGGCAGCACGCACACCGGACAGCCGGGGCCGTGGATCATCCGCACGGTCTTCGGCAGCATGTCCTCGAGGCCGTAACGCGAGATCGCGTGGGTATGGCCGCCGCAGAATTCCATGAAGCGATAGAGCTTTTGCGGATCGGCTTCCGCGCGGATCGCTTTCGCAAGCCCGAGCGCGATCTCCTTGTCGCGAAACTCGTCGGCATATTTCATGACGCGGCTCCCTGCCCCTCGGCGCTAAGCTCGCGCAGCAGCTTGAGCGTCCGCATTGCCTCCTCGGGATCGATCTTCGTCAGGGCATAGCCGACATGGATGATCACATAGTCGCCGACGGCGAGATTCTCGATCAAGGCGACCGATATCTCCTTGCTGACGCCGTCGATCGAGACGATCGCCATCTCGTCGGGCAGGAGCCGCGTGACCTCAGCAGGTATCGCGAGACACATCAGGCGGTTCCTTCCAGGCCGTACTGTTCGAGTTGGAGCGTGGCGATCCAGGCCTGGCCGAGGCTGAGACCGCCGTCATTGGGCGGCACTTGCCGCGGCAGCAGCGGCAAGAGACCGGCGGCGATACAGCCGCGCTCGATCTCGCAACTGAGGATCGCGTTGAGAAAGCAGCCGCCGCTCAGGGCGACGGTCGTGACGCCGGTCTCGCGCGCCGCGCGGGCGATCCAGTCGACGCAGGCAGCGGCGAGCGTGCCATGGAACAGCCCGGCCCCCTCGACCGGATCGATGCCCTCGGCCGCGAGGCGCGCAAGCAACGGAAACAGGGACAGCACCCCATCCTCGATCCTCCAGCCGTCTTTCATGGAGCGCGGCGCGCGAACCCGCGCCTCCAGTTTCATCGCGGCTTCGCCCTCATAGCTCTGCACCTGGCAGAGACCGAGCAGCCCCGCCGCCGCGTCGAACAGCCGGCCGGCGCTGGTCGTCACCGGTACGCCCGGCTGGTCGAGCAAGGCATGGAGACGCGCAGCCTGCGGCTGCGCCGCAAACCGGGTCGCGATCACGTTGCCGCGGGCCAGGCCATGCAATGCGCTTGCAGCCATGCGCCACGGCTCGCGCGCGGCGCGATCGCCGCCCGCCATCTTCATCGGCGCCAGATGGCCGAGCCGCCGGAACTGCGCGCGCTCGCACAGCAGGAGCTCGCCCCCCCAATTGCCGCCGTCGCTGCCCTGGCCGAAGCCGTCGAGCACCAGTGCCAACGCAGATCCCGCGAGGCCATGCTCCGCCATCACGGAGGCGGCATGGGCATGATGGTGCTGGACTGCGATCAGCCGCCGCCCGCTCGCTTCGGCGAAGCGGGTCGAGGCTATGTTCGGGTGCAGATCATGGGCGATAACCGCCGGCTCGACGTCCAGCGTCGACAGCAGGTGGCCGATGGTTTCCTCGAAGACACGGACGCCTTCGGCGGTGTCGAGGTCGCCGACGTGCTGGGAAACGAAGGCCTCGCTGCCGCGCGTGACCGTCACGGTCGACTTCAACGCGCCGCCGACCGCAAGGATCGGCGGCACCGGTCGCGTCAGCCGAACCGGCTCCGGCACGTAGCCGCGGGCACGGCGGCTGAACTGCGTCCGGCCGGCGACGACGGCCGCCACGGAATCGTCGGCGCGGGTGACGATGTCGCGATCATGGCTGACGATGAGGTCGGCGATGCCGGCAAGCCGCAGCTCGGCCTCGCGATTGTCGATCAGAAGCGGCTCGCCGCCGGGATTGGCGCTGGTGGCGACGATCGCCCAGCTCTCGCCGGCGAGCGGATAGGCCGCATCCAGCGCCTCGAAGATCAAATGAAGGAGCGGAGTGACCGGCAGCGCGATGCCGATCCGCGCCAGCTCCGGCGCGATCGCTGGCGAGAGCCGATGGCGCGATGTCATCAGCACGATCGGCCGCGGCGACGTCTCGAGCAAGGCGAGCTCGGCAGCATCGGCGTCGGCGATGCCGGCGACCGCGTCCACCGAGCCGACCATGACGGCAAACGGCTTCTGGTCGCGCTGCTTGCGCTGGCGCAGGCGCTGTACGGCCGCCTCGTCCCGGGCATCGCAGACGAGCTGATAACCGCCGAGCCCCTTGACTGCGACGATCTTGCCTGCGGCGATCGCGGCAGCGATGTCCTCGATACCGTGGCTGAGCCGCGGGCCGCATTGCGGGCAGGCGATCGCTTCAGCATGGAAGCGGCGGCTGTCGGGATCGGCATAGTCGCCCGCACAGGCCTTGCACATCGCAAAGCGCTTCATGGCCGTGGTCGCGCGGTCGTAAGGAAGCCGCTCGGCAATGGTATAGCGCGGACCGCAATGGGTGCAGTTGACGAAGGGGTAGCGATAGAACCGGCTGGCTGGATCGAACAGCTCGCTTAGGCATTTTGGACAGGTCGCGGCATCGGCGACGATGCGTGTCGACACCCTGCCCTGGTCGCTCGCGCGGATATAAAACCCCTCGCTCGCCACCGCCCCGACCGGCTGCACCGAGATCTTGTCGATCCGGGCGAGCGGCGGCTTTTCCAGCGGCAGTGCCCTGACGAAGTCCGACGCGCGCTCGCCCTCGACCTCGATGACGACGCCATGGGAATCGTTGGCGACGAAGCCGCCGAGGCGGTAGCGCGTGGCGAGGCCGTAGACATAGGGGCGAAAGCCGACGCCCTGTACCGCGCCGCGCACGTGCAGGCGCAGCCGCCGTCCGTCCCGCGCCGTGGCCTCGCCGCCCATCGTCACTCCGCCGCCGTCATCGCGGCAGGCGTCGTCGCCGCCATCCGCTTGCGGATCCAGGCAAAGAACGCCGCAAAGCCTTCGCCGGTGCGCGCCGACACCGTCAGCACCTCGATCTTCGGGTTGACCCGGCGCGCATAGTCGATGGTCTTCGCCAGATCGAAATCGAGCACGGGCGCGAGATCGATCTTGTTGATCAGCATCAGCGACGAGGCTGCGAACATGTCGGGGTATTTCAGCGGCTTGTCCTCGCCCTCGGTGGTCGAGAACACCACGATCTTGCAGGCCTCGCCGAGATCGAACGCCGCCGGGCAAACCAGGTTGCCGACATTCTCGATGAAGAGCAGGCCGCCGTTCAGCCAGGGCAGCCGGTCATAGGCCTCGCCGACCATGGCGGCGTCGAGGTGACAGCCCTTGCCGGTATTGACCTGGATCGCCGGCACGCCGGTCGCGCGAATGCGCTCGGCATCGTTGGAGGTCTGCTGGTCGCCTTCGATCACGCCGATCGCAAAGCTTACCTTCAGCTCGGACAGGGCGCGGACCAGCAGCGAGGTTTTGCCGGCGCCGGGGCTGGAGACCAGGTTGAAGGCGAGCACGCCGTCGGCCGCGAAGCGGGCGCGGTTGTCGGCCGCAAGCCGGTCGTTCTTGCCGAGGATGTCGCACTCGACCTGGATGATGCGGTCGCTGCTCATGCCGGCGATCTTCTGGCCCGCGGGATTGGCGCCGCAGTCGAGCAGCCCGGCCTCATCGGGGGCGTGGTCGTGGGCACCACCGTGGCGATGGTGGTGACCGTGGTCGTGGCCATGACCGCGGTGATGATGATGGTGCCCGCCGTGCTCATGGCCATCGCCGTGATCATGATGATGACCATGCGCATCTTCGATCGATGCCTTGCCGTCGCTGCAGCCGCAGACCGTACACATCAGTCGACCTCCAATTCCCTTACGCGCATCTCTTCGCCGCCCGTCACCTGCAATTGGTAGCCGCCGCAGGACGGGCACGGCTCGTAACGCCGCCCGATCTCAACGGTTTTGGAACAGGCCATGCACCAAGCCGTGCCGGGCGTCTCGACGATCTCGAGCCGCGCGCCTTGCGCGATGGTTCGCGCGGCCACGGCCTCGAAGCAGAATTTCAGCGCCTCCGGCGCGACATGGCTCAGCGCACCGATCTCCAGACAGACGACGTTCATCTTGGTGAAAGCGCGCTTGCGCGCTTCCTCCTCGACGATACCGACGATGCCTTCGCACAGCGCCATCTCATGCATGGCTGGCCTCGCGAAATTGCAGGCTGAAGCCGACGCAGGGATCGAAGGAGCCGACCAGCGCGCGAACCGCGTCCTGTCCCTGCCGGCCGGTCGCGAGCGTCGCGCCCTTGAGGCTCCTGACCAGCGGTCCGCGGGCGTGAAAATTCCACTCGGTCGGTGCCAGGAACTCGAAGTTGACGACGCGATCCTCGTCGTCCAGTGCGACGGCGTGATGGAGGCGCCCGCGTGCGCATTCGACCGCGGCTGCCCCCTTGCCCGCGCCGAGCCGGTAGCTCGCGACGACGCCTTCATCGAGATTCGCATCGCCACGATCGAGCCAGGCGCAGAGCCGCGCGACCTCGGCAATCCGCGCCTTCAGACGCGCGGCGGAGCCCGCTTCCGCCGCCGAGACCGCTTCACGGCGTGCCCTGCGCGCCCAGACGCCGGTTTCCGGAATCCGGCCGCAGAGGTCCGGCGCATCGGAATAGGCCGCACCGTCCGCCAGCAGACGCGTGACGATGTCTAAATCGTCCGCCACCGTCAGGAAGGATGGATCGGCCTCGGGCTCTGACACCAGCTTGCCGTGGCATCCCGCGACGGAGGCGGCGAGCGGGCTGCCCGGCGCGAGCGTCTCGTCTTCTTCGCCGGCGATCCCCATCGCGCCGAGCGCGGCCTTGATCTGCACCACCGCGTCGCGATGCAAGGCCGGCGGGACGGCCTCGTCCGCGCCCCCAAGCAGCGCGCTTGCCTGCATTACGGCGCGCACCGCCGGAGCGTTTGTGCCGTCGAGCGCGAGCCGTCCGACGAACAGGCCGCGCAGCAGTTCGGTCAGCCGCTCGACCACGACTGCGGTGACGCGGCGCCGCACCGTTGCGGGAGCCGCCTCCCGCCCTTGCGCGGCTTCCACCGCCGACTGGAACGCCACGTGATGGGCGATCGAGCACAGCGAGAACAGACGCGGCAGCACCGGAAGCAGCGAAGCCGCGGGCTTTCCCGCAAACAGCCGCGTCAGCGGCGGCCGGTTGCGCGGCTTGATCGCGACGTCGGCGATCGTGGCGCCGGACAACAGCACCGTAATATCGATCTCGTTGCGAAACGAGAGACTCATCCATGCCGCTCCGTCAAGGCAGCACCCCGCAGGAAGTTACGCCGATCGATCGGGCTTGTCGCGGGCTCGCGGCGGCGAACCGCCTCCTCGCTGTCCGCCGGCAGCATCAATTCGGCAAGCGCGGCTTCGGCCGTCGCTCGCGCGGCATCCATGTCGGCGAATTGGAACATCGGCGAGAACAGCGAGCAGCTCGCGATCCGGCCGATCCGGGCGACCTCGCTGAGGGTGAATTCGATATCGCCCGCGGGAAAACGCATTCGCACGGTCGCGCCCGAGGTGGCTGGCGTCACCGCGCCCGCCGGCATCGCCACGTTCATGAACCACGACGTGACCATGATGCCGACGATCGTGCCGTTGAAGGGACGGAAACCGACCGGCTCGACGTCGAGCGCATCGTTGTAGATGGGTAGATCGCGCATCGCGCGCTCGCCGATCTCGCGGTAGCTTGCGGCCAGAAGCTCGCCCCACGCCGCGGCGTCGGGGTCGCCGGCAGGACCTGACGCACTCGCTGGCGCGCTGCCTATCATGTTTCGATCGCCATGAACTTGGATTTTGGCGCGTCGCAATTCGGGCAGTGCCACTCCTCCGGCAGCGCCGCGAACGGCGTGCCCGGCGCGATCTGCGCTACCTCATCGCCATCCGCCGGATCGTAGACGGTCCAGCAGATGCCGCATTCCAGCCGCGTGACGTCGGCGACGTCCTGGCGCACGCCAATATTCTCGAAGGCGCTCATTTGAAGTAGGCCTCGATGATTTCCTGCAGCCGCTCGGCGGAATCCTCGAAATCCTCGTCCGCTGCCAGCGCAACCGTCGGCGCGCCGCCGACTTCGAGCGTATCGAGAATGATAGTGTCCATGGCGTTGAAGAACTGCACCGACCAGACATTGCGGATGCCGGTGGAGAGCACCCGGCAGGTGCCGTAGCCGCGCGACACCAGCTGGATCGGTCCGTTCCGGATCGTGTCCTGCAGGAAGCTCATGTCGACCGGGCTCATCGGCAGCAGCGTGAAATTGATGATCTGCGAGCGAATGCCGGGCCGCCAGGCCTGTGCCCACTCGCGGATTTCGGCGAGCACCGGCAGCACGTTCATGGCGCCCTCCGGCACCTGCCCGATCTCGAAATCGGCGGATGTCAGGTCGGCAGCCGCGCGCTTGACGATCTCGGGAACCGCGCCGATCTCGAGATATTCGGAAGTGGCGTCGGTCTCGAGCCGCACACGCCAAATTCCCGCCAGCACCGATTCCTGGATCTGCGCCAGCGATCCGTCCGGCAGCGCGACGACGCCGGCGACCTCGCCTTCGCCGAGCACGTCGGCCACCAGCTTGCTCTCGAGATCGTTGAGATTGGCCAGCCGAAACAGTCTTGTCGGCGCGTTCGCCTTTTGATCCACGATGGCATCCGCGATCCTCGAGAGCAGCGCGACCGCGTTCGGGCAGCTCTTTGCAAGCTCCGCACTGTCGAGCGTTGCAAGCTTTGCGAGCGCGCCGGCCGCCGTCAGGCTTCCCTTCGCTGCATTGAGACTCTCGTCGCCGATCGGAAACACGTTGACTGGTTGCCCGGCGCCTTCGGGCGCATCCCAGAAGCCAGCCTTCATAGCCCGACCTCTTGTGCGCGATGCTGGGGAACGATGGTGACGGCGACTGCGGCGCCTTGCCCGCGCGGCCGGTCGATCAGCTTGGTGATGCGGTCGGCATACACCGACCAGTCCTGGATCTTGGCGATCAACCCCAGCGTCTTGCCGTTGGCGACGAAGATCAGCGTCGGCTGCACCCGCACTTCGAAGCGCTCGCCGAGCACACGCTCAGCGTCGCGTGCGATGATCGCACCGCGCAGCCGATTGCCGAACGCTGCGATAAGCTCGGGCAGCACCACGGCGACATCGATTGCCTCCGGAAAGCGGTTGGGATCGCCCGCCGACAGCAGCACCGCGACCGCACCGGCCTCGTCCGCTCCGCCAAGAAAATGATCGACCGTCGCAGCATCGACCTCGGGCAGACCACTCCGCGCCAGATCATGCTTTCCCACCTGGAATTCCATCGAACCTCTCCTGACAAGCTTGTGTTTTTGCCGAACTAAAGGTTAGCAAGCCACGTGCCAGGATCGGTTATCACATGTTCGGATTTATCCCATTGATCCAGATCATGTATTTCTTGGCGCCGACTGTAAGCCAGGCTTCAATGGAAAGATACTTGCCATATCTGGTGAGAGCTGTCTTTGCAGGTAGAAATCGATCTTCCAGGCGCGCAGCGGCCGCCGAGGCCGGCCGGTCACTGATGTCGTCAACGCATCAAACGGGAGAAGCAGCGGCGATCCTAGTCGGACCGCAGGTGCTGGGGTAGTTGCGGCTCGCGGTCGATGAGGTCGGCGAAGAAGCGGTCGCAATCCTCGCCGTCGAGCGCCGCGCTGAGACCTTCGATCGCATTCGCGATCAGGCGTGCCTCGTCCTCGTCCAGCAGCCGGAT
The DNA here is from genome assembly GCF_040546905.1 of Bradyrhizobium sp. S3.3.6. Classification (NCBI taxonomy): domain Bacteria; kingdom Pseudomonadati; phylum Pseudomonadota; class Alphaproteobacteria; order Hyphomicrobiales; family Nitrobacteraceae; genus Bradyrhizobium; species Bradyrhizobium sp. S3.3.6. The sequence continues at coordinate 7,252 of NZ_JBEPOT010000022.1, read as the reverse complement.
CGCGGTGTCGATATAGACCAGCACCTTGGCGCCGACCGGAGGATTCGAGAGCAGCAGCACAGAGACGGGGCGCTGCTCGCCGCGATACGCGCACAGCGCCGAGATCCCGTCGGTCTCGACAATCGTCATGGGCAGGCCGAGGCACATGGGCAAGTCTCCGAAAGTGTGGCCGATCAGGCCGGCGGCGTCTCGTAATGGAGATGATCGATGTCATTGGCGAGCAGCCGCTCGATATCTGCCAATGGCTCGGCGCGTTGGCTCACCGTGAGGCCCCATTCGGCCAGGATGGCGCAAGCGAGATTGATCGCCGGCGCGATCTGGTCGCGCACCGGCGGCGTCAGCGGCCCGCCCCAGTCTTCGAGATCGAGCGGCTGGCAGCCGATCAGCACCAGATGTTTCGGGCAGCGGCCGAGCAGGTCGGCCGCGCTGATGACTTCCTGGAAGCCGGTCTGGTGCAGGCTCATCTTCTTGGCGCCAGTGAAACGCGGCACCTCGTCGTCACGCACAAGCTTCAACTGGCCGGGCTCGAGGCCATAGTCGATCGCGTCGAACACGATCAGGCGGTCCGCCTCTTCCAGATAGTTGACGAGATAGAGCCCCTGCGTGCCGCCATCGAGAATGGTGACATTGTCGGGTACGGCGTAGCGGCGGTGGAATTCCTCCACCACCCGGACGCCGAACCCTTCATCGGCCCACAGGATATTGCCGATGCCGAGCACCAGGATGCGATCGTCTTGCGAGAATGTCGGCTTCACTTGGCGTTCCCGTTTCAGCCGCGGAATTGCCGTTCGCCCGAGATCATCGAGGAGATGATGCTCTGGCGCGACATGATGTCTTCGCGGATCGCGGTGTAGATGTGCACCATCACGAACACGACCAGCGCCCACATGCCGAGATGATGCCAGGTGTGCACGTCCTGGCTGTTCGGCCAGATCGCAAACACCCAGCCGAACAGCTTATGCTGCCAGCTATCGATGCCGGTGCCTTCCGAATAGAGCGCAATCCCGGTGATGATCATGAAAGCCACGAACAGCGTGAATCCCGTGAACATCGCAATCTGCGCCAGAGGATTATGGCCGACATACATCTTGGGCTCGCGCTCCAGGAACGCGTACCAGCGGATTTCATGCAGCACTTCTTTCCAGAACTGCCTGCGATGCACCGGCAGATAGAAAATCTGCCGGGAGTGGTGGTTGCCGACGAAGGCCCAGAGGATGCGGGCGAGGAAGAACACCGCCAGCACCTGCCCCGCCGCGAAATGGGCAAACCGGATGTAGCCCATCACGAAGTTGTCGGACGCCTCGCCCGCGACCGTCGGCAACGGCGTTCCGATCAGATAGCCGGTCACCATAAGCACGATAATCGAGAACGCGTTCACCCAGTGACAGATCCGTACCGGCGCTTCGTAGACATAGACGCTAGGACGACCCACCGCACGTTCTCCGGAAGCATCGGCTGCGATCGCTGCGAGGTCGGGCCTGGCGTCCGAGGCGGGAGCAACTGCATCCATCATGATCCTCTCCTACCTGACCTTGACCTTGGCAAGCTCCTGGCCGTCCCGACTCATGACGTGCGTCGAACAGGCCAGGCACGGATCGAAGGAATGGATGGTGCGCAGGATCTCCAGCGGCTGCTCGGGATTGACCATCGGCGTGTTCATGAGCGACGCCTCGAAGGCGCCAATATTTCCCTTGGGGTCGCGCGGCGACCCGTTCCAAGTCGTCGGCACCACGCACTGGTAGTTGTCGATCTTGGTGTCCTTGATCTTGACCCAGTGCGCGAGCGCGCCGCGCGGCGCCTCGGTGAAGCCGACTCCCTTGGCCTCCTTCGGCCAGCTCTCCGGCTTCCACTTGTCGACATTGGCGGTCGAGCTGTCGCCGGCCTTGATGTTGGCGACGAGCTTGTCCTGGAAGTAGCGCATCTGGCGCCCGGCCCAGACGGATTCGAGCGCACGCGCCGCCGTGCGGCCGAGCGTCGAGAACAGCGCCGACATCGGCAGGTTCAGATCCCGAAGGAACTTGTCGACGGGATCCTTGAACTCCGCCTTGTTCTGCGCGTAGCCGACGACCCAGCGCGCCAGCGGGCCGACCTCCATGGCGTGACCGCGCCAGCGCGGCGCCTTGATCCAGGAGTACTTGCCGCCTTCGTCGAGCTGCTCGATCGCCGTCTTGGTGCCCTTCGCGTTGGGTCCCAGCACGTAATTCGGCTCGGTGACGCCGTCCCAGGGATGAAGTCCCTTGGTCTCGTCGGGATATTTGTACCAGGAGTGCACCACGAACTCCTGGATCTCGTCGGGATTGGCGTGGTCGACCGGAAGCACCTCGGACAGGTTGCCGTTGATAATGGCGCCGCGCGGCAGCTTCAGGCTCTTGGCGGAATAGTCGTTGGCATGTTCTGGCACATCGCCATACGAGAGCACGCTCTGGCTCGAAAGGCCGCCGCCATAGAGCCAATCCTTGTAGAATGAGCCGATCGCCGCCACATCGGGGAGATAGACCATTTCGTTGAACTCGATCAGACGGTCGATGATCGAGGAGACCAGGTTCAGCCGTTCCATGTTGATGGCGCCGACAGCGCCGGTGCCGTCGACATTGATCGGACAGGGCACGCCGCCGACGAGCCAGTTAGGATGCGGGTTCTTGCCGCCGAAGATGGTGTGAATCTTGACGATCTCCTTCTGGAAATCGAGCGCCTCCAGATAATGCGCCACCGCCATCAGATTGGCCTCGGGCGGTAGCCTGTAGGCTTTGCTGCCCCAATACCCGTTCTTGAACGGACCGAGCTGCCCCGACTCGACGAACTTCTTGAGACGGGTCTGCAGATCCTTGAAATAGCCGGGTGACGACAGCGGCCAGCTCGAGATCGACTGCGCCAGCGTCGAGGTCGCCCGCGGATCGGCCGAGAGCGCGGAGACCACGTCGACCCAATCCAGCGCGTGCAGGTGATAGAAGTGAACGACATGGTCGTGCACCTGCAGCGCGAGCTGCATCAGATTGCGGATCGAGTTGGCATTCTCCGGAATTGTGATCCCAAGTGCATTCTCGACCGCGCGGACCGAAGTCAGGGCATGCGTGCCGGTGCAGACGCCGCAAATCCGTTCGGTAAACGCCCAGGCGTCGCGCGGATCGCGATTCTTGAGGATCACCTCGATGCCGCGCCACATCGTGCCGGTCGATACGGCGTTACGGATGATGTTGTTGGAATCGACGTTGACCTCGACCCGCATGTGACCTTCGATGCGGGTGACCGGATCGACGACGATGCGCTTGCCGGAATTGTCGAGCTTGAACCCATTGGGTGTCTGGATGCCCATCGCTATCTCCCCTGAACTCGATTAGTGATCTTGGTTCGCATCGTCGCGCTTGTTGGCGAGGCGCTTCGCCGCCGTCACCGCGGCATGCGCCGCGACCGCCGCGCCGACGGCGCCGGCTGCCGCCATGCCGATCTGATCGGCATTCTTCTCGATGCCGAACTGCTTGATGTTGGTGAGGCGGTCGTAGAATGAGCCCTTGTCCCAGAAGCCGTCCTCTGAGCATCCGATGCAGCCATGACCCGACTGGATCGGGAAGGAGACGCCGCCGTTCCAGCGCACGGTCGAGCAGGCGTTGTAGGTGGTCGGCCCCTTGCAGCCCATCTTGTAGAGGCAATAGCCCTTGCGCGCGGCCTCGTCGTCCCACTCCTCGACGAACTGCCCCGCGTCGAAATGCGGGCGCCGGTAGCACTTGTCATGAATGCGCTGCGAGTAGAACATCTTCGGTCGGCCCTGGCGATCGAGCTCGGGCAGCTTGCCGAAGGTGGTGATGAAGGTGACGACTCCGGTCATCACCTCGGCGATCGGGGGGCATCCCGGCACCTTGATGATGGGCTTGTTGGTGATCACCTTGTCGATCGGAGTTGCCTGTGTCGGATTGGGCTTTGCCGCCTGCACGCAGCCCCAGGAGGCGCAGGCGCCCCAGGCGATGATTGCCATCGCGTCCTCGGCCATCATCTTCAGCTTCTCGACGAACGGCTTGCCGCCGTCGATGCAGAACATCCCGCCTTCGTTCAGCGGCGGATTGCCTTCCACCGCGAGGATATACTGGCCTTTGTGCTTGGCGCGGGTCTCCTCGAGGATGGCTTCGGCCTGGTGGCCCGCAGCCGCCATGATGGTGTCGTCGTAGTCGAGCGAGATCATCGACAGCACCGCATCCTTGACCAGTGGATGCGCGGAGCGAATGAAGCTTTCCGAGCAGCAGGTGCATTCGAGGCCGTGCATCCAGATCACGGGCACGCGCGGCTTAAGTTCGAGCGCGTTCGCGATGCGGCTCGCCGCCAGAGCTCCGAGGCCGAGGCTCGTCGCCGTCAGGCTGCAGAATTTATGAAAGCTCCGACGCGTGATGCCTTGCCGCCTGATCACGCTGTAAAACGTTTCCGTCGCCGCGCCCATGAATCCTCCCGCCTTCGGCTTTGACTTTTCGATGACGCAAAGGGTAGCAAGAAGCAGGCCAACAGCCTGGAGAGATTCAAAAGTGGAGAGATTCCAAAACGTTGCGAATTTGAACCACTTTCATGAACGGTACGCGAGGACGCTGCCAACACGAGAAGCGGAAACAATTCGATTTGCAGCCGGCAACGAAGTTTCCGGTCAATGCGCGATGCACACCATGCAGGGATCGAGCGAGCGCACGATGTGCTGGATCGCAACCGCACGCGGGCCGGCGTCGCCGACATCAGTGCCGACCAGCGCCTGCTCCAGCGGGCCGCCGACGTCGAAGGAATCGCGCGGCGAGAGATTCCAGGTGGTCGGCGCGATGATCTGGTAGCGCTCGATCTTGCCGTCGCGCACCGCCATCCAGTGCCCGAGACTGCCGCGGGCGGACTCGACAAACCCGACATAGCTTCCGTCGGGGAGCTCGCGCGATTTGTCGCAGAACGGCTCCGACAGCCGCAGCGCGCGTCCGCTGCTCCATGGCAAGCGCGATGCGCGTGGTACGGCACCGCCCCTATCCAAACAGCTGGATGGTGGTCCGACCAACAGCAGCGTCACTCGAGCGAGCGCTGGGTCGCGCAAGGCGATTTCTTCAGGCGAACGCCCCTTCAATCTCCGATTCGTGATGGCCCGATTCGCTGCTAGGTACCTCCGCACAACACCTGGAAGCAGATCTTCCTTTTGAGGTCGCACGATCAGCCTTGTATCTTGTCTATCCGCCCCGCATTCCCGCGGAAACGGCTGCGCAATCAACGACGTTTAGGTGTCTCGCCCCATTTAAGGGGCGCCGGATTAGCCAGGGCTGAAGATCAAATAGAGCAGGATCGCGGGCACGACGACTTTCCTGTCGGTTGGTACGCGACGTCTTGAAACACGGTCCAGATCGGGGCCTAGGGCCTTGGCGCGGTTCGCGTCGCGCTGGATCGTCCGTTCTGGTTTTCCTGTCTTGTGGCGGTCTTTTTCCCGCGGCGCCCGCTCGCGCCGTGCTTCGTCTCCGGATGCAGGGCTCTATATGCCGCCTTCTGCTTCGCGATCAGCTCAGTGCGCTGCGGTGGGGTCAGGTCGCGGCGGACCAGGCTCTCGTCGATGCCGGTCAGGGGCGCCTAATGGGAAACACAGCAAATTTCCCCGGACTAGGAACACCAGCCGGCGCCGCGAGGTTCTTCCGCGGGAGGGGCTAGGACTTGCGGAGTTCTCTTCCATGGCTACCCAGATCGTGATGGACCACACAGGCGACAGCAGAGATTTTTTTGACCAAACCACTGCGTCGGAATTCCTGACTGAGCTGCGAAACATCGAGATGCATCGTGAGCTGTGACTGCGCGAGCCTGCCAAATGCTTGGGGCTCTTGACCGCTACCGGTCCGTTCACGACCCGTGAGATAGCGCGGGACGACATCCTCTTGGAGACAACGCCCGTCGGGGCTGTGCCGCAGGGCGACGGCGGCGGACCGTCCTACTGTTCAGGATTGCCGATGTCGAACGCGCCTAGACGGTAATCTTCACCCACCGAATGCTCAGTCATCGGCCGCGGGATCAAAGTGAACGTCGCATCGGGGTAGCGCGTCCACACCGCAATGTCCTCTGAAGTGACGTTTAGATATCCGAAAAAGCACTTATATCGACCCGGCTGCGTCACCCGGCCGATTTTGTCCCAATTGATCTTGTTAACGCGCATCCTAGCTCAACTCGTTCTCAGGCAGCGAACCGGGCGGAGGTTTAAGTGCTTCGAGGTCGGCTTCGATCACCGCCAATTCCTCTTAAATTGCTCTTACTGCGTTTTCTGGGTTGATGCCCGATATGGCTTGCAGCTGGGCGAGCACCTTGCGCCGATGCGCCAGCAAGTCGGCTAGAGCGCGTCGGTCCCGCACCTTCACGTAGCCCGCGACGATCAATTCCATGGCCTTTGACACGTTCGTCGTTTCCCACCGGTTTGCGGGTTATCGGGGGCGGCTAAGTTCTGTCAGACCGGCTTCGGTCATACGATATTCGACACCGTCGCCGGTTGAGCGTCGCTCCATCCATCCGTTTCGTAAAAGAGCGAGCGTTGTTCCGGGGTGGTCGGGAAGCTTCGAAGAAGACACCCAATCGCGGTCACGAAGAGGGTCGAGCATTTGCCGGTGATACTGATTAAAAAGCGGCCTGCGCGGGCGTTCGGTTTCCATGGCCGTTTGTTGCCATCGCACCGTTTAAGATCAGTTACGGATCGGGAACAGCCGGCATCTTTTCTAAATGGTTCATGGATATTGTTTTGCGGCATGGATGATCGAGGACGCATCTGTTTGGTTCGGGCTGGCCCTTAGGCGAAGCTATGCTCCCTACCGGCGTGCATGGTGCGCGATAATCGATTGCCTGAGCCCAGCCGCTTGCCGGCACCGCCGTGGTTCGAACGGCCCACCCGAATTCTCGAAACCGCGGCGGCCTGCACCGCCGCGCGCCTGAGCCGCGGGGCTCAGCGAATGACTACGCCGCACCCGCCAAGTGGTTTTTACGCTCGCTTGCAGCGCTTTCAAAATAGTGGGGCGAGCGAGTAGGATGAGCGGGAAGTCCGTTTCTCAGGTACGGAGTGATCGAGCGAAGGGCGACCGATCTCTAAGTGTCTGTCCGAGAACATCTTGAATCATCGGAATCGTTTGTGATTCAAGGGAGGCGGTCCGAATTTGAAGGGGCGCCCATGTGGACGAAGGAGAACCGCAGTCGTTACGACCGCAGCCGGCTACGTTATCCCAGCGACTTGACCGATGAGGAATGGGCGTTGGTGGAGCCGCTGATTGCGCCGGCCAAG
>NZ_JBEPOT010000021.1:0-54265 GCF_040546905.1 Bradyrhizobium sp. S3.3.6 | reverse complement strand
CCACCGCAAAGCCGCCCGCCCGCTACGGCGCTATTGGAGGCGCGCGTCCGGGCGGCCTTGCTCTACCGAGCTACACCACCACCGGGGACACGACCCGTGCTTCATCGGCAATCATTTCCTTGAAAACTTCCTGGATAGAAGGGACCGAAGTGTCCAATGCCGTTTGAAGTTGGAAGCCGGTATCCCTGATCCGCACCACGTGATCGAATGGGCGCTTGGCTGCCTCGGATCGCGCATCTACGCGATGGCGGACGGGACCACATTGCATAACGATGATCGGGTGATGTCCGTCTTTTCGCGTAACCGTCGCTGACAGGCCGAGGACATAGCGGGCCTTGCTGCGGCGCGCGACCAATTCGAAGCTTACAGCCGACAGATGGTGGCATTCGTCGACGACGAGATGCCCATAATTGCCGACGATATCATCGACTTCAAGCTTGCGAACCAGGCTCTGAATCAAGGCGACGTCGACCTGACCTTTCGGTTTGCGGCGGCCGCCGCCGATCATGCCGATCGCGTCACGCGGCATATTTGAGAACGCGGTGAGCCTCTCGATCCATTGATCCATGAGCTGACGGCGATGAACGAGGACCAATGTATTCCGCCCGCGTTCGGCCATCATCCGGATGGCTAAGATCGTCTTTCCGAACGCCGTCGTTGCCGCGAGCACACCGGTATCATGCGGCAACAGGGCCGCTATCGCGGTTTCCTGATCGGAGCGCAATTCACCAGTGAAGGCAAATGGGATCGCCGCACCGGAAAAACGGCAATCTTCGATTGTTACTGTAATTCCAAATGACGCAAGCAGATCTAGTACGGCGTCGAAGCAGCCGCGAGGCAGCGCAACGTGATGGCTGGTCAACTCTGCGCAAGAGATGATCCGGGGCTTGTCATGGGTCGATCGGCGCATTGCTTGTGCGGCATAAAATTCGGGATTCTGGAATGCCGCCAGGCGAATCAGGCGCGCGATCAGCGACGGTGGCAGCGCGTGACGCGGGAGGTAGATCTGGTCCGCCTGTACGACAGTGATCGCACCCGGCAATGGCTCGCGGATTGCTGGCGGCGCCTGTCGCCGCGACGGCGGGGCTAGCCACGGTTCTTCGTCTTCGTCTGCGAGAGGAATACGCACACCCAGAATTTTTCCAGATGCACTTGCTTCCTCGACCAGATGTTCCACCTTTGCTCGCGGCATAGCTGCAATCGCGGACAGGAAGGCCCACTGATCCGGATACGGCGAACAAGAATCGTCGATGAACTCGCTGTTGCCAGAACTTCGCGCGAGCCCCTGAAGAGGCAAAGCAATCAGGTTGCCGAAGCCACCCGCTGGCATGATATCCTGACTCGGAAAAAACCGATCGTAGGATCCGAATCCGATATCGGGGACTCGTTCCATCGCGTCGGTAATCAGGAAGGCCCCAAGACGGCGCGCCCATGCCGCTGAGATCGGCTCGTCGAAAAAGATCCAGGCGTGAGCACCGTTTCCGGATCGGGACCGCTCAATGGCAACAGGTATTCCATGACGCTCGCAGGCGTCCCTAAACGCAAAGGCATCCCTTCGCCAATCCCCTTCGTCGAAATCCGCGGCCAGGAACGAACAGGCGTTGTCCGCAAGCATCGGATAGACGCCCATCACAAACGGGGCGCCGTTAGGGTCGGTTCCGCGGAGATGGCGTTCGATTGCCACGTCGTCTACGGGCAGGAATGCCTGATTTGGACATGCTGAACATTTGACTCTCGGTTTTTCGCAGATCCCACGGCGCCATTCATTCGCGCAGGCGGGTGCGTAGCCGCTCCGCTCCGTCGTACGGTTCTCCCAACGGATAGGGTAGACATCTGAGCGGCCGCGGAAGAGCCGGCGAAACAGCGCAAGCTTCTTCTCGATTGGCGAATTCCGGTCCGTGGGATCGCCAGCGTGTCCCGAAGGGACCACCTTGATTGGCTCGGTCTCCTCACTCCGCATCGATTGTAAGGTGTTGATCTCGGCTACGACATCCGCACGCTCGCGCTCCATCGCGGTAAGCCGGGCCCTGAGTTCAGTAATTCTGGCGTTTGTTTGCTTCATCGCGAAGGCTGTAGTGCGCCGATGTTTATTCTCCCGAATAATACCAATCCTGAAGCAGCAATTTAACTCAAAGATCGCCAATCGCCGGTCTCGGCACCAGCAGTCGAAAGGAGTTGCCGACTCATACAAAATTTTGTATAGTCAGTTTTAATGATTGATCTCAAGCCGGTCGAATTCCGAGGCAGCGCACTCGACGATTTGCGTGCGTTTCCACAAGCGGCTCGGCGCGAGGCGGGGCATCAACTCGATCAAGTCCAGCATGGGCGCGAGCCCGACGACTGGAAGCCCATGAATACGGTTGGCCGAGGGGTGCGGGAAATTCGGATTCGCGATGCCGCGGGAGCATTCAGAGTGCTGTATGTAGCGAAGTTTGATGATGCCGTTTACGTGCTGCACTGCTTCCAGAAAAAGACGCAGAAAACGAGCAAAGCGGATCTGAACTTGGCTGCGCAGCGTTACCGCGATTTATTAAAGGAGCTAGGTCAATGAGCAAGAAACGCTTCGACAATGTGTGGGATGCAATTGAGGATACACCTGCGCAGGCTGAGAACATGAAGCTCCGTTCGGCGTTGATCATGGCTTTGAAGGCTCATATCGCTCGGACAGGGCTAAGCCAATCGGAAGCTGCCAAGCTGCTAGGTGTTACCCAGCCGCGTATCTCTGATCTCATGCGCGGCAAGATCGAATTGTTTGGCCTCGATACCTTGGTCAATATGATCGGAGCTGCCGGCCTGCATGTTGAAATGCGCATCTCGGACGCAGCCTAAATCAAACGCCGCTCGCCGCGGGCGCGGTACAGCATTTGGTACTGCACGGCTGACTACGACCCCGCTTAAATGCTGATCGTATTTCCCTTTTTGAGATGTCCCGATCCAATCCATCATGGGTGCAACGGAAAACAGATATCTTTTTGATTTCAATGACATACCTATGTAGGACGCACTCAGCCTGAAGCTCTTACCCGCACCTCCTAGCGCTTTGCAACATCATCCTCAAGATCGTGCTTGCAGGCAATCGATTTGAGAATCGCGACCATCAAGAGACGTCGCCGCGACCGCATTTTGCGGGCTGGCGTCGTTTGGGAGCGTGCTGTTGTCCGACGACGTCGGGTCGTTCACGGCGTTGGTGCGTTTCGCCGAAGCGGCCTTCAGGCCGCCACCGGTGTTCGTTCGCGCTCAAAGACGAAGCCGTGTCTTTTTGACCGGGCCCACTCCCACATGAGCTCGACGGGCGGGCGGTAGGGGAATTCCATCGGGATCGACGACCACAAGCCCGTCGGGCTTGGCGACTTGTGAGGCGATTTTTGCCCAGATACTTGGTGCGCGCCACACCGACTGGGATCGGAAGGCCAAGCTCGATGCGCACGCACCAGCGGATTGAGCCGGCAATTTCGACAGGCGAACGATGGGTGCAGCCCGCAACGTCGGCAAAGGCCTCGTGAATGGAAATGCATTCCAGAAGCTGCGTGAAATCGCCGATCACCTTGATGGCCGTGTTATCCAGCCGTTGGTATTCCCAAAAATGCCCGCTGACAAAGTTGATCTGCGGGCAAAGCTCGCGCGCCTATCGTCCCGGCATGCCCCCGCGCACTCCGAAGGCCCTGGCTTCGTACGATGCGGCAAGCATAACCCTACCGCCGACGGCGATTGGCTTGCCGCGCAACGAAGGGTCAAACAGCTGCTCTACCGAGGCATAGAAGGCGTCCAGGTCCGCATTCAAGATGGTGCTGTCGTAGCCATCCCGATCGAGTGCCCCTGGCGTTTCGAGGACGTAGTACCGCCGAGAACATCGCGAGAAATATTTGTAACGAGTGTCAAGCTACAGAGTGGGATCGAAGCAACACGGACCACGCGGCGGATTTCTCAAGGAGTGGGTATTGGCTTCAACAGATCGTCCAAGCGGGATTGATCTTCGCGAAAATCACAGCTCTTCGAGGCGACGCCACCCATGCAGCACGCGACGGCCATGCGAGCTGAACGCGAAGAAGCAACCACCGCCAGCGGGTTGGTCATGGGCGCGATCAATCTCCAAACCGGAATAATGGCAGTATAAGAGAGTACCAACGCCCCCGTGGCCGACAAAGAGCACGTCGCCCGGCGTGCTGCGCGCCAGCACGTGCTCGACCTCGCCGACAATGCGCAGCTGGGCGTCGACCGCTCGTTCCCAGCCACGAATGCTGACGTGGGGTTGCCCGAAGAACTGATTGGCCACCGCCTCGAACTGGTCGGGGGCGAGGAAGCCCGTCGCCGATCGGTCGTTCTCGTGCATCGCCTCGCGCACTTCCACGTCGACGCCCAGCTTTGCGGCAATGATCTCGGCGGTCTCGATCGCCTTTCGCTCTCCGCTGGAGATGACCCGCGTGGTACCGGACAGCCCTCCCCCGATCGTCAGGGCCTCCGTACGCGCTTTCCCGACATCACTGAGGCCCCAGCGCGGAACGGGAACCGACGGATCGATATTCACCTGAGGATGGGTGAGATAGCGTACGACATTCGTCATGATTGAACGATCGCGCCGTCAGACCAACTCGCGATCGGCATCGCAACACGTATGCCGGAGGCGTCGAAGACGTGTACGTCGGGAGCCGCCGCAACGAGCGTCACAGTCTCGCCTCGCGACGGCGTCCGACGGCCGCGTACCTCTGCAACGAACATCCTGCCGTCGACGCGGCGCAAATAGGCGAACGAGGCCTCGCCAAGCCGTTCGACGAGCTCGACGATGCCTTCGGCCGCGAAGGGACCGTTCACGCCCCGGACAAGATGCTCCGGACGAACACCGAGCGTCAGCGCGTCGCCGACCTTCAGCGACGCTGCCGGCAGATCGAGGTTGAGAAACCCGGCACCGGCGACACGCGCGCGTCCGCCCTCGATGGTTTCGACCTTTGCATCGAAGAAATTCATCGCGGGCGAGCCGATGAAGCCGGCGACGAACAGGTTAGCGGGTTCATAGTAGAGGTCGAGCGGTTTTCCTACCTGTTCGATGCGGCCGTTGTTCATTACGACGATACGGTCGGCGAGCGTCATCGCCTCGACCTGATCGTGCGTCACATAAACGATCGTCGCTTTCAACACTCTGTGCAGGTTGGCGATCTCGACGCGGGTCGAGACGCGCAGCGCCGCATCGAGATTGGAGAGCGGTTCGTCGAACAGGAAGACCGCGGGTTGGCGCACGATCGCGCGTCCGATCGCGACGCGCTGACGCTGGCCGCCAGAGAGATCGCGGGGATAGCGATCGAGGAGGTCTACGAGCCGCAGCATGCGGGCGGCTTCCGCGACGCGCCGCTCGCGTTCGGCCGGCGCCACGCCGGTAAATTTCAGACCGAACGTCATGTTCTTCCGCACATTCATGTGCGGATAGAGTGCGTAGGACTGGAACACCATCGCGATGCCGCGCGCGGCAGGAGCGAGCGTATTGACGCACCTCTCTGCGATATGGATGTCACCGCTCGAGACGCCATCGAGCCCGGCGATCATGCGCAGAAGCGTCGACTTGCCACAGCCGGATGGGCCGACGAGCACGACGAACTCGCCGTCCTCGATGCCCAGGTTGATGTCCTTGAGCACTGTCGTCGCGCCATAACGCTTGTTGAGATGCTCGATGCGCAGATTGGCCATTCAACAACCTATTTGACTGCGCCGGAAGTGAGGCCTGCGATGAGTTGGCGCGAGAGGATCACGTAGATCATCACAACCGGCAGGATCGCCATCGACAGCGCCGCGAGCACGGAATTCCAGTCGGTGATGTACTGGCCAAGAAACTGCTGCACCCCAAGCGTGACCGTATGCGTCGAGTCGCTCGACGTCAGGATCAGCGGAAACCAGAGATCGTTCCAGATCGGCACGATGGTGAAGACGGCGACGGTCGCGATCGCCGGACGCAGCAGCGGGGCGACCACTTCGAAGAAGATCCGGGTTTCCGGCACGCCGTCGCAGCGCGCGGCGTCCCGCAAGTCCCTGGGGATCTGCTGGATGAACTCGCTCAATATGAAGATCGACATCGGCAGGCCTTGCGCAACGTAGACGAGGATCAAGGCCGTCAGCGTGTCGTTCAGGCCCGCAGACCGCATCATGTTGAGGATCGCGACGGACCCGAGCCGGATCGGCACCATGATGCCGATCGACAGGAACAGTGCGAGCGCCGTCGAGCCGCGAAAGCGGTATTCGGTCAGGGCCCAGGCTGCCATCGCGCCAAACAGCAGCACGAGCGCCATGCTGACGAGAGTCACGATCAGCGAATTCGAATAGTAGGTCAGGATATGAGAGGAGCGAAAAACCTTCTCATAGCCGACGAGGCTGAAGGTCGCAGCGTCCGGCGGCGCAAGCGGGCTGCCGAAGATGGCGCTACGCACCTTGAACGAATTCATCACGACGAGCAGGATTGGACCAACCGCAAGCAGGCTATAGGCGATCAGGACGAGATGGACACCGAGGCTCTTTGCGCGCTGCTCCGCCGTCATGCCGCCCTCAGAATGCGTAACGGCGGATGCGCCGCTGAACGAGGAAGAGATAGAGGCAGAGGCCGAGGAGAATGATGAAGAACATCACGGTCGCGACCGCGGCGCCCATCGTCGGATTGCCGAGCTGGAGTTGATTGCCGAAGAAGGTGCGATAGAAGAACGTGCCGAGAATGTCGGTCGCAAAATTCGGTCCCGCCAACGCACCCTTGACCGAATAGATCAGATCGAAAGCGTTGAAGTTCGCAACGAAGGTCAAGACCGAGACCAGGCTGATGGTCGGCAGGACGAGCGGAAGCTTGATGTGGAAGAAGATGCGGAATTGTCCCAACCCATCGACGCGTGCCGCGTCAATCAACTCTTCGGGGATGTTGAGCAGTGCGGCGTAGATCAGCATCATCGGGATGCCGACGAATTGCCAGACGGAAATGAGGGACAGCGTTACGAGCGCGCTCGATTCGAGCCCTAGCCAGGGAGCAAACAGGGAGCCCAACCCCACGGCCTTCAAAGCGCCGGCAGCGACGCCCCAGAGCGGGGACAGGATCAGGTTCCAGGAGAAGCCAACGATGACAACCGAGAGCATCGTCGGCAAAAACATGACGGTGCGATAAAAGCCCTTGAGCCTCAGGCCCGGCAGGCTCAGCAATCCCGCGAGCGCGATACCAATCGGATTCTGCATGCACATGTGCACGGCGAAGAAGATCAGATTGTTGCCGAGGGCATTCCAGAACGGCTTCGACCACAGCGCATCGCCGAGCAGCGTCTCGAAATTAGCAAGCCCGACGAAAGATCGGGCTCCGGACGGATCGCTCGTGTAGGTGGAGAGCGCCATGGTCGCGACGAGAGGATAGATCGAGAACAGGGTGTAGATCACGACCGCCGGTCCGAGAAAGAACAGCAGAAGCCCCGCGAGTTTTGCGCGAGGCATCTGGGCCGTGATGTTCGAGACCGATTCAGCCATGATGGAAAGAGATTAAACCTGCGTTGTCGTCCCTCTCCGCGCTTGCGGCTCTTGCCGTCTTGTTAGCGGAGCGTGCAGCCACTGTCGAATGAAACAAGGACAGTCCCCCTCCCCGTGAAAGCGGGAAGAGGGACCGACTCACTTGGTGGGCTTGTACCACTTGTCGAGGCCATCCTGGAGCTGCTTGCCCGCAGCATCGGGCGTCAGCTTGCCGTTGACGACCTGCGCGGACACGTTCCAGAGCTCGTTTTCCAGATTCGGCGTACCGCGCGACAGGATCTGATACGAGTTGCGGATCGTCGACTTGCAGGCCTGGCGCCATCCGACCATGGTTGCGGCGACGTCGTCGTCGACCTTCACGGCAGTCTTGGCGAGGGGGAAGAAGCCGGGAAGCGCGTTGGCGTAGATCGTTGCGAATTCCGGCGTCGCCAGCCATTCCAGGAATTTCTTTGCGTCTTCCTTGTTCTTCGATGCTGCGTTCACGCCCATCGCGATGTCGGTGTGATCGGAGATGTAGCAATCCGTCGTGCCGGCCGGCTGCGGTGGCGGGAATGCACCCATGGCGAATTTCGCCTGGCCCCGGAAGGTCGAGATATCCCACGAGCCAGCCGCATAGATCGCGCCCTTGCCGAGCGAGAACAGGTTCTGACTGTCAGCGTAGGTCTGCGCCTGGAAGCCAGATCCGAGGTAGGGCGCCCAGCTTGCGATCTCCTTGAAGGCCGCGACGTATTGCGGATCGGTGAGCTTCTCCTTGCCCGCAATGAGATTGGCGCGACCGGTCTCGCCCTTCCAATAGTCGGGACCGACGTTCTGGAATCCCATGGTCGCGGCCTCCCACTGGTCAGCCGTGCCCATCACCAGCGGGACATAGGTCCCGTCCTTCTTGAATTTCTCAAGCACGGCGTGGAATTCATCGAGCGTCTTTGGCTCAGATGCGCCGACTTTGGCGAATGCTTCCTTGTTGTAGATGAACCCGGCGATGACGGAGGCGATCGGAACACAGAAGGTGGTTTTGCCGTCGTCAGTTTGCCACGCCGCCTTCGCGACATCAGAGAAATTGTCCATACCCTTGAGGCCGTCGACCGCATCAAGCTGATGCTTTTGATAGAGCGCGAGCGAGGCGTCGAACGGACGGCACGTAATGAGGTCGCCGGCGGTGCCGCCATCAAGCCGCGCGTTCAGGGCGGCGTTGTATTCCTTGGGCGCCGAAGGCGCGAATTCGATCTTGATGTCGGGATAGTGCTTGTTGAAGGCGGGGATGATCTTCGAGTTCCAGATGTCAGCGTCGTCATTGCGCCAGCTCTCGATCTTCAACGAGCCTGCCTGGGCCGACGCAAGCCCCGCAAGCAACGCCAACGCGGCAAGCTCAGCTCCCATTGCAGCCTTGAATGTCCGTCTCATGCTACGCTCCCTTGTTCGGGCCTTCGCCCTTGATCCCGTTGGCTCTTGCGCGTGCGCGGCTCAACGCGTCGTCTATCCGGCCTTCCGCAGCAGCGAGCCACGCGACGGCTTCGCTCATGCTGACGACACCGCAGGCAATCAGGATCGCCGGCTTAACCTCGCCGCTGGCCTCGCGCAGCGCCGCTTCCGCTTTGGCATCGCTGACGCCGGCGATTGTTGCGACGATCCCGCGCGCCCGCTCGCGCAATTTCGCATTGTCGGCCTTCAGATTGACCATCAGGCCCCGATGGATGTGACCAAGCTCGAACCCCATCAATGACGAGAGCATGCCTAGCGCGGCCTTTTGCGCAGCTCCGGCCGCGAGCCGTGTCGAGCCGCGCAGCGCCTCCTCTCCGCTCTCGAGCAAGATCGACGCGTCGGCACCGACGAGCAAGGGCGAGCCCTGACGATGCGCGATGCCGATGACGAAGGCGCTACGGCGGCGCGCCGCTGCGGCCGCTGCGACTGTGAACGGCGTCGAGCCGCTCGCCGATACGACGATCACGGCATCACGAGAGAGATCACCGAGCCCGGTTATCGCGCGCTCACCGGCTGCGGCATCGTCCTCCGCGACGCCATCGATGCGGAACGGCTCGGTGGTCCCGCCGGGCAGGACAATCGCGATGCGGCTCTCATCGAGGCCGAACGTGCCGGGAAGCTCGGCCGCATCTTCAGCGGCCGCAAGACCGGAAGAGCCCGCGCCCGCATAGATCAGCCGTCCCCCTGCTCGCCAGATCGCCGCGAGGCGAAGCGCGGCGGCGCGGATGTCGCCGGAGGCAGCCGCGACCGAAGCGATCGCCCGGCGGTAGGATGCGAGCATCGCCTCCGCGAACACCGCCTCATCGACGGTCACGACACCACCGGTGTCGCGGCACCTCTCTCCGTCCGTCTCCAGCCGCGGCAGCACCGACATCGTGGATACCAATGGTAGATACCTCTTGTATTTACTTTTGCCACCTGACATACCACTTGTCTAGGGGCGTTAAGAACTTTTTAGGAGGCTCCGTGGCGACGGCCCAGTTTTTCCTCGGTGTGGATGGCGGCGCGACCCGCTGCCGCGCGAGATTGCGGGATTCGTCGGGTCGCGAACTCGGGCACGGCCTCGGGCCGGCTTCGAACATCTATCTCGATTTCGACGAAGCCATGCGGGTCGTCCGTGAAACGATCGAGTCCGCCATCGCGGCCGGCGCACCAAGGCAGGAGATCGCAGTCGGCCTTAGCCTTGCCGGGCTTTCGGACGACGAGGAAGCGGCGCGCGTCTCCGCCGCCCTGCCGGGCTTTGCACACATCGTCGCCGTCAATGATGCAGTCGCCGCCTGCGTCGGCGCCAATGGCCTCGGCGATGGCGGCCTGATTATCGCGGGCACGGGCTCGGCGGGCATAGCTCGCGTGGGAGCTCGAACGACTATTATCGGCGGACGCGGTTTCTGGCTTGGCGACGACGGATCCGCTGCACGGCTTGGCGAATCGGCGTTGCGTGCGACGCTGCGTGCGATCGATGGCCTCGAGCCGATGAGCGGCCTGGCGCAAGCACTCGGGCGCCATTTCGACGGCGATCCGTTGCGGATGAGCCGCTGGGCAGCGGACGCAAGGCCACGCGACTACGGCGCCTTCGCGCCCCAGATCCTGGACGTCGCCAGGTCCGGAGATATGCGCGCGCGCGAAATTGTCGGCGAAGCAGCCAGCGCGATAGCGGCGCTTGCGAACGCCCTGAATGCACTTGGCGCCGAGCGCGTTGCCCTCGCCGGCGGCTTCGGTGAGCCCTTGCGCCCGTTTTTGCCGCCTGATGTGGCCAAGCGCCTCTCCGTGCCCCGGCGCGACGCAGTCGACGGCGCGATCCTGCTCATCGGCGGAACGCTCGCGGAGGACGCCGCATGTCCATGACGGTCGAAACCGCGCCGGGCCAGAAGCTCTATCGTGCCGTGGTCGACGCGCTTCGGCGCGAGATTGAGACCGGACGCTTCGCAGAGACGCAATTGCTTCCGGCCGAGCGCGAATTGTGCGAGCTGCTCGAGGTATCGCGCACCACGCTGCGCAAGGCGATTGCCGACCTGATCGCCGAAGGCGTGCTATTTCACCGCCACGGCGCCGGCACCTTCATCCATCGCGCGACGCCGCGCGTCGAGCAGCCCTCCTCGCGCCTGACGAGCTTCACGGAGGACATGCGGCTGCGTGGATTGGAGGCGAGCTCGCGCGAGCTCGAGCGCGGCGTGTTCCTGCCGACACCGGAAGAGTCCATGATGCTTGGCGTACGGCCGAACGAACGCGTGTTCCGGCTCGGCCGCCTGCGCCTGGCTGACGGTTCGCCCATGGCGATCGAGCGCGCCGCCGTGCCGATACGCTTTCTTCCTGAACAGGATTCGGTCGGCGGCTCGCTGTACGAGGCGCTCTCCGCGCGGGGCTTCAAGCCCGCCCGGGGCTTGCAGCGATTGCGTGCGACCCTCGTCGATCATGCCGATGCGGAACTGCTCGGCGTCGCACCGGACAGCCCGGCGCTCTATATCCAGCGCATCGCCTATCTTGCCGACGGATCCTGCGTCGAATTCACGAAATCCTGGTACCGGGCCGACGCCTACGACTTCGTCTCCGAACTCACGCTGTCGCCACCGGCCCGAAAGGCGCACCGATGACGACCTACATGCTTCAGGAAATCGGCGAGGCAGGCGAAGCGGTCGCGCGCCAGCTTGGCCACAACGCGGAGCGGCTCGCTGAACTTGGCGCGCGTCTGCGCATGCTCGATCCGCCGCTCGTCGCGACCATCGCCCGCGGCTCGTCCGATTGCTGCGCGCTCTATCTGAAATACCTCGTCGAGATTGTCTCAGGGGTGCCTTGTGCCTCCATCGGCCCCTCCATCGCTACGCTCTATCGTACGCCGATGCGGCTCGAAGGCGGCGTTTCCGTCGCGATCTCGCAATCGGGACGCAGCCCGGACATCGTCGAAATGCAGCGCGCCGCACGACGCGGCGGCGCGCTGGCCGTCGCACTTATCAACGACGCGCCCTCACCGCTCGCGCAAGAGGCCGAAGTGCTGCTGCCATTGTGCGCCGGCGCCGAACGCTCAGTCGCGGCGACCAAATCAATGGTCGCAGGTCTCGTCGCGGGCGCGAGCCTCGTCGCGGCCTGGTGCGAAGATCGGCAGCTAGCGGACGCCCTCACCGGCCTACCCGAGATCCTGCGCGGACAAACGGCGCCGCCGCCCGCGGCGTTGCTCGGGCAGCTTGCAAATGCCCGCAGCGCTTTCGTCCTCGGTCGCGGTGCCACGCTTGCGATCGCCGCGGAGGCGGCGCTGAAGCTCAAGGAAACCTGCGCGATTCACGCCGAGGCCTATTCCGCGGCCGAGGTCCTGCATGGCCCGGCCGAACTCGTGAGCTCGGGCTTTCCCGTCATCGCCTTCCTGCCGTCCGACGCGGCGCGCGAAGGCATGCTGCCGGCACTTGCGGCGTTGGCCAGTGCCGGCGCGAGGGTGATTACAATCGAGGCCGGAGGCGCCGACGAGACGGATCGTCTCGCGACGGCAAAAGTCGAGGCGACGCTGCTGGACCCCATCGTCATGATCCACCGCTTCTACCGCCTTGCCGAGGCGCTTGCGCTCCGGCTCGGGCGAGATCCCGACCGCCCGCGCAACCTGCGCAAGGTGACGGAGACCCGTTGATGATCGTTTTGACCGGCGCACGGATTTTTGATGGCGAGCGTTTTTTTGACGACCACGCGGTCGTCGTCGAAGGCGACCGCGTCGCCGCGATCCTCCCGTACTCCGAGAGACCGCATGGCCCGGCACGCGATCTCGGTGGCGGCCTGCTTGCGCCCGGCTACATCGATGTGCAGGTCAATGGCGGTGGCGGCGTCTTGTTCAACGAGGACCCGACGCCCGAAGGCATCGCCCGCATCGCCGCAGCGCATCGCAAGCACGGCACCGTCGGACTGCTGCCGACGCTGGTAACCGATGCCCCGCAAGTGATGGCGGCGGCAATCGCCGGGACGCGCGAAGCACGGCGACTGACCCCGGCGACGCTCGGCATCCATCTGGAAGGACCCTTCCTGGATCCGGCTCGCAAGGGCGCGCATGAGCTCAGACATATCCGCGACCTCAAGCCGGGCGACATTGCGACGATCGTCGAGGCGAACTGCGGCGCCGTCATGCTGACGCTCGCGCCCAATCGGGTCGATGCGGCGAGCATTGCCGAACTCGCGCGGCGTGGCGTGCTGATTTCGCTCGGCCATTCCAGTGCAAGCTACGCGGAGGCGCGCGCAGCCGTCAAAGCCGGCGCACACGCATTCACCCATCTGTTCAATGCGATGAGCGCACCCGCCGGGCGCGAACCAGGCATGGTCGGCGCAGCGCTCGATCTCGACGAGGCTTTCGTCGGGATCATCGCGGATGGTCATCATGTGCACGAGGCGAACCTTCGTATCGCCTTTGCCGCCAAGCGGCATGACCGCTTCATGCTGATCACCGACGCGATGCCACCGGCCGCCGGCGGTCCCGATCAGTTCGATCTACAGGGCCGCCGCGTGACGTGTGCGGACGGTTGCCTGCGGCTCGACGATGGGACGCTCGCCGGCTCGGTTCTGACCATGGACGAGGCGGTGCGCTATGCCGTCAACGTCGTGAGGCTTCCGCTCGCCGATGCCCTCGCTATGGCATCACGCGTTCCGGCGACGTTTCTCCGGCGCGACGCGGAACTTGGCCGTATCGCACCAGGCTATCTCGCAAGCCTCGTGCATCTCGACGACGAGCTACGGGTACTCGAAACCTGGATCGAGGGCCGGCCAACCGCCGACGGCTCCAAGCGCGACGAGCTGGCAGGCAACACCTGACTGAAGGACCGATCGAGCCATGTCCTCGCCCTCCATTTCGACCGCACAGAATGTTCGCGTTCTCGTGGTTGGCCTTGGCACCATGGGAACCAGCCACGCCCGCGCCTACAGATCGGTCGAGGGATTTGAGCTCGTCGGTCTTTGCACCTCCCGCGCAGCCGATCGCGACGATCTCGAGGCCGAGTTTCCCTCTCTTCCGCGCTTCGAAAGCCTCGACGAGGCGCTCACGAGCTTGCGTCCCGATGCCGTCGCGATCTGCACCTACACGGAGCATCACGCCGCCATGGCCTTGCAGGCTTTCGCCGCAGATGCGCATGTTTTCTGCGAAAAGCCGCTCGCCAACACGCTGGAGGCCGCGCGGCGGGTCGTCAGCGCTGCACGTACGGCCGGAAAGGCGCTGCTGATCGGCTATATCCTGCGCGTGCATCCCGCATGGTCGCGCTTCGTCGAGATCGGCAGGACGCTCGGAAAGCCGCTCGTGATGCGCATGAACCTCAACCAGCAGTCTACGGGCTCCTTCTGGGAGGTTCATAAGAACCTCATGCGGTCGACTTCGCCGATCGTCGATTGCGGCGTCCATTACGTCGACATCATGTGTCAGGTGACGCGGGCGCGTCCCGTCGCGGTCCATGCGGTCGGGGCGCGGCTGACGAGCGAGATCGCGCCTGCCATGTACAATTACGGCCATCTTCACATCATGTTCGACGATGGATCCGCCGGCTGGTACGAGGTCGGTTGGGGTCCGATGATGAGCGAGACCGCTCATTTCGTGAAGGACTTGATCGGCCCGAACGGCAGTGTGTCGATCGTCGCGAAAGAGAGCACCGATGCGGGCGCGCATTCGGCGGACCATGACACGCATACGCGGACCAACGCCCTTCGCGTCCATCACGCGGCGCTCGTCACCGAAGGCGGCTTTGCGAAGCCGGACGAGTTGATCTCGACCGCAGACGAACCCGGCCATCAGGAGCTCTGCGAGCGCGAGCAGCGGCTGTTTCTGAGTGCGATCCGTGGCGAGATCGACCTATCCGAGCATCACGAGGACGCGATCAACTCACTCCGTATCGTCTTTGCCGCTGACGAGAGCGTCCGAAGCGGTGAAGTCGTCCGCCTGTAGATCCGCGCCTATCGAATGCGCCGCGCACCTGGATCGGAGAGAAATACCCAGGCAAGTACCCACACCACTGCGCGACAAGCAACGTACCGGCACGCATGGGACATCTCAATACGAGCCGGCATGTTGCTTCGGCCTGCGCAAGGCAGCGTCGAACGGGTTGATCTTCGCCGCCAGCGCCTCGGCCTCGCGCCTTAGCACCTGGACCACAATCGGCAAACGGTCGGCATTCAGCCGCTCGATTGTGGTGCCCATGCTGATCGCGGCGAGCGGCTGCCCAGTGCGTTGCGGCTAGGGGACCGACGACTAGGCGCGTCCCAAGCACTCCAAGGGTTTTTGCCTTGTAAGACGCCGCAAGCACAACCCCACCGCCGACTGCTATAGACGTGTCGGCAGTTACGTCATTCGAACCCAGGCACCCTTGCGTGCCGAGGACTTCACCGCAGCATCGATGAACTTCACGCCTGCTAGGCCATCCTCAACGGTCGGAAAGGTCACCTCGGGATCCGGCCGTCCGCCGGCCCTTGCCGCGCGGATGGCGCGCGCTGCCTCGGCATAGATTGTTGCGAAACCCTCAAGATATCCCTCGGGGTGGCCGGAGGGGACGCGGGTGACGCGGCCCGCCTCGCCCAAGGCGCCGGCCCCGCCGCGGGTCAGGAGCTGCTTCGGCCGGCCGTAGGGCGTGAACCAGAGATGGTTCGGATTCTCCTGCGCCCATTCGAGGCCGCCTTTGCTGCCGTAGACGCGCAGCGTGAGGCCATTCTCATTGCCGACGGCGACCTGACTCGCCCACAGCATGCCCTTGGCGCCGCCTTTCCACTTGAGGAGGATCTGGACATCGTCATCGAGGCGCCGCCCCTCGACGAAAGTCGAAAGTTGCGCGAGCAATTCGTCGAGCTCGAGGCCGGTGACGAAGCAGGCGAGATTGTAGGCGTGGGTGCCGATGTCACCGATGCACCCGCCGGCGCCGGACCGTGCCGGGTCCGTGCGCCACGCCGCCTGCTTGTGGCTGCTTGCCTCTAATCGCTCGGTCAGCCAGTCTTGGAGATATTCGGCATGGACCAGCCGAATCTCCCCGAGGTCGCCATTCGCGACCATGGCGCGCGCCTGCCGGACCATGGGATAGCCCGTATAGTTGTGCGTCACCACGAACACCTTGCCGCTCTTCTTGACGAGCGCCACCAGCTCTTCGGCCTCCGCCACGGTCGTCGTCAGGGGCTTGTCGCAGATGACGTGGATTCCGGCTTCAAGGAAGGTCTTCGCGACCGGGCTGTGCATATGGTTTGGAGTTACGATCGAGACCGCCTCGATGCCGTCCGCTCGCGCGGCTTCGGCCGTCGCCATCTCTTCGAAGGAGCCATAAGCGCGATCGTCGGCGATGCCGAGCTCCTTCGCCGAGGCCTTGGCTCGAACCGGATCGGACGCGAGCGCGCCGGCAACCAGCTCGAACTGGTCGTCGATGCGAGCGGCAATGCGGTGGACGGCGCCGATGAAGGCCCCCTGTCCGCCGCCGACCATTCCCAGTCGGATACGCGCATGACCGCCGGGTTCATTGCTTGCGTTGATCGGCATATTCTCCTCCCGCTCAGGATAGGCCCAGCATCTTGCGGTTCGCCGTGTCGTCCGCGCCCGAGCCCGCGAAATCGTCGAAGGCTTTCTCAGTGACGCGGATGATATGGCTCTTGATGAACTCGGCGCCCTCGCGCGCGCCCTGCTCAGGATGCTTCAGCGCGCACTCCCATTCGAGCACCGCCCAGCTGCCGTAATCGTGTTGCGTGAGCTTCGAGAAGATGGCGCCGAAATCGACTTGGCCATCGCCCAGCGAACGGAAGCGACCGGCACGGTCGGCCCAGCTCTGAAACCCGCCATAGACGCCTTGACGGCCCGTCGGGTTGAACTCGGCGTCCTTGACGTGGAAGGCCTTGATGCGCTGGTGGTAGATGTCGATGTAGTCCAGATAGTCAAGCTGCTGCAGAACGAAGTGCGACGGGTCGTAGAGCAGATTCGCGCGCGTATGGTTATTGACCCGCTCCAGGAACATCTCGTAGGAGACGCCGTCGTGCAGATCCTCGCCCGGGTGGATCTCATAGGCAACATCAACGCCATGCTCGTCCGCATAGTCGAGGATCGGCCGCCAGCGCTTCGCGAGTTCGTCGAAGGCTGTTTCGACGAGGCCGGCCGGACGTTGCGGCCACGGATAGACATAGGGCCAGGCAAGTGCACCGGAGAAGGTCGCGTGTGCGGTGAGCCCGAGACGCCTGGAGGCTAAGATCGCGCGCTTGACCTGGTCGACGGCCCACGTCGTGCGCGCCTTGGCATTGCCGCGCACCTCCGGCACGGCGAAACCGTCGAATGCCGCATCATACGCCGGGTGAACGGCGACGAGCTGACCCTGAAGATGAGTCGAGAGCTCGGTGATGCAGAGGCCGTGATGGGCTGCTATACCTCTCACCTCGTCGGCGTAGTCCTGCGACTCCGAGGCCTTCTTCAAGTCGAAAAGCCGCCCATCCCAGCTCGGAATCTGAACCCCCTTGTAGCCAAGCGAGGCGGCCCATCCGCAGATCGAATCGAAGGAATTGAACGGCGCCGCGTCGGCAGCGAACTGAGCGAGGAATATCGCTGGTCCTTTGATCATCTTCATCGAATGCTTCCTTCTATCCTAGACGCTCCAGCAGCACCTGCCCGCTGAGTTCGATACCCCACCAAAACTCGCCTCCCCTTGCTGGTTCCCGGAGACCGGGCGGGCATTTCACTCCAATACCCAGATCGGGCAATCTTAGCTGAGGACTGTCCCGGCTTCAGAACGTCTCCCCGGCCCACAACGCCATCGCCTCGAGGTCGGACAGCGGGGCCGGTCGCTCGACGTGCGAGCGCACTGCGATCTCTCCGCCTTCGACGCCGGCCTTGAGGATCGCGTGCTTCACTTCCAGCGCATGGCTCGCCAGCGCTCCGGAGGAGCGGTGTGGCGTGCCGTGTAGCACCGCACTTGCGAGTTCGGCGACGCCCAGACAACGATAGTTGGCCTGATTCGGCATGTGATCGGCCCAATTCGGCGAGCGCCAGTTGGGCTTGCCGAACGGCCGGTCGTCGGCTGCGACCGAGATCCAATCGCCACCCTTCTCAGTGTATTGCACGGCGCCGCCGAAGAAATTGGGATCCGGCACCCGCAGCGAGCCCTCGGTGCCGTAAAGCTCGATCGGCGGATGTCCGTGTTTCCAGACGTCCCAGCTCATCGCAAAGATGATGTCGGCACCCGACTCGAAATGCAGCAGCGACATGACCGTCGTCGGGGTTTCAACCGCGACGGTTTTACCGTTCATCGGCCCCTTCGAGGTGACGAGCCGCGTGGCGAAGCCGGCGCTCGCGCGCCCCTGAACTCGTGCAACGGGACCCAACAGGTTGATGAGGGCCGCTAGGTAGTAGGGGCCCATGTCGAGGATCGGTCCGCCGCCCGGCTTGAAGAAGAAGGTTGGATCGGGGTGCCAATGCTCCATGCCATGCGACATCAGAAAACAGGTGCCATAGAGCACCTTGCCGATCCGACCCGTATCGACGAACTCGCGCGCCATCCGTCCGCCGCCGCCAAGGAAAGTATCCGGCGCGCAGCCGAGCTTCAGGCCGCGACGCGCCGCCTCCGCAACCAAGGTCGCGGCGTCATTGGCCTCCACAGTGATCGGCTTTTCGCCGAACACGTGCTTACCGGCGTTAAACGCCGCTTGGCTCACGTCGTAGTGCGCGTTCGGCGTGGTGAGATTGATGATGATCTGGATCTCAGGACGCGCCAGCAGCGCCTCGATCGACAACGCCTCGATGCCGAACTGCCCCGCCTGGGCTTGCGCGGCCTCGGGCCGCAGGTCGGCACAGGCGACCAGCCTAAGATCGCGGAATTTCGGCAAGTTGTGCATGTAGATCGTCGAGATGTTGCCGCAACCGACGATGCCGACTCCGAGCCTGCTCATGATCCCCTCCCTGTTACGTCCAAGCGGTCACGGTCTCGAGCGCCCTGCGCGCGAAGCGGGCGACGTCGTTCGGCTTGTCGTGTTCAGCGACGAACAAGGAGACCTTGGCCCCCATCATCGCCGCGCGCAGCGCCGGCCAGTCCATGATGCCGTGGCCGGGATCAGCCCAGCCGTCCTCGTCGACGCACTGTCCCGATGGCGCAAGATCCTTGATGTGGCAGGCGACCAGGCGCTGCGCATGCTTCTTGATCTCGGCAACCGGATCGCCGCCGCCGCGCACGATCCAGGCGAGATCAGCCTCCCAAACGAGGTCGGGCGCCTCCTCGAACAGACATTCGAGATAGGTCTTACCGCTGCCGCTACGGCCGTATTCCCAATGATGGTTGTGCCAGCCAAATTTGAGCCCCTCGTCGGCCACCGCCTTTCCAATGTCAGCAAGCTCGCGCCCAATGCCGCGCCATTCCTTTTCTCCGCCCTCGCGCTCGCCCAATGGTGGGGCCGGCGCAAAGATGGTCTCGATGCCGAGTCCCTTGCACATCCTCGCCGTGCTGACCGCGTCCCCGCGCAGCCGGTCGAGCCCGACATGGGCGCTCGGCGCGGTCATCCCGTGGACATCGAGGAGCCTCTTCAGCGTCTCGGGATCGTTGAACAGTCCGCCCCAGGGCTCCACCATCGTGTAGCCGAGGCTGGACAGCAGGGCGATCTGCGCCTCGAGCGGGGTGATGGAGCGGGCTGAATACAGTTGTATGGAAAATCGGTCGATCGGCTTGGTCATGTCGCGCTTTCGGTAGTTGGAGGATCTAGAGGCGTTGTCCGCTCGTCTCGTCGAACAGAGACAGCGCCTCGGCGGGAAACCGCAGCGCGAGCGTGTCGCCCTCGCGCATTTTCGCGTCGGCGTTATCGCGGAAGGAGAAGGTCGTGCCGTCGGCGAGGCGGCACCAGATCAGCGTGTCGGCCCCCATCGGCTCGACCATCTCGACGCGGGCGGACACTGCGGACGGATCGTCGGACGCAGTCAGCTCGATATGCTCGGGACGGATGCCGAGAACGGCCGGCGCGTCGGTCGGCAGGCCGCGGAAGGCGTAGCCGTTCAGTCCGAGCCGGTTTGCGCCGGCGATGAATCCGGTCTCGCCGTCACACGCGATCCGGCCGGGAATGAAATTCATCGCGGGCGAGCCAACGAAGGAGGCGACGAACCGGTTGACCGGCTCGCGATAGATCTTCTTCGGCGTGTCGAGCTGTTGGATCACGCCACCCTGCATCACTGCGATCCGATCCGCGAGCGTCAGCGCCTCGATCTGGTCGTGCGTCACATAGATCATGGTGGCGCTGAGCCGTGCATGCAGCCGCTTGATCTCGACCCTGAGTTCGGCGCGCAGCTGGGCATCGAGATTGGAGAGCGGCTCGTCGAACAAATACACGCCGGCATGGCGTACCAGCGCCCGTCCAATCGCGACTCGCTGGCGCTGCCCGCCGGACAACTCGCTGGGGCGGCGGTCGAGGAGACTGGTGAGCCGCAGCATCTGCGCGGCCTCGCCGACGCGGCGCTCGATCTCCTCCCGCGGCGTTCCCGCGACCTTCAGCCCGAACGACATGTTCCGGCGCACGCTCATGCGTGGATAGAGCGCGTAGCTCTGGAACACCATCGCGATGCCGCGATCCTTCGGTTCTGCCCAGGTGACATCGCGGCCGCCGATATGGATCTCGCCACCCTTGACGTCGATCAGCCCTGCGATCGCGTTGAGCAATGTCGACTTGCCGCAACCGGACGGTCCAAGCAGTACGAGGAACTCGGACGCCTCGACGTGGAGATTGAGATTCTCCAGCACCTTCAGGCCGCCAAAGCCGATCTGAAGGCTCCTGATGTCGACGTTCGATTTCTGCATGCTGCGTCAGCCTTTCACTGCGCCGGCGGCGATGCCGCGCACGAACCACCGGCCGGAGCCGAAATAGACGGCGAGTGGCAACAGAGCGGTTAGCAGCGTCGCCGCCATATCGACATTGTAGGCGCGCTCGCCTTGCGTCGAATTGACGATATTATTGAGCTGCACCGTCATCGGCAGATTGTCGCGGCCGGCGAAGACAAGCCCCAGAATGAAATCGTTCCAGATGCCGGTCGTCTGCAAGATGACCGCGACCACGATCATGGGGGTGGCCATCGGCATCATGATCCGCGCATAGATCTGGTAGAAGCCGGCGCCGTCGACACGGGCGGCTTTGAACAACTCCACCGGCAGCGAAGCGAAATAGTTGCGGAACAGCAGCGTCATGGTGGGTAAGCCAAAAATCGTGTGGATCATCACGATGGTGAGGAGCGACTGCCCGAGGCCGGTGAAGGAGAACACCCGAACCAGCGGATAGATGAACAGCTGATAGGGAATGAAGGCGACCACCATCATCGCGCCGAACAGGATGTTGGCGCCGCGCACACGCCATAGCGACAGCGCATAGCCGGTGAGCGAGCCGACCAGGATGGAGATCGCGACCGACGGCACCAGGATGCGCAGCGAGTTTAGAAAACCGATCTTGATGCCCTGGCAGGTCAGACCGGTGCAGGCCGAGGTCCAGGCCTTGACCCACGCTTCGATGCTGGGAGCTGTCGGCAAGGCCAACAGATTGCCCTGCCGGATCTCTGCCATCGGCTTCAGCGAGGTGACGACCATTACATAGAGCGGCAGCAGGAAGTAGAGCGCGGTAATGAAGATGAAGGCATAGAGGCCCCAGCGGGCCGGGGTCATGCGCTTCGGCCGCCGTGCTGCGGGTAAAGGCTGTACCACCGCGGTCATCGCATCTCCCCCTTGCGCGCGCGCCAGTAGAGATAGGGCGCGACGACCGCGATCACCGTGATCAGCATGGTGGTGGCCGCCGCCGTCGCAAGCCCGATATTGGCGCGTTCGAACAGATGATCCATAACGAATTTGGCGGGCACCTCCGAGGCGATGCCGGGTCCGCCATTGGTCATCGATACCGAGAGGTCGTAGAGGCGCACCACGCCCGTCGAGAGCAACACCGCGGCGGTCGCAAAGCTCGCACCCATCATCGGAATGATGATCGACATATAGACCCGCCATTTCGGCAGGCCGTCGACCCGCGCAGCCTTCCAGATCTCCTCGTCGACGCCGCGCAACCCGGCGAGCATGATCGCCATCACCAACCCCGAAGCCTGCCAGACGCCCGCGATGACCAGGCAATAGATTGCGGTCTCCGGCCGTACAATCCAGTCGAACGTTGCGTTCTCGAAGCCCCAGCTGCGCAGCACATGCTGGATGCCGAGCGTCGGGTTGAGCAGCCATTGCCAGACCAGGCCCGTGACGACGAAGGACATCGAATAGGGATAGAGAAAGATCGAGCGGATCGTGTCCTCGGCACGCACCCGCTGATCGATCGCAACCGCCAACAGGAAGCCGATCAAGAGCGCGAACGACACGAACAGCACACCGTAGATAACGATGTTGTGGACCGAGGTGATCCAGCGGTCATTGCCGAGCAACGTCTCGTATTGCCGAAGCCCGACGAAATTGTTGTTCGGCAGCATGCGCGAGTTGGTCAGCGACATCCAGACGGTCCAGCTGGTGGCACCGATATAGACGACGAGCATCACCAGCAGTGCCGGCAAGAGCGCGGAAATCGCGGAGAATCGTGAGGTCAACGAAAGACGCATCGGGCCCGCGCGAGCAAGGGTAGGTTTCGATGACGGTCTGGGGCGGCCGACTAGTCAGCCGCCCCTGGCCGGGCGCGTCAGTACTGCGCCTTCAGCACGCCGGCGACCTTGGCGGAGAATTCGTCTGCGCCCATATTGGTGTTCCAGTACTGCGAGATCGCATCTTCCAGCGCACCAATAAGCGCAGGAGGTGCCAGCATGTCGGCCGATGGCAATTGCTGCGCGGTATTGGAGACATATTGCATGCCCTTCTGGGCGCAGGCGTCGAGCTGAGAGGCATCGACGTCGCTGCGGACGGGGATGGATCCCTTCTTCAGCGAGAACTGAATCTGGGTCTCGGGCTTCAGCATCAGCCTTGCGAGCGTCACCTGCGCCTTGGTGGTCGAAGCGTCCTTCGTCTTCGGGAACACGAACACGTCCCCGCCCATCATGTATCCGCCGCCGTGGTTGGACAGCACGGTGCAGCCGTAATCCTTCTCGGGGACCTTGCCGGCAGCAACGAATTCGCCCTTGGCCCAGTCGCCCATGATCTGCATCCCAGCTTTGCCCTGGATGACCAGATTGGTCGCATCGTTCCAGTTACGCCCGGGAGCGCCGGCATCGACATACGCCTTGAGCTTCTTGTAGGCGACCGCGACCGCCTTGAACTCGGCACTTTGCGCCAGCGCCGCGTCGCGCTTGCCCATGATCCCAACCCACATCGGCC
Source organism: Bradyrhizobium sp. S3.3.6 (assembly GCF_040546905.1). NCBI lineage: Bacteria > Pseudomonadati > Pseudomonadota > Alphaproteobacteria > Hyphomicrobiales > Nitrobacteraceae > Bradyrhizobium > Bradyrhizobium sp. S3.3.6. The sequence continues at coordinate 31,091 of NZ_JBEPOT010000021.1, read as the reverse complement.
CGCCGCCGACGCCGATCAGCACCGCGCTGAACAGATTGCGCTCCCATACCTTCTGACCCGAGAAGGCCAGCGGGATCACCTTGCCGTCGGCTTTCAGCTTGTCGAGAACAGCAAACGCGTCGTCCCAAGTCTTCGGCTCGGCGGCGCCGACCGACACGAGCACGGATTTGTTGTACCAGAGCCAGTTCTGGCCATGGATGTTGATCGGCACCGCGAACATCTTGCCGTTACGAGTTGCAGCCGCAACGAACGCTGCAGGCATCACGCCCTTCCAATTGCCCTCCGTGGCGACCGCATCGACATCGGCGAGCAGATCACCCTCCACCAGTTCGTCGAACTGCTTGCCGGTGTTGAGTTGCATCGCGGTCGGTGGATTGCCGGCGACTGTGCGGCTGATCGCGGCATTTCGCGCATTGGCGGCACCGGCTACAGCGCTGTCGATCCATGTTCCGCCGGCCTTGGTGAACTGATCGGCAAATACCTTGACCGCGGCAGCCTCGCCGCCGGAGGTCCACCAGTGGATGACCTCGGCCTTCATCTCTTCTGCGGAGACCGGTACCGAGACCCAAGCCGTGGCGATAACCGCCACCGATGCGAACAGCGCGCGCTTCATCATTCCCTCCCGGATATGCCTTTGCAGACCTGTGTATTCGGCTTGCGGCCCTTATGGGCTCGTTGTGGCTTTACGCATCGAATGTAATCGATTACATTTTTATCCTAGCAGGACTTCAAGATTTTGCAAGTCCCGTCATGACGCCGAGAGGGCGAGCCTCGATATGGCCAAGCGAACCGGAGTGACACGTCAAAAGGCGGCCAAAATCGCCGACGTCGCGCGACTGGCAGGAGTCTCGGTTGCGACCGTCAGCCGGACGCTGGCGCGCCCCGAGGTCGTGATTGAGGAGACCCGCACACGCGTACTCGCCGCCGTGCGCGACACGGGCTACATGCCCAACATTTCCGCAAGGAACCTGCGTGTCCGAAAGACCATGGTCGTGCTGGTGGCGGTGCCGGATATCGCCAACCCGTTCTTCGCTGAGGTTCTACAGGGTATCGACGACACGCTGTCGGCCGCCGGCTACGGACTCATCATTGCCAATCTGGCCGGGTCGCCGGAGAAGGAGGCGCGCTATGTCGACTTGATCTGCGCCGGCCAGGCCGACGGCGTACTGCTCTTGTGCGGTCACGTGATGCGCAGCCCGGACCGCGACTTACGCGACGCGCGTGTGCCGTTGGTTGCCGCTTGCGAGTACATCCCCTACGAAAACTTCCCGCAGGTCACAATCGACAATGTTGAAACTGCGCGTGAGGCGGTGCGACACCTGGTCGACTTGGGCCACACCAGCATCGCCTATTTGTCGGGGCCGAACTCCAACATCCTGGAGCAGCAGCGTCTCGAAGGCTATCGGCAGGCCTTGCGCGAGGCGGGTATTGCGGTCGATGCGAGCTTGATCCTGCCCGGCGATTTCACCTTCCGCACCGGCGTCGAGGCCGGCCGTGCGCTTCTGACGCTCGATCCCGCGGCGCGTCCCACCGCCCTGTTTGCGGCCAATGACGAAATGGCGATCGGCCTGATCAAAACCGTGCACGCGGCCGGCTTGCACGTCCCGGACGATCTGTCCGTCGTCGGCTTTGACGGCATTGCCTACGCTGACTATTGCGAGCCGACCTTGACGACCATCGTCCAGCCCCGCCGCGACCTCGGAGCCACCGCCGCAGCCGAACTGATCACGCTGATGACGACCGGCAAGGCGGGGCTGCGGAAGCACATCAAGCTTCCCGCCAAGCTGATGCTGCGCGACAGCACGCGCCCGCCCCGGAAGGGTCCCGGCCGTACATTCCGAATCGCGAGGTCCGGCTAGCTAGGACGGCTGCAACTCCTGGACCCAGCCAGGATATGCGGCAGATCACTACCGACCGGACAGTGCTTATCATCGCCCCCCAGCCTTTCCACCATTTGCACAGCCGACCGGATCATCACCTTCGAACGCGATCGTCTGGCGGAAGACTCACACGAGCAATTGATCGGAAGCGCCGGTCACCACGCGATCCTGCACCGTGCCCGACTGGAATCCATGACGTTCGCTAGACGGCTCAACACCCTCCCTGCGCGAGCGTCGAGACGATCGACATCACTGCCGTCGCGAATCCCGACACCAATTATGGTCCTCGCTGGCATTCGCTACACTCGTTTTCGAAGATGATGGCGAGGTATGCGCCGTTTTGCTCCTACGCTGTGAAGCCGGTCTTTTCGGCTATTCCCCAAAGCGCGCTGTAGGCCTCAAGCGCGGCAGAGCTCTCGGCGAGCAAGCGATGACTTTCGCTCCAATCCATCATGGGCAAATTTTGAGCTATCGAGGTCCAACGCAAGGCAAACGCCGATACGTTTTCCTACAACTGCACCCCCCGCGTGAGTGCGCCGTCGACGACAAGATTTGTGCCCGTGATGAAGCTGGCCGCGCGGCTGGCGAGAAACACCACGGCGTTAGCCATTTCCTGCGGCGTTCCCATCCGACCCATCGGGTTGAGGGCTAATGCAGTCTTGTAGAGTTCGGGATTGTTGTCCTTGATCATGTTCCAGACCCCGCCATCGAAATAGGTATTGCCCGGGGAGACCGAGTTCGCGCGAATACCCTTCCCTGCGAGCTGATTGGCCAGTCCCTGCGTGTAGTGGATGATCGCCGCTTTGAAGGTGCCGTAGGGACCCACGGCAAAATCGACCTCGCGCCCTGAGACGCTGGAAATGGTGACGATCGCGCCGGCGGCACTCTTCTCTAGATAAGGCATGGCCGCATTCACGAGCCGAACCGTACCCATCATGTCGGTCGAAAACTCCTTCGCCCAGCTTTCGTCGTCCTGCCCGATGGCAAGCGCGCTGACATTAGCGACGACGACATCGATGCCGCCGAGCTTGGCCGCCATATCGCCGACCCAGGCCTTCAGTGCTGCCGCATCGGAGACGTCGACCGCACCACCATAGGCCACGATGCCATTGGCCCTGAGCGCGGCGGTCGTGCTCTCGACCTCGGCCAGATTGCGAGAGCACACGCCGACATCGGCGCCTTCGGCGGCAAATGTCTCGGCGATCGCGCGGCCGATTCCCTTGGTGCTTCCCGTGACGAGAACCTTGGCGCCCTTCAGTCCTAGATCCATGGTCGGATTCCTTTTCTTGGTTCAGTAATTATTCGCAGCCACCTTGACCAATCCACGATAGCTGTGCGGCATGCGCATCGAAACTAGATCCTTTCGACGCACGACATTGGTCGGATAGATGCTGTCCAGATTGGTCGTATCGACCAGTGCGGTTGCAATGCCCGCGGCGTCGGCCACGATCGCCTCCCGCCGCGGAAACGCGAACGTGTCAGGACCGAACACGCCGCTCAACCCGGGATAGCCGCGCTCGGGATCGACGACATTGGCGAAGGCGAAGAACAAATTGTTTTCGCCGGCGCGAACGCGGAAATGATGCCAATGATGCGGATCCGGACCGGTCGGAATCGGCTTCGGCTGCTCGACCTCCGTCCCGGCATGCGACGAACTGAAGCGCCCCCTAATCGCGGCGGGACACGCGATGAGATCGCAGCCGCGCAGCGCCAGGACCCGGCCCGCTTCCGGGAAAGATGCGTCGTGACCGATCAGCAGCCCAATGCGGCCGATCGGCGTGTCAACGACGGTCCAACCGTCACCGGCCGTGGCCCAGCTTCGTTCGTCGATGGTGAGATGCGTCTTGCGATAGACCGAGATATCCCGATCCGGCGTGACCAGGCAGGCGCTGTTGTAGAGCGTATCGCCGTCTCGCTCGGCGAGGCCGCAGACCAGATACAGCCCGAGTTCCGCTGCAAGCTCAGCAAGGCTGTCGGTCGCCGGTCCCGGTAACGGTTGCGCCGATGTCGCGGGATCGCGAAGTCCCGTCAGGGCAAGCTCCGGAAAGACAACGAGCTCAGCACCGTCGGCGCTGGCCTTGCGCGTGAGTGCTGCGATCTCCGCGAGATTTTGGCTGAGGTCATCGCCAGGGGCAAATTGCGCGACGCTGACCTGCGAAGCCTTTCCGGCTGGCCAGGGCTCGTGGCCGTAGAGGCCGAAGAAGTCACGCGGGTTCCAGCTGAAGGTATCGGTGAGCAACTCCGGATAGAGCTCAGGCCGCCGCTGCGCGAACACGGTTTCGCCGAGCACGCGGCGCGCGCGAGCAGCGTCGAGACTGATCTCGGACAGCAGGACACCATCGCCCTTGTCGAGCACAGCCGTCACTTGCCCGTCCGGCGCGATCACGCAGCTGCCGCCGCTGAACTGCACGGAGCGTTCAAGCCCCCATCGATTGCTCTCAATGACGTAGCAGCCGTTCTCGAAGGCGCGGCTGATCCAGTAAGGCGCGGGCGTCCGCTCTGCCAGCCAGTTGGAGATATGGCAGATGACGTCCGCGCCCCCGAGCGCCATCAGCCGCGCGGTTTCCACGAAATGGATGTCCATACAGATCAGCAGTGCGATCCGCCCGATCGGCGTCTCGAACACCTGGTTGTGCAGATCGCCCGCCGCCGCCCATTTCGGCTCGGAGATATAGGGATGCGTCTTGCGGTGGCGACCGACAACGCCGTCGGGGCCGATCAGGACGGCTGTGTTGAAGTAGATGCCGTCCTCATCGACCTCCGGCATGCCGACAACGATGTAACAGGCGTGCTTGCGCGCCAGTGCCGCGAAACGGTTCGTGGTTGGCCCCGGGATCGTCTCGACAAAAGGCGCGACCTCGGCACGGTCGAACCAGCAATAGCCCGTCGTTCCCATTTCCGGCGTGACGATCAGCTTTGCGCCGGCAGCCGCCGCCTGCTCGCAGAGATCGAGAAGGCGAGTAATGTTGCGCTCCTTCTCGAACATGGTCGGCTCGAACTGGACGGCGGCGACCTTGTGCTTGGTGGACATGATCCGGCCGCCCTCAGACGAGATAGGATTTCTTGATGGAGGCGCCTAGCGTATATTTGGGATCGACCATGTTGCCGACACGCATGCGTCCGGCCTGCGTTAGCAGCATGTAGGCGTCGATCTCGTCGAAGCCGTAGTCGGCCGCCATCCAGCGGCAGAGCTCGCGATAGGCGATGCGGGCGGCATCCTCCATCGGCCGCGCCGAGCCAATGGTCATGATGAACTCCTTCGTCTCGAGCCGCGGCCACGCAATGGTCCAGCCCTTGACCAAATCGATCTGAACCGTGGTCACGGTCGGATGCTCGATGGCGACGCCGCAGAGCTCGCCATCGCCTTGTGCGGCATGGCAGTCGCCAAGATAAAGCAGCGCACCCTTGGTGTTGACCGGCAGGTAAATGACGGCACCGACACCGACATCAGGAAGGTCCATGTTGCCACCGTAATAGTCCGGAACCAGCGACGAGATCGCCTCAATCTCCGGCGAGGTGCCGATGGTGCCTATGAAGGGTTCATAGGGCAGCGTGATCTTGTCGTTCCACTTCGTTCCGGCCTTGGCATCGATCTCGAGCTTTTTAACTCGCTCGGGGAGCGCGGGATTGAGCAGCGCAGTTTGACCAGTGCTGACCAGCCCTCCGAAGTCCGGCATGACCACGGTGGTGCCGCACGGCTGCGGTCCCCGTGGCATGATGCTTTCGATATAAACGGCCAGCACGTCGCCTTTCTCGGCGCCATTGACGTGGATCGGGCCGTTCTGCGGATTGAGGAACGGGAAGTTGAGGATCTTGGACGGGCTATCGGTCTCGTGCTTGATTGCGCCTTCGAACGCGTCATGCGTCTCGGCGGAGACGACGGCGCCCGGATCAACCGTCAGCACCGGCTTCACATAGGGGCCGTAGACATAATGGTACTTGCCCTGCTCGGTTTCGGTGATCGTGTATTCCCTGCCGCGCTCGCCCTTGGCGACACCCTTGCGAGCCATAATCGAGTCGTTTTGCCAGGCCATTGCTGTTCTCCTTGGTTATAGGCGTCGCTTTCAAACCGCGAGGTGGCGGCGCATCTCCGCCTCATCGTCGAGCGCCGAGCGGTCGAGGCTTGCGACGATGCGGCCTTTGTCCATGACGTAGCAGCGCTGCGCCATAGCGCGGATCATGTCGAGATTCTGCTCAACCAGGATGATGGTCACACCGGTCCTTCGGTTGAGCTCGACCATATTGCGTGCGATGTCCTGGACGATGTTGGGCTGGATGCCCTCCGACGGTTCGTCGAGCAGGATGAGATTGGGATCAGCAATCAAGACTCGTCCGATCGCGAGTTGCTGCTGCTGGCCGCCGGACATGGTGCCGGCACGCTGGGTCCAGCGCTCGGCGAGAATCGGAAACGCCTCGACGATCTTGCGCCGACCCGCCTCGGGGATACCGCTGCCCTTGATCGCGGCGCCGACCGCGACGTTCTCGCCGACAGTCAGCCGCGGGAACACGTCGCGCCCCTGCGGCACATAACCCATACCGAGGCGAGCCCGCTTGTGCGCCGGGAGAGATTCCACCGCCTCGCCGCGATAGACGATGGAGCCGCTCATTGCTGGCACCAGCCCGATCAGGCTCTTCATCAGCGTGGACTTGCCGACACCGTTGCGTCCGATGACAGCGACGATCTCGCCTTCCCGCACCTCGATCTCGAGGCCCTGCAGGACGGGCTTGCCGCCATAGCCGGCGCGCAGAGCCAGCGTCGAGAGGATCACTTCCTTACGCGGCATATCAAGCATGGGCCTGCCCCAGATAGATCGCCGCCACACGCTCGTCCGCCACGATCTCGTCGATCGAGCCTTGCGCAAAGACCTGGCCGAGATGCAACACGGTCACGCGCTGGGCGACCTGGCGTACGAAGGCCATGTCGTGCTCGATCGCCAGCACAGTCATGCCATCGGCATTGAGCCGCTGCACCATTTCACCCGTCATATGGGTTTCCTCCGGAGACATGCCGGCGGTCGGCTCGTCGAGCAACAGAAGACTTGGTTTCAAGCTGATCGCCATGCCGATCTCAAGCCACTGCTTCTGGCCGTGGCTAAGATTGCCGGCGGTCTGCGCGTGCTCGCTCTCCAGTCCGAGGAAGACGAGCAGTCTGTCGATCTCCGCTTCGAGCTCCCTACCGCGATGCCGGCTCTGCAAGGCGATCTCAACGTTCTGCCGGACGGATAAGCCCCTAAAGACTCCAGGCACCTGGAACTTGACCGACAGTCCGCGGCGAATCCGCGCAAACGACTTCAGCGCCGTGATGTTCTCTCCCGCGAAGAGGACATCGCCGCTGCCGGGATGGTGCTCACCGAGGATCAGGCGGAACAGCGTGCTCTTGCCGGCGCCGTTCGGGCCAATCAGGCAGTGGATCTCACCCGCCTCCAACGTGAGGTCAACGGCATTGGTGACGTGCAGGCCGCCAAAATGCTTGTTCAGTTTACGAAGCTCGAGCAACGCCATCAGCCGGCCCTTTGGGTGATACGCGCGGCGAGCCGTCCGAGCCAGTTCATCGTTCCGAGCACGAGGCCGTTCGGGGCAATGAGGACGGTCAGCACCAGCAGCACACCCATGAAGACGAGCGCATACTGGCTTCCGTAGATCGTAAGCGCCTGGAATGCCGCCAGCACGACCAGCGTGCCGACCACGGTCGAGGTCAGATCGCTGCGGCCGCCGACGGCAACCCAGATCAGCGGCAGCGCCGCTGCCGTCATACCCATGCTCGACGGTGTGATATATTGTCCCCACGCCGTGTAGAGCACGCCTGATATCCCCGCGAGCACGGCGCCGATGACGAAAGTGATGAGCTGGTACTTGCGCACATCGTAGCCCAGCATCTCGGCCCGTTCCGGGTTCTCGCGAATCGCGACGATCACGTTGCCGAACGACGAGTTCATCAGGATGCGCAAGGCCAGATAGACGAAGACCAAAAGGCCAAGCACGAAATAATAGAGCCCAACATCGGCGAATAGCACGATCGGCTCGCCCGGCCAGGGGATGGTCAGAGGCGGCATCGCGCTCATGCCGTTGAAGCCGTTGAGCCGGGCGCTACCAATGTGCCACTCCGGCCCCGCGGTCTGCGCCATGAAGCGCTCCAGCATCAAGGTCACGGCGAGCGTGACGATGCCGAGGAATACGCCGGCGATGCGGCCGAAGAACATGAAGTAGCCGAGCAAGGCCGCAAAGAGCGCCGCAATCGCGACCGCCGCCACCAGCGCCACCAATGTGAAGCCATAGGCCGAACCGAAATTGAGCGTCAGCACGCCGTAGCCGTAACCCGCGATGCCGAAGAACGCGGTTTGCCCGAAAGACAGTGAGCCGCCATAGCCCCAGATCAGGCAGAGGCTGAGAGCGATGAACACCCAGACGAAGAAGTAGACGGTGTTGCCGACCGTGTAGCCGTCGCTGAACAGTGGATAGGCGACCGCGATCATCATCACGACGGCAAACAGGCTCCAGAAGGCTGGACCACGACCGACGGTCTGCGGGCCTTCGAGACGACGAAAGAAAGAGACGAAACCGCTCACGACGCCATCACTCCGTCAGGTTCGTTCGCGCAGCACGAAACCGGAGATGCCCTTCGGCAGCACCCGGACCACAATGATGACGGCGACCAAAAGACCGATCTGACCAAATAACTGCCCTTGCCAGGACGTCATCCCCGACTTCACGATCGCAAGCAGGCCGCCGGCCGGCGCTGTGCCGAGGAACACGTCGGCGCCGCCGATTACCACGGTGACGAATGCCTCCATGATGAAGGTCGCGCCCATGGTGGGCACCAGCGTCATGGTCGGCGCATAAAGACCGCCAGCAAGACCGGCGAGCCCCGCGCCGCAGGCGAAGGTGAGGCTGTAGATCAGGCGGGTGTCGACCCCGAGCGCGGCGGCCATATGCGGGACCTGAATGGTGGCGCGCGCCAGCACGCCGAAGCGGGTCCAGTTGAACAGCGCGTAGAGCCCGGCCAGCACGCCGAGCGCGGCGCAGAACAGCACAATGCGATAGATCGAATAGGAATAGTCACCGACTTGAAAGCTGCCGAACGGCGTGCCGACGCCGGCCATGGTCGATCCGACCATGATCAACGTGCCCTGCGTGGCGATCAGGCTGAGGCCCCAAGTCGCGACGATGGTGTCGAGCGGCCGGTCGTAGAGATGGCGGATGACCGCCAGCTCGACCAGGACGCCGACGAGCGCGGATATGATCGTGCCTGCCAGTATGCCCAGCGGCAGCGGCAAGCCCGCATGCACGGTCGCCGCCGTCACATACGCACCGCACATGATGAACTCGCCATGAGCGAGATTGATCACGCCCATCATGCCGAAGATCACCGCCAGCCCGCAGGCCGACAGCACCAGGAACGCGAAGGCGTCACCGAATTGATAGAGCGCCGAAAAGACGTGGGTCGCGATGTCCATGAACCAACCAGTTTGTAGGAAGACGCGGCGTCACCGCCGCAGATGTCCGTGATCGCCCCGGCCCGCCGGCAACGCCGCGTGCCCGGAGGGCCGGAGCGATCAGCCGCCGGGTCAGGGTTTCGGCGGCGGATTCGACGGCGTGTACTGGGCCATCGGATCTTTCTTGGTGAGATCGCAGCCGGCGTCACCCAGCCAGTACGGCTTGATGTCCTCCCAGGTCTTCGGGAAGGAGATCGAATGGTCGGCACCCACCTTGGCCAGATAGATCGTGTGCGACATATGCTGGCTCTTGGGGTCGATGCAGACCTTGCCCTCCGGCGCATCCATGCAGACATCTCCCATCGCGATCACCTTTCGGATGTCCTCTCGCTTGGTCGATTTCGCCCGCTCCACCATCTGCTTGTAGAGATAGACGGCGAGATACGAGTTTTCCGCCTCCTGGTTCACATAGGGCTCGCTCGGAAACTTCGCCTTGAACTTGGCGTAGAACGCCTTGCTCCTGGGCGAATCGATCTCCTCGATGTAATTGGTGGTGACGTACATGTCCTTCAGGCTCGGCGGCTTGAAGCGCTTGTGTTCGTAGCCCTGCCCTACATTGACCGAGGACGCCATCGGCAGGTTGACGTTGGCGGAAGCCGCCTGCTCGTAATAGGAGGCCTGTGCGGTGCCGACCAGCAGCGTGACCACAAAGTCGGGCTTGGCCTTCTGGATATTCTGGATGCTCTGCGAGAATTGCGACACGCCGAGCGGGATGAATTCCTCGCCGGCCATCTTGCCACCGTTCTCCTTGACGATCTTGCGTACCCACTCCGCCGAGATCTGACCGAAATTGTAATCGGCCGCCAGCGTGTAGACGTTCTTGCCGTACTTCTCCATCATGTAGGGGATCAGCGTGGAGAACTGCTGCTCGGGCACCGCGCCGGTGACGATCATGTGGCCGTCGCAGACGCCGCCTTCATACTGATTGTTGTAGAAGGCGAAGCCGTTGAACTGATCGACGATCGGGCGGTAGGCCTCGCGCGAGGCCGAAGAGAAGCCCGCGAACACGACGTCGACCTTGTCGCGCTGGAGCACGCGCCGCATGAACTCCTGGTAGCGGGTGTTGTCGGATTGGGTGTCGTAAGGAACGAGCTCAAGCGGCCGGCCCATGATGCCGCCGGCCTTGTTGATTTCCTCGGCGGCGAGCTCGATGGCGTGGACCTTGCCGATGGTGGCCGCGGCGAAGTCGCCGGACTGATCCTCCAGCACGCCGAGCTTGATCGGATTTTCCGCGGCGAGTGCCGGGGCTGATCCAAGATGTGATCCGAGGACAAGCGTCCCCGTGAGGGCTGCGGCACGCAGCCCCCGCAATACAGACTTGCTCATTTTGCTTCTCCTAGATGGCTTGCTTGTCGCCGCCTTGCAGCATGATGCCGGTCGTGCGGCCCGTCGTATCGGGCGGCTTCGCCCGCTTGTTCAGAAACTCCTCGCAATAGAGTTCCATGTTCTGCCGCGCGCGCATGCTTTCGCGACGGAGCCGGGAATAGGCACCCTCCTCGTCAAAGCCATCCTGCTGCATCAGCAGGATGACGGCCCGGATCACCGCGCGGCGGCCGCGACGGCGCTCCTCGAGGTCCTGCAGACGCTCAAACATTTCAGCGCGCAGCAGGAACTGGTTGATGCCCATGAAAAGCGACGTATAGACCGCGCCACCATGCACCGGCTTGCGCAGGAATGAGGTGGCGCCGAGATTAACCAGCGCCTTGAGCCGGCTTGGCGCCTCGACGCCGACGAGCCCGATCACCGGCACCGGCGGTAGCCGCGAAGCCGGGTTGACCTCGATCGCAACCGCGCCTTCGAGGTCGCCGTCGACGAACAGGATGTCCCGGTCGGCCTGAAGGCTCGCAACGTCGATCTGCGCGTGGCTATCGATGATCTCCGGATATTCAGTGGAGACCCCGAGCTTGGCGAGCGTTGTTTCGAGCGTGCTTTCCCATCCGCCTCGCCGGGTGACGACGATGGCGCGGCCGCCCTTGAAGTTCTGTAGCAGTCGGGAGCTCATGATTGCACCACCTTCAACAGCGGAGAGCGCATCGCGCTGGCAAAGCGCGGCGACGACTGAACAAGATACGGATCTGGCGCGATCGGCTCGCGGGATTCCAGCAGCACCTCGAACTGCCCGTTGGCGGCCGAGCGACCGATCCGTGGCGTGAGCCAAGCGTGAAAGGTCTGCCGGTCGATGCGGACTTCCCCTTGCGGGGCGCGCAGTCGTTGATCGGCCACAGCGGCGCGCACCGTGCGGGCGTCGTCAGTCCCGGCCTGCGCCAATGCCGCTGCGAGCAGCTTGACGGCGATGTAGGAGGATTCAGCATCTGCCGACGACACCGGTCCATCCGGAAAAGACGCCGTGTAGGCGCGAATGAAGGCGGCATTCTCGGGAGAATTCAGCGAGGAGAAATAGACACTCGAGGACAGGTGCCCATCGACCGCGTCCGGGCCGATTTCCGGCAATTCCGGTTCCGACAGCGTGCAGCTCGCGACCGGAATTTCGGCGGCCTGGTCGATGCCGCGGGCGCGGCAGGCGGCACGGAACGCGCGGAAGAAGGCATAGGCACTCGTGCCGATCAGATTGTTGAAGACGAAATCGGGTCGCTGATCGATGATGGCCGCGATCACCTGGTCGACCTCGGTATCGCCGACCGAAAGATAGCGCTCGGCGAGCACGGCGCCGCCGCGCGCTATCAGCGCCTCGCGAAAGATGCGGTTGTTCTCCCAGGCCCAGATGTAGTTGGAGCCCACGCAGAAAGCGCGAGAGCCGACCCGGGATGCCAGGTAATCGACCAACGGCAGCACGTGCTGGTTCGGTGCGGCGCCGGTGTAGATGACGTTATCGGAACTCTCGAAACCCTCGTAGTGAGACGGATACCACAGCAGTCCATCGAACTTCTCGAAGCACGGGATCACCTCCTTGCGGCTCGACGAGGTGTAGCAGCCGACCACCTGGCGAATGCCGGACCCCAGGAGTTCGAGGCTGAGCGAACGATAACGAGCAAGGTCGCCGGAGGGATTGACCACGACCGGCTCCAATACGATGCCGCCACCGCTCGCATTGACCTCCTGGAAGGCCAGCAATGCGCCGTTAAGGATCGAGCGCGCGACGACGCTGTAGGAGCCCGTCGTCGAGAACATCACGCCAATTCGATACCGCTTCTGCGCCATCACTCGATCCAAAACAAAAAAGCGCCCGTCGGCTGTGAAGCCGAGGGCGCCCTCGCCGCCAACCGAACACGCGATGAAAGCGTGGCGTTGGAAATGGTTGAACTCACCGCGTTGATGGGCCGTCTTGCCCTACGCTTGCGCGATACGGTCGTTGAGATCGGATATTATGTCAAGCGCGTTGTTGCAGCGGAAATTGCCGCAATTCGTGCCGGCCTGTAGCAAAACTGTGCAAGGTGGTTCAAGCGCTGGCCCGTTCGGGCGTCACTCTTGCGCAGTGACCATGTGCCACAATGTCTCGACCAGCACGGCGTAGCCCTTGTCGAGAGCTTCAGGTGCCGTGAATTCACGCGGATTGTGGCTGAGGCCGCCTTGGCTGGGCACGAATATGAGTGAAGCCGGAATGCGTTTCTGGATCGCCAGGGCATCATGCCCCGTGATGGTCTTGAGTGTCATGGCCTTGCAGCCGAGATCGCTCGCAACGGCCATGATCAACTCGACACCAGCCGGATCGAGCAAGGGGGCCGACCGCCTCTCGTCGGCGGCTATCGAGATGCCGACTCCGATCTCGCGAGCCTCTCGCTCGATCCGCTTCAGAAATCGGTCACTGATAGCGACAACGACGGCTTCGTCTTCGTGTCGGATCTCGAACCAGACCCTCGCTTGGCCCGCCACCACATTCGGCGAATTCGGGTAGACACTGATGCGAGCCGCCGAGGCATGCGCGCCGGCGTTCTCGCGCGCGACTTCGACATAGAGGGATTCGATCGCACGCGCGGCCGCGCGCAGCGCGTCTCGGCGCATCGACATCGGCATCGGTCCCGTATGCGAATAATCACCCTCGAAGACGACCGATATCTTGCGGGTCATCCAGGCGCCGGAAACCGCGGCAATGTCCCCTGAGGTCTGCTCAAGCCGATCGCCCTGCTCCACGTGAAGTTCCACATAGCGTACCGGGCAAAGCTCGAGTGGCGTGACACCACAATAGCCGATCGCGGCCAGCGCGGCGCCGAGCGTGACGCCGTCGCCGTCTGCGCAGGCATAGGCATCCTGCAAGCTCAAGCTGCCGGCGAAGACGGAGCTACCGGTCAGGCTGGGCTGAAAACGGGCTCCCTCCTCATTGGTCCAGTTTGCGACAGCCAGATTACGTCGTGCGGCGCCGGGGGTCGCAAGACAACGCTCCCTGACCGCTTCCACCGCAAGGAGTCCTGCCAACACACCATAGGCACCATCGTATCGACCGCCCGTCGGCTGAGAATCGAGGTGCGAGCCGGTGATCACGACGTCGTCCGACGCAGGGGCAAGAATTGCGACGCCGAACATGTTGCCGATCGCATCGATCCTCGGCGCGAGGCCGCGTTCGCCGATCTCGCGCAGAAACAGATCTCGCGCCTGCTTGTCGAGCGCCGTTGCTGCAAGCCTGCAGACGCCGCCGTCATCGGTCGCACCAATCACCGCAAAGCCTGCGATGAGATCGTGCAACGCGATCATGTTCCGAGATCGCCGCGAATGGCCGCAAGCGTCAGTTGCTCGAACTCCGCTTCGGTCAACCGCCGGGGATTGGCGCCCGCCGTCGGATCCTTCACCGCATCGGCCGCAATTGCCCGGGCGTCACTCTCCTTCACACCGAGCTCGGCCAAAGTATGCGGCACGCCAAGCTTCTTTCGCAAGGCCAGGATCCAGGACAAAACCGCATCGAAACCATGGTTCGGCAAATTCAGCGCGCGAGCTATGTGCGGAATCTTGTCGGCGATCGCATCTTTATTGCAGACAACGACGTAAGGAAAGACCACAGCATTGGTCAGTCCATGATGGGTGTCGTAGCGCGCACCGACCGGATGGGAAACGGAATGGATTGCGCCCAGTCCCTTCTGGAACGCGGTAGCTCCCATCGACGCAGCCGCGAACATGTACGATCTGGCTTCGAGATCGCGACCATTCTCGACCGCACGCGGCAGGTAGGTGTCGACGATCTTCATCCCCTCAAGGGCAATGCCGTCGGCGAGCGGATGAAATACCTTGACGCAATAAGCCTCGAAGCAGTGCGACAGCGCGTCCATGCCGGTCGCCATCGTCAGAAACGGCGGGAGCCCAATTGCAAGCTCGGGATCCTCGATCGCGATCTTCGGCATCATCATCGGATGGAAGATGATCTTCTTCTCATGGGTGTCCTCGCGCGTGATCACGACGGCACGGCCCACCTCGGAACCCGTGCCGGCCGTGGTCGGCACGGCGATGATCGGTACGATGCCATTCGTGTTGGCGCGGGTCCACCAGTCGTCGACGTCCTCGAAGTCCCATACAGGTCGCGACTGCGCCACCATGAACGCAACGCATTTTCCGACGTCCAGCGCCGAACCTCCCCCGACCGCGATCACGCCGTCATGGCCGCCCGCCTTGAATGCCGCAACACCCGCACGCAAATTCGATTCCGTCGGATTGGCCTTCACGTCGGAGAATACGCCGAGCGGGATATCCGCCTCGCGAACGCGACTGACGATGCCGGCGATGAGGTCGGTCTTGGCAAGACCATGGTCGGTCACCAGCAGAGGCCTGGCAAGGCCGTATGTCCCGCACGCCTCGGCAAGCTCGGCGATGCGTCCCGGACCGGCGATGACGCGGGTCGGAAAATTCCAGGCCCCGGTGATTTGGACATCCATATGCGGCTCTCAGTGCTCGATGCGAAGGTGGAATGATTTTGGTCGGGTCAGCGCCTCAAAGCCGAGGCGCGACATGCCGGTGGCTGCGATTGGGCGGCGGGCAACCTCGCTGCCATCGATCGGTGAAATGCAGACAAAGTCGTTCACGGAAAGTTACTCGTTCGAGGGAAGGAGAAGCGGGATCAGATGATCTCGAAATAGCGAGCAAGCTCCCAATCGGTGATGGCCTTGCGGAATTCGCGCTCCTCCCACTGTCGTGTCATGGCGTAGTGATCGACGAAGACGTCGCCAAACAGATTGCGGGCCGCCTGCGAAGCCATCAATCGCTCGGCGGCTTCCGACAGCGTGCGCGGAAACACACGCTCGGGCGGGTGACTTCGCTCATAGGCATTCCCGACGATTGGCTCGCTCGGTTCGATCTTGTGTTCGATCCCCCAGAGTCCCGATCCCAGCGCCGCGGCAATCGCAAGGTACGGGTTGATATCGGCGGCGGCGACCCGGTACTCGACTCGTTGGCTAGCCGGCTTGCCTGGAATGACCCGCAGCGCACAGGTTCGATTCTCGATTCCCCAGGTCGCATCCGTCGGTGCCCAGAAGCCCGGTACCAGACGCGAATAGCTGTTCACGGTGGACGCAACCATCGCAAGCAGATCCGGCAGTAATGCCTGCTGACCGCCGACAAACCAGCGCATGGTATCGGACATGTTGCCTGGACGCCCGCTCTGGTAAAATGCCGGATTGCCGTCCTTGTCGCGCAGCGAGAGATGCAGGTGCCCGGACTGGCCGGGATACGCGTTCGACCATTTGGCCATGAAGGTGAGCATCTTGCCTTGGCGCTCGGCCCAGACTTTCGAAAAGGTCTTGAACAGCACCGCGCGATCCGCCGCCGCGAGCGCATCGGTGTACAGGATCGCCGCTTCCAGGACTCCGGGGCCGGTCTCGGTGTGCAGACCCTCGATTGGCATATCCATCTCGTCGCACAGCTTGAGCAGCGAGCGATGGAATTCCGACTCCACCGAGGCGCGCAGCATGGAATAGCCGAACCAGCCCGGCGTGAGATTCCTCAGCCCGCGAAAGCTCTTTTCCCGCACGCTGTGCGGCGTTTCATCGAACACGAAGAATTCAAACTCGGCCGCCACTGACGGGGCAAATCCCATGCCTTCGGCACGATCGATGACCCGGCGGAGCAGCCGGCGCGGGCACAGCTTTTCCGCTTCGCCCTCGAACTCGCCGAGGAAGAACAGCATGTTCTCTTCCATCGGGATATCGCGGCAGGTCGCCGGATCGATGCGGGCAGTGGCGTCCGGAAAAGACGTGTGCCACCCGGTAAACTTGCCGGCGTCGTACATCTGGTCGTTGGAATCCCAACCGAAGATGATGTCGCAGAAGCTGAGGCCGCCCTCCAATGCGCCAAAGAACTTGTCACGCGCGAGATATTTTCCACGAATGACGCCGTCGAGATCGACAATCCCAAGCTTGACGTGGGACAGGCCTCGCTCCTCGACCAGAGCCCTGGCATCGGCGGCGGATTTTACGTTTCTTGCATCCATGAACTTCGAACGAGCTCCTCAAGCCGCCGAGATCGCGCGCAACTCTTCGTCGCAGGCGGTGATGAACATATCCGCGTGATCCGTGCCGAAACACAGCGGCGGACGAATTTTGAGCGTACTGCCGAATGGTCCGGCGGCGCCGATCAGGAAGCCGCGCTGGCGCAGGCGGTTGATCAGCGTGATCGCGAGCTCCGGCGCCGGCTCCCTGCTGTCACGATCAGTTACGAGCTCGAGGCCGATGAACAGACCGGCACCGCGAACATCCCCGATCTGGATGTGCCGATTGCCGATCTCGCGCAATCCGTCCATCAGATGACGTCCGACCTCGCGCGCATTCTGCAACAGGCCCTCATCATTGATCACGTCGAGCACCGCAAGCCCCGCCGCAGCGGCCACCGGGTTGCCGCCGAACGTGTTGAAGTACTTCACTTCCGCCGCAAAACAATCGAGCAATGGTGCACGCAGAGCGACGCCTCCCATGGGGAAGCCATTGCCCATGGGCTTGCCCATGGTCACGATGTCGGGGACAACACCATGACGCGCGAAGCCCCACATGGCTGCACCGGTGCGTCCAAAACCGGGCTGCACCTCGTCGGCAATGAACAGGCCCTTGCGTTCGTGGACGAGTTTCACGCTCGGCGCCAGGAAGCCGGCCGGATCGGAATAGACACCGTCGCTCGAAAAGATCGTATCCACCAGCAGCCCTGCAAACCCGACACCGCTTCGCTCGAGATCGGTAATTGCCGCTGCAACACTGTCGGCGAAACGCCGACCGGGATCGCCAACGGAATTGCGGAACATCTCAGGCGCCGGCACCACCCGCACATGGGACGGCAATGGTTGGCCGGGACGTGAGGACGGCGATACATCGGTCACGGCTGCAGTATTGCCGTGATACGCCGTCTCCGTGACGATGAAGCCGGCCCGGCCGGTTGCGACCTTCGCGATCCGCAGCGCCAGATCGTTAGCCTCGCTCCCGGTGCACGTCAGCACCAGATGATCGATCTCGGATGGAAAGGTCGCCAGCAAGCGCTCCGCATAGACATCGACCACGTCGTTGAGATAGCGCGTGTGGATGTTGAGCACGCCGACCTGGCGGCGAACGGCCTCAACGACGCGAGGGTGCGAATGCCCTACTGACGGGACGTTGTTATAGAGATCGAGATATCGGCGGCCTTCGAGGTCAAACATGTAGACGCCTTCGGCGCGCTCCATTCGGATCGGCTCCTCGTAAAACAGGACCGAAGCCTTGCCGAAGGATCGCAGGCGTCGTTGCACCGCCTCCCCGAGTTCGGCGCCCATCGCGGACGCGCGGCTCTGGTCGAAGGCGTTCAACGCCAGAATTTCTCGTTCCTTCTGCACCGCACGCCTCCTCTGACCGCGCCTTGCGCAAGTCAAAGCGATCACTGCAGCGATCGTGCCGCAGCCATTCCACGATCAGCTTGGAGAAATGTGTGAATTCCCACAACGTCAAGCTGATCAGAGGCAAGAAACATCAGAGCCTCAGGCACACAGCCTCTGGCATTCGGAAATAATATTTTGTTTTCAATACATTAAGCCGATGACGGCGTGACTTGCGGCGATATCGGGCATTTGGCTGCACAAAATTTGAGGGAGTTGCCACAAAATTAGTGTATCTTTCCAATCTGCCGTGAGAAAGAATTCCTTGTGCCGACGGCTGGGCAGGTGAGGATACCCCAATGACGAGCGAGCCGCTACAGACCAGCGACGCCTCCGGGGCCGACAAGCGGCCACGAAAGACCGATGGCGATCGCCTCTCGAAGCTGGCGCGCCACAAGCACATCATCGCGCAACTTACCGCCGCCCCTACTCTGCGCGCCTCCGAGATTGCGGCCTCGCTTGGTGTATCCGGCGAAACCATACGCCGAGACCTCGTTGAGCTTCAGGAACAGAAGCTCATCAACCGGACCTATGGCGGCGCCTCCCGCCCATTTGCGCTCGAGCCGGCTCTCACCGATCGCAAGGCGCTCATGATCGCCGAACGCGAAGCGATCGCCGCCGTGATCGCCGACCTCGTTCTGCCAAACGAAGTCCTGATGCTGGCCGCGGGCGCCACGACGTTTCACGTCGCGAGACGATTGGCTTTGCGCGCGCGCGACATCACGGTCATCACGCACGACTATGCGATTGCTGGCGCGCTCGCCGTCAACTCCTCCATCAGGGTGCTGTGCTGCCCGGGCCGCTATCACCCGACCGAAGGCTACGTGTTCGGTACACAGACAATCGCCAACATCAACAGCTACGAGGCCAACCGTGCCATCGTGAGTGCGACAGGCATCAGCGCCCGGGGCGCGAACGATGCGGATGACGAGGCTGGCGCGATCTATGGCGCGATGGTGAAGCGCGCTGCGGAAGCGATCCTGGTCGCCGATCACAGCAAATTCGACCAGCGCGCTCTGACCGTGTTTGCGCAATGGACCGATATCGACCGTCTGGTTACCGATCGGCATCCGGAAGGATCTCTGGCAACGGCACTCCGTGAAGCCGGAACGGAGTTGATTGTTGCCCAACCCTGAGAAAGACCAAACCATGGCAAGCCTCACATCTCTTGCTTCTCGCGAGGAGTATACCGGCCTTGATGGTGACGGAGACAAGGGTCCTGCGCTGCACCAGCGAACCAGGATCGGTCGCCTCGATCTCGAGCTCGTCGAGCCGCACCGAGCCTTCACCTGCAGTTGGAAACGCACCTCCAGCATCCACGGTGCTTCCTATGCGCTTGTCTTTCCCCTGACGGGCTGTGTGGCATTCAGCCAGGACGGCCGCGTCGGTATTGCCAGGGCCGGCGAGTATGTCCTGCTCAGTGAACTCGCCTTCTACGAATTGTCGACCGACAAGGCCGCTCGCTTTCTGGTGCTTCGAATCCCGGCCGCGGAGCTGCGCGGACGTCTCGTGTCGATCGAGGATCACGTCAGCCGGCGCTTCAAGCCAAACGAACAGATGACCCGCCTTCTGGCCGGAATGATCGGAAGCGTGGCCGAGCTGTTCATCGAGCTTCCGGCGCCGAATCCACAGGCGCTTGCAACCGAAGTCATCAGCTTCGTAGCGCTCACGATCGGCTCGGAGGACCGGGGCGCCGCCACGGACGTCCGCAATGCGCGCTATCATCTGCGTCGCAGGATCGTTGATTTCATCGAAATCCATCTCGGCGACCAGTCCCTCTCACCGAAGAAAATTGCGGCCAGCAGCCGAATCTCGCTGAGCTATCTCTACAGTCTGTTCACGGACAACGAGACCACAGTCAGCCAGTTCGTACAGACCAAGCGGCTGCAGCGAGCCTACGAAATCCTGGTTGCCGATCCCAAGGGCCACCGTACCGTGTCAGAGGTCGCCTACGAAGTGGGCTTCAAGAACGTCTCGCATTTCTCGCGCTGCTTCAGCCGTCACTTCAAGGTGGCCCCGCGTGACGTTCGCCAGGCGCCGGAAGCCGCGCCGCAGCCGGGCCCAGTTACACGCGCTGCCGAACCGAACGGATCGTCTTCGCCACGATTGGCCTCCTCACGCAGGGCTTTCGGATCTCCGTATTGGGACGTCCACAAGCAAGAGCTTCGCGAGACGGTTTAGAGCCGAATTCCCAAGGCCAGCCGTTGCGCAGCTCCGCGCGACGCGCTTTCCCCTGGAGCGAGCATTGGACGACATTCAAGACAAGATTTCCGCGAACGAACTCGCTTCGTTCTTCGATGAACTCGCCGAAATGGCCGGCCGGATCGCGTTGACCTACTTTCGGTCCAGCGTCGATTTCGTACGCAAGCAGGACTTGACGCCGGTGACGATCGCCGATCGCGCGATCGAAGTGGAACTACGGCGCCGGATCGGCGCGCGCTTCCCCGATCACGGCATCCTCGGTGAGGAAATGGGATCAACCCTGGGCGATCGCTACACCTGGTATCTCGATCCGATCGACGGAACGAAGAGCTTCATCTCCGGAATGCCGCTGTTCGGCACGCTTGTCGCGCTGGCCGATGAGCGCGACGGGTCGGTTGTCGCCGGCATGATCGACATGCCGGCGCTGGCCGAACGTTGGTACGGCACGCCGCGTGGGGTCACGTTCAACGGCAAGCCGGCCAAGGTGAGCCGCACGGCAAGATTGGAAGACGCGCAGATCTACACATCCTCGCCGGACTTCTTTACGTCGCAGGATTGGGCTCGCTACGATCTGCTGAGCAAGAAGGCCATGTTCCGACGATTTGGCGGCGATTGCTATCAATATGGGCTGCTGGCGTCCGGCCATTGCGATCTCGTCGTCGAGACGTCGCTCAAGTCGTTCGACTTCATGGCATTGATTCCCGTGGTCGAGGGCGCCGGCGGAATCATACGCGACTGGGATGGGCGGCCGCTCACACCGGACTCCGACGGACGCGTGATCGCCGCAGCGAACGACAGCTTGCTCAAACAGGCCCTGACCGTCCTGAAGCAATAGCCACGAGAGGCGGCCCGGGCCGGCTCACACCAGCCGCAACCAGCTGTCCCAGCGCGGGTCATACATCACGTCCCGGGCGCGCATGTATTTCCAGACGCCGTACTTCTGGTAGTCAAAATCCCAGCTGTTGAGCTTGCGGTTGACGACCGCCCATGAGGCCCATTTCATGTCCGCGAGCGCACGGTTGAGAATGACGCGGGCAATCATCTGCGGACGAACCTCGCCCAGATATTGCTCGATGAGGGCTTCCGTCAGCTTCTCGTCAAAGAACATTTCGGCAAACAACACGCCGAGCTCGTAGCTGCGCTCATTGTTGGAGGCAAACTCGTAGTCGATCAGCTTCATCGGCCTGGGCGCGCCGGTCTCGGCCGAAATGAGGAAATTTCCCGGCATGGGATCGTTGAAGCACGGCACGAGATCGAGGCCCGACGCCAGGAAGGCTGACTTGGCCTGATTGTAACGGTGCATCAGCCAAGGCATGTCCTGCGGGAAATGCGACCCCAGTTCCTTGCCTTGCTCGATGTGTTCCTCGATCATGTCGAAGATCGTCTTGGTCTGGCCGAGCTTGGGGCCGCCATGCAGTCGACGATAGAGATCGAGAACGTCGGACTGGATGGCGGAATCGCCGAAATCCGCATTAGTGCAGGCGCGATAGCCCTCCAGAAATTCACTGATCTCCAGCCCGTCCGCCGCGTCGAAGAAGATGACCTCCGGCCCGACACCCATGGCATGGGCATTGCGCGCGGCCTCGTTGGCGGTGACGCGATTGATGAACATTTCCGAGCCCTCGCCCGGCACCTTGACGAAATAGCGACGCCCGTCGCCGGCAATCTCGACCAGCCAGTTCTGGTTCGACAGGCCGCCGACCAGCGGCGCATACGCGCCCGCCTTGCCGCGCCATTGCGGGACGCGAGCGATTGCGGCTTCGACATTGCGTTCGTGAAGCGTGGTCCCCTCACCAACTTTTCTACGAACGGTCATGCTATCCTCCGAAGCATCTCGCCAAAGCGGGGCTCCCGAACCACCATGCGGCAACGCACGAAGCGCCAACTGGCAAATTTGTAGAACTCCAGCGTGTTGCGTGCCGATTTGGCGGCGAGCAGCGCGCCGATCAATCCCCAGCGCAGATCATCAGCCACGCCGTAAATCCGCGCACGGTTGAATGCAACCTCCTCGAAGATCCCGGTGCTGCGGGTGAAAACGTCGCGTGCCTCGGGCTCCTGTGCACAGGCCTCGACCAGGAAGCTGCCGATATCCTCCAACGGGTCGGTCGTTGTCGCGCGATCCCAATCGATCAGACGAACCTCGCCTGCGTCGCTGATCAGGATATTCGACACATTGCCGTCGCCATGGATCGGCACCGCCTTGATATCCAGCGCTCGGAAGGCGTCGGCCGCAAAGCGCAACTCCTTGACCAGCCATTCGGCATCCGACGGCAATTGGGCCTTCGCGGCCGCCGCCGCAGCATAGAAATGCTCAATCTCGTCAAAGACACTCTTGCGGCGTGGCAGCGGTGGTCCGGCTTGAAACAGGCGCATCGCCGCAATGACGGCGTCAACGATGTCGCGCTCGAGCATCCGTTCCAATGTACCGACCCGCCAGCCCTGGTTGAGATCCTCCATCACCAGCAGGCCGGCCTTCGGGTCAGCCAGCAGCACTTTGGGCCCGATGCCGAGATCGGATGCACGCTGCGCCGCCTCGAAGGCGCACGCCACGTCGATATAGAGCTTCGCATCGCGATCCATGGCCTTGATGAAGATGCTTTCGCCACCGCCCTTCCTGGTGGCGCGCCAGGGAAAGCCGTCGACACCTCGCCAGCTTGGCGACGCCAGGATCGGGATGGCAGGCTCGATCACGATGTCTCCGGACCCCCATCCTGGGAGCCCGGCAATGGTATTCCGGATGGTGGCCGGTTCCGTTCCAGATTGACTCATGGCGACTTCTGATCTCTTGCGATTGCCGTTCAGCCGACCTTCATGTCCGCCCAATTTGATCAGGACTGATTTTGATCAGGACAGATGCAAAAGGGATGCCTCGCGCTCCACCAAAACATGCCGTTCGACCGGCGGCTCTACCCCAACGCAGGCTATTTTCGCTATCCGGGACAGTGATCCGGGACGCCACCCATTGAGGCCACCATGTCTGCTGCAGAACTGATCGAGATGGGCCTTGCCGAGCTGACAGCGGCTTACGCCTCGCGCGCGCTGTCGCCGGTGGACGTGCTGCGAGCCGTCCTCAGCCATTCCGAAGACGTCAATCCCGCGATCAACGCCCTGTTCAGCTTCCGTCCAGAGCAGGCCACGGCCAGCGCGCAACAGTCTGAAGCCCGATGGAAGGCCGGAGCTCCGCTGGGTCCGCTCGATGGCGTTCCGATGACCGTCAAGGACAGCGTCGCCATGGTCGGCTGGCCCTACTTTCATGGTATCGGGGCCAACCGCGCCCTGCCGCCTTCAAACTACGATTCGCCACCGGCGATCGCGCTGCACGAAGCCGGCGCTGTGATCTTTGCAAAAACCACCATGCCGGATTGCGGCCTGATGGCGTCAGGCATCAGTTCGCTGCACGGCATCACCCGCAACCCCTGGGGACTTGCCTGGAACACCGGCGGCTCGTCGGCGGGCGCCGGCGCGTCGGTCGCGGCCGGCGCCGGATATGTCTCCGTCGGTACGGATATCGCGGGCTCGGTCCGCCTGCCGGCCGCGCATTGCGGCCTCGCCGGGCTGAAACCAACGCACGGACGCGTGCCGCATCTGCCGGCCGATACGATGCGCATGGCCGGTCCCATGGGCCGCAGCGTCGACGACATCGCCCGCCTGCTGAGCGTGCTGACGCGGCAGGACGAGCGCGATACCTGGAGCCTCCCAGCCGACGGCGTGCGCTATCACGAGCGCCTCGCGCGCGATGTGAAGGGATTGAAGATCGGCGTCCTCACCGACATGGGTTTTGGCATGAAGCCCGAGGCGATCGTGCGCGAGACCGTCGAGGCGGCTGGAAAGCTGCTGGCCGGAGCAGGCGCGATCATCGAGCCGTTCACCTCGCCGCTCGATCATGACGCCTATGAGGCCATCGACTTGTTCCTTCAGGTCCGCGGCTATCTCGAATACACGTCCCTGCCCCCACACAGCGACGCGCCAAGCGACATCAATCCCTACGTCCGCGCGTGGAGCCTGGGCGGAGCGAAGCACTCAGGCACCGACCTTTACCGGGCACTCGGCCGGATCGCCAAGATGAAAGCGGCGCTGCTGGCGGCCTTCGAAGGCTGGGACTATGTCATCTCACCGACGCTGCCGGTGGTGAACTTTCCGGCCGAGGAGCCGGGCGTCTCCCGCGAGATGCCGCTCGAGCACACGCTGTTCACCGCCATGTTCAACCAGACCTGCCAGCCCGCCTCGACGGTCTGCATGGCGTTCGATTCCCGGCATCTGCCAATCGGTGTCCAGGTCATCGGCCATCGCTTCGACGATCTCGGCGTGCTGCAGGTGACCAAGGCGCTGGAGGATATGCGTCACGTCAAGATGGATTGGCCGTTCAAGCCACGGCCCTGATCGCTAGAGCATTGAGGCTTCCAGGCCGGAAAACAGAAAATCGAAAACAACCCCATGCACAGTAGAAAATCGTCGGCGCGGCTTTGCGGATTTTGCGAATCGATTTGACACGTCGGGCAAAACACTGGCAGAGTGCGATCATCACACTTTGCGATTTCGTTTCGGCGGAGTGTTCGCCCATGCTCCTTCCTGGCGAGCAAGCTCCCTGAGCCAGTCGGCGTCATAGCCATCCGCGAGCAACATGGTTTTGGAAAGCAAGGCGCTGAGGAGCGACATTCGCGTCGTCGTTAAAACACGAAACGTGCCCGTTAGGCTGCTTCTGCGAACGTCGCGATGCGTCCGGTCAGCTTGCGCCTTATTATTTTTTGTGCCGCGCTTACCGCCAGGGGTTTCGTTGGCGAACCTTTACATTGAGCCTGAGCTGATTGTTGGCGGCTAACTGCTGTTTGCAACCGGAAATCGGCCCGGCTCTACCAAAGGGCTCTGCCCGATAAGAGCGTCGAATGCACCTGTACGCTCAGAACGCGGGCTGATATGCTTCTATGATTGGGACAGCATGGTCGCCGGTCCGTTAGCCGTCGCATGGCTTCCCGGAATGATGCATGTCGTTCAGATCGAGTCCCGATCCCGCATTGCTCCGGATTCTTCGACGCAAATGGATTATCAAGCGGCTTAATGGTCCCGCGGACAACGCGATGGGAGGTGCGTCATGGCTGCATCTGACTGGCGTCTCGAAGGCGAATGGATCAAGAACTGCAATTGTGCATTTGGCTGCCCCTGCGATTTCAATGCTCCGCCGACCCACGGCAGCTGCAAGGGCTTGGTCGGCATGAGAATCACCAAAGGACATTTCGGGAGTACCAAGCTCGACGGCCTGGTGTTCGCCGCAACCGTCGATTTTCCCGGCGCACTGCATGAGGGCAACGGGCAGATGCAGCCGATCATCGACGAGCGCGCCACGGCGGAGCAGCGCGAGGCCCTGTTCAACATCTTCTCCGGCAAGCATTCAGCCGACGGCACGCTGTTCCATATCTTCAGCCTGATCGTCACCAAGATCCACGATCCGGTTTTCGTGCCTTTCGAGTTCACCTTCGATAAGAACGGGCGCGTCGCCAAGCTCGTCGCCAAGGGCGTGCTGGAGACGGAGGTCGAGCCGATCAAGAACCCGGTGACCGGTACGCCACATCGCATCCAGGTCGTGATGCCGGAAGGGTTCGAGCACAAGGCCGCCGAGGTGGCCTCGGCCAACATCCGCTCGACCGGCGCGATCAAGTTCGACACGAAAGGCACGCACAGCTCTCTCGCAAACGTCGTACAGACGCCTGACGGTGTTGCGGCTTGATGCCATGTAAGGTTCTGTCTTTGATCTGACCTAGGCGTGTGTGAGCCCAATGGCTGAGCTGTTGGCCTTGGAATACTTGCTGCGGCGCGACCGCCTTATCGTCGGCGTCGGGCTGGCTGTCGTGGTGGCGCTGGCGTGGGCATATCTGGCCACCGGGGCAGGCATGGACGCCGATATGGCCGACATGGCAATGGATATGCCGATGCCGTGGTCGCCGTTCTACGCTGCGCTCGTGTTCGTCATGTGGTGGGTCATGATGATCGCCATGATGGTGCCGAGCGCTGCTCCCACGATCCTGCTATTCACGGCAATCCGCCGCAAGCAAGTGACCTCCGTCAATCCCTCGGCGGAGGCCTGGTTTTTTTTGGGCGGCTATCTGCTGGTGTGGGCAGGTTTCAGCCTCTTCGCGATCCTGACGCAGTGGGGCCTCGAACGCGTCGGGCTATTGTCCATGGCTATGGCAAGCACCAGCCCGGTACTCGGCGGTGTCATCCTGCTCGCCGCAGGACTCTATCAGTTCACGCCGGTCAAGCATGCTTGCCTGCGCTACTGCCAGAGCCCGGTACTATTCCTAAGCCGGTACTGGCAACACGGTGCAGGGGGCGCACTACGCATGGGGCTCCGGCACGGAGGCTACTGCCTCGGCTGTTGCTGGTTCCTGATGGCGCTATTGTTCGTTAGCGGGGTTATGAATCTTGTCTGGATTGCGGGCATCGCCCTCTATGTCGCATGCGAGAAATTGCTGCCACACGGCCGCGCATTCAGCCGCGCCGCCGGTGTCGCGCTAAGCGCTTCGGGCGTGTTTCTACTTGCCCGCGCGTTCGTTGCTTAATTGTCGAAGGGCGTCTGCGCATGGCCCGAACACGAAGCCGGGGCGGAGCACTAAATTGTCGGCTCATCGGGGTAGATCGGAAGCGGACGGCCGACCGCCGGAACGGCGCTTTTGACCCGCAGCGGACGTTAGCGGTCAGTCTGCCATGTCATCCAGACCGGGATGTTCTTTGTAGATGTTGTCCTGAAGCATGGTGTCTATCCGAGCGATGATATCGCCAACTGATGTTCTCAATCTCGCAAACTCATCGGCTGGAGAAGCGTCTTTGGCGAGCGAGAGCGCTAGGGACAACTCCTCAATGACGCGCTCTGCGTGCTGTTTAAATCGTGTGGCTGATTTCGCGTCCATAGAACCATCTCGCGGGAACAGGGCCTACCTTGCAAATGGCAGCATACTTGCCTTTGCACCAAGAAGCCTTCCAAATAGCGAGAGCGCTACGATTCCGTTAATGGCCCTTAGCAGACCTTGGCACTTGCTCCTGCGATGTCCATTCCGGACTTCGCGACCCATCAAAAGCCAGTGAACTTCGGGCTAGTTTTTTAATTGGTCTGGGGGACGTTTGGTATGGTGAAACTACCTAACCGAGTGCAATCACCATGGCCCTCAGAGCACTGAAAGAGTTCATTGCCTCCTCGAAGCCCGCTAGCGGATGGCAAGCGGCTGTGATCATCGTCGTGAGGCTCCTGCCGCTCCCATTGTACATTCTACTGCCGGTCGGGACTGTCGTTCTTCTGATGAGGTGCCTCCTCAAATATTTAGATGCGAAGCAGGATGTTGGTCGCGCAATCCGCCAACAGAATGTCGGCTAGCCCGGAGGCAAGCCGTGAGTAAGGTCAAAACTCCACGGGAAAAGAAGCAACTGAGCTACGCCAACGACCGACGAAACACCTACGGCGAAAATCAGAAGAGTAGTCGAAAGAACATTCCGCGCAGCAAGCAGCTCTCGCATCAGGATGAGCGGCGGGCGGTGCGACAAGCCCTCATCGCTGCGCGAAGCCCAGTCGCAAGCATTGCGCAGAGGTCGAATGAAGAAGCTGAAGGCGTCTCGCAAATCACCGGATACGCCACTAGGCGAAGTGATTGAGCGACGGTTGCTCAGGCGACAAACGAAGACGAGTGATGAATAACTGCCCTGCGTCCGTCATCGCGGCGCCCGAAGATTGACCACGCGCTTAACTCGACATCTGTGTAAGCCCGAAGCCATTTCCGCTTTGCCCATCGGCGAAGTGGCGGCACTTATCCACGAGGTCGGCTCATTGAGGGATGGCGGACGAGATTTGCCCAAGGTTGAGGTCTGTGCATTTTGACCCCATAGCGGAGGTGGTGCCATTCATCAAAGTCGAGCATTTATTGGTACACATGGTAGAGACATCACATTTATGCAACCAAGGTCCCCGCCCATCCGCAGCGCGAAGCCGAGATGCAAAAAGATAACAAGACCCGTCCCTGCACCTGCGCTTTTCGCCAGCAACTGCATTGCGTCAGGTTTCAGATGGGCGAATGCGACCAGAAGCCGATCCCCCATACTTTTGACCACCCTAACGCTAGGTTTGGACGCATCACGCGGCCCGCGCCGGTAGCGAAGAAAAACGATGCCGCCGGTACCACACTGATTTATGTTCCCCTACTTGATGAGGGAACTGAGGTAATTCGCCCGACGTTTGGGCTGTCGCTCGGCGCCTATGTCTACCGAGTTTTAGCAACGCCAGAGTACGATCCTAGTGACGAGCATTGGAAATTTCCTCCGGGGAGCGTTGTCCGCTGTGCTCTGGAAATGCGCAGTGGCGGCGAAGCGTTGGTCGCTCAGGAATTGATCGCGGGATATTGAAATTCAACCATCTGGTCGCGTCCGGTTTTGGACCCGAAGCGGCCTTCACTAGATTTCTCTCAACTGCAAGCAAAGCTGCTAACTTGACGGAAGGTATTGCCGGGTGAATGATCCATCGGTCGGATCTGAGTAGCAGGATGATAGATCGCGCAGCACGCGACCAGCTTTCGGGGAACCTTAGACACCTGATTGTCGGCGGGATTACCAACGATCAGTTTGAACGCGCTACGCCGGTGGACGACGGGGACCCGGCGATCTGGGCGATTACAGACATGTCGTGGCTCCTCTACAGCGATATGAAGGAGCATCGCTTGGTCGGACGTCACAGCATCGCTCCGGTCTGGAAACGCGAAGTGCTGCGCTGGATTTTGTTTCTCGACGGCGACTTTGAGTACCGCTGGCCGAAGATTTCATTGCCCGGCCTCCACCCCATACGACGTGCTCGCCCGATGTGGCTCAGTTGGCATAACGCGATTTCTCACGATCGTGCCTCCGAGTTTCTTGCGGCTGGAGACTACAATGCTTGGCCGTTCATTTCCCGATCCGAGTACAAGCATGCCTTGAGGCATCCGAGACGGCTGGCGGGAAGGCCAAGATCATCACAAACTGAACAGCTCGGGAATTGAACGCGAGCGGCCAAAGATCACCCCCATCAACTGACAGATAGTTGCACCACGTCAACGGAAGCGGTGGGCCACGCCAGAGCGGCGCTTTTGACCCTGAGCCGACCTCTCGCCTATTCATTCAAATTCTAGCATTTGGCATGGTTGACGGTTCACGCGCCCGTTTTACGATCAGACGTGGCTGGTAGCATGACGTGACACACATCTTCGGACTGGTCGCATGAGCGCTTACGTGAGAACCATTTGCTACATTGCTTTCCTGTTCGCGTGGTGTGGCGGATTGTGGAGCTGCGTTCTAGCCGCGAAGCAGCTGCATGCAGCCGGCAACAGTATTTGGACGTTAAATACACGGGCGCGACTGAATGCCTGGAAGGGAGCAAATATTGTGCTCTTCCTTAGCTGTTCGGCCGTCGGTGCCGCTGCAATCCTGACGGCAATCGCAGTCCGGTAAGGCCGCTTCAATCAGCGGCTTCTTACAATTTCGAAGTCCGCTGTTGGCCCATAGCTGACCTGCCGTGCGCATCCGGCCGAGGACCGCTTGTGGCCCATCGCTGCCTTTGCCCCAGTGCCGCTACATGTCGGTTCAGACGGGCAGAGCGGAAGTTCGCGGCCGAGCGCTAGACCGACGCTTTTGACCCATAACGGACAATCGATGAGCATCTCGTCGAGAGTCGGCACTCGACCCTCGGTGGGCTAGTTTCATTCTAGCGGCGGCTTAAGCTCCATCTCCGCCGCCGCCCATCCCCGGCAGATCGCTGCCACCATTGTCTGTCCGATCTCGTGACGTCTTTGTGCCCTGCCGAACCGCAAAGCCAATAAACCCGACAAGAGCTATGAGGGCGAGGAGTGGTCCTATCCAATTTGGCATCAGCTTCTCCCGTTAGACCGCCTCAGTTGGCGACTCTTTCATATCACCCTAAGCGTGCAATGTCGCCTGTTGGCCCATCGCGTTGATTGGCGCACCGCAGCGACATGTCCGGGGCGAGCGGTAGAGCGGAAGTCGTCCCAGTCATGGTCCGACCGCCCCATTTGACCCGAAGCGGACTTCAACGGCTTGACTAGCTGCTTTCACGGGCTTCTGCTTTTCAAGCGATACATCAACATTTCATGGGTTTCGAGCGCCTCATCTCGGCGAAACAGCTGCATGAAGGTCGAAACGAACTCAAGAGTGACCTTAGCGGCAAACAACGTTCTAAAGGGTTGATGCGCTATTCTTCGCAGTTGCGCTAACTTCGCGAGCTTGCCGCCAAGGAACCCACATTTATGGGATCGACCGTACCACGCAGCGGCTCTCACCTGGCTCAAGCGCCCATGTTGTGATTGATAGTGCGTTCCAAGCCAAAACTGCGCTCTCCAGTTACCTTTCGCAGCGAGCTTACGAAGTTCACGTATTCCTTCTGGGACGCCGCGAAGCTGAAGGAAGCGGGCTCGATGCAAAACAGCGTTTTCTTGACCGGACGAGGCGGCACGATCAAACCACTTCCATGCGGTCACGAAATCCGCGTCAACGGCATCGCCTCGGGCATACTCCCAAGCGAGAGCCAACTGAGCGTCAACGTCGCCGCATGATGCAGCGGCAATCGATTCAGGAATTTTGCTGCGGCGTTTGGCGCGATCATCAGCGCGGCCCGGTAGTGCTAGTCGCATCGTCTAGAGCGTTAGCCCATCTGACTGAATCGTTGGGGATTCACAAATCAGCGTTTTGGTGATTCAAGCTACCCGCCGGGACGGGAGGCCGGCGGGC
>NZ_JBEPOT010000020.1:0-73700 GCF_040546905.1 Bradyrhizobium sp. S3.3.6 | reverse complement strand
CTGCGCGGCCGCATCGTCACCGTGGTCGACATGCGCGCCCGCCTCGGCCTGCCCAAGCCCGAGGACGGCAAGGTGCCGATGGCGGTCGGCGTCGACCTGCGCGGCGAATCCTATGGCCTCCTGATCGACCAGATCGGCGAGGTGCTGCGGCTGTCCGAGGACGGCAAGGAAGACAACCCCGTCAACCTCGACCCCCGCATGGCCAAGCTCGCCGGCGGTGTCCACCGTCTCGACGGCCAGCTCATGGTCGTCCTCGACGTCGATCGTGTCCTCGAGCTCAAGACCGAAGTGCAAATGGCTGCCTGAACTTTCACGAAAGACATTTAGAGCCGGAGAACGAAGATGAAGACCTGTTTGGTGGTTGACGATTCCAGCATCGTTCGCAAGGTCGCCCGTCGCATCGTCGAAGCGCTGGGCTTCCAAGTCATTGAAGCGGAAGACGGCGTCGAGGCGCTGGTTCATTGCAAGAAGGCCATGCCGGAAGCCATCCTGCTCGACTGGAACATGCCCGTCATGGATGGCTTCCAGTTCCTGGGCACGCTGCGCCGCATGCCCGGTGGCGAAGAGCCCAAGGTCGTGTTCTGCACCACCGAGAACGGCATCGACCACATCACCAAGGCGATGGGCGGCGGTGCCAACGAGTACATCATGAAGCCGTTCGACAAGGAAATCGTGTTGGCGAAGTTCCAAGAGGTCGGGCTGGTCGAGCGCGAAGAAGAGACAGCTGCCTGAAAATACACCTGCCAGTAGCGTCAAGAGGTATCCTGTGAATCCGCCCGACTACGAGTATCTGCGTAAGTTGCTGAAAGAGCGCTCCGGTCTCGATCTGTCCGCCGACAAGCAATATCTGATCGAAAGCCGTCTGCAGCCGCTTGCGCGCAAGGCCGGGCTCTCCGGTATCTCCGATCTGGTGCAGAAGCTGCAAGGCGGCTCGAGCGCGCTGATCACCAGCGTGGTCGAAGCCATGACCACGAACGAGACCTTCTTCTTCCGCGACAAGGTCCCGTTCGACCATTTCCGCGACACCATCATGCCGGAAGTCCTCAAGGCCCGCGCCAGCCGCCGCAGCGTGCGGATCTGGTGCGCCGCAGGCTCGACCGGGCAGGAGCCCTATTCGCTCGCGATGACCCTGAAGGAGATGGGCGGGGCCCTGACCGGCTGGCGCGTCGAGATCATCGCGACCGATCTCTCGCAGGAAGTGCTGGAGAAGGCCAAGGCCGGCGTCTACAGCCAGTTCGAGGTGCAGCGCGGCCTGCCGATCCAGATGTTGATGAAATATTTCAAGCAGACCGGCGAGACCTGGCAAGTCAATCCCGATCTGCGGGCGATGATCCAGCATCGGCAGCTCAATCTGCTGCAGGATTTCTCCCACCTCGGTACGTTTGACGTCATCTTCTGCCGCAACGTGCTGATCTATTTCGATCAGGAAACCAAGATCAACATCTTCAACCGCCTGGCCCGCCAGATCGAGCCCGACGGCTTCATGGTGCTCGGCGCTGCGGAGACCGTGGTCGGACTGACCGATACGTTCAGGCCGATTGCCGATCGTCGTGGCCTCTACAGGCCGAATGATCCGCGTGCCGCTGCGGCGGCCGGTGCCGCGGCGCCGCGGATGGCCGCGATGGCAGGGCGATAGGCATGGCCGAGGATGGCAAGGGCGCAGAGCGCGTCACATTCAGTCGGGGCTATGATGTCTGCATCATGGCTATCGACGGCACGTGGCGGCGCGACTGCACCCTCAATGCGATTTCCGATACCGATGCCATCCTCACGGTGGAAGGCTCGATCCAGGGATTGAACCTCAAGGAGTTCTTCCTGCTGCTGTCGTCCACCGGCCTTGCCTATCGCCGCTGCGAGCTGGTGCGCGTCAACGGCGCCGAGATGGACATCCAGTTCCTACGCGGCAAGAATCGCAAGAAGCGCGGCGCGGCCAGCGGCCATGATGCGGTGGCGTGATCGCGACACGCAGCGTGTTGCTCCTTCCCGAGGCGTTGCTTCACATTTTCTGAAAACATCCGAACGAATTTGCAGGCCCGGCTTTACGTGGCCTAAGCGCGCACCGTGTATCAATGACAGGTCGCAATTTCAGGGTCCGGCCATGCCAAGAAGCTCCCTCTCCCCTATCCCGTCAAACCTTCCCGACGTCGCCGAACGGCGCGCGCTTCAGCTCCTGGTGGTCGATGACGACGCCACGCAGCGCAGCCTGATCAGTGTCGCCGCCAAGCAGGCCGGCCACGAAGTCGTCGTTGCGCCGTCGGTCGCGGAAGCCATCGAGAAGCTGCGCGCGGCGCGCTTTGACTGCGTGACGCTCGATCTCGTGCTGGAGGATGGCGACGGCATCGACGTGCTGCGCGAGATGGCGGCGGCGAAATTCACGGGCTCCGTGATCGTCATCAGCGGCATGGACGGCAAGCGCCGCAGCGGCGCCCGCAGCTTCGCCCGCTCGGTCGGGATCGAGCTTCAGAGCCTGCCGAAGCCGTTGGATCTCGCGGCGCTGCGCATCAGCCTCGCCAATCTCGGCAAGACGGCGATGGGGCTGCCGACGATCCATACCTGGGGCGGCGTCGCGACCGACGCGATCGTGGAGCGGCACCGCGCCTGAGGCGCGGAGCTGCCATGCAAGCGGCTGCGGCAAATCGGCTGCGCTGATTGCTGCCTAGTCCGGATTACCAGATTCCGACAGCTTCTGAAGGGCCCGGCCGAGCTCGGCCCGGCACGCGTTGAGGGCGGCGCTCGCCGTGGCATAACGGGGCGTGACGTCGTCGAGCACGACAATCTCGGTGGAACCCGAGATAGCGCTCAAGATAGCGCTATCGTCATCCGGCTCCATCGCCGCGTCGATCAGGCGCATACTGATATCGATGCGCGCGATCAGGGAGCGAAGTTCGGCCGTGATCAACTGACGGCTGTCGGTTTCGGCCATCGCGGCGAGCGGGGGAGTGCCGGCGTAATTTAGCATGGATATTCTCCGTCCCCCGCAATAAGGCACCATGGCGCTACTTGTGCGTTAAGTTCATGTCCCGTACAAATGCGGGGTGGGTCGAATCTGCGCCGAAAGCCATAACGTTAGGCGCGGACGCGAGTCCTTGAACGCCGAACGGACTTGGCAATCGCCTTGGCGAATGGACATGGCACATGGTCGAACAAACCTCCCGTGGTGAGATCTTCGTGGTCGATGACGACCCGGCTGTTCGCGACACCCTGTCGATGGTGTTGAAGGCGTCGGGGTATGAGGTGATCTGTTTTGCGGACGGCGCAGCACTGCTCTCCGTCGCGCGAAGCCGGACGCCGGCTGCCGTGCTGCTCGACGTGCACATTCCCGGAAAGTCGGGCCTCGATATTCTCAAGGAGCTGCACGGCGAAGACTATCCCGCGCCGATCTTCATGATCTCCGGCCAGGGCGACATTGCGATGGCGGTGGGCGCCATCAAGAGCGGCGCGCTCGACTTCATCGAGAAGCCGTTCCGCGGCAGCGAGATCGTCGGCCGGCTGGACGAGGCGATCGGCGCCTATGCGCGCCGGCAGTCGGAGAACGCATCGCCGAAATTCGGCTCGCTGCATTTCCCCGGACGCGAGCCGCTGACCCGCAGGGAGCGCGAGGTGCTCGAGCAGTTCGCGGCCGGTGCCTCCAACAAGGAAGCCGGCCGCACCCTCGGCATCAGCCCGCGCACCATCGAGGATCACCGCGCCAACATCATGAAGAAGCTCGGCGCCCGCAATGCCGCCGATCTGATCCGCATCGTGATGACCGCGGCCCAGCGCGCGTCGTAAAATGGTCTCGTGCCCCGGACGCGGTGCATCATGAAATGATGCGCCGCTGAGCCGGGCCCATCTCTCCAACTCCACGGCTGACAGTTCTGGGTCCCGGCTCTGCGTCGCAGCGTTGCACGGCTCGCGCCTTGTCCGGGACACGAGATCGCCTTACGCCTGCAGCGCCTTGCGGATGATCCGCGCCAGATCGGATTTGCGATAGGGCTTCGCCAGCAGCAGCACGCCTGAATCCAGCCGGCCGTGATGGATGATCGCGTTCTCGGTATAGCCCGACGTGTAGACCACCCTGAGGTCGGGGCGCGTCTTCAGCACCTCATCGGCGAGCTGCCGTCCGTTCATCTTGCCGGGCATGATCACGTCGGTGAACAGCAGGTCGAACGGCTTGCCGCTCGCGACGATGGTGAGCGCCTCCGCGGCATTGGCGGCCTGCAGGGTGACGTAGCCGAGCGAATGCAGCTGGGCCAGCACGTAGTCACGCACCAGCCGGTCGTCCTCGACCACGAGGATAGTCTCGTGACCGCCCTCGCTTGAGGCTGGCATCACGCCATCGGCGACCGGCGTCGGTGTCTTGCCCGGCGGCAGATACATCTTGATCGTGGTGCCGTGGCCTTCTTCGCTGTAGATCTTGATGTGGCCCGCGGACTGCTTGATGAAGCCGTAGACCATGGAGAGCCCGAGCCCGGTGCCCTTACCCGGGCCCTTCGAGGTGAAGAAGGGGTCGAACACGCGCGCCAGCATATGGGAAGGAATGCCGGTGCCGGTGTCGCTCACCGCGATCAGCACGTAGTGGCCGGGCCTGACGTCGTTGACGCTGGCATAGACCTCGTCGAGATAGGCGGCGCCCGTCTCCACGATCAGCTTGCCGCCGCCGGGCATCGCGTCGCGCGCGTTGAGCGCGAGGTTGAGGATCGCCGTGGTGAGCTGGTTCGGGTCGACCACGGCGACGCAGCTCTCGTCCTCGAACACGGATTCGATCTGGATCTGCTCGCCCAGTGTCGGCCGCAGCAGCTTTGCGGTGTCGATGATCAGCGAATTGATGTCGATCTCGCGCGGCTGCAGCGGCTGCTTGCGTGCGAAGGCCAGCAGATGCTGGGTCAGCTCGGCGCCACGGCCAGCGGCCTCGTCGATCATCTTCGTGATCGCGGCGAGCCCCGGATCCTTGGCCACGGCATCGGCCAGGATCTCGATCGTCCCGGTGATCACGGTGAGGATATTGTTGAAATCGTGCGCCACGCCGCCGGTGAGCTGGCCGACCGCCTCCATCTTCTCGGCATGGCGGATGCGCTCCTCGGAGGCGATCTTGTCGGTGAGGTCACGGTAAAACACGTTGAACAGGACGCCCTCGCGGCGCCGCAGCGCCGTGACGCTCAGCTCAGCCTTGAACTCCTTGCCGTCGCGGCGTCGGACCATGAGCTCGCGGCGGCGGTTGAGGGTCTGGCCATCCGCGGATTCGAGGAAGCGGGCGAGGCCGGCCTTGACCCTCTCGCGCTCGCTTTCCGCAACGATCAGGTCGACCGCGTTCTTGCCCAGCGCCTCGTCGCGCCGCCAGCCGAACAGCTCCTCGGCCCGCGAGCTCCAGTTCTGGATGGTGCTGCGATCGTCGGTCTGGACGAAGGCATCGAGCGCGGTCTCGACGATGTTGCGCGCAAGCTGCTCGCTGTCACGCAAGGATTCGGCGGCGTGCCTCGCCTCGGTCATGTCGCGCCCGACGAAGAAGAAACGCTTGGCCTGATCCGACCAATTGCCGAGCCAGGACAGCCAGACCTCGTGGCCGTCCTTGTGAATGCACCGCGTGTCGGCGAGCTTCGGATGTCCGCCGCGCCGGAGTGCGCGCATCTCCTCGCGGGATTGGTCGAGATGGCCGGGATGGATGAAATCGACGCCGCTGCGGCCGATCATCTCGTCGGGCTTGTAGCCGAGCACGGTCTCACAGCTCGGGCTGATCTGCGCGATGTGGCCCCGCGAGTTCATGATCATGATCAGATCCTGCGAGGTGTCAAAAAGCTGCCGCCGCTCCTCCAGTTGCTGCTGTAGCGCCCGCTCCGCGCGCCGCGCTTCGGTCAGGCTGCGCGCGGACCCGGAGGCACCCATGATCTCGCCCAACCGCCCTCTGATCGGCGACAGGCTGAGCGAGATCTCGACCGGCGTGCCGTCCTTGCGCAGGCGCACCGTCTCGAAGCGCTCGATCGGCTCGCCCCGGGCGATACGCTGCAAAATATCCTTGCCCTGCTCGCGGCGGTCGGTCGGGACGATGATCGAGGTGGACTTCCCGATCGCCTCGTCCGCCGAATAGAAGTAGAGACGTTCGGCGGCAGGATTCCAGCCGGTGATGACGGCGTCGAGCGATTGCATCACGATCGCATCGTCGGATGACTCGACCGCGGCACTGAACAGGCGCTCACGCGCTTCATGATGGATTCGCGCGGCCTCGGTGCGGCGATGGTCCTCGATCTCGCGTTCGAGCGCGGCGGTTTTCACCCGGGTCTCTTCGACCATCTGGGCAAAGGCCCGCGCCAGCACGCCCGTCTCGCCGCCGGCATCGACGGGGATGTCTGCCGGCCGTCCGCGGCCGATGGCCTCCACAGCTTCGGTGAGACGCCCGATCGGGCGCGTCAAGGAGCGCGCCAGGAGCACCGCGAGCGCAGCCGCGGCGAGCACGGCAAGTACGCCGACGAGCAAGGAGGTCTTTTGAATGGCCGCCGGCACCCGGCCGAACACGGGCGGGGGGATCGTTTCGACGACCGCGATCCATTCCTTGCCTGCAAGCAGTGCTGGCGCGATCGCCGCGCCGCTCGGCCGGCCCGATCCGTCGGTCGTCAGATGGGTGGATCCGTCGAGCTTGCCGGCCAGCGTGGCAAAAAATGGAAAGTCTTGGCGCCAGTCGGTGGGATGGCCGCGCATTGAGCCGAATTCCCGCGCACGATCGGGGTGGACGAGATAATCGCCGCGCCAGCTTACGACGTAGATTTCTCCCCCTGTGCTCGTGGTCGCGCGGACACTGTCCAGTGCCCGGCGCATGTCGATATTGGCGATGATGATGCCGAACGGCTTGCCGTCCGGCGTGAACAGCGGCGTCGCGACCCGCAACGTCGGAATGTGAAGGTCCGCGGTTCCCCCGTGGCGGCTGGCGAGATCGACCGGAGAAACATAGACCTCGCCCGGCGCCAGTCGCATTGTGTCCTGAAAATAGGTTCGCTCGGTCTTGCGCTCCAGTTCGCTATTGGGGACGATCCGCGCCGTTCCGTTCGGGCCGGAGCGATCGACGCGGACCAGCTCGCGCTGATCGTCATCAAGGCCGATAATTCGAAACTGCCCATAGCTGGGCTTGGCGTCGATCTCGGCCGCGAGGCGCGCCGCGATGCGCTCGCGCCAGGTTTGCTCGGAAACGCCGTCGAGAGTGTCGATGCCGCCTGCGATATGGGCGCGGATCAGACCATTGATGGCTGCGGCGGAGCGATAGCCGAGGAGATCGCCGCGGGCTCCGGCAACGTAGGATTCAAGATTGGTCGCCAGGAGGCGTGACTGGGCTTCGACGCGTTCCAGGACCCGCGGAATGACGGCTTGGGTCGTGTTGCGATAGCCCAGCCACCCCACTGCGGCCACGGTCACCGCCACCAGCAGGATCATCGCGATCGTGAGCCGCGTTGCGAGTCTCATGGGAATGTTCGCTCCGCTTCCCGCATGGCCGCGCCTGTTCCGGCCTGGAACGGAACGAAGGCCCTTGTCATCGGCGGCCGGTGCTGACATCGGGCCCCGCCGGCTCGCCCGACTTCAGGCAACCATCGACCGCCGCCAGCAGCGCATCCGCCCGGAACGGCTTCTGCAGGCTGGCGACCGCGCCGAGCTTGATCGCCATCTTCAGGAAGTCGGGCTCCGCATAGGCGTCCGGCGTGATCGAGCGGCCGGAAATCACGATGATCGGTATAGCAGGCTGGAGCGCCCGCACGTGACGCATCGTCTCCAGCCCGTCCATGCCGGGCATGAAGATGTCGAGGAACAGCAGGTCGAACTGGCCGCCCTCGAACAGGACGAGCCCCTTGCGGCCGTCGCCGGCGACCGTCACGTGATGACCGGCCCGCTCCAACAGCAGGCGTATCGTAAGCTGGACGGCCGGGTCGTCATCCACGATCAGGATGTTGGCCACGTCAAAAACCTCCGGATCGGGCGGGGGAAGTTCCCTGCGACCCAAATCAAAGCATCAAATACGGAACTGTTGCGCGGATCGTGCCTGGCCTGCAAGCACTTCGCGCCCATTGCGACGTGTGATCGCCGGGGTTGCGTGCAAGTCATATGCATGTCTGCGTGCAAATGACCCGGTGCCCGCCTGGTCCTCGGTGCCCGCCTAGTCGGAGAGATATTCGGGATAGCGCTCGCGGATCCTATCCAGCTCGCTCAGCGTGCCTGATAGATGCTTGCGCAGATGCTGCTGCGCAGCCTGGGCATCTTTCGCCTCGATTGCACGCGTGATCAGCTTGTGGTGGCGTACGATGTTCTGGGCCTTGCCGGGCGAGGGCAGATGCAGCCGGCGCAGCCGGTCAATATGTCCGCTGCGGCTTCGCACCAGCATCCAAAGGTCCTGCTTCCGGGCGGCGGCATAGAGCTGGGCGTGGAAATCATTATCGCCGGCAATGAAGGCCTCGAAGTCGCCGGCCTTCGCGAATTGCTGTTGCAACGCAATGGCGTGATCCAGCCGAATGATCAGGGCAGGATCAGGTTTGTCGGCAAGGAGCCGGACGATCTCCAGCTCCAGCGCCTGGCGCAGGAAATGCGCCTGTTGCGCGCGGTCGACGTCGATCTGGCTGACCACGGTCGCGTGCTGCGGAAATACGTCGACCAGGCCTTCTTCCTCGAGCCGCATCAGCGCGTCGCGCACCGGCGTTGAGCTGACGCCAAACTGACCGGCCAGCTCTGCACGCGACAGCGGCGCGCCGGGCGGCAATTCCAGCGCAATGATCGCATTGCGCAGCCGCTCGAACACCTGCGGCGCGGCCTGCCGGGCTCGGTCGAGCCGGGCGGCCGCGCGCGGCACGGGATGGGCTGATTCCATGGCTGCGGCTCCGGCGGACTTGCCTTTGATACACTAATGCATTAGTGCATCAGCGCGGTTGCGCGTCAATGCCGGCCGGAGGAAACGAACAACAATGGTCAAGCAATTCCAGCGTGGCTGCACAGTCATCGCCCTGATCGCCGCGGCAGTCCTGTCGACCTCAACCGCGCAGGCGCAGCAGAAATCCGAGATCTCCCTGTCGCGGCAGCCTGGCATTTTCTACATGCCGAGCCACATCATGGAGAAGCAGAAGCTGATCGAGAAGCACGCGGCTTTGCTCGGCGTGCCCGGCGTCACCACCAAATGGGTGACCTTCTCCGGCGGCGGCGCGCAGACCGATGCGCTGCTCGCAGGTGGCGTCGACATTCTCAACACCGGCACCGGCAATCTGCTGCTGCTGTGGGATCGCACCCGCGGCGGCGTGAAGGGCATCGTCGCGACCTCGGCGCAACCGATGACGCTGATCAGCCGTGACGCCTACATCAAGTCGATCAAGGATTTTGGCCCGAGCGACAAGATCGCGGTGCCGACCGTGAAAGTTTCGACGCAGGCGATCGTGCTTCAGATTGCGGCGGCAGAGGCCTTCGGCGCCGACCAATGGTCGAAGCTCGATGCCAATACCGTGCAGCTTGGCCATCCCGATGCTTATGCGGCGCTGTCGAATCCCAAGCACGAGGTGCACACCCATTTCTCGATCCCGCCTTTCACGTTCCTCGAGCTGAAGAACGTGCCGGGCGCGCATATCGTGCTGAACTCGCCTGACGTGATGGGCGGGCCGCTCAGCCAGGCGCAGTTCTTCACCACCACCAAATTCGCCGACGCCAATCCAAAGATCATCCAGGCCGTGCGCGACGCGACCAAGGAAGCGCAGGACCTGATCCGCAGCGATACCAAACAGGCGGTCGAGATCTACAAGGAGATCACCGGCGACAAGACCTCGGTGGAGGAGCTGCTCGATCTCCTGAAAGAACCCGGCATGATGGAATGGAATCTCGAGCCGCAGGGCACGATGAAGTTCGCGGCCCACCTCTACAAGACCGGCACGCTGAAGACCCAGCCCAAGGCCTGGACCGATTACTATCTCCCCGTCGCGCACGACCTGAAGGGCAACTGATGGCACTGCTCGACGTCAGCTCCGTGACGCTGCGCTACAAGACCTCCAGCGCCGTCGTCACCGCCACGGAGAGGGTGAGCTTCACCGTCGACAAGTCCGACCGCTTCGTGCTGCTCGGACCGTCCGGCTGCGGCAAGTCGACCCTGCTCAAGGCCGTCGGCGGCTACATGTCACCGAGCGAGGGCCGCATGACGATCGGCGATCGCGAGATCCGCGGCCCCGGCGCCGACCGCATGATGATCTTTCAGGAATTCGACCAGCTCCTTCCCTGGAAGAGCGTTCTCGCCAATGTGATGTTCCCGCTGCTGACCGCGCGAAAGCTGTCGCGCAAGGACGCTGAAGCGCGGGCGCGGGCCTATATCGAGAAGGTCGGCCTCACCCGCGTGGTCGACGCCTATCCGCACACGCTCTCCGGCGGCATGAAGCAGCGTGTCGCGATCGCGCGCGGCATGGCGATGGAACCGGACATCCTGCTGATGGACGAGCCGTTCGCAGCGCTCGACGCACTGACGCGCCGGACCTGCCAGGACGAGCTGCTTCAGCTCTGGAGCGAAACCAGGTTCACCGTGCTGTTCGTGACGCATTCGATCGCGGAAGCGATCCGCATCGGCAACCGCATCCTGCTGCTGTCGCCGCATCCCGGCCGTGTCAAGGCCGAGGTGGTCGACGTCGACAAGGTCGGCAATGACGACGGCAGCGCCGGCCGGCTCGAAAAGGAGATTCACGATCTCCTGTTCGCCGGCGAAGCCACCGCGCACTAGGGGAGCCGCTCATGGGCGAAGTGAAGATTTTGCTGCGTAATGCGCCGGTCGCTGCCGTCAGTGGCACGGGTGAGGTCGAGCGCAAGCTGAGTGTGGCCGAGCTGCTGTGGAACGACGGCTTTGTTCGCAAGGCCGTCATCATCCTGTTTCTGGCCGCGATCTGGGAAGCTTACGGTGTTTACCTCGACAACCCCCTGCTGTTTCCCACGCTGCACGACACCATCGCGACGCTATCCGACCGCGTGAAGGACGGCACTATTCCAATGCGGGCCTGGACCTCGCTGAAGGTGCTGTTCATGGGCTATTCGGCCGGCATCGTGCTGGCTGCGATCTTCACCGTGCTCGCGATTTCGACCCGCATCGGCACCGACTTCCTGGAAACGGTGACGGCGATGTTCAACCCGTTGCCGGCGATCGCGCTGCTGCCGTTGGCGCTGATCTGGTTCGGCCTCGGCAATGGCAGTCTCGTCTTCGTGCTGATCCATTCGGTGCTGTGGCCGGTCGCGCTCAACACCCATTCCGGCTTCAAGAGCGTGTCCAACACGCTGCGCATGGTCGGCCGCAATTACGGCCTGCGCGGGCTGCCCTATGTGGCAAAAATCCTCATTCCCGCCGCCTTCGGCTCCATCCTCACCGGTCTGAAGATCGGCTGGGCCTTTGCCTGGCGCACGCTCATCGCCGCCGAGCTGGTGTTCGGCGTGTCCTCGGGCCAGGGCGGGCTCGGTTGGTTTATCTTCGAGAACCGCAACCTGCTCGACATACCCGCAGTGTTCGCGGGCCTCTTGACGGTGATTATCATCGGGCTCTTTGTCGAGAACCTGATCTTCCGCGCCATCGAGCGGAACACCGTCCAGAAATGGGGCACCCAATCATGACCAAGAAGAAAGCACCCGACCAGCTCCGCAGCGCGCGCTGGTTTGCGCCCGATGATCTCCGCTCGTTCGGCCACCGCTCCCGCGCCATGCAGATGGGCTACGCCCCGGAGGAGTGGAAGGATCGGCCGTGCATCGCGATCATCAATACCTGGTCGGACGCGCAGCCCTGCCACATGCACTTCAAGTCGCGCGTCGACGACGTCAAGCGCGGCATCCTGATGGCCGGCGGCCTGCCGGTGGAATTGCCGGCGCTGTCGCTGTCGGAGTCGCTGCTGAAGCCGACCACCATGCTCTATCGTAATCTCCTGGCGATGGAGGCCGAGGAGCTGCTGCGCAGCCATCCGGTTGACGGCGTGGTGCTGATGGGCGGCTGCGACAAGACCACGCCGGCGCTGCTCTTGGGTGCGACCTCGATGAACATTCCGGCGATCTATCTGCCGGCAGGCCCGATGCTGCGCGGCAACTGGAAGGGCAAGACGCTCGGCTCCGGCTCGGACGGCTGGAAATACTGGGACGAGCGGCGCGCCGGCAAGATTTCCGACAAGGACTGGCTCGACATCGAAGCCGGCATTGCGCGGAGCTACGGCACCTGCATGACCATGGGCACGGCCTCGACCATGACCGCGATTGCCGAAGCCATTGGCATGACGCTGCCCGGCGCCTCCTCGATTCCCGCCGCGGATGCCAACCACATCCGCATGGCCTCTGAATGTGGCCGCCGCATCGTCGAGATGGTGTGGGAGGATCTGACGCCGAAGACGATCCAAACCCGCAAGGCCTTCGAGAATGCGATCGCGGTCGCGATGGCGATGGGTTGCTCGACCAACGCGATCATCCATCTGATCGCACAGGCCCGCCGAGCCGGCCAGGACATCGGCCTCGACGATTTCGAGATCGCGAGCCGCAAGGTGCCCGTCATCGCCAACGTCCGCCCGAGCGGAGATGCCTATCTGATGGAGGATTTCTTCTATGCCGGCGGCCTGCCGGCACTGATGGGCCAGATCAAGGACCATCTGCATCTCGACTGCATCACGGTGAGCGGCAAGACGCTTGGCGA
This sequence comes from Bradyrhizobium sp. S3.3.6, assembly GCF_040546905.1. Classification (NCBI taxonomy): domain Bacteria; kingdom Pseudomonadati; phylum Pseudomonadota; class Alphaproteobacteria; order Hyphomicrobiales; family Nitrobacteraceae; genus Bradyrhizobium; species Bradyrhizobium sp. S3.3.6. The sequence goes on along the minus strand of NZ_JBEPOT010000020.1, from coordinate 61,075 downwards.
GAACATCGACGGCGCCGAGGTGCATAATGCCGATGTCATTCGCAGCGTGGACAATCCCATCTACAAGGAAGGCGCGCTCGCCGTGCTCAAGGGCAATCTCGCGCCCGACGGCTGCGTCATCAAGCCCTCTGCCTGCGCGCCGCGCTTCCTCAAGCACACGGGTCCCGCGCTGGTGTTCGACGACTATCCGTCGATGAAGAAGGCGATCGACGATCCCAATCTGGATGTCACCGAGGATCACATCCTCATCTTGCGCAATGCGGGCCCGCAGGGCGGACCGGGAATGCCGGAATGGGGCATGCTGCCGATCCCGACAAAACTCGTGAAGCAGGGCGTGCGCGACATGGTGCGCATCTCGGATGCGCGCATGAGCGGCACCAGCTATGGCGCCTGCATCCTGCACGTTTCACCGGAGGCCTACATCGGCGGCCCGCTGGCGCTGGTGCAGAACGGCGATCGTATCACGCTCGACGTCGCCGCGCGCACCATCAATCTCGATGTGCCCGAGGCCGAGCTCGACAAGCGCCGCGCCGCCTGGAAGCAGCCCGAGCGCCGCTTCGAGCGCGGCTACGGCTGGATGTTCACCAAGCACATCAAGCAAGCCAACGACGGCTGCGACTTCGACTTCCTCGAGACTGATTTCGGCGCGCCGGTCGGCGAGCCGTCGATTTACTAACCCCCGTCATTCCGGGGCATCGCGAAGCGATGAGCCCCGGAATCCATTGAGCCGCAACATGTGAGGCCAAATGGATTCCGGGCTCGCGCCAAGTGGCGCGCCCCGGAATGACGATCAGAGAGAGCACATCATGCCCAAACTTAGCGAAGCCACCCGCAACAAGCTCAAGACCGTCTCCACCGCCACTGTCGCCACTGCGTTGTTCAAGCGCGGCCTGCGCATCCAGATGATCCAGGATGTGCATCCCTTAGGCCGCGACCAGCCGACCATGGTCGGCGAGGCCTTCACGCTGCGCTACATGCCGGCGCGCGAGGATCTCAACACCATCGACGTCTTCAGGGATCACTCCCATCCGCAGCGCAAGGCGGTCGAGGATTGCCCGGCAGGCAGCGTGCTGGTGATGGACAGCCGCAAGGACGCGCGCGCGGCTTCCGCCGGCGCGATCCTGGTGACGCGATTGATGAAGCGTGGCGTCTCCGGTGTCGTCACCGACGGCGGTTTTCGTGATTCCGCCGAGATCGCCAAGCTCGGCATTCCCGCCTACCATCATCGCCCCTCCGCGCCGACCAATTTGACTCTGCATCAGGCGATCGAGATCAACGTTCCCATCGGCTGCGGCGATGCGCCGGTGTTTCCCGGCGACGTCGTCCTCGGCGATGCCGACGGCGTCATCGTCATCCCCGCGCATCTCGCCGATGAGATCGCCAATGAAACCTTCGAGATGACGGCGTTCGAGGATTTCGTCACCGAGGAGGTCGGCAAGGGCCGCGGCATTTTCGGCCTTTATCCCGCGACCGATCCGCAGACGCTCACCGACTTCGCGGAATGGCGGAAGAAGAACAGCCGGTAAGGCCGTTCGCGCCAAAACCGATCACGTCAAGAAACAGGCCGGCCACATCAAGTGCCGGCCTTTTATCAAGCAGGGAGAACTCTTATGACTTTCACGCGACGCAATCTCTTGTCCGGCGCCGGCGCGGCGGCGGCTTCGACGCTGCTGGCCCGCGCGGCCGGTGCGCAATCGTTTCCGTTCACGCCCGCTCAGCGCTATCCGGACCCTGCCGTCCAGATCCTCGACCCGAGTTTTGCAAAATACCGGCTCTATTCCTCGACGCTCGAGCAGGTCGCGACTGGCCTGCGCTGGGCCGAAGGTCCGGTTTATTTCCCGGAAGGCGGTTATCTCCTGTTCTCCGACATTCCCAACAACCGGATCATGAAGTTCGACGAGAAGACCGGGCAGACCAGCGTGTTCCGCGCCAACGCCAATTACGCCAACGGCAATACGCGCGACCGGCAGGGCCGGCTTGTCACCTGTGAGCACTCCGTCACGCGCCGTATCACCCGCACCGAGAAGGACGGCAAGATCACAGTGCTCGCCGACAAGTTCGAGGGCAAGCGGCTGAACGCGCCGAACGACATCGTGGTGAAGTCCGACGACAGCATCTGGTTCACCGATCCGATCTTCGGCATTGCCGGCGAGTGGGAGGGCAAGAAGGAGAAGCCGGAGCAGGCCACCACCAACGTCTACCGCATCGCCAGGGACGGCAAGCTCACCGCCGTGCTCACCGACCTCGTCAATCCGAACGGCATCGCCTTCTCGCCGGATGAGAAGAAACTCTATGTCGTCGAGTGGAAGGGTACGCCCAATCGCAGCATCTGGAGCTACAATGTCGGCGACGACGGTAGCCTCAGCGGCAAGACCAAGCTGATCGACGCCGCCGACCAGGGCTCGCTCGACGGTTTTCGCGTCGACCGCGACGGCAATCTCTGGTGCGGCTGGGGCTCCAACGGCGCACTGCAGTCCGAGCCGAGCGACGTCGGTGGCCGCAAGGTCTACCAGCTCAAGGGCAAGTCGGAGGATCTCGACGGCGTCATGGTGTTCAGCTCCGAGGGCAAGCCGCTCGCCTTCATCAAGTTGCCCGAGCGCTGCGAAAATCTGTGCTTCGGCGGCCCGAAGAACAACCGCCTCTACATGGCGAGCTGCCACTCGATCTACGCGCTTTATGTGGAGGCGCACGGGGCGGTGTGAGGTGGGTGCGGCTTACACCCCCGCCTCCGCCATTCCCGCGGCCCACAGCGCGAACGCATACACGATCGCGACTTCATCGAGCCGGTCAAAGCGTCCCGAGGTGCCGCCATGGCCGGCGCCCATGTTGGTGCGGAGCAGGACCGGACCGCCGCCGGTCATGGTTGCGCGCAGGCGCGCGATCCATTTGGCGGGCTCCCAGTAGGTGACACGCGGATCGGTCAAGCCGCCCATCGCCAAAATCGCTGGATAGTCTTTTGCTGCGACGTTGTCGTAGGGCGAGTAGGACAGGATGGTGCGAAAATCCGTTTCGCTCTCGATCGGGTTGCCCCATTCCGGCCATTCGGGCGGCGTCAGCGGCAGCGTGTCGTCGAGCATGGTGTTGAGCACGTCGACGAACGGCACTTCGGCGACGATGCCCGCGAATAGTTCGCCGGCACGGTTGGCGACCGCGCCCATCAGCATGCCGCCGGCCGAGCCGCCATGGCCGACGATACGCTTGGCGCTGGTATATTTCCCATCGATCAGCGCGCGGGCGCTGGCGGCGAAATCATCGAACGAATTGGTCTTCTTCTCGCGCTTGCCGTCGAGATACCAGCCCCAGCCCTTGTCGGCGCCGCCGCGGATATGGGCGATGGCGTAGACGAAACCGCGGTCGGCCAGCGACAGCCGGTTGGCGCTGAACGAGGCCGGCATCGCCATGCCGTAGGAGCCGTAGCCATAGAGCAGCAGCGGCGCCGCGCCGTCGAGCTTGAGCCCGCGGCGATAGAGGATCGAGACCGGCACCTCGGCGCCGTCCTGCGCCTTTGCCATGATGCGGGTGGTGACGTAGTCGCTCGCAACGTGCCCGGACGGAATTTCCTGGCGCTTGCGCAAGGTGCGCGTGCGCTTGGCCATGTCGTAGTCGTAGACCTCCGACGGCGTCGTCATCGACGAATAGGCAAAACGCAAATTTGTCGTGTCGAATTCGTAGGAGCCCATCGTGTCGAGCGAATAGGCGGCCTCGTCGAACGCGATGGCGTGCTCCTCCGTCGTCTTGAGGTCGCGGATCACGATCGCGGGCAGCGCGTTGGCGCGCTCCAGCCGCACCAGATGGCCGGCATAGAGATCGAGATCGATGATGTAGATGCCGGGACGATAGGGGATCAGGTCGCGCCAGTTGTTCCGCTCGGGCGAGGCGAGCGGTGCCGTGACGATCTTGAAGTCGATGGCGTCGTCGGCATTGGTGAGGATGAAGAGCTCGTCGCCGCGATCGGCGAGCGAATATTGCACGCCGTCTTGGCGCGCTGCGACAAGGCGCGGCGGCGCTTCCGGATGGGTGAGATCGATCAGCCGCTGCTCGCTCGTCTCGTGGTCGCCACCGGCGATCACGCAGAAGCGGCCGCTGGTGCTCTCATGCAGATGGGTGAACCAGCCGGAATCCTGTTCCTCATAGACCAGCGTGTCGTCCGCCTGCCTGGTGCCGAGCCTGTGCCGCCACACCTGCATCGGGCGGTGATTGTCGTCGAGCTTCACATAGAAGAAGGACTTCGCGTCCTTGCTCCAGACGACGCCGCCGTCGGTCTCCTCGATGACGTCGTCGAGGTCCTTGGCCGTAGCCCAGTCGCGGACGCGGATCGTAAAATATTCCGAGCCTTTGGTGTCGGCGCTCCAGGCCTGCAGCTTGTGATCGTCCGAGTGGCGGCTGCCGCCGAACTTGAAGTATTTGTGGTCTTTTGCCAGCGCATCGCCGTCGAGCACGATATCGCCCTCGCCGCCCTCGCGCGGCATGCGGCCGAACAGCTCGTGCTGGCCGCCCTCGCGGAATTTGCGGAAATACGCGAACGGTCCGTCCGGCGACGGCACGCTGGAATCGTCTTCCTTGATGCGGGCGCGCATCTCGCGCACCAGCGTCTTTTGCAAGCTCGCGGTGTGGCCGAGCAGGCTCTCGGTGTAGCCGTTCTCTTCATCCAGATATTTGCGGATGTCGGGATCGAGCACCTTGGGCTCGCGCAGCACCTCCTGCCATTTCGCGTCCTTCAGCCAGGCATAGTCGTCGGTCACGGTGATGCCGTGGTGGGTGAAGGAATGCGGCCGGCGCGGAGCAACCGGAGCTGTGCTGATTTTGCTGGTTTTGGGCAAATCGATCCTCGATATAGGGGCGTGTCTGGCCTCTATATCAGATCGAATGTGGGGGATTTAAAGAAGGCCGCTTGCACCGGCGGTCGGCTCCCTCGCCCCGCTTGCGGGGAGAGGGTGGGGTGAGGGGGAGTCTCCGCGAGGGAGGTGAGAGTTGAGTTCGCGGAGAGTCCCCCTCACCCGGAATGCGCGCGGAAGCGCGCCCATTCCGGCCTCTCCCCGCACGCGGGGAGAGGCGAAGAAGCCTACGCTGCCACCTGCTCGCCGAGATACGCCACCGCCGCCTCGAGCCCGCCTTTGCCGTGCGGGATCTTCAGCGCGTTGAGGCCGACCTCGATGACCCCGAGCGTGCCGAGCAGCATCGGCGCGTTAACATGGCCCATATGGGCGATGCGGAAAGCTTGTCCCGAGAGATCGCCGATGCCGGTGCCGAGCACGACGCCGCACTTCTCCTTGCAATAGCGCTGCAGCACCGCGGGATCGTGGCCGGTGGTCATGGTCACCGTGGTCACGGTGTTGGAGCGCTCATGCGGTTCGGCGACGTTGAAGCCGAGCACCTGGCCCTCAGTCCATGCGCCGACCGCCCGCCGCGCGGCTTCGCCGAGCAGGGCGTGGCGGCGGAACGCGTTCTCCAGGCCTTCCTCGTGAATAAGGTCGATCGCCTGGCGCAGCGCGAACAACAGATGCACCGGCGCGGTGCCGGCATATTTGCGATAGTTCTCGGTGCCCTCGCGCTCGCTCCAGCTCCAATAGGGCGTTGCCATGTTCGCCTTCTTGTGGGCTTCCAGCGCACGCGCGTTCGCGGAGACGAAGCCGAGGCCGGGCGGCGTCATCAGGCCCTTCTGCGAGCCGGACATCGCGACGTCGACGCCCCATTTGTCCATCTCGAACGGCATGCAGCCGAGCGAGGCGACGGTGTCGACCATGTACAGCGCGGGATGGCCGGCCGCCTTGATCGCCTTGCCGATCGCCTCGATGTCGTTCTGCACGCCTGAGGCCGTATCGATCTGGACGACGACGACGGCCTTGATCTTGTGCTCGGTGTCGCGGCGCAGCCGCTCCTCGACCTCGTGTGGCCGCACCGCACGGCGCCAGTCGCCCTTGAGCACCTCGACCTCGGCGCCCATCAGCGCGGCCGCATTGCCCCAGCCGATCGCAAACCGTCCGCTCTCCAGCACCAGCACCTTGTCGCCGCGCGACAGCACGTTGCTGAGCGCGGCTTCCCAGGCGCCGTGGCCGTTGGCGATGTAGATGTAGGACTTGCCCTTGGTCGCGAACAGATTCGAGATGTCGCGGAGCAGGCTTTCAGTCAGGTCGAGCATCTCCCTGGAGTAGATGTCGATCGCCGGACGATGCATCGCCTGCAGCACCGCGTCAGGCATCGTGGTGGGCCCGGGGATGGCCAGAAATTCCCGGCCCGCGCGAACGGTCATTGCTATCTTCCTTGTGTCGTGAAGACTGTCTGGTGGGTCGCTGATTCACTCTTCTACGCGGCGGCGCAGCCTGAGAAAAGCACGTAAAATGCAGGTCTGAGGTGGGTTATCGCTTCGTCTCGCGGCAGCCGGCGGCCTCGGCCTCCTCGACCGAGCAGAACCAGCGTGTGCCCTTGCTGATCTTCATCTTGATCTGGGTGTACCAGCGGCTGTTCGGGGTGTGATAGATGCACTCGCCGGCGGTGTTGACGTTGCCCTTGATGGTGCAGTCCGGCGAGGGCGCGACCGGCCCCGAGGCCGAGGCGAGCAGCACCGCATGGGCGCCTTCGGGCGGCTTGGTGGCGCCCAAAATCGTCGTCTTCTTGTTGCGCACGCGCCAGTCCCAGGGGGCGATGAAGGCGCCCTGCCACATCCCGGCTTTTGCCTCACGTGCGGCAGCCTCGTCCGCGTCGTAATCGTGGGAGACGCGGGCGTAGGACAGGGCCCAGCCGCTGCGCACCAGCCATTTCTGGATGTCCTCGCCGCCGACCTCGCAGCGCGCCACGGTGCGGCCGCGCCGGTCGATCGAGCGGGCATGGCAGACCCAGCTCTTGCCCTCGGTGTATTTGGCGAGCTCGTCGCGCGCTGCCGCGCCGCAAGTCCAGCGCTCGGATTTGTTGTTGAGGCAAAGCTGGTCGGCCGACGGCGCGTCGATGCCGCCAAGCCGGATCCGCGTGCTGCCGATCAGGACGGAATCGCCATCACGGACCTTGGCGGTGCCGGTGACGTCAGCCGCCTGCGCCAGCGACGGCACAGCGAGCAGAGACAGCGCAATCAGGACTTTTCGCAACATGTCGGTCCGAAGGTTCGGGAAAATCTCGATAAGCCCCGCAATTGTGGTCGGCTTTGGGCCGCCCGGCCAGCACATGCCTAACGGAGAGGCTTTCAACTTCCCGTCATTGAACGAATGGCGCTCGTGTCCCGGACGCGGTGCGACGTGCAACGCCGCTCCGCTGAGCCGGGACCCAGAAAATCGCGGGGGAGCGTACCGGTGGCATGGGCCCCGGCTCTGCAGCGCACCGCCGAAGAGGCGCTGCGCTGCGTCCGGGGCACGGATGGAGTGCGTGTTACCCCCGCGCCATCGCCCGCCTCGCCACCGCCAGGCCCATCAACACAAACGCCGACGTCACCTCGGGGCCGCCGACCAAAATCCGCGTCGGGGTCTTCATCTTGTTCCATTCATAGGCGCGGAACGGGCCGCGGCGGCCGCCTTCGCCGATGGCATTGACGATCACGTTCAGAGCCGGCGCGAACGCGCGCGGGTCGGCGCCGAGATGGCCGAGCGCGATCAGCGCCAGTGCCGCGTCGAACACGTTCATCTCGGCCGCCATCAGCTCGCCCTTGACGTAGGAAAGCACGCGATGGCGGATGAAATCGAAATCGCCGTCGGGATCGATCGCAGCCTGGGCTGCCAGCGGCAGCGCCAGGAAGGCCGCATAGCAGCGGCCGAAATAGGCGCTGTAGAGCTCCGGCAGATAATAGATGTGCGAGCGTGGATTGGCGAAGGCACCGCTCGCCGCCAGCCGCTTCTGGAAGCCGATGATGCGATGCACGGTCGCGAGCCGCGCCGGTGTCTCCAGAATCCTCCAGCGCGCCAGGTTGCGAAAGCTCACCTCGAGAATGTCGAGATTGAGCGTCGGATCGAGATCGTTGCCGTAAGGACGCTCGCCCTTGAGGTTGTCGATCCAGGTCGCAACGCCGCCTTCGTAGTCGATATTGTCGTTGAGCGGCACCGTCACGCGCGGCTCGTTGACACCGGCATGCACCTGATAGCCCGCGTAGAAATCCAGCAGCGGCTGGTCGATGATCGGATCGGTGCAGCCGGCCTGCGTCGCCGCCGAAATCGAGCACGCCGTGGTGTCGCAATCCGGCACATAGACGCCGAAGCCAAGGTCCTGCTTGATCTGGGCGAAATAGCGCGAAAAGCGCGGATGCGGCGCCGGTGCCAGCGCCGTGATGACGTTGAAGCGCTGGCCGCCGCTGCCCTCGACCTGCTCGCGGCTGATGTTGACGCAGAAATCGACCATGTCGGCGATGGCGCGCTCGGCTGCAGTCTTGTCGGCCGGCGAGGCGAGCCCCGTTTCGACATAGCCGAGCAGCGCCTCGATGAAGAACGCATCGTAATAGGCCGAGCGGTGGCGGATCTGCACCGGCTCCCACATCGGCTCGGCGATTCCTCGCCAGGGTGGATTGACCACGGCGCGCGCGGGCGAGCGCGCGATGAAGACGCGGGCGAGGTTGAACAGCAGCGATGAATTCTTGTAGCCACGCGCGTTCAGCCCGCTGAGCGCCATGATCAGCTCGCGGCCGCGAAAATCGGGATCGCCGATCAGGTTGAAGGCGGCATAGGTCGGCAGGAAACCGTTGTTGCGGTACGAGCCGAGCAGATGCTGCGCGCAGTCGCGGATCACGCCGTCGATCTGCGATTGTGCCGGCATCGCGCCGACGAAATTGACCGGCGGCGGTTTTGGATGGTCGAGCGCGATGGTGTCGACGAGATCGGCGATGGGCTGGCCGACCGCCGCCCAGTCGGGTTCGGCATCGTCGCGGGCGCGGGCCAAAGCCTCGCGCAGCCGGGTCAGCTTGGCCTCGTCACGCAGATCGCTCAGGCCGGCGCGGCGCAGCAGCACCCGCAGCGCCGGGTTGCCGAGCGCGGTCTTGTAAAATTTCGCCAGATGCGGATCGCCGCTGGCTTGGCCCGACAAGACGGGATCGCAGACGTCATAAAGGGAGGGGCCGTCTTTCCGCGCCGTCAGCACCCGGCACGCGGCACCTGCAAAATAATGAAAGCTCATGAAATACCTGGTCGCGGGGGACTTTCACGGGAGCCAGATCGATGACCCGTCCCCCACAAGTCTTTGAAAAGCTACCCGGATTCGCGGGAAATACAAATGTGACTGACGTCACGGAAAAGCCCGGCACGGGAGCTGCATAATCAATCCCCGGAAGGCTACGGGGAGCCAAAAATGGAGAAACCTTGGTTGGGTAATTAACCAATATATTCAATGGCTTATATCAAATTTTGGGCGATCTATTGCCGGGGCAGTGATATCCGGTTAAGGGTTTGTTTGGTGCGGCGCCGCAAATTGCGCGCAATTCGGGGGCACTCCCCCGGCCAATCCCTCAAACCTAAAGACGCTATCGCGCTACTCAATCCGTGTGCGCGCGCATGGACGGTCTTTGGCACTGACAGGAATGAACCGAGATGAATGTAAGGCAGCTCGACATTTCCCGACGCACGATTGCGGTGGCCGCGGCCCTTATCGGCACGGTGTCGCTGGCGATCGGCGCTCATGCTGCGCTGAACATGCGTTCGCTCGATGCCGCCAAGGCCGTCTCGACCGACCAGGTCACGGGCTCGCTGGGCCAGACCTCGCGTCTCGCGCTCGTCATCGGCAATGGTCATTATCCCGACGCGACCGCGCCGCTGACGCAGTCGATCAACGACGCGCGCGCGCTGTCCTCGTCGCTGCGCAAGAACGGTTTTGACGTCGACATGGTGGAGGACGCGAGCAAGGACGACATGGTCCGCGCCGTCAACCGCCTCAAGTCCCGCATCAGGCACGACACCGTCGTCATGCTGTTCTTCGGCGGCTACGGCGTGCAGGCCGGCCGCGAGAGCTACATGCTGCCGGTCGATGCCGTGATCTGGAAGGAGAGCGACGTCCGCCGCCAGGGCGTCTCGATCGAGGGCGTGCTCAACATGATGAAGGAGCAGGGCGCCAAGGCCAAGCTCGTCGTCGTCGATGCGTCCCGCCGCAATCCCTATGAGCGCCGCTTCCGCTCCTATTCGCATGGCCTCGCGCCGATCGGCACGCCCGACAATGCGCTGATCCTCTCCTCGGCCTCGCCCGGCAAGGTCGTCGACGACGGCAAGGGCGAGCACAGCACGCTGGTCAGCGAGCTCCTCAACAATCTCAATGCGCAAGGTAGCAGCGCCGAAAGCGTCTTCAACAAGACCCGCGTCGCCATCTCCCGCGCCTCCGAAGGCGACCAGGTCCCGACGGTCTCGTCCTCGCTGCTCGAGGACGTGCAGTTCAACGAAGCCGGCGGCTAGTTTCTAGCGGCGAACGTAGCTTCGCAGGGTGGGCAAAGGCGCAAAGCGCCGTGCGCAAATCTGCCTCTCCATCGTCCTTGCGAGCGCAGCGAAGCAATCCAGAATCTCTCCGCGGATTGCTTCGTCGCAAGAGCTCCTCGCAATGACGACCGTGGCTGCTACTTCGCCGCGTCCGCGCTCGCCATCACCGGGCGCACGGGATCGCCTTCGCGCAGCAGCGCGCCGGCGCGGGCGACGACGATATCGCCTTCGGTGAGGCCGTCGCGGACCTCGATATTGCCGCCCGACATCAAGCCGGTCTCGACGCGCTTGGTCTCGACGCGATTGCGGCGGATCACCTGCACCACGGTGCCGGCGGATGAATATTGCACCGACGTCAGCGGCACCGCGACGTTGCAGCTCTGCCCGGTCTTGATCAGCGCGCGACCGCTCGCATTGAGCAGCAGCCGCTTCTGCGAGGAGATGCCGATATAGACCATGCCTTGCTGGATGTTCGGCTCGACGGTCGGTCCGATGCGGCGCACCTTGCCCTCGATATCGCCGGCGCCGGCAATGCGCACGGTCGTTGGCTGATTGACCGCGAGCTTCCTGACATCGTTGGTCGCAACCAGGCCGACGAGATCATATTCGCTGCGCGCCACGATGGTGAACAGCGCCTCGCCCTTCGCCGAGGCGGGATTGCCGATCTGCGCGGTCGAGGTGGCGATGACGCCGGCGACCGGGGCGGTGACCTGCAGCGTGCCGCCTTCGGGCAGCGCCAGCCGTGCCAGCACCTGGCCGGCCGTCGTGGTCTCGCCGGCTTCGGCCAGCACCTCGGTCACCTTGAGCCCGGGACGCTCGGGCCGCACCGAGGTCTCCTCGCGCGCGATGATCGAGCCGGTGGCCTCGACGATGTCGGAGAAGCAGGACTTTGCCGCCTTCAGCACCGTGACCGCCGGCCCCTTGGGCGCGTCGTCATCGGCAGCGAGCACGGGCTGGGCGGAGACCAGCGCCAGTCCGGCGAGGGCAGCGAAGGTCCGGGAAAAGGAACGCGCAGGCAATGAACGCATCGGTCATTCCGGTTGGCCGCAAGGCTTTATCGATAGGGCCTCGATCGATAGCAGAAGCGGCAGCGGCGGGCCATGGGTTGACCGGATGAGAAATGCCGCAGCGCAGGCGGCAGGAAGCCGCCCGTTGATTTAGTCGCTGCGAAAGCAAAGAGGTTCGCCGGTGGTCGCGCATCCCGGACTCGTCATGGCCGGGCTTGTCCCGGCCATCCACGTCTTGGCCACGTGGAACGAAGAACGTGGATGCCCGGGACAAGCCCGGGCATGACGGCCTCTTGTAGAAGCTACCGTAGGAGAGGAGGGGCAGCGCCACCTCACTTCAGCGTCAAAAACTCCACCCAGTTCGGCTTCTTGCCGGTGGCGTAGGATTTCAGCTTGCTGAGTGCGCCGCTGGTCTGGTCGATGGCGTAGACCGTCATACCGTCGGACAGTTCGCCGACCGCGGCGAGGTAGCGGCCGGTCGGATCGATGTTGAAGCCGCGCGGCTGCTTCTCGGTCGGCACGCTGCCGATCGCGGTCAGCTTGCCGCTGGTGGCATCGACCTTGTAGGCGGTGAGCGTGTTGGTGGTGCGCTCGGAAGCGTAGAGGAAGCGGCCGTCGGGGGTGATGTGGATGTCGGCGGCCCAGGGTTTTCCGTTGAAGCCCTCGGGGAGCGCCGTCGTGCGCTGGATCTCGCTCCACGCGCCGCTCCTGGCTTCATAGCTGTATGCTGCAACGTCGCCGTTCAGCTCGTGGATGAGATAGACGAACTTGCCGTTGGGATGAAACACGAAGTGCCGCGGCCCGGATTTCTCCGGCGTCTTGATCGCCGGCGGATCGCTCGGCGTCAGCGTGCCCGCGGCGGCATCGAACGCAAAGCTCAACACCTGATCGGAGCCGAGATTGGTCGCGAACACAAAACGGTTGTCGGGCGAGGGCAGCAAGGCGTGTGCGTTCAGCCCGGTCGGGATCACCTGCTTCGGCTCGCCGACGACGCCGTTGGCTTGAAGCGGATTTAGCGCGACCTTGTTGCCGCCATAGGAGGCGCTGAACAGCACCTTGCCGCCGCGGTCGGTGGCAATGTTGGCCATGCTGTCGGCGAGCGGCCCGTTGCCGATATGGCTGAGCTGGCCGGTCTTGGGATCGATCGCAAAGCTCTCCGCGAGGAAGGGCTGCGAGCGGACGCCGGCGATCAGCACGCGGTGGTCGGGCGTGATCGCGAGCGGGGTCGAGGATCCCGGTTTTTCGACGCCGGTGAAGGCGGCCGTCTGCACCGGCGTCATCTCGCCGTTCTCGGCGATCTTGAACACGCTGATGTCGTTGCTGTCGGCATTGCCGACATAGGCGAAGGTTTCGGCCATGCCGGCACGGACTCCGGAAACGAGGGCAAGAGCGCTGACAAGAGCGGTGAAGAGCGTGGTGGCGATCGCCGCGCGGGATGCGGGGCGTGTCGGTTTGATCATGGGCCGTCCTCCTAAGCCGGTATGGCTTGTCGTTTTGCGGCAGAGGATAGCGGCTGGGGTTCCGTTGCACCAAATTCCAATTGGGATTGATCGATGCCGAAATGGTATCGGTTGCAAGGCGCTTTCGAGAGACAAGGCGTTTTCGAGCGAAGTGGGATGCTGGTTCGTGTCTACCGCACCGACGCCGTCAGGTCGCGTGAGGGCAGATGCGGGCCGGCCGGATGGTCGGGTGGCCCGAGCACGGTCCACACGGCAACGGCCACCAGGGCCGAGGTCAGGATGGTCCAGGCGACGAGTTGCTTGCGCATCAGGCCAAATCCGTCCGTCGAAGGTTCGGCCATCGTGCACTGCAAACGGCGACGACCCTATGAACTCGTTCACAGGGGCCTTCGGTATGGCGATGTCGTGGCAAAGCGCCACACCGGTTAAACCGATCGCAAGGTCTCGCTGACAAACTCAGGAGAGGTTGCGCTTCGCCTGCTCAAGTCGCAGGCATCCCCGCCGCATGATCGCGTGGGAACGGCGGCCGCGCCCCGCCGTTACCCCGGTCTCGCCGGTGGAGGACACTGAAACGGAGGCTGGCACGTGTTTTGGATTTATTGGGACACCGCCTGGTCGCTTATCATCAGCGGCATCATGTTCACCACCATCGTCACGCATCCGGACGCCGAGCTCGTCGAAGTGCACGCCGCAAAGCGACGAATGTGAGCTTTTACGGGACCTGAGGTCGCCGCCTCCAACAGGGGCAAATTGAGCCTGGCTCGCGCCTGGCCAGCGGGGTGGGCGCATCTGGTGAACCAAATCTTAGGAGCAGGCCGGTATTTTTCTGCATCTTTTTCAGATTCAGAGACCCGGCGCTCCCCATGGCATTGTTCGGCAATCCCTCCATTCGTTCGGTTCTCGGCGCCATCATCGGCGTCCTCGGCCTATTCCTGGTCGGGCAGCTCTCGACCGGGCTGCTTGGCGCCATCGCGCGCAACAGCGCGGCGCAGAAGGTCGAGCGCTTCGCCAGCACCGACCAGCAGCTGTTCGCGACCCTGCTCGGCTTCCGGCTCGAGCGCGGAACGTTCCTGTCGGGTCTGGTCGCGGACGCCCCGGCCAATGCCAATGCCGATGACCGCATCGCCACCAACCGGGGATTGTCGGAAACGGCCTACAAGAACGTGCTCGAGCGTCTCGCGGGGGTGAGCGATTCTCGCCTGGCCGCGGCCACGAGCAAGCTGGTCGCGATCCATGATGCGCTCGTGCCGTTGCGAACCAAGGCGGAAGGCGCCATCCATCAGCCGAAGGCCACGCGTGACGACAGGGTCGGCGACGAGTTCCGCAAAACAGCGCAAGATTATCTCGATGCCATTCTGGCGCTGACGGCCGAGCTCGAGAACGCGCTCAAGCTCACCGATCCCGTGGTCGATCATCTCCTGGGAATCAAGCAGTCGGCCTGGTCGGCGCGTGCAAACGGTGGCTCCGTCGCAATCCGTCTTGAAGCTGCGGCTGCGGCCGGCAAGCCCTGGAGTGCCGCCGACATGGTCGGCGCTGCCGAGGATACCGGCCGCTCCAAGCAGGCCTGGAGCCAGGTGCTGGAAGTCGCCGCGCGCCCTGACGCGCCGGCAAGCCTCACCGACGTGATCGCGCGCTCGAAGCAGGGCGAGGCTGCCGCCATGACCGAGCGCCAGCAGGGCTTCATCAAGGCGCTGAGCAACAACCAGACCATCGACATCAAGGTCGAGGATCTGTCCAAGCTCAATACCGCGATTCTCAACTATAGCGTCGAGGCCGGCCAGGCCGCGCTTGCCGAAATGGTCGCCCGCGCCCGTCAACAGATGACATCGGCGACATGGAGCCTCGCGCTCAATAGCGGGATGATGCTGGTTGCGCTCGCCATTACGGCTTTCGGCTTCATCCTGGTGAACCGCCGCGTCAGCGCGCCAATCCGCACGCTGACGCAGGCGATGCGCTCGCTTGCCGAGCGTGACTATGCGATCGCGCTCGCGGGCATCGAGCGCGGCGACGAGATCGGAGAAATGTCGCGTGCGGTGTCGGTGTTCAGGGAGAACATGATCGCCGGCGATCGCCTCGCCCAGGAGCAATCGACGGAGCAGGGCCGGAAAGAGCGGCGCCAGCTTGCGGTCGACGGCCTGATCGAGCAGTTCGAGAAGACCGTCACGGAATCGCTGCACACGCTGGCCTCTGCCTCCGGCGAGCTCAACGCCACCGCGCAGTCGATGTCGTCGACCGCCGAGCAGGGCTCGTCCCAGGCGGCCTCGGTCGCGAGCCTGTCGGGCGATGCCTCCTCCAACGTTCAGACGGTCGCGGCTGCGACGGAAGAACTGTCGGCCTCGATCAGCGAGATCAGCCGTCAGGTCGCGGAATCCTCCAGCATTGCCGGTGCCGCCGCCAGCGAAGCCGATCGCACCAATACCGAGGTGCAGGCGCTGGCCGATGCCGCCCAGCGCATCGGCGACGTCGTCGCGCTGATCACCGGCATTGCCGAGCAGACCAACCTGCTTGCGCTCAACGCCACCATCGAGGCGGCGCGCGCGGGCGACGCCGGCCGTGGCTTTGCGGTGGTCGCATCCGAGGTGAAGAACCTCGCCACGCAGACCGCGAAGGCGACCGAGGAGATCACGGGTCAGGTCGCCGCGATCCAGGGCGCGACCAAGTCGTCGGTGACCGCGATCCAGTCGATCGGCACCACCATCCAGCGCGTCAACGAGATCGCGGCTGCGATCGCGGCCGCCGTCGAGGAGCAGGGCGCCGCAACGCGCGAGATCGCCCGCAATGTGCAGCAGGCCTCGCAGGGCACCAACGAGGTCTCGCGCCACATCTCCGGCGTGTCGCAAGCCGCCGGGCAGACCGGTGCCGCCGCAGGCGAAGTGCTGGATTCGGCCAAGATGCTGGCGCGCCTGTCGGACGATCTCAAGCGCGACGTCGACCGCTTCGTCGGCGATCTCCGGGCGGCGTAAAGTCTACGCTCCGGTTTCGTGCCCCGGACGCTGCGCAGCACGAAGTGATGCGCTGCAGAGCCGGGGCCCATGCCGAGGCATTCTGGGTCCGGTTCAGCAACGCACCGTTGCACGGCGCGCTGCATCCGGGACACGAGAGCCCAGCCCATCACTGCATCATCGCGGCTGCGATCTTCTCCGCCGACATCAGCACCGGAAAATTGGTGTTGGCGCACGGCACCACCGGGAAGATCGAGGCGTCGACAACGCGCAGGCCCTGGATGCCTTTGACCCGGCCTTGGGCATCGACCACTGCCATGGGATCGTCGGCCCGTCCCATGCGGCACGAGCAGGAGGCGTGCCAGACGCCGATGGTGGCCTTGCGCACGAAGGCTTCGAGCGTCTCGTCGTCGTTGATCACGTCATCGAAGGTAAAGCCTTCGACCACGAAATTGTCGATCAGATAGTGGCGCAGCGCCGCGGGTCCATCCATCAGGGTCGCGGCGATCCCGGTCAAAATCCTGTTCCTGGTGTTGACCACTCCGATCTTGCGGACCTTGTCGGTATAGGCGGCCGGAAACGGCTTGTCGGTTACCGCCTTCACGGCGTCGCTCATTTGAATGGCCGCCATCTTGCGGAAGCCACTCATCAGGCGCTCGAGGTCGCGCCGGTCGGACAGCAGATTGAACTCGACGATCGGCTCGGCGGCGGAATCGCGCGAGGCAAGCTTGACCTGTCCAGTCTCGGAATAGGTCTTGTTGACGAAGGTCAGCGCCGAGCCGATCTGCGCGCCGACCGCGTGCCAGGCCGACTTGCTGAGCAGGACCACGAACATGTCGCCCTTCGGCACGCCCGGCAGCCCCGACGAATAACGCAGGCCGAGCTGCATGTGACGCCTGGTATGCTCGTTCATGCGGGCGCCGCGGCGGACGAAGGAAGACAGCGAGATCGAGGGATGATCCATCAGGCGCTGGCCGACGCCTGCGAGCCCCATCAGGACCGGAATGCCCATATCCTTGAGGTGACCCACCGGGCCGATGCCGGCGCGCAACAGATGCGCCGGCGAATGGATCGCGCCGCTGGAGAGAATGATCTCGCGTCCTCGGAATTCCTGCTCGCGTCCGTCGACGACAGCCTTCACGCCGACGCATTGCGTGCCTTCAAACAGCAGCTCGTTCACCTGCGTGTTGGTGGAGATCGTCAGGTTCGTACGCTTGCGGGTGTCGCGATCGAGATAGCCCATTGCGGCCGAGACGCGTTGCTCGGCCTGGTTGGAATGCGTCACCGGGAAATAGCCGTCGACGAACTCGCCGTTCTGGTCGGGCAGATATTGATGGCCGGCCTGCTCGAAGGCGTCGGCGAATGCCTGCGAATGCCGGGTCCAGTGCTCGCGCGGAATTCGGCGCACGGGAATTCGGCCGTCCTTGCCGTGATACGGTCCATCGAAATCGAGGTCGCGCTCGACCTTCTTGAAGAACGGCAGCACGTCGGCCCATGTCCAGCCCGAGGCCCCCCGCGCGTCCCATTCGTCGTAATCGGTCGGTGCGCCGCGATTGGCCATCTGACCGTTGATCGAGGAGCCGCCGCCGAGCACACGCGCCTGCTCGTATTTGCGCAAGGGCGGGCGCGCTTCGTTCGGATTGTTGTGGCTGACGACCTGGGTCGTGACCTTCAATTCCGTCCAGTGGAAGCGCGGATCGAAATAGGCGGTGCCGGGATAGCTGTCCCTGATTTCGGCCGGCTCGCTGCCGGGAGGCGTGTCCTGTCCGACTTCGCACAGCAGGACCTTGTTGGCGCTCCTGGCGGAGAGCCGGTGGGCCAGCACGGACCCCGCCGAGCCGCCGCCCACGATAATGTAGTCGTACACGATTGGCGTTTCCTCTTGTTCTTGTCCCAAGAGGGTAGCGTGGATTTATCGCGAGGTCACGCCTGCGCCGGTCGGTCTGTGAGCGACGTCGGTGCGGTCTATTGCAGAACCTTCGGCATCACGACGACGACATCGACCTGTCGCTTCAGCACACGCGATGCGACAGTGGCGATATAGATCGAATAGCCGTCCTCGATGTCGGACGCGATCTCCTCGTCTTTGGCGAAGGCGTAGAGCATCGTGCCGTCGAGCTTGTCGAAACGGATGCCTGCAAACAGGCGATCGAACGTCTCGGCGCCGACGGCGCCCGCCGTCAGTGCCTGTATAGCCTGGTCCTGGACGAGTGTGAGCTTCATCATGCCGATGAGATATGAAACGGTTGCGCGAATGCAAGGTGGCTTGCGGCCTCACGTCATGCTTCCCGGCATGAAGCAGCGGATCAAGGCGCGACCGTTGACGTAGTAGGGCCAGACGATGGTGCGGCCGATGCGGTTCGGCTCGGTGATCACGGTGTCGTCAGGCACCTGGATCCACTCACCCTGGATCCTGACCCGGTAATGTCCGTTGCTCGTGTCCCAATCGACGTCGTCGAGCGCCGTGCCATCGGCGTCCGCGCAGCAGGGCCCGCCGCCCCTGCTGTGCAAGCTCTCGAACCAGCCCTTGAGCGGAGAGTTCGCGTAGCGCCCGTCATCGCGCGCGTCCGCGGGCGCGCCGATCAGGGCGATCGCCGCAGCAAGAAGAACCATTCGCAAAACCAACATTGCCATGTCGCCTCGCTCGATCTGCGCACCTGCGCAAAGCGCGAGACGCAAGCGTCCGCGATGCGCGCGATGCGATTGGCCGACCGCCCGCCGGCCGGGGCTTCCGGCCGTCTCAGCAAGGCCATAACCGCGAGCCGGCGCGTTTGATCCTATTTTCGGGGAGGCCGCGGACAGATCAATGCAGGCGAAGCAGCCGAGGTCAGGCCGCGGCCGCCTGCTTCGACAGCAATTGCTTCAGCTTCGCCGCCGGCACCGCCGGGCTGAACAGCCAGCCCTGCATCTGGCTGCAGCCGAGCTGCCGCAGCACCTCGCGCTGGGCTTCGGTCTCGACGCCTTCCGCGGTCGTCGCCATGTGGCGCGCGGCGGCCATTTGCACCACGGCCTGCACGATCGGCGCGGAATCCTCGGGCTCGCCGATGTCGCTGATGAAGCTGCGATCGATCTTGATCTTGTCGAACGGGAAGCGGTGCAGATAGCTCAGCGACGAATAGCCGGTGCCGAAATCGTCGAGCGCGATGCGCACCCCGAGCTCGCGGAGCTGCTGGAGGACCGTGAGCGCTTCCTCGTCGTCGCGGATCAGCACGGTTTCGGTGATCTCGAGCTCGAGGCGCCCCGGCGCAAGGCCTGACTCGGCGAGCGCTGCGGCAACCTTCAGCGCCAGCGTCCTGGATCGGAATTGCACCGGCGAGACGTTGACAGCGATGTGGATGTCGCCGGGCCAGGATGCAGCCTCGTTGCAGGCCTGGCTCAAGACCCATTCGCCGATCTCGCTGATCAGGCCGGTGTCTTCCGCGACCGGAATGAAGTCGGCGGGCGAGACCATGCCGCGCTCGGGATGGCGCCAGCGCAGCAGCGCCTCGCAGCCGGTGACGACATTGGCGGAGAGATCGACCAGCGGCTGGTAGTGCACCTCGAACTCGCCGCGCCCGAGCGCCTGGCGCAGATCGAGCTCGAGCTGGCGGCGCAGCCTGGCCTTGGCGTCGTATTCGGGCACGAAGATGCGGAAGGTGCCGCGGCCTTCGCTTTTCGCTGCATACATTGCGAGATCGGCGCGCTTGAGCAAATCGTCGAGATTGTCGCCGTGGTCGGGGGCGATCGCGACGCCGATGCTGGCATCGGTCGCGATCTCCTGGCCCTTGCAATCCACCGGCATGCGCAGCGACGCCAGGATCTGTTCGGCGAGCGCGGTCAGCCCGGCCTGGTCGCAGCTCCCGGCCCTGATGATAGCGAACTCGTCGCCGCCGAGGCGTGCCACGAGATCGTTGCCGCTGGCGCAGGCGCGCAGGCGGTTGGCGACCTGGCGCAGCAATTCGTCGCCGACCTCGTGGCCGAGCGAATCGTTGACGCCCTTGAACTCGTCGACGTCGATATAGAGGATTGCAAACGGCTTGCCTTGGGCAAGCTCCGCCACCCGCCGTTCCAGATGGCCACGCATCAGCACGCGGTTGGGCAGGTCGGTCAGCGCGTCGTAATGCGCCATATGGGCGATGCGCTCGTCGGCGCGGATGCGCTCGGTGACGTCGTCATGCGTGGCGAGCCAGCCGCCGGCCGCACCCGGCTGGTTCTTGATCTCGATCAGGCGGCCGTCGGAGGTCTCGACGATGGTGCTCTGGATGCGTCCGACGCTGTTCAGGATCTCGTCGCAATAGGAATCGACGTCGCCGTCGAACGAGCCGCTGTCGGCGCGATGCTGGATCACGTCGCGGAAATGGGCGCTGGGCTTCACCAATGCGGTCGAGAGCCGATACATCTCGATGTAGCGGCGGTTGCAGACGATGAGCCGCTCGTCCTGGTCGAACATGAGCAGGCCCTGCGTCATCGTGTTCATCGCGGTGTCGAGCCGCTGCTTCTCCAGCGAGACGCGCCTCGTCACCTGGCGGAAGATCAGGAACAGCGTGAGCACGAGCAGGCCGATCGACAACACGGCGACAGTGACGAAGAACTTGGTTTGCGTGTGCCAGGTGGCGAGCGTCGCATCCAGCGATTTGGTGGCGACCACGACCAGCGGCTCGCCGGTCAGCATGCGCGAGGCGACGATCCGGTCCTTGCCGTCGATCGGGCTGGCGAGCTCCGTGGTGACGAAGCTGCGCTCGAACACGGCCATCTGCTCCGGCGAGCCGGTGCGGTAGTTCTGCCCGATCATGGCGTCGACATGCGGAACGCGCGCCAGCAGCTGGCCGTTCTGGTGGTGCATCGCGATCGAGGATTCCTCGCCGAGGCCGGTCGAGGCGAAGAAGGATTCAAGCTGCTCCGGCGCAATCGCCCGCGATACCAGGCCGAAGAATTCACCGTGGGGGCCCGACACCCGCCGCGCGAACACGATCGCCGGGCCCTTGCCGAGCCGGCCGGGCACGACCTCGATCTCTTCCTGCGAAGCCGGATCGTTCTTGAGCCGGTTGAAATAGCGGCGATCGGACACCGAGATGTCGGCGACCGGCCAGCGCTTCGACGAGTTGATCAGCACGCCGTTGGCATCGAACACATTGGCGCCGGCGACGTCGGACCAGCCGCTGGCCTTGGTGCGCAGCACCTCGTGCACGGCGAGCGTCGCCATCTCGCTGCGGAACATGTCGGCGGATTCGATGCCATGGCTCTCGAGTTCCGCGATGATGCTCTTCTGCAGCACCGCAAAGTCCTCGAACTCGCGGTCGAAATGGCGGGCGAGCAGACGGACGGAGCTTTCCAGGCTGTCGCGGCCGCCCTCGATGGCGTTCTGCCGGAACCGGTCGACGGTGAGCCCAGTGCCGATGGCCATCGCCGCCATCAGCACGAAGCCGCCGACGATCAGCCACGTCAGCGGCGCGCCTCGCCATTGGCGAAGCAGCGCGCGCAGTCGCGCGGTCCATCGAATTGATGCGCCCATCCAGCCCTCCCGTGGGATGCAGGATGCCGCAAAACCTCCAAGACCCCGTTACCAGCGAAGGTTAGTGAGACGTGAATCGGAGCGGAATCAGGGGGTTGGTTCCGTTCGCGCAAGGGACCATAACGCCCTCACCGCTTGATCTCCCAGTGCAGCGCTTCCGCATTGCCTTTGGCGAACATCGCCGGCACGTCGAACTTGCCGGTCTTGAGGTCATAGCGGCATTTCCAGTCGGCCAGTCCCTTCACGGCGACGTCTTCGGATGCTTGTCCATCTCGCCCGACAGCGAGATCAGGAGGTAGCGGTTGTTGGACCAGTCGACGCCGAGCCAGCGATAGGCATCCTCGGTGCCTTTCACGAGATTGGCCGAGATGTGGTAGTCGAGCTTCATGTTCCCGGTGTCGGGCCGGCTGTGAAAATAGTTCCAGGCCAGATCGCTGAGCGATGTCTTGGTGGCGCCGACGAAGGCGCCGTTCTCGACATGGTAGAGAAACAGATCCTGCTCGCCCGAGCCGGTCTTCTGCATCCGCACCAGCCATTGCGAGTCGCTGCTGAAGCGGAAGCCGGCGCCATAGCCCTGCTCGGGCTTCAGCTCGGTCATCTGCTCGCCGCGCCGCGCCCAGACCTGCCATTTGACGTCGAAATCCCCGCCGTCCTTCATGTACTGCTCGATCCCTGTGGCGCCGTCGGGCGAGGTGAAGGCGAGATCGGCATTGTCTGTGAGGACGAACCCCGGCGGCGGGCCGGAGGCGGCGAGCGCGGACGCGGCGGCGAGCGTCAGGGCAAGCGCCAGGAATGATGCGAAGCGGCAAAATCCGTTCACGGGAAAAATCCTCAAAAAATATGCCGCAGTGCGGCTTCGCCCATTTGACGCCGACGGGGCTACCTCGGTTCATCCCATTGACCGTCTTGCTGCCGCAGCCAAATCGGCGCACTTTGCCGGAGCCGATTTGCGACCCAAGATTTCGATTAAGGTTTGAGGACTGATGATCACCGCATCCAAGGCCTTCATTGCATTCTGTCTGCTCGCGGTGGCCGGCACCGTCTTGGTGATCGGCCCGACCGAGCTGCGCCGTCTGCTGCCGGGCGGGGCGGGCACCGAGCTCGCGGTCGTCGCCAAGCCTGAGGTCAAGCCTGAGGCCAAGATTGAGCCGAAGACTGAGCCGAAGACTGAGCTGAACTCCGAACAACCGAAACTCGCCGCGGTTGCACCGCCCGCGCCGTCCGCCTCGCCGGCACCGCCCGGCACCGCGAAGGCGGGGGCGCTGGCCGAGACCGAGAAGCAGGTCGCGGCGCTGGCCGATATCGCGCCGGCCAAGCCGCAGCCACCAGTTGCGGATGCCGGTCCCCGTTTCGACGTCGCGCGCGTCGACGATCAAGGCGAGGCCGCGGTGATCGCGGGCCGGGCCGCGCCGGGTTCGAAGGTCGAGCTGATGCGTGACGGCCAGCCGCTCGACAGCGTGGTGGCCGATGCGTCGGGCCAGTTCGTGATGACCCCGCCAAAGCTTCCCGCCGGCAGCTACGAGCTGACGCTGCGCGCCAGGGCGCCCGACGGCTCCGTCATGCAGTCCAGCCGCACCATGCCGGTGACGATCGCCGAAGCCGCGCCGCCGCCCGCGCGCGTCGCAGCGGCAGCGAAGCCGGCTGAAAACGACAAATCGGACATCGTCGCGTCCCTGCCGGCGCCGCGCCTGGCCTCGGCTTTGGACCGGTCCGCGGCTCGGCCGCGCATGATGGGCACGCCCAAGCCAAAGGCGATGGCGAGGATGCCGGCGGCCGGTACCACGGTCGCGTCCGCCTCGCCCGCGGACGTCCTCAACACTGCAACGGCGGAAGCCGGCGGCAGCCGGGTGGTCTCCCGCGGCGACAGCCTCTGGGCGCTGAGCCGTCTCGCTTACGGCGACGGCGCGCGCTACGCGGTGATCTTCAACGCCAACCGCGCAAAGATCCACAATCCCAATCTGATCTACCCCGGCCAGACCGTCGTGGTTCCGCAAAGGGCGCAGTGAGGCGGCTTCTCCTTCTCCCTCGCCCCGTTCTTACGGGGAGAGGGCGGGATGAGGGGCTCTCTCCACGGGCGGAATCGTCGAGAGACCTGTACCCCCTCACCCGGATGACATCTGCGATGTCATCTTACCTCTCCCCGCAAGCGGGGCGAGGTAAGACGACCGCGACGCTTTGCCCGTCTCGCCGCGGAACATTTGGTTCCCCGGCGAGTTTCTCGATGCGACGCGATCTGGGCTTGGCGCTGGAGGAGGGCCAAGAAGTGATCATTTCGGTGGTCGGCTTGGTGGTCAGGTCGAGATTCCGCCTGCGTTTGGCGCTGGCCGGCGCGGTCCTCGCGATTCTGACAGTGCTGTTGCCAAATCAAGCCCAGGCGCAGTTCGCACTCCGCGGCGGGCCGCTCGGTATCGCGCGCTTCGCCGTCGGCCACGTCATCGGCCTGTCGCGGCTGCGCCACGCCCGCATGGCGGTGCGCGGCAGCCGCTATCGCTCCGCTGCGCTGAGGTCGCAGGATCCGCGCCAGATTCCAAACGGAGCCGAGCGCGGTCAGCCCGCCAATCCCTACATCATGCGCGCGGCGCTCACGGCGCAGGCCGCGCTGTCGGGCTGGCACGGCGGCCGCCGTCCGCAGGGCTGGTGGCGCCATCCCGACGGCAGCTACGGCTGGGTCGGTCCCGTGTTCTGGCCGTTCGCGCATGACGATCTCACCAATGCGGTAATCTTCGGCGATGCCACCAGCCTGTCGCTCTATGGCTATGGCGATATCTATGCCGCGATCTTCGCGCCCTATGCGGCTCCGGAGCTCGCCGCCTACACCGCGCCGCAAGGACGTCGTGCGCGACGAGTGCCGCCGGTGGAGGCGGTCTGCGACGCCAGCGACACTGGCGGCTTGCCCGTCGACCGTATCGCAGCCGCGGTGCAGCCGAACGAGATGCAGCGCACCGCGCTCGACGATCTCGGCGCCGCCTGGGCCTCCGCGCGCGACACCATCCGCGCCTCGTGCCCGGCGCAGGCGCCGATGACCGCGCCGGAGCGTCTCGGCGTGATGCAGGCCCGGCTTGATGCCATGATCAAGGCCACGGACGCGCTCGCGGCGCCGCTCGCCAAATTCGTCGATCTCCTCGATGACAGCCAGAAAGCAAAGCTCGAGAAGCTCACCAACGAACGCCGCGCGGCGGTTGCATCCGCCCAGCACAAGGACGCGCAAGCCGCCGCAGCCTGCGATCCGAACAACGATCCCCGCTACGAAGTGCAGGCGCAGCGTCAATACGAGCAGCTCGTGCAGCAGCAATGGCCCGCCGCCGACATCGCATCCACGCTGAAGCTCGACGACACCGGACGCGCCCGCCTCGACGTGCTCCAGGACACCACGCTGCGCACCATGGAGACGCTTAGTCTCTGTCCGACAAAGGCTGCATCAACACCACAGGCCCGCCTCGCCGCCGTGAAGACGCGGCTCGAGAGGATGCAGCAGGCGGTGGGCGGCGTCGGCGATGCGCTCGATGATTTCGAGTTCGACCTGAGCGACGAGCAGAAGGCCGCGTTTGAGGCGATCGGGCCGAAGCGGGGGATGTGAGTGTTGCGAGACGTCCGTCTGCGCGGCATCATCCAACACCTACGCGAAACAGATCCTCATCCTTGCGGAGCCCGCAATAAGCGGGCCGCATGCGGCGCCAACTAACAGCCTCCCGACCTAACTGCGTCCTGGGTGCGCCATTGCCTATTGGCAGTCGCGCGGACTGACCGGACCATGATCATATTACCTGTTGAGCGCCTATGCGGTCATCGTCTTCGATCCACTGTCGGCGCGTTCGTTCGGATCTGCCGTCATCCATTAAAGCTTCGTTGACTAACACTTCATATACAGATCCGGTATTTCCGTCCGAGGAGCCGATGAAGGTCTGGGTCAGCCTGGCTTTACTTGCGGCGCTTTTGCCGCTGGGCCAGCGTTTTGCCTTGATGTCCGCCGAGAAACCAGGCGAGGCTACGGAGATCCGTGCCAGCTACCGTCGGCCCGCAACCATTCTTTTTCCGGATGACAATCCCTACTCCGCGGCGAAAGCGGGTCTTGGGCAGATGTTGTTCTTCGACCCACTGCTATCGAGATCCCGTACCGTTTCCTGTGCGACTTGCCACAACCCGTCACTTTCGTGGGGTGATGGCCTCGCGCATGCGATCGGGGAGGACCCGAGGGGTCTGCCGTTGCGTTCGCCCACTCTGATCGATGTGGCGTTCAGTGAACCGTTGGGCTGGGACGGGAAATTCAGGGATATCGAGGCCGTGACGTTTGGTCCGATCACTGGCCGGGCGAATATGAATCTGACGGAATCGGAGCTGATCGAGCGTCTCTCCACCGCACCGGCCTATGGTGATGCATTCGCAAACGCGTTCGGAGATCGTGCAATCACGCGGCCCAGGATCGAAGCCGCCCTGGCGACCTTTGAACGCACCATTGTCGCTGGCGAGTCGCCGTTCGATAGGTGGATCACGGGCGATGACGCCGCGATCAGCGCGCCGGCGAAACGCGGCTTCGAGATTTTCAACGGCAAAGCACGATGCTCAAACTGCCACAGCGGGCCGTCTTTTACAGATGGATCGTTCCAGGATATCGGCACTGCAACAGGTGATAATATTGGGCGCGGCCGACTGTTTCCGACATCGCAAAAGCTGCGATACGCGTTCAAGACGCCGACCTTGCGCGATGTCACGCGCCGCGCGCCCTACATGCACGATGGCTCTGTGGCAACGCTCGAACAGGTGATCGAGCTCTATAACAAGGGTGGGATCGATCGACCTAGCCGATCGCCTTCGATCCGGCCACTGTTCCTTACGGCGGACGAAAAGAGCGATCTGATCGCCTTTCTTCAAACCCTTACCGCCTCGTCCCCGGCAGTGCCTTTCCCCGAGGTGCCCGGACAACGAGCTCCCTGATCGGGCCGGCCGAGAAGGCACTCAATGAAGGTGCGGCAATGCCGACCCCAACAGGCCAAAACCGAAGATAAGAAGGGCGCCTGTCCAGGCCTCCGGGGTTTCGGCTCGCACTGCGTACCGCTTTGCGCCGCGGGCCAGGACCGAGCCCACCGCCACACCTGCCGCACTTAACGCTCCGAACATGGACTGCTCCAATCATCCGCTTGTCCGCCGTTTAGTACGCCCCCTGGGTTGAAGGCCCGTCCTCAAGATCCGTAAAGTTTGAAGGGATTTGCGGTGGGTTGGCCGTTCAAATAAGCCCCGGTGCCGCCCCCATTAACCACCAAACAACCAGCGGATGCGACAGGCGCCACAAACCTTAAAATTTATGCTAGGGTGAATAGATCGTTAAGGATGTGCGTTTAAGACGGGCGGTTTTTTGAAATGTTCAGGTCTCTGGGACGAGATGCCGTTTCGGCCTCCCGAGCAATCTACCTGTTTGCCACGTCAATCGCCGGATTCTGCGTCTGGATCCTGGGGACGGAAGAGGCAGCCGCCCATGTCAAATGGTTTTGCGCCTACGACGCTGCCGGCCAGCCGCGCGGCCTTGAGAACGTTCTGTGCCAGGATTTTGAGCTCCTCCTGGGCGTTGCCTTGCTCTGGTTCTTTTCCGGCTGTGTGGTGGAGCGGACATCTTTGGGTGAGCTGATGGCCCGCTCGCTGAACCGCTTCACGGAGACGCTGGAGCTGCATACCGAGCTCATGATGCGCGCAGTCTGCGGGTTTTTCTTCGTCTCGCTCTGGGCGGTCGGAGGTATCATCCTGACCCCCGAACTGAAAACGACGTCCGCGCTGGTCGGGCCTTTGCAACTTGCCATCGCCGCCGGCCTGCTGTCGCGTCGCACGATGCCGCTATCTGCGGCCGGGATCGCGGTGTTGTTCGCGCTCGCGGTACGGGACTACGGCACCTTTCATTTGGCCGATTATCCGATCTTTCTCGGGTTTGCGGCCTACCTCGCCCTCACCGGGCTGCAAAAGGACCTCTTCGGCGTTTCGCCGCTCGACGTGGTGCGCTATGCGACCGCCGTCACGTTGATGTGGGCGTCGATCGAGAAGTGGGCCTATCCGGAATGGAGTTTTCCGCTCCTGATCGAGCATCCCGGCATCACGCTTGGGTTCGAAAGCGAGTTCTACATGCGGGCCGCGGGAATGGTCGAGTTCACCCTCGCTTTTGCCTTGGCTTGGACACCGCTAGTCCGGCGCATTGCGGCGGCCATGTTGCTCGGCATGTTTATCAGCGCATGCTTCGAATTCGGCAAGCTTGATGTCATCGGGCACTCGGCGATCATCGTCGTCCTGGTCGCGATCGTTTGCGATACCCGGCAGGCCGCGTCAGACTATCGCTCGCCGTGGCTCGCCCCGGCGGGATTATGCGCGGCGCTGACGGTCACGCTGTTCGCCTATTATGTTGGCCACGCCGCGGCCTTCAACACGACGATTCTCTAGGGTCTTTACTTGGTGACGTGCACGCCAAGCTTCATCTTGGGATGAATGCCGCACAGCACGGTGTAGTCACCAGGCACGGAAAAAACGACGTCGAACTGGCTGCCCGGCTGCTGATCCCCGGTATCGAAATCAAAGCTGTCCGCGCTCAAATAGGCGTGGTGGAGGAGCTCGCCGTCGTCGTTAACGAACCGTAAAGTCTCGCCGCGCTTGATGATGATCTCTCTCGGCCTAAACTCCCGATCCTTTTGCGAGATCGTGTAAGGGGCCGCGCCCAAAGCGGCTCCCGCGAAGAGACCCCCTACAATTGCGGCCGTGATCTGAAAACCGAGCCCGCCTGCGCGCAAAGGCAAAAACCTCGCCATTATTTCAACCCCGCTGAAACTTCAACTTTACCAAGAATCCGTCCGGGCTCGAATCTTTCGAGCCGCGTGAGTACCCCCATACTTATCACAGGTTGATCTTAACGATTTCCGCATCCCTTGCAGTCATTGCTAGGGAAATTTTAGGCGGAGCCGCTGCTGCCTCCGCGCGATATGTTTGCGATTAGGTGTTTACAGCGAAAGACACTGTGATGGGTCCTTTCGTCGGCAGCGTTGCGCGTCAACCGAACGCGGTTATCGAGACCTTTCGGTCGATAATCGCTCGGGTGTCGCGGCTTGTCGCGCGCGGTTCGATTCGAACCGGAATCTTGATCTTCTGTCTTGCAATGAGCGCGATTGCGGCAGCTTTGGGAGGGTATGCCACACTCGGTATCCGGCACGCCGGTGACTTGGTTGCGAAAACCTTCGACGAGTCATTGATGTCGATCAACTACGCGCGGGCGGCTGGCGCCGATTTCGCCGGAATGCGCGTGGCATCTGCACAACGGCTGCTCACAAAAGACCTAGCGGTCCAGGCGCGGCTCGATGCCGAAATCGAGGAGCTGGCCAAGTCGCTTTCGGAAGACGTCACCATCGCGGCCGAGCGGTCACAGTCCGCGCGCGCCGCACAAGCAGCCGCCAAGGTCCAGGAGGCGGCAAATGCCTGGATCGCGCTTCGTCGAGGTCAATTTCAGGAAGCGAGCGGTCATGAGGTCAATGGTGTTGATCAGTATTCGAGCACTGTGAATCAGCAGATCGAATTGCTGGTGAACTATACTGCCGGCGATGGCTTTCTATTTCGTCAGCGAGCGCTTGCTGCGATCAAGCGGGATATACAACTCAACGTCGCAGGACTGACCGTCGCCCTTCTTCTGTCCGGTCTTTTTTCCTGGCTGTTGGCACGGCGGATCATTGGTCCCGTCGCCATCGCATCCAAAGCGGCCCAGAGCATCGCCGATGGCGATTTGAACACGGGCATTCCGGAAGGCAGCGGCGACGAGTTGGGTACGCTGTTAACCGCCATGGGCCGAATGCGGGACAATATCAGGGCGATGGTCGAGCGGGAGGTGGCGCAGCGGCGTTCGGCGCAGGCGCGGCTTTCCGATGCGCTCGAGCACTCCCGCGAGGGCGTCGTCCTCCTCGACCAAAGCGGCCAGATCGCGTTGGCCAATTCCAGAGCGAGCGAGTTCATTCGCTGCTCTCCGCAGCTGGTCCATCCGTTGCGGACGGCCCGTGCGCCCGGCACCCGGCGCTCAACGGAACTGATGCTGCAAGAGGACGCTAACGAGGTCGAAGGGGTGGAGAGCGAGGCCCAACTCCCGGATGGAAGATGGCTGCGGGTCAGCCGCAGCCCGACCCAGGAGGGCGGCGTCATCCTCGTCTTCAGCGACATTACCGGTTTGAGACAGCAGAAAGCCGAGCTGCACGCGACCAATCTGAGATTGGATGCGGCGCTCTCGCACATGTCGCAAGGCCTCTGTCTCTATGACGGAGAAGGACGGCTGCAGGTCGTCAACCGGCGCTTCTGCGAGATCTTCGATATTTCGCCGGAGCTCGTGCTTCCAGGGATGACATTCGAGGATGTCCTCCGCCTGAGTGTTGCCGCCGGCAATCATGGCAGCCAGACGGTGGCTGACCTTCGCGGGGAAAGCGAGGAGTTGTTGGCGCGCGGGAAACACGGCTCCTACCTTCAGCAGCTCAGCGGCAACCGCGTTGTCTCGATCGCCTATCGCTCCACATCCGACGGCGGCTGGCTCATCAGCTGTGAAGATGTGACCGAACAACAAAGGGCGCAATCTCAGATCGCGTTCATGGCGCGGCATGACGCTCTGACGGGATTGCCAAACCGGTCCTTGTTCGCCGAGCGGATCGAACAAGCTGTTGCAGAGGCGGGCCGAGGTGCGGGGTTTGCCGTGTTCTGTATTGATTTGGATAATTTCAAACAGGTCAATGACACCTTGGGACATCCGGTGGGTGATGCGCTGCTTTGCGCGGTTGCGGCCCGATTAAGTGCGTGCGTCCGAGAGGGTGATACGGTTGCGCGGCTGGGGGGCGACGAGTTTGCGCTCATCCAATCTGAAGTCCGAAACGCTGACGATGCTGCGCACCTCGCCCGGTGTGTCGTCGAGCATGTCGGAGCGCCTTATGAGCTGAACGGACATCGGGTCATCGTCGGCTGCAGCGCCGGAATTTCCCTGGCACCGGGTGACGGCACGACGCGCGAGAAACTGCTGAAAAATGCGGACATGGCGTTGTACCGGTCCAAAATGGACGGCAGGGGAACATGGCGGTTTTTCGAGCCGGCAATGGACACGAGTCTTCAAACCCGAAGAGCGCTCGAAATCGACCTGCGCGAAGCCATGGACAAGGACGAATTCGATTTGTTCTATCAGCCCATCTATGATTTGCGCATGGACCGGATCAGCGGCTTTGAGGCATTGTTGCGCTGGCGACATCCGGAGAGGGGAATGGTGCCGCCGGACCAGTTCATCCCTGTCGCCGAAGAGATTGGCCTCATTACTCCGCTTGGGGAATGGGTGCTCAATCGTGCCTGCGCCCAGGCGGCGAGTTGGCCGAACGAGCTCAAGATTGCGGTCAATGTTTCGGCCACTCAGTTTCGTGACCCACGGCTCGCGGCCGTCATCGCGAAAGCACTCGATACTTCGGCGCTGGCGCCACATCGACTTGAGCTCGAAATCACTGAATCGGTTCTCCTTGGCAACAGCGCCGAAACCATTGCGACGCTGCATGAGCTGAAGGCGCGTGGGCTGCGCATCGCTTTGGATGATTTTGGTACCGGCTACTCTTCGCTCAGCTATCTGCGCAGTTTCCCCTTTGACAAACTCAAGATCGACCAATCGTTCGTCCGCGACGTGACGGCCACAAAGGGATCGAAATTGATTGTCCGGGCGATCACCAGCCTCGGGAAGAGCCTCGGCATGACGACGACGGCGGAGGGCGTTGAGACAATTGAGCAGTTGAACCAGATGAAGGCCGAAGGATGCAACGAGGCGCAGGGATACTTGTTCAGCCGTCCGGTCCCGGCGACAGAACTCGCATCGACGATCCTAAGCTTGAGAAACGGCCTCAAGAGTCTCAAGAGAAGTGACTGGGCCAATCTGAGAGCCAGTTAAGGTTCATCTCGCTTGCTCAGTGAAATCGACGTGCTCGGTCTTGGTGGGGCGACACAGGTGCGCTGTTGCGCCATCCTGAGCATTCTGTTCGGGTGCCGAGCGATGGCTCGACCCACAGCTTTCCTGTCGATTAGCGGGCGTCTCGAAGGATGGCAGCAAGGAAGCTGCCAGCCGCATCACAATACAATACGCTGGCCCGCCTCCCCCTGTCCTGCACAGTTCCGGTCATCCCACCAAAGCCGCGCTTCGCTTCCCCCTCCGCATCTGCTAATGCAACCTCCGGCCCGTGCGCGGGTGCGGCGTCACGCCGCCGACGTCAGCGGTCGCGCCCGTTCGATCCGCTTGCGGTCGCGGGCCGAATGCATCGCCTCCCACAAATCGGTTCGCCGCTGCACGTTCAGCCAGAAGTCCGGGCTATTGCCGAACACGCGGGCGAGAATCAGTGCCGTGGCCGCGGTGACGTTGCGACGGTCGTTGCAGAGTTCGTTGACGTGCTTGCGCTGTACGCCCATGGCGTCGGCCAGCGCGCCCTGCGTTAGGCCCATCGGCTTCATGAATTCCTCGGTGAGGATCTCGCCGACCGAGGCCGGCTTGCGCTTCGTCATCAGCATGGGTCACCTGCAACGTCGCGTCATCGATCAACTGGATCATGCGAAACAGCCGTGCCTTCAGGTCGGGGCCGGAGCATCTGTTCGACGAGGCCAAGGTCGTCCGTCTCGTCAGCACGATTCGCGAGATCAACGACAGCGCAGTTGCTTGAGGGGGACGGCCGTGACTCGACGGGCAAGCAGATCAGAGCTTGGTGATGTCACGCGCAAACGCCCGATGATGCCATCATGCCGGTGTTTTGCCCGACGTGTCAAAGAGAATTTCGCCAAATCCGCAAATTGCGTGAAATTCGCCATGCGGCTCAGAGCCATGGCTACTGTGCATGGGGTTGTTCTCGACTTTTTGCGTTCGCGCGGAGCCAACTTGTAAGGACCTCTTACAAGTTCAGCAGGCGGTCAGCGCGAATTCATCCTCTCCGCCGCGCGGCCGACGCATCCACCACCGTCGCCTCCTCTTCACGCCAGGACAAAATCTCCATCGCCAGCACCGGGTGGTTAAAACCCTTGAGCTGGAGATCGTCGAGCGCGCGGGCTTCGACGGATTGTTCGACCATGCCGTAGACGCGGCGGCTCACCACGATCTGGTTGGCGAGGGCCTCGCCGCAGAGGCGGGAGGCGAGGTTGGTGACGCTGCCGATCGCGGCATATTCCAGCCGCTGCTCGAAGCCGACCTGGCCGAGCGTGGCGTAGCCGAGCGCGATGCCGATGCCGAAGCCGAGGCTGTGGCCGCGGTTGCGCCAGCGCTCGGTCAGCGGACCGATGGTGTCGCGCATCTCCACCGCCATCTTCACGGCGCGTGTGGTGTGGTCCTCGAACTGGATCGGCGCGTTGAACAGGATCATCACGCCGTCGCCGGCATATTTGTCGAGCGTGCCCTCGTATTTGAAGATCAGCTTGCCGAGTGCGGCGTGATATTCGCGCAGCACGTTCATCGCCTCTTCCGGCTCGGTCGCTTCCGTGAACGCGGTGAAGCCGCGCAGGTCGCAGAACACCACGGTCACCTCGCGGCGCTGGCTGGTGAGCAGCCCCTCGGGGCTGTCCGAGGAGGCGATCAGCTGCGCCACCTGCGGCGCCAGGAAGCGCTCGAGCTTGCGGATGCGCTCGATCTCACCGAGCTGGGTCGCGACGCGTTCTTCGAGCGACTTGTTCCAGTTCTTGAGCTTCTCGGTCTGCTCGCGCAGCTTGTCGGCCTGGGCGCGCACGGTCTCGTGCGCCGTCTCCAGCGCGTGGCTCTTGTGGTCGACCTCGGTGAACAGGCGCGCATTGCGCATCGCCAGCACCGCCTGGTTGGCGAAGGTGCGCATCAAGCCAGTGAGGCTGCCTTCGAACGCGCCGCTGCCGCGGCGCAGCACCACGAGCGAGCCGAGCGTGCCCTGCTGGTCGATCAGAGGCACCACGAGCACCGAATGGAAGCCGGCATTGACCGCGACGTCGCGCAACGGCTGCTGGGCCGCGTGATCGAGATCGGCAATCGCGATCGGCTCGCCGCGCGCGGCGGCCTCGCTCAAGATGTTCTCGCCTTCCTCGATCGTGACGTGGTCGCCTTCGGCCGATTTGTCGATGCCGTCGGCCTCGACCAGGTTGAAGCGATGCTGTTCGGCATCATAGCCGTAGATCAGCACCGCATCGGCATGGCTGATCTCGAGCGCGCGGGCGGCGATGGTCGGCAGCACGGCGTTGAGGTCGAGCGAGGATGCGACGGCGCGTCCGACCTCCTCCAGCACCTTCAGCTCGTTGATCGACTGCGCGAGGTCGCGGGTGCGCTCTTCGACTTTTGTTTCGAGGTCGGTGTAGGTCTCCTGGAGCTGGCCGGCCATGCGGTTGAACTGGCCGGCGAGCTCTTCCAGCTCGTCGGAGGTGTGGACGTCGATGCGGTGGCTGAAATCGCCCTCGCCGAGCTTGTGTGCGCCGTCGCGCAGCGCCGTGATCGGAATGATCATGCGGCGCGCCAGCAGCGTGCCGGCGAGGATCGCGACCAGCAGGCCCATGCCGATCAGCAGCGCGATGCGGACGAGCTGGTCGCGGATCGGCGTCAGCGCCTGCGCGGTCGGCTGCTCGAACAGCACGCTCCAGCCGAGCTTCGGCACGGTGCTCGCCGCTGATAACACCGAATGGCCGTTGAAGTCGGTGCCCGACGTGTCGGGCGCGCGGCCGGGCGCGATCGCAGCCGCGACCTGCGGCAGCTTCGATAGATCCTTGCCGACATCAGGCCCCTTCGACGAGGCCGCCAGCACGCGGCCGCGGGCGTCGACCACATAGGCGAACGCGGCCTTGCCGACCTGGGCGTCGGTGAGGTAATCGGCGAGGAAGCCGAGATCGATCTCGGCCACCGTGACGCCGGCATTGAAGCCGGAATGCGCCACCGAGATCGACATCGTCGGCTTCTGATCGACGAAGTTGGGGGCCGAGTAGCTCACCCCGCGCGCCACCGCATCGGTGAAGCGCATGTCGCGGACGAGGTCCGCATTGCCGTTTGTCGTGGTCGACTGGCGCGAGACGCGCAGCACCTCGCGGCCGTCGCCGTTGAGCTGGAACAGCTGGGAGATGACGGCGACCTGCTGCAGCAGCTGGGCGTAGTCGGCGCGGCGCTTCTCCAGAGTGTCCCGGCTCGCCGTCGTCACCCAGCTGATCTGGCGCTCGAGCTCGGACACCGATTGCTCGATGCGCCTTGCGGCGGCCTGGGCCTTGTCCTCGAGCCCGTCGGTCAGCGAGGTCTTGATGGCGCGATAGGAGATCCAGGTCTCCATCGCGCCGTTGACGGCGAGCACGAACACGACGAGGCCGACGAGGGAGACGACATATTTGATGAACAGGCCCTCGCGCAGAAACCAGGTCTTGTTGTTCGCTCCCGCCATCCGGATCCTCTCGCGCCGCGACCGACGCCGGCGCTATGGGCCGTACGGCCCCCACGGCCCTTCTACCACAATTTGGGCTTTGGGACCGGCAAGGGGGCGGTCAAGGGGCGGTCAAGGGCGGGTGTGGCGCAATCACCGATTAAACAGCTGCCGCATCACGTCGTTCATCGGCTGGCTGTCCTGCTGCGCCTCAGGCGGATCCTGGGTCGGAGGGGCTGGCGAAGCCTGGGGTGCCGGTGTGGCCGGTGTGCCGGGCAGGCTGCGGCTTCGGCCGGTACCGTTGCCGGCGCCGCTCGAGAGCCCCTGCTGGATCAGATTGCCGATCGCCTCGCCGAGCTGGCCGCCGAGCAGATTGTTCTGCCCCTGTCCTTGTTCTTGCTGTTGCGTTGGCGGGTTGGCATTGCCGGCCGTATTGCCGCCACCCGGCGCAGCGGCGCCGCCGAGGCCAAAACTGTTCAGGATGTTGCCGAGCCCGGCGCCATCGGGTCCGAACAGGCCCTTGCCCATCTCGCGCAGCTTCGCGTAAGCGGCATCCGGATTGTCGAGCACGCCCGCCATGTCAGGATAGATCCGCGGCTGCGACCACGCGCCGGTGATCATCACGGGAATGCCGAAGCCGATGGGATCGGAGGCGCGGCCCTGGCCTTCGGTCGTCATCACCAGTTTCGGCTCGACGCGAAAGCCCATCATCTTGGTGTCGAGCGCAATGGTGCCGGTGCCGGTGACGCGCACCAGTGGCCCGATCAGGTTGAGGTCGGTCGTCACCGCCTGGCCCTTGTCGATGCGGAACGAGGCAGAGAGCTGCGACAGGTCGGTGCTCTGTGCCTCACTGTCCTGCCAGCCCGAGAGCGTGCCCGACGTCAGCGAACGGATCATCTGCGCGACATTGATGCCGCGGATGGCGCCGTCCTGGAAACTGACGAAGGCCGTGCCCTGCATGTTCGCCATCAGCGCGCGCTGGCTGGTGCCGGCGCTGCGCAAAGCGAGCTTGGCTTGCATCTTGCCGTCGATCCGGTCGAACTCGGCGAGGCCCTGCAGCAGCGGCAGCGCGCGCACGCCGACGAGGTCGGAATGCATCGCAAAACTCGGCGCGCCGCTGGTCGCATCGAGGATTACCTCGCCCGAAACCTGGCCGCCATAGGCGCCGAGATTGGCGGTGCCGAGCTTCAAGATGCCGCCGGCGAGCTTTGCATCGAGCGCCAGGGGCGCAAGATGGGCGTCGCCGATGACGGCTTCGTTGGCCGAGATCCTGATCTGCGCGTCGACATAGTTGAGCCCGGACACGTCGATCGGCGCATCGCTCCAGGGCTGCCCGGCCGCGCCATCAGGCGATTTCGACAGCGGGATCGCCAGCCGCTGGAAGTCGAGATCGACCTTCACCAGCGGCTTGCTGGCGATGTCGACCGAGGCCCAGCCGTTGAAGGCGCCATCGCCGAACGTGCCGTTGACGCCGTTGAACATCACGATCGCGCCGTTGAGCCGCAGCTCGGCATGGCCGGCGAGCTGGGACTTCAGCACGTCAGGCATATCGATGGCGAAATCCACCGGCATGGTCTGCCGCTCGATCGGCGGTGCCGGTGTGGTGGCCTTGATGTCGAACTTGGTCGGGTGCTCGCCGACGCGCGCGGTGCCGGCGACGTTGACCTTGCGGTCGCGGCCCATGACGGCTTCGGCATTGATCGCGCTGATACGGCCGTCGACCCGATCGCGCGCGCGAGAGAATGCGACTTCGCCGTCGACGATCCTGACACGGTCGATGCTCGCGCCGTCCATGTCGAGCGCAAGCGGCTTTTGCGACGCATCGGCGTTCGGCAGGCGCTCGCGCAGCAGCGGCTGGTACAGCACCGGATGGGTGACGACGATCTCGCTGATGTCACGGCGACCCGACCACACGCTTGTGAGCGACATGTCGGCCTGCACGCTGTCGATCGTCACGCGCGTGATGCCGCTGCGGTCCTTGGGGTCCTGGAGCGTGAGGTCGTTCAGCGTGATGTTCAGCGTCGGCCACAGGCTGATCCTGGTGGTGCCGTCGATCGACAGGCGATAGCCGCTCGCGTGCTCGACGCGCGAGGCAATCGTCGCGGTCAGGAAGCCCGAGGGGATCCCGATCACCAGCAGGAGTGCGATCACGATGACGATTGCGGCCAACGCTGCGCCGGCGAATTTCACTACTCTCATGTCGACTTTCCAACGACGGACGAGTGGCGCCGAAACCGGCAGTTTGCCCGCCCTTTCCGCCTGAGTTTATCCCGGGACGGGAAGCCGCTCCAAGCGGCTAAAAATAATCGGGAGGTGCTGCAAAGTTATGTGACTTATGACACACTTGCCCAACGCGGTTTTACGCGATTCTGACGCCGATG
Source organism: Bradyrhizobium sp. S3.3.6 (assembly GCF_040546905.1). Classification (NCBI taxonomy): domain Bacteria; kingdom Pseudomonadati; phylum Pseudomonadota; class Alphaproteobacteria; order Hyphomicrobiales; family Nitrobacteraceae; genus Bradyrhizobium; species Bradyrhizobium sp. S3.3.6. The sequence goes on along the minus strand of NZ_JBEPOT010000020.1, from coordinate 24,075 downwards.
CTTCCAAGCGATTTGCCAAAGAAATTCACAAGGACGTTGAAATGAGCAAGCAGGCCGAATTTGCGGTCATTCTGAAAATGAATGCCATGTTCGCCGATCTCGGGACGGACGAACTCCAGCGGTTGTCCCATCTCTGCCACACTCAGCATCTGGCGAATGGCGAGGTGCTGTTCCAGAAGGGCGACCCCGGTGACGCGCTGTTCGGGGTGCGCCGCGGCCAGGTCCGCATCGAGACCGGCGCCTCCGACGGCAGCCGGCTGACGCTGAATTTCATGGGCCCGGGCGACCTGTTCGGCGAGGTCGCGGTGCTCGACGGCCAGAGCCGCACCGCGGACGCGGCCGCCGGCGAGGTGAGCGAATTGTTCGTGCTGCGGCGCGAAGACTTCCTCGCCTTCCTCGAGCGCGAGCCGAAGGTCGCGATCAAGATCATCGCGCTGTTGTGCCAGCGCATCCGCTGGCAGAGCGAGCGAATGGAGGAATCCATGTTGCAGCCGCTGCCGGTGCGGCTGGCGCGGCGGCTCTGCGCGCTCGCCGCGGATTTCGGTTCCGAGGTGCACATCTCGCAGGAGCAGCTCGGCGTCTTCGTCGGCGCCGCCCGCGAGAGCGTCAACCGCCAGCTTCAGGCTTGGCGCAAGGAAGCGATCCTGGACCTCCAGCGCGGCCGCATCCTGCTGCGGAACATGACCAAGCTGACGGCGATCGCGCGGAACGAGTAGGGAGCGCAGCTAGGCTGCTTCCGGCACATAATGTAAAGTTAGAAGCTCTGATCGCTGGCAAGGAGCGACCGCGTATGGTCGTCCATCATCGCCGCTGAATTCGACGAGCACCGTCTCGTTGTCGAGCTCTTCGACGATTGTGCCGACGTTTCCTCGCGCCAACCGGTTCTCCGGGAGGTTAGTCAGCAATGCAACGACGTCCAGCACCGTCGGCGTTCGATTTTTCCTACCGCTTACTGCGGTCATCATAGCACCCAACAGGTGACGAATGTCGGCCGGTCGTCACCGGCCCGTATGATCTAAGCCGTTCTTACCACAGCCTGCTTCCGATGTCGCCTGAGTAGCACGTCCATGCGCCAGTGACTGCCCCAACGATCTGTCGCAATCTGGGACGCATCGCCCGAAAGTGCAGCATCAAGCAGCGCATCGCGAAGCCAGGGTGCATCTTCCTGTTGGAGACCGAGCGCGTCGCTGAAAACCCTCGCTTTATGTCGGCCGCGCGGATGCAAGGGATTTAGGCAGTAACCGTCGATCTTCCGAATGTCGATAGTAGCGTTCTTGCCATTCGGAATGCGCAACGTCATGGCAACTTCATCTCGCTCCCGTTCAATCTCACTCCGCCGCAGGATGCACGACGCCCTTCGGTGCCGATGCCGCCTCTCCGGGCGCCGCGCCGGAGGGCGGGACCGCATGATGATCGACGGTCTCCGCGTCCTCGCTGTGCACGATCAGCCGCTTGCCGAAGCGCCAGATCAGGGCGCCGAGATCGTCCATCACCATGAACATCGCGGGCACGAACACCAGCGACAGGATGGTGGAGAAGATCAGGCCGCCGATCACCGCGAGCGCCATCGGTGAGCGGAACTCGCCGCCGGCGCCGACCGCGAGCGCGCTCGGCATCATGCCGGCGGCCATCGCGATCGTGGTCATCACGATCGGGCGGGCGCGCTTCATGCCGGCGTCGATCATCGCCTCGTCGCGCGGCTTGCCGTCGCGGATCGCCTCGATCGCGAACTCCACCAGCATGATCGCGTTCTTGGTGACGATGCCCATCAGCATCAGGATGCCGATCCACACCGGCGTGGTGAGCTGCTTGCCGGTGACGAGCAGTGCCGCAATCGCGCCGCCGATCGAGAGCGGTAGCGAGAACAGGATGGTGATCGGCTGCAGGAAGGTGCCGAACAGCAGCACCAGCACCGCATAGACCATCATCAGGCCGGCCGTGATCGCGGTGGCAAAGCCGTCGGACAGCTCGTTGAGGCTTTCGGCGTCGCCGGAGGGTGAGACCTTCACGCCCTTCGGGAGGCTCTTCATGACAGGCAGGTCGTAGATCTTCTTGGTGGCATCGCCGAGCGCCGCTGAGCCGACGAGGTCGGCGGCGACGGTGGCCTGTCGCTCGCGGTCGTAGCGGTTGATGCTGGTCGGACCCTGGTCGAGCTTGACGTCGGCGATGACCGAGAGCGGAACGCCACCCTTCTCGCCGTGCTCGCCGAGCGGCACGCGCAGCTGCTCCAATGTCTTGAGATTGCCGCGCGCGGCGTCCTCGAGCTGCACCCGGATCGGGACCAGGCGGTCGCCGACGTCGAACTTGGCAAGCGCCGGGCCGACGTCGCCAATGGTCGCGACACGGATGGTCTGCGACAGGCTTTCGGTCGAGACGCCGAGCCGTGCGGCGAGATCGGCGCGCGGCTCGATACGCAGTTCGGGACGCTCCAGCGAGGTCTCCGAGATCACGTTGGCGATGGTCGGAATCCGCTTCATTTGCGTCGCGAGCTCGCTGGCGACGTTGTTGACGATGTTGGCATCGACGCCGGTCACGACCAGCGAGATTGCGCGCAGGCCGTTCTCGTCCAGGAACCAGAAACGGATATCGGGAACGTTCTCCAGCTCCTGGCTGATCGAGAATTCAAGCTCGCGCTGGGTGATGTTGCGGTCGTTCTTGGGCGTGTAATTGATGATCAGCGCAGCGCGCCGGACTTCCTGGGTGCCCGGCGGGACGCGCCCGCCGTCGACGAAGATGCTCTTCACCTCGGCCCGCTTGCGCAGGCGTGCGACGATGTCCTCGGTGACCTTTTCGGTGTAGGCGAGCTGCGTGCCCGGCGGCAGTTCGAGGGCGAGCAGCGAGCGGGCGCTGTCCTGCGCCGGCAGGAAGCCCTGCGGCAGCAGCGTGATGCTCCAGATCGAGGCCGCGAAGATGCCGAAGCCGATCAGCACCGTGATGAAATAGTGCTTCACCGACCACGATACGAGGCCGTGATAGGTCCGCAGGATGCGGCCGGGCGGCGGCTCTTCATGATTGCCATGCTTGAGGAAGTAGGCCGCCAGCATGGGCGTCACGAAGCGCGCCGCGAGCAGCGAGAAGAACACCTGTACCGAGACCGTGATGCCGAACTGCTTGAAGAACTGTCCGGCGATGCCCGACATGAAGCTCGCGGGCGCGAAGATCGCGATGATGGTCAGCGAGATCGCGATCACGGCGAGGCCGATCTCGTCGGCGGCTTCCAGTGCTGCTCGATAGGGCGATTTGCCCATGTTCATGTGCCGTACGATGTTCTCGATCTCGACGATGGCATCGTCGACCAGAATACCTGTCGATAGCGTGATGGCGAGGAAGCTGACGAGGTTGAGGGAGAAGCCGAGGATGTCCATCGCCCAGAACGCTGGGAAGATCGACAGCGGCAGCGAGACCGCGGCAATGATGGTGGCGCGCAGGTCGCGCAGGAACAACAGCACGATGACCACGGCGAGGATGGCGCCCTCGAACAGGGTCGAGATCGCCGCCTCGTAGTTGCCGTTGGTGTATTCGACGGAGGTGTCGATCAACTTGAGGTCGACATCGGGATAGGCCGCCTTGAGCGCGTCAATGCGCTTCTGCACGGCTTCGGCGACCTTCACGTCGCTAGCACCCTTGGAACGCTTGATGCCGAGCGCGACCACCGGCTCGCCGTTGAAGCGGGCGAAGGTGCGGCGGTCGGCGATGGTGTCGGTGACGGTGCCGAGATCGTCCAGCCGGACCTCGCCGCCGCCGAACAGCGGGACCATGGTGCCGGCAAGGTCGCTGAGCGTCTTGGCGCCGGCCAGGGTCCGGATCGCCTGGTCGTTCTTGCCGATTTCGGCGCGGCCGCCGGCGACGTCGACATTGGTACCGCGCAGGCTCTGGCTGACATTGACGGCGGTCAGCCCCATCGCCTGCAGGCGATCGGGATCGAGCGAGACCAGGATCTCGCGCTCGACGCCGCCGATGCGCTCGACCTGGGCGACGCCGCGCACGCCTTGTAGCGCGCGCTTGACCACGTCGTCGACGAAATAGGAGAGCTGCTCGGGCGTCTTGCCGGGCGAGATCGCGGCATAGGTGACGATCGGCAGGCCGATCACGTCGACGCGCTGGATCAGCGGCTCGGTGACGTTCTGCGGCAGGTTCGAGCGCACGCGCGTCACCGCGTCCTTGACGTCATTGAGTGCGCGGTCGGTATTGGTCTCAAGCGCGAACTGGATGGTGGTGACCGACACGCCGTCGGTGATCGAGGAGGTGATGTGCCGCACGCCCTCGACGCCGGAGACGGCGTCTTCAACCGTCTTGGTGACCTGGGATTCGAGCTCCGCGGGCGCGGCGCCGAACTGCGCCACCGCGACCGAGATCACGGGAATGTCGGCAGAGGGCAGTCGCGTGATCGCGAGCTTGGTGAAGGACGTCCAGCCGAGGATCAGCAGGATGATCGAGAAGACCACCGACGGCAGCGGATTGCGGATCGACCATGCCGAGATATTGAGAGCCATCAGCGTACCCGCGTGCGATCGAGTTCATCGGCGAACATGGTCTTGATCTGGTCGCCGTCATGGAGCGAAGAGCCGGCATCGGCCACGACGATTTCGCCGACGTCGACCCCTTCAAGGATTTCGGTTTGGCTGTCGGATGTTAGCCCGACGCGCACCCGGCGTGTCTCGATGGTGTTGCCTTTGACCACCTGCACGGTGAGATGGTCGATCGCCGTCTTGGGAACCGCGACGCCGCAGCTTCGCTTGGCGTCGATCGAGGCACGGGCAAACACGCCGACCTTCAGCGACGGATTGTTGGTGACGCTGATGCGGACGCGGCCGAGCTGCGTGGCGCGGTCGATCTCGGGGGCAACCAGCCGGACCCGGCCGATCAGATCGGCGGCGTCGTCCCGGCTGATCCGCACCGTCGCACCGGGGCTGAGTTTTGGCATGTGCACGGCCGGAACCTGTGCATCCAGCTCGATCTCGTTGTTCACGGCGATGCGGAACATCGGTCCCGCCTGAGGCGAGGCCGGCGCGCCGACAATGGTCCGCACTTCCGTGATGAGACCTGGCGCGGGCGCCTTCAGCGAGATCGGACCCTGCGGGCCCGGCCTTTGCGGCTGGCCCGGGATCTGCGGCGGCGCTGTCAGGCGTGCCAGCTCCTGGTTGTCGGTGACGACAGCGCCTTCAGTGACGAAGAGGTCGGTGACCTTCGATCCTTCCTGGTCGGCCATGACCACGGCCTCGCGCCTCGGCACGAAGAAGCCGGTGACGCGTACCAGATCGGAGAAGCAGGCATTGGTCGACTTCGTCACGATGACGAGCGCCTCGCCCGGCGTCTCCTTCGCCTCGGGGCGATGCCGATGCTCGAACCAGTAATAGCCGACGCCGAGCGCAACGATAAACGCCACGGTTCCCGCAGGCTTGATATATTCGGAGATGTTCATCGCCGGATCATCCTGGCCTGGCTCGGGGTTGCTGGGAACGTTTCCCTTAAACGAAGCGGCGTCCCGCAGGGCTGCGGGACGCGCGCCGGGAGCAAGACGTTACACCACATCACGACTTGTCACTTCAACGGATTACGTCGTGGTCACTTCGATGCGGTAGTCTTGTTTTCCATGTTCACGACCTGCACGCGGCGGTTCACCTCGGCCATCGGCTGGCTCGGGTCCTTCAGCTTGCTCTTGCCGTAGCCGACGGTGACGAGGTCGGCTGCTGCGATGCTGTACTTCTCGACAAGGTAGCGCTTGATCGAATCCGCGCGGCGTTCCGACAGCTCCTGATTGTAGCCCTCGCCGCCGGCGGCGTCGGTGTGGCCGGCGACCACGAAGGTCGAGCCCTTCAGGTCGGGGCTGGTCAGCGCGCGGCCCAGCGCCTGCACCGAAGGCAGCGACTTGGTGCTGATGTCGGCCGAGTTGTAGTCGAAGGTGATTTCGAGATCGATATTCGGCTTGTCCTTGGCGGCGGAGGCGATTTCCTCACGCTCGGTCGATGACAGCGAGCGCGTGGCGCGGCCGCGGACGGACTGGATCAGCTTGGTTTCCGCCGGGTTCGGCGCCGGATCGGCCTGCGGGGCAATCGAGAGGCCGCGGGTCAGGGGCTTCTTCGGCGGCGGCGCCAGCGCGCGGACGATCTCGTCCTCGGTAACGTTCTTGCTGTTGCCGTCGTCGCCGGCGAAGGCGGGCGGGAGTGTCAGCGACAGCGCGGCGCCGATGGTAATGACGGAGAGGATTGCGGTCAGTCCCTTTGCAGCCAATCTCATTGCCAGTCCCTCCAGCGCGAGCCCGCGCGGTTCCAAAATTCCTGCAAATGGCCCCCACGGCAAGGCCGCCTGCGGCGTCCGTTCGGTTAGTCTTTGCCGGGCCGCCACGGGTTCGAGGCGCCGCTGGCCTCAAATCAAAAAATATCAACGCACTCCGTAACTTGCGAATTCCTGCACGATGTTCGGATCCATCGCCTTGGCATTGGCGAGGTCGAGCGCGCCTTCCTGGGCCGAGCCGTTGCGCTGCTTGGCGATCCCCCGTCCAAAGAGTGAGGAGGTCAGCCGCGGGTTGATCTTCAGTGCGGCGTCGAAATCGGCGATGGCATTCTTCACCGCTCCGGATTTGAGGTTCACCAGCCCCCGGCTGTCCAGCGCATCGACGAAATTCGGCCGTAGCCGCAGCGCCTCGTTGCAATCCTTCAGCGCGGCCTGGAGGTCGCCGACCACGGCACGGGTCCAGCAGCGGTTGTTCAGCGCCTCGACGTCCTTCGCATTGATCCGGAGCGTGTCGTCAAAATCCCTGATGGCGAGGCTGTAGGCCCCTTTGCTGGCATAGACCTGGCCGCGCCGGTACAGCGCATTCACGTCGTCCGGATTGGTGGCGATCTTGGCCGTCAGGCCCTTGATGGTGGGATCCTCAGCCAGCACGGCCGCGCTCGGCCCGCCATCCGCGTTCGGCGCCGGAGCTGGCTCGGCCGGTTTGACCGGCGCTTGCGGCGGAGGCAGCGCGGCCTCAACCTGCGGCTTCGGTGCCGGCGGCGGTGACGGAGATGCAGGCGGCGCCGGCGGATTGTTCGCAGCCACAGGTGGTGCTGGCGGGGCGGGCGGAGCCGGAGGCGGGTTGTTGGCGACCGCAGCCGGCGGCGGTGCGGGAGGCGCCGGTGGCGGGGTCGCCGCTGTCGGGCGCGATCCCGCGGCCCCCGGAATGAACGAGAAATCCTCGGCGAGCGAGGACGAGATCCACGGCACCTGCTCGCCGCGCGAGGCGCGGGTAACGCCCATCTTGGTACGGTTCAGCGTCTCCTCCGCCATCAGGTCGGGGACGCGGATTTCCTTGAGCAGTTCCTGAACAAAGAGACTGTGGTCGCCTCCGGCGTCCGACACCACGGACGCCAGCGCCGCCGAATACATCACCAGCGTGCCGTTCGGCGCGATGACCGGGGTCAGACCCGCCGAAAAGCTGCGGAACCGCCGTTCGAACGGGTTGCGCCTGCTGGCATCGATCAGCGCGATCTTGACGCCGGCGCCACGGGTGTTGAGCTCGCCCAGGATCGCTTCGATGCTGAAACCGTCGCGACGGACGTCGGACTCGGTCCAGATCTGTGCGTCGACCGGGATCATGTAGCTCTGGCGTGCCGACTGGATGCCGAACCCGCTGTAGAAGATCAGCGCCACCGAGCCCGGCTTGATCTTGCCATAGAGCTTGTCGAAGGCGCGGCGCATGCCATCGCCGGTCAGGTTTTCGCCGACCTCGACCGAAAAGCCGTCGCGCTTGAGCTCGTCGGCGACATCGCGGCTGTCGTTGATCGGCTCCTTCAGCGGAGTGTCCGCGTCCGGATATTTGGCATTGCCGATGACCAGCGCGTAGCGGTCGCCGGCCGCGTGCGACGGGGCGGTCGGGATGAGCGAGACAAGCAATGGCAGAAGAAAAAGCAGGCGAATTTTCATAATCAGCGCGGTCCAGCCAAAAAGGCGCCGTTACCAGCTTGCGCCGCGGCGACCTTAACTTACGCAATGTGCATTATCAAACCGGGGAGTCGGGGCGTCAACCGCTTGGAGATTCGGCACTATCGCGACAATTGACCGCGATGTACGGGCCGGCGGCGAAGGGAATAAGTCGGCGGTCACGGCTCTACTCGACGCATTCTCGTTCAGGGTTCCTGCTGTCACGTTAGGCCGGTACTCGCGACCAAAATGTGATTGGTCTCACATTGCGCCCTGCGTCCGCCGCAGACGTTTGACCTTTGCTGCGGGCAATGGCTTGGTGCGCGGCAGGTCCATTCAGAAAAAGCAAAAGCCAGGATCAAAGTCATGGGAAACGCCTACGAGATCTATGCTCTGCGTTATGCGACCATGTCGCCGCGCACCCCCAGCATGAATTTTCTGGCGCCCGACCCGCATGACAGCGCCGCGCAGGATCTCGACTACTTCGTTTGGCTGATCCGAGGGCAGGGCCGCGATATTCTGGTCGATACCGGCTTCAATGCCGAGGAGGCGACCTCGCGCGCGCGCAAGCTGACGCTCAATCCGGTCGATGCGCTGGAGCGTTTTGGCGTCTCCGCGTCGGGCATTCGCGACATTATCGTGACGCATCTGCATTACGATCACGCCGGCAATCTCGACCGCTTCCCGAACGCGCGCTTCCATCTCCAGGAGCGCGAGATGGCTTACGCCACCGGCCGCTGCATGTGCAACGGACTGCTGCGACATCCATTCTCGGTCGAGCACGTCACCCAGATGGTGCGCCATGTCTATCGCGAGCGCGTCCATTTCTATTCCGGCGACGGCGAGGTCGCGCCTGGTGTCACCGTGCACCGTGTCGGCGGCCATTCCGACGGCTTGCAGGTGGTCAAGGCCGAGACCGCGCGCGGTCCGGTGGTGCTGGCGTCCGACGCTGCGCATTACTACGCCAATCTGCAGCGCCGTAGCCCGTTCCCGATCGTCTACAATGTCGGCGACATGGCCGTGGGCTGGGAGACGATCGAACGTCTCGCCGGCCATCCCGACCGCTATATTCCCGGCCACGATCCGATCGTGACTGAGATCTATCCGCGAGCGAGCGACAAGGTCGACGCCTGGGCGCTGCATTTGCCGCCGACGCGGTCGTTTGCGAAGTGATTAATACGCCTGCTTGGCGTCGGCCTCTTCGCTGGTCTGGATCAGGTCGAGGCTATCCTCGATCTTGCCGAGCAGCGTGGAGAGCTGCTTGCGTTCCTGTGCGGAGAGGCAGGCGAGGATCTCGTCTTCCCGCAGCAGCAATTGCGGGAACAGCTCCTCGTAAAGCGCGCGGCCCTTCTTCGTCAGCTGCAGGCGGAATTCGCGGCGGTCGGCTTCGTTCTCGACCCGCTCGATCAGGTCGTCATGCAGCAGCGCCGTCACCGCGCGGCTGATGGTGGATTTGTGCGTGCGGGTGCATTGGGAGATGTACTGCGCGCTACAGGCATCGTTGCGGAAGCCGAGCGTGGCCATCACGCGCCAGGCCGGAATGTCGAGGCCGTGACGTTCCTGATATTCGACCGCGAGCGCGGAACTGACCTCCGCTGCCAGCCGGTTGAGGCGGAACGGCACGAATCTGAACAGATCGAGACGCGACTTGGGTCGCGCCTTGGGCCGCGATGAAGCCTCGTCGGTTTGCCGTGTCTTCAACGCGATGTCGCTGGATGTCCTCGCCAAGAAGAGCGCTCCGAATTCCAGTTGACGGCCGGCCGGCTCCGGTCCAAAATAGTTGCACGTGAGACTATCTAGCAGATCAGTCCTCTCCTGACCAGAGCCGAGGTTAGTGTATGGCAGGCGCCAATACGCATCAGGCCAAAACCCAGTTCGGCTATCGCCGCCACTCCGACCAGGACCGCCCCGGCCAAAATCCGGCCGAGCATCCGGTCGTGGTCGTCGGCGCAGGGCCCGTCGGGCTGTCGCTGGCGATCGATCTCGCCCAGCGCGGCCAGCGCGTCGTCCTTCTGGATGATGCCGACCGCATCGGCGAGGGCTCGCGCGCGATCTGCTTCTCGAAGCGCTCGCTGGAATATTGGGACCGGCTCGGCGTTGCCGACCGCATGGTCGACAAGGGCGTCGTGTGGAGCGTCGGCCGCATCTTTCACGGCGAGTCTCAGCTCTATCAGTTCAACCTGCTGCCCGAGGACGGCCACAAGCGGCCGGCCTTCATCAATCTCCAGCAATATTACGCCGAGGCCTATCTGGTCGATCGCATCGGCGATCTGCCAGGGATCGACCTGCGCTGGCGCAACAAGGTGACGGCGGTCGAGCAACGCAACGATTCCGTTGCGCTGACGATCGAGACGCCCGAAGGCGCCTATCGCCTGCATGGGCAATATGTCGTCGCCTGCGACGGTGCGCGGTCCTCGCTGCGGCAGATGGTCGGCGCCGAGTTCGCCGGACAGGTGTTCGAGGATCAGTTCCTGATCGCCGACGTCAAGATGACGGCGGAGTTTCCGACGGAGCGCTGGTTCTGGTTCGATCCGCCGTTTCATGCCGGACGTTCGGCGTTGCTGCACCGGCAGCCCGACGATGTCTGGCGCATCGATCTCCAGCTCAGCCGTGATGCCGATCCCGTCGTCGAGAAGAAGCCTGAGAACGTGCGGCCACGGCTCGCGCGGATGCTCGGCCACGACAAGTTCGAGTTCGAGTGGATCTCGCTCTACAAATTCCAGTGCCGACGCATGGATCGCTTCATCCACGGCCGCGTGATTTTTGCGGGCGATTCCGCACACCAGGTCTCGCCCTTCGGCGCGCGTGGGGCGAACTCGGGACTCGAGGACGCCGAAAACCTGTCCTGGAAGCTCGACCGCGTGCTGCGCGGCACCTCGCCCGCAAGCCTGCTCGAAAGCTACCATGTCGAGCGCAGCGGGGCTGCCGACGAGAATATCCGCGAATCCACCCGCTCGACCGATTTCATGGCGCCGAACTCGCATCAGGAAGCCCGGCTGCGCCAGGCGGTGCTGTCGCTCGCCAAGGAAACCGAGTTCGGCAAGCGCATGGTCAATGGCGGCCGGCTGTCGGTGCCATGCAGCTATGACTCGCCGCTGTCGTCACCCGATGCCGACGCGTGGGATGCTGGCCCGCGGCCCGGCTGTTCCATGCTCGACGCCCCTGTGGCGGGCCAAGCCTATCTGACCGATGCGTTCCGCCAGGATGGAACTGATTTCACTTTGCTGTCGTTCAGCAATGGCGCAGCGATTGATGCACCCGATGGCGTGAAGGATATTCTTATCGGCGGCGAGAGCGGACTTGCCGATCCCTCGGGCCTCGTCGCCAAGCGCTATGATGCCGAGCCGGGCTCCGCTTATCTGCTCAGGCCCGACGGCTACGTCGCAGCGCGCTTCCGCCATCCGACGCGTGAGGCGATCACGGCCGCGCTATCGCGAGCAGCAGGTCTGAATTGAGGTTGATATGCCGCTTTCCACCAGCTCCAATTTTGCGCGGCCCGACGATGCCTTTCGCGCCATCGTCGAGGCTCATCGCGGCCTCACCGACGAGCAGAGCGCGGATTTCGACGCGGCGCTGGTGCTGATCCTCGCCAACCATATCGGCGATATCGACGTGCTGCGGGAAGCGCTCGTGCTGGCGAAACGCCGCATGATCGACGGCCAGCAGCAACAACAGCAGCAACAGTAACCCAAGACTTGAGGATGAACTGATGGCGAAGAATTTCGCATCCACCGGCGATCTCTCCGAGAAGAAGATCACCTTCTCCGAGATCGGCGCCGATCTCTACGCGTTCACCGCCGAAGGCGATCCGAACACGGCGATCATCGTCGGCGACGACGGCTGCCTCGTGTTCGACGCGCAGTCGACGCCCGCAATGGCCAACAAGGTGATCGAGCGTGTGCGCACCGTCACCGACAAGCCGATCAAATATGTCGTGCTGTCGCATTATCACGCCGTGCGCGTGCTCGGCGCCTCCGCCTACAAGGCGCAGGGAATCGTCGCCTCGCAGGAGACTTATCGTCTGATCGAGGAACGTGGTCAGCAGGATTGGGATTCCGAGTATGGCCGTTTTCCCCGCCTGTTCCAGGATGCCCAAAGCATTCCCGGCCTGACCTGGCCGACGCTGACCTTCGAAGGCGAGATGTCGATCTATCTCGGCAAGCGCGAGGTGCGGCTGATGCAGCTCGGTGCCGGCCACACCTCCGGCGACATCGTCGCCTGGGTGCCGGATGCCGAGGTGATGTTCTCCGGCGATCTCATCGAATATCACTCGGCCTGCTATTGCGGTGATGCGCATCTGCGCGAATGGCCGCTGACGCTGAACGAGATCCGCAATTTCAATCCCAAGGCGATCGCGCCGGGCCGCGGCGATGCGCTCAAGGGCACAGCCACCGTGCGCGAGGCCATCGCCATGACACGCGACTTCGTCACCTCGCTCTATGGCGCGGCCGAAGTCTCGGTCGCCAAGGGGCGCACGCTGAAGGAATCGATGGCCGCGACGCGCGAAGTGATGGACCCGAAATTTCACAGTTTTGCCATCTACGAGCACTGCCTGCCATTCAATGTGTCGCGCGCCTATGACGAAGCATCGGGAATCGACGACCCCGTGATCTGGACCGACAAGCGAGACCAGGAAATGTGGGCGGCCCTGCAAGGAGGAGGATAGTCATGAACGTCAATACCTCACCCGATCAGATCATCCGCAGCTCGGCGCAGGTGACGCCGGGCTACATGTCCGGATTCGGCAACAGTTTTGAGACCGAAGCGCTGCCTGGCGCGCTGCCGATCGGGCGCAACTCGCCGCAGCGTTGCGCCTACGGCCTCTATGCCGAACAGCTCTCGGGCTCGCCCTTCACCGCGCCGCGCGGCACCAACGAGCGCTCCTGGCTCTATCGCATCCGCCCCTCGGTGAAGCACTCCGGCCGCTTCGAGAAGGCCGATGCCGGTCTGTGGCGCTCGGCGCCGTGCCACGAGAACGATTTGCCGATCGCGCAACTGCGCTGGGATCCGGCGCCGCTGCCGAAGGAGGACATGACCTTCCTCCAGGGCGTGCAGACCATGACGACCGCCGGTGACGTCAATACGCAGGCCGGCATGGCCGCGCATGTCTATCTCATCACCAAGTCGATGGTGGACCAGCATTTCTACAATGCCGACGGCGAGTTGATGTTCGTGCTCCAGCAGGGCAATCTTCGCGTCGTCACGGAATTCGGCCGCATCGACGCTGAGCCCGGCGAGATCGTCGTGATCCCGCGCGGCGTGAAATTCCGTGTCGAGATTCCAAATGGTCCGGCGCGCGGCTATCTCTGCGAAAACTATGGCGGCGCCTTCACGCTGCCGGAGCGCGGGCCGATCGGCGCCAACTGTCTTGCGAACGCGCGGGACTTCCTGACGCCGGTCGCGCACTATGAGGACATGGACAGGCCGACAGAGCTGTTCGTGAAATGGGGCGGCTCGCTGTTCAAGACGCAGCTCGCCCATTCGCCGATCGACGTCGTCGCCTGGCACGGCAATTACGCGCCCTACAAATACGATCTGCGCACCTTCTCGCCGGTCGGCGCGATTGGTTTCGACCACCCCGATCCCTCGATCTTCACGGTGCTGACGTCGCCCTCGGAGACCGCGGGCACCGCGAATATCGACTTCGTCATCTTCCCCGAGCGCTGGCTGGTCGCAGAAAACACCTTCCGTCCGCCCTGGTATCACATGAACATCATGAGCGAGTTCATGGGTCTGATCTACGGCGTCTACGACGCCAAGCCGCAGGGCTTCGTCCCAGGCGGCATCAGCCTGCACAATTGCATGCTACCGCACGGCCCCGATCGCGACGCCTTCGAGCACGCCAGCAATGGCGAGCTGGAGCCGGTCAAGCTCACGGGCACCATGGCCTTCATGTTCGAGACCCGCTACCCGCAGCGCGTGACAGCGCATGCCGCGAATGCGTCGACGCTGCAGGACGATTACGCGGATTGCTGGAAGGGCCTGGAGAAGCGGTTCGATCCGAACCGGCCGTGACCGTCCAACTATGTCGCCGTCATGCCCGGGCTTGTCCCGGGCATCCACGTCTTGATGCGCAGAGGAAAGATCGTGGATGGCCGGGACAAGCCCGGCCATGACGGTCTCAAGTCCGGAGATCCATGTGCCCCACCCCAACGATCCCAGCCTCCGTTCCTTCATCGAGGTCGACCCCGCCTCCGACTTCCCGATCCAGAACCTGCCCTATGGCGTGTTCTCGACCGCGCGTAATCCGACGCCGCGCGGTGGCGTTGCGATCGGCAACTATGTGCTCGATCTCTGGGAGCTCGAGCAGGACTCGCGGCTCGATGTCGGTCCGCTCGGCGTGTTCTCCGGCCCTTCGCTCAATCCCTTCATGGCGCTCGGGCCAAAAGTCTGGACCGGGACGCGGGCGCGCATCAGCGAGCTGCTGCGCCACGATCATCCGGAGCTGCGCGACAATGAGGAGCTGCGCAAGCAGGCGCTGGTGCCGATGCGCGAGGTGATACTGCATCTGCCGTTCGCGGTCTCCGGCTATACCGACTTCTATTCGTCGAAAGAGCACGCCACCAATGTCGGCGTGATGTTCCGCGGCAAGGATAATGCGCTGCAGCCGAACTGGCTGCACATGCCGATCGGCTATAACGGCCGCGCGTCCACCGTCGTGGTCTCGGGCACCAAGGTGAAGCGGCCGCGCGGGCAGTTGAAGCCGCCGAATGCGGAAGTGCCGAGTTTTGGCCCGTGCAAGCGGCTCGATTTCGAGCTGGAGATGGGCGTCGTGGTCGGCCAGCCCTCAGCCATGGGCGGTATGCTCACCGAGCAACAGGCCGAAGAGATGATCTTCGGCTTCGTGCTGCTCAACGACTGGAGCGCGCGCGACATCCAGCAATGGGAATATGTGCCGCTCGGCCCGTTCCTGGCGAAAGCGTTCGCGACCTCGATCAGCCCGTGGGTGGTGACGCGCGAAGCACTGGAGCCGTTCCGCCTGAAGGGGCCGACGCAGGAGCCGGAGCCGCTCGATTATCTCAAGCAGGCAAAGCCGCAGAATTACGATCTGGAGCTCGACGTCTCCTTGCATGGCGCCGGCGCCAATGCGCCTGCCGGCATCAGCCGGACCAACTTCAAGTATATGTACTGGTCCTCGGTGCAGCAGCTGATGCATCACGCCTCCTCTGGCTGCGCGATGAATGTCGGCGATCTCCTCGGCAGCGGCACCATTTCCGGCCCTGAGAAGAACCAGCGCGGCAGCTTGCTGGAGATCAGCTGGAACGGCACCGAGCCAGTGGAATTGCCCGGCGGCGTCAAACGCTCGTTCCTGGAAGACGGCGACAGCCTGGTGATGCGCGGTTGGTGCCAGGGCAACGGCTATCGTGTGGGTTTTGGTGAGGTCGAGGGGACGATTCTGCCGGCGGAGTGAATTCCGTTATCGCGACAAACTCCGTCATTGCGAGCGCAGCGAAGCAATCCAGAATCTCTCCGCAGCGGCAGTCTGGATTGCTTCGTCGCATCAGCGCAAAATTGCTTCGCAATTTTGTCGCGAGCTCCTCGCAATGACGTGGAGAGAGCTCACCGCTTCTCCGGCGCCACGTCCTTGACCCTTGCGCAATGCGCGGCGACGTCCTCCACGCTGTACTTCAAATGCACCCGCTTGTCGGACGGAGCCTGCTTGCTCGTGCATACGCCCGGGCGCCACTCCTGCGTCGGCCTGATCGGGCGCGGGGCAAAGCCGCCGCCGCAGTTCGGGCAGACGTTGGAGAGCTTTGTCTCCACGCAATCCGCACAGAACGTGCATTCATAGGAGCAGATCCGCGCATCCGTTGCATCAGGCGGCAGGTCGCGATCGCAATATTCGCAGTTCGGTCGAAGCTGGAGCGCCATGGGTCAATCTCCGAGAGCTGGCCGGGATCATCGCAGATCGCGCGCGCGGCGCGAATGGCGTAGTTCCCTCGATTTCAGCCAGCCTTCAAATCTTTCAGCGGCAGCTTGGAGCTTTCCTTCAGCCGGTCCAGCACGATCGAGGAGCGCACATGCGCCACGCTCTGGTGCGGCATCAGCACGTCGTTGACGAGGTTGGAGAGCCCCTTGAGATCGCGCAGCACGGCTTTCAGCACATAGTCGGCGTCGCCCGTGAGCGAATAGGCCTCCTGGATCTCGTCGATGCGGTTGACCAGCGCCCGGAAGCGTTTTGAATTGTCCGGCGAGTGGGTCGCAAGTCCCACCTGGATGAAGGCGATCACGCCGAAGCCTAGCGCCTCGCTGGAGAGGTCGGCGTGATAGCCGGCGATAATCTTCTCTTCCTCCAGCCGCATTCGCCGGCGCGAGCATTGCGAAGCCGAGAGGCCGGCTTGCTCGGCAAGCTCCTGGTTGGTGAGGCGGCCGTCATCCTGGAGTGCGTCCAGGATCTTGAGGTCGAAGGCATCCAGCGGAATCATGCGTCATTTGTCCATTTTGTGCACGGATCGTGCGTACGATAGCCAAAACGCGTTCAATTTGCACGCTCATTGCGCGTCCCGTGAAGGATAGTTCATCCCAGCAGCAGATTGGGAGAGCAGCATGGGTCCGTTTCCGCACGATGCACCGCCGGCCACGATCACCGCCGACAATCCGATGGGCACCGACGGCTTCGAGTTCGTCGAATATGCGCATCCCAATCCGCAAGAACTGCATGACCTGTTCAAGCTGATGGGCTATGCGCCCGTCGCGCGGCACAAGACCAAGACAATCACGATCTATCGCCAGGGCGACATCAACTATCTCGTCAACGAGGAGCCCGGCACCCACGGTTACGAGTTCGTCGCCGCACACGGCCCCTGCGCGCCGTCGATGGCGTTCCGCGTGGTCGATGCGAAGGTCGCGTATGACCGGGCGATTGCGCTCGGTGCGGAGCCAGCCGATGTGCCGTCCGCGCAGAAGACGCTCAACGTGCCCGCGATCAAGGGCATCGGCGGCAGCCTGCTCTATTTCGTCGACCGCTACGGTGCCAACGGCTCGGCCTATGATGCCGAGTTCGAGTGGCTGGGCGCACGCGATCCGCGGCCGGTCGGTGCGAGCCTGTTCTATCTCGATCACCTCACCCACAACGTCCATCGCGGCCGTATGGATGTCTGGACCGGCTTCTATGAAAAGTTGTTCAACTTCCGTCAGATCCGCTTCTTCGACATCGAGGGCCGCGCCTCGGGCCTGTTCTCGCGCGCGCTGACCAGCCCGGACGGCAAGATCCGGATTCCGATCAACGAGGACGCCGGCGACTCCGGCCAGATCGAGGAGTATCTGAAAATCTATCGCGGCGAAGGCATCCAGCACATCGCTTGCGGCTGCCGCGACATCTACCGCACCATCGAAGGCCTGCGCGAAGCAGGCCTGCCGTTCATGCCGGCGCCGCCCGAGACCTATTTCGAGCGCATCGATGCGCGCCTGCCCAAGCATGGCGAGGACGTCGCACGCTTGCAGAAGAACGGCATTCTCATCGACGGCGAGGGCGTGGTCAACGGTGGCCAGACCAAGGTGCTGCTGCAGATCTTCTCGGCCAATGCGATCGGCCCGATCTTCTTCGAGTTCATCGAGCGCAAGGGCGACGACGGCTTTGGCGAGGGCAATTTCAAGGCCCTGTTCGAGTCGATCGAGGAGGATCAGATCCGGCGCGGGGTGCTGAAGGTGGAGGATGCGGCGTAAGCCGTCAGCCGCGCTGCTGTAGGGTGGGCAAAGCGTGAGCGTGCCCACCACCTCTACCGGATTCGTGGAGAGATGGTGGGCACGGCGCAAGAGCGCCTTTGCCCACCCTACAGGATCGTGCGACGGGGGGTTACTTCGCCGCTTTCCACGCCTGCATCACCACCGCGATCTCCGCACCCTCCGGCTCGCGCACCACGGACGGCGTGCGCGAGAAGCGCGGCGCCGGTGCGGGCTGCTTCACGCCGTGGCGTTCGACGAACACGTTTCGCGCGACCATGTGCGGATGCTGCGTCGCCTCCGACATGGTTAGCACCGGCGCGAAGCAGATGTCGGTGCCTTCCATGAGCCTGCACCAGTCCTCGCGCGTCTTGCTCTTGAACACGGCCTTCAGCTTCTCCTTCAGCGCGGGCCAGGCCTTGGGATCCATCTGCGCGTCGAAATCGGCATCTAGCAGGCCTGCGTGCTCGCGCAGCAGCGCGTAGAACTGCGGCTCGATCGAGCCGATCGAAACGAAATGGCCGCAGGCGCATTCATAGACGCCGTAAAAGTGGGCGCCGCCGTCGAGGAAGTTCCGGTTGCGACCTTCGGTCCAGCGGCCGAGCGTTTTCATGTCGAAGAAGAACGACATCAGCGATGCCGCGCCGTCGCACATCGCGGCGTCGACCACCTGGCCCTTGCCGGACCTCGAGGCTTCCAGCAGTGCGGCGAGCACGCCGACGACCAGATAGAGCGCCCCGCCGCCGAAATCGCCGACCAGGTTGAGCGGCGGCACCGGCGCTTCCTCAGGTCCGATCGCGGCGAGCGCACCGGTAATCGAGATGTAGTTGATGTCGTGGCCGGCGGCATTCGCAAGCGGGCCTTCCTGACCCCAACCGGTCATGCGGCCATAGACGAGTTTGGGATTGCGCGCGAGCACGATATCGGGGCCGAGCCCCAGCCGTTCCATCACGCCGGGACGAAAACCTTCGACCAGCGCGTCGGCGCTGGCGAGCAGGTCGAGCACCTGTGCGATCGACTCCTTGTCCTTGAGGTCGAGCTCGATCACCTTGCGACCGCGGCCCGCCACCGACTTCAGGCTCTTCTTGGCGCCGACGCGGTCGAGCGTGACGACATCGGCGCCCATGTCGGCCAGCATCATGCAGGCGAACGGGCCGGGTCCGATGCCGGCGAATTCGACGACGCGGAAGCCCGCGAGCGGGCCTGAGGTGCGGACGGATGTGTTCTGGGCTGGTTTGTCGAGCACGTTGTTGTTTCCTCGGGTCGCGGGCGGATGCCGGTGGGTCGGCAGCCGCGCCGGACGTTCCTCTCTGGGGCGAGTTAATTGGCTGATTAACTTTTCTCGCCTTCACGCCAGCGAGGCAAGCGCTTTTCACGCATGGGCGCATCATAAAAGCGGCGCGCATTGCTGCGCGCCGCAGAAGATTTGTGTTGAGGCGCTATCAGCCAGCGGCAGTTACGGCGCGCTGCGCCATCACTTTGATGAGGTTGGCGCGGTACTCTGCACTGCCGTGAATGTCGGCCAGCAGATTGCTCGCCGAAATGTTCACGCCATCGATTGCTGTCGGCGACCAGTTCGCCTTCAGCGCTGCCTCGATTGCAGGCACCCGCATCACGCCGCTCTGCGAAGCGCCGGTCGCGGCGGCGCGGATCTCGCCCGACTTCATTTGCGCGACGAAGACTGCGGTCAGCGCAAAGCGCGAGGCTGGATGCGGGAATTTCGCATAACCGGCTTTCGCAGGAACCGGGAACGAGACGGCGGTGATAATCTCGCCGTCTTCAAGGGCTGTCGTGAACAGGCCCTTGAAATAGTCGTCCGCCGCAATCGAGCGCTTGTTGGTCTTGATCGTTGCGCCGAGTGCCAGCGTCGCGGCCGGATAATCCGCGGCCGGATCGTTGTTGGCGAGCGAGCCACCGATCGTGCCGCGGTAGCGCACGGCGGGGTCGCCGATCAGCGAGGCGAGATAGGCGAGCGCGGGTATCGCTTTCTTCACAGCATCGCTGGTCGCGACCTCGTAATGCGGCGTGGCGGCCTTGACGCTCAGCGTGTCGCCGGAGGCCTCGATGCCGATCAGCTCCTTGATCCTGCCGAGATCGATCACGTCGGAGGGGCTGGCGAGCCGCTGCTTCATCACCGGCAGCAGCGTCTGGCCGCCTGCGAGAAATTTCGCCTCACTGCCCTTGGCGAAGAGAGCGGCGGCCTCGTCGACCGAGGAGGCGCGATGATAAGTGGTCTGATACATCTTTGATGCTCCCTCTTAAGCCGCGTGGATCGTGCGCCACACCCGGTCCGGGGTTGCGGGCATTTCCAGGTTGTTCTTGCCGATCGCATCCGTGATCGCATTGATCACGGCCGCAGAGGCGCCGATCGCGCCGGCTTCACCGCAACCCTTGATGCCCAGGGGATTGCCCGGGCACAGCGTCGTGGTGTGGGAGAGATTGAACGAGGGCAGATCGTCGGCGCGCGGCATGGAATAATCCATGAACGAGGCCGTGACCGGCTGGCCGTTGGCATCGTAGATGGCGTGCTCGAGCAGCGCTTGTCCGATGCCCTGGGCAAGGCCGCCATGGACCTGGCCCTCGACGATCATCGGGTTGATCAGCCGGCCGAAATCGTCGGCCGCGACGAAGTTGACGAAGGAGGTCTTGCCCGTGCCGGGATCGACCTCGAGCTCGCAGATGTAAGCGCCGGCCGGGAAGGTGAAGTTGGTCGGGTCGTAGAAGGCGCTTTCCTTCAGGCCCGGCTCCATCCCGTCAGGCAGATTGTGTGCGGTGTAGGCCGCGAGCGCAACCATCGGCAGCGCAATCGCCTTGTCGGTACCGGTCACCTTGAACTCGCCGTTCTCGATGACGATGTCGGCTTCCGACGCTTCGAGCGCATGCGCTGCGATCTTCTTGGCCTTGGATTCCATCTTCTCCATCGCCTTCAGGATCGCAGTGAGACCGACAGCCGCCGACCGCGAGCCGTAGGTGCCCATGCCGAACTGCACCTTGTCGGTGTCGCCATGGACGATCGAGACCTGGCTGATGGGAACACCCAAGCGCTCTGCGACGGGCTGGCAGAACGTGGTTTCGTGCCCCTGTCCGTGGCTATGCGAGCCCGTGAGGATCTCGATGGTGCCGACCGGGTTGACGCGCACTTCGGCCGATTCCCAGAGACCGACGCCGGCGCCCAGGCTGCCGACAGCCTTCGACGGTGCAATGCCGCAGGCCTCGATGTAGCAGGAGACGCCGATGCCGCGCAGCTTGCCTTGCGACTTGGCTTGCGCCTTGCGGGCGGCGAAGCCGGCATAGTCGATCGCCTTCATCGCGGCGTCGAGCGAGGCATTAAAGTCGCCGGTGTCATAGGCCATGATCACAGGCGTCTGGTGCGGGAACTGGGTGATGAAGTTGGTGCGGCGCAACTGGGCCGGATCGACCTTGAGCTGCCGCGCCGCCGTCTCCATGAGACGTTCGATCAGGTAGCTCGCCTCGGGGCGGCCTGCGCCGCGATAGGCATCGACCGGCGTGGTGTTGGTGTAGACCCCGACCACCTCGGCATGGATCGCCGGGATGTTGTACTGGCCCGACAGCAGCGTCGCGTAGAGATAGGTCGGCACCGACGACGAGAACAGCGACATATACGCGCCGAAATTGGCGTAGGTCTTCACCTTCAAGCCGATGATCTTGTTGTTGGCGTCGAGCGCCATCTCGGCATGGGTGACATGGTCGCGGCCATGCGCGTCGGTGAGGAAGGCTTCGGTGCGGTCGCCGGTCCATTTCACGGGACGGCCGACCTTCTTCGAGGCCCACAACGCCACCATCTCTTCCGGGTAGATGAAGATTTTCGAGCCGAAGCCGCCGCCGACGTCGGGGGCGATCACGCGCAGCTTGTGCTCGGGGGCAATGTTGTAGAACGCCGACAGCACGAGGCGAGCGACGTGCGGGTTCTGCGAGGTCGTATAGAGAGTGAAGTGCTCTTCCGCCGCATCGTAATCGGCGATCGCCGCGCGCGGCTCCATCGCGTTCGGGGCGAGGCGGTTGTTGGTGACGTCGAGCTTGACGACGTTGGCGGCCTTGGCGAAGGCGGCATCCGTCGCGCCCTCGTCGCCGATCACCCAGTCATAGACCTGGTTGCCGGGAGCCTCAGGGTGAAGCTGCGGTGCGCCGGACTTGATCGCGGCCTGGATGTCGGCGACGGCCGGCAGCTCTTCATAATCCACGACCACGGCCTCGGCCGCGTCGCGCGCCAGATTCTTCGTGTCGGCGATGACGACCGCCACGGCCTGTCCGACGAAGCGCACCGTCTCCGGCGCCATCGCCGGCCATGCCCCCATCTTCATCGGGCTGCCGTCCTTGGAGGTGATGGCCCAGCCGCAGATGAGGTTGCCGACCTTGTCGTCGACCAGCTCCTGTCCGGTGAGGACCGCGACCACGCCCGGCATCTTCAGCGCGGCGGAAGAGTCGATGTTCTTCACCTTGGCGTGTGCGTGCGGGCTGCGGATGAAATGGGCATGGGTCATGCCCAGCAATTTGATGTCGTCGACGTACCGGCCCTTGCCGGTAATGAAACGCTTGTCTTCCTTGCGCACGACGCGCGCGCCGATGCCTTCAACACCCATGTCTGGTCCTCCCGACCGGAATTATCTTGACTGCGCTTTCCCTCGAAAGCCGCAGCGGTGGTTCTTTTTTCGAGGCGGGCCGCTCTACTCGGCCGCCTGCGAGACCTTCATGCGCCCGGCTGCATCCAGCACGGCTTTGACGATGTTGTGGTAACCGGTGCAGCGGCAGATATTGCCTTCGAGCTCGTGCCGGACGGTGGGCTCGTCGAGCTGGCCACCATGGCGGTGCACGATGTCGATCGCCGACATGATCATGCCCGGGGTGCAATAGCCGCACTGCAGGCCGTGGTTGTCGCGGAAGGCGGCCTGCATCGGGTGCAGCTCGTCGCCCTTGGCGATGCCTTCGATGGTGGTGACATTGGCGCCGTCGGCCTGGCCCGCCAGCATGGTGCAGGACTTCACCGCCTTGCCGTCCATGTGCACGACGCAGGCGCCGCACTGGCTGGTGTCGCAGCCGACATGGGTTCCGGTGAGGTTGAGATGGTCGCGCAGGAGCTGGACCAGCAGCGTGCGGTCCTCGACGTCGACAGCAACGGCCTTGCCGTTCACCGTCAGTTTGACTGTAGACACGGAACATACCTCCCGGGATTGATTTTGATTGTTTCTAATTAGAGACCGCGGCCCCCAGGCTTGGCAACTAGGATTTTGATCGCCCCGGTCCGTCCGGTCGGCCTTTGGCCGATAGGCCTTTGATTGCGCCAACGTGACGAATTTACCGGCCTTTATCGATTCTGCCCTAGTTTTGCGCATCCGGGTCTTGGGGGCGGGGCGCCTCCGGACGATGGCTGAATAGAAAATGGGGGTTGGGAATGTCCGGGCGTACCGCGTCGCCATCCAAGCGCAGCATATTTCCGACCCTCCGGTTCCGCGCCAAGATCATCCTCGGCTTTGCCGCGGTGCTGGTGATCTCCGCCGGCAGCATGGCCTTTGCCTATTTCGGCTTCGAACGGGTCTCGTCCGGCGTCGGGTCCTATCGCAGCAGCGTCTCGGAGGCCGATCTCGCCCGCAATATCGACCGCGAGCTGCTCGGCTACCGTTCGGCCGTCAAATATTTCGTCGTCACCGGCAAGGAGGATGATGCCAAGGCGGCGCTCGACGCCGAGGCCAGCCTGAGGAGTGCCATCGACCAGGCCGTCAAGAGCGCCAAGACGCCGGCGCGGCAGGACAGTCTCGACAAGCTCGCCAAGGAGTTCTCGAATTTCTCCGCCACCTTCGCCAAGGTCCTCCAGGCCAAGCGCGACAGCACGCTGCTGGTGCAGAACCAGCTCTCGCGCCAAGCCAATCTGCTGAAGTACAAGCTCGACGATATCGGCAACAATGCCTCCGATTCCGAGGCGCAGGCGATCGAGTTCGGCACCAAGCAGGTCAACGCCCAGTTTCAGACCGCAAGCGCGGCGGCGACCAATTTCGTGCTGACGTCCGACCAGGCGATCGCGACCAGTGCGCTGGCCCGCTTGAAATTCGTCGAGAACTCGCTCGGCGCGGTCTATTCCATGGACGACAAGATCGTCGCCGGCCTGAAGGACGCCAAGACCATTCTTGTCGCCTATCGCGAAGCGCTTGAGAAGCTGATCGCCAACGCCAGGATGGTCGACGAGCTCGTCACCGAGATGAGCGGCTCGGCGGGCGCGATCCTTCGGGGCGCCTCTGCCATGAAGGCGGATCTGGTCGCCGAACAGCAGCGGCTGGATTCGGAATCGGAAGCGACCATCGGGAAGACCGAGCAACTGGTGCTGATGCTGGCCATCGGCGGCACGCTGCTCGGCGCGGTCCTCGCCTTCCTGCTCGGCACCGGCATCTCGCGGCCGATGATCGCGATGTGCAAGGCGATGCGCGAGCTTGCTTCTGGCAATTTCGACGTCGTGCTGCCGGGCCTCGGCCGCAAGGACGAGATCGGCGAGATGGCCGG
>NZ_JBEPOT010000019.1:0-82516 GCF_040546905.1 Bradyrhizobium sp. S3.3.6 | reverse complement strand
CTGCTGGTGGCGCCCGATCTTAAAAATCCATATTTTTTGCCGGTGCTATTGTTTGGATTGCTTCGCGCCGCTCGCAACGACGGAGCAAGCGGCGAGGCCGTCGCTCTCCAATTCACATTTCAAACAGCAGACACATCTTTGCGTTCCCGCGGCGCCTTTCGCCCGAGTTTTGTCTCTCGCAAGCGCTCTCGTGGAGACGAGGGCGCAGGGAAGGCCGGGCGCCGGCTGGCACCCGCAAGGTCCGTGCGACATAGAAATGCACACGGGGTGGACCACAGGTGTTGCCGGATCGCCCGGCCTTCCCTGCGCGATGGTTTTAACGTGTCCTTCGTGCTCTCCCCGGGGAGCGATGCACTATTGCCCCCGTCGCCCTGCAGATGACTGATGCGCGTGCCCGGTCGGGCCGCAACTTCACCACAGGACTTGACGCACAGGCTCCGGGCGTCAGGACCACACGACTTGTTCGTCCGCGCACGTCTTCGCTGGAACTCCGGGAGCTGGCGTGTGCTCACGCCCGGAGCCATGCGAAGACGCTGTCAGCGTCGTGTCGTTGGCACGACGATCATTGCTCACGGCCGAAGCCGCCCTGCAATGCCGCTCGCGCCCGACGCCGTCGCGTCCATCGCTGCCCAGCCCGCGGTTCGTGACGATCGCGATCCGCCCCTTGTCGAAGGCCAGGGTGTTTCGCTTGTACGACAAATCCGAATTTCGGTAAAGTGGAATATTTTCGTGGATTGTGATTGACAAGCGGTGGCAGGCCGCCGCGGGTGTTTTGCCCGACGGGCAACAATCGACGGACGCAGGTGCTGGGCTCGTTAACGGCAGCCCGTAGCTCGTAGGATGGGTGGAGCACTGGCGAAACCCATCACCGCGCGCCTTGAAGTCTGCAGATGGGTTTCGCTGCGCTTTACTCATCCTACGGGCTCTAGGTTCTAGATCACCCCCGCCAACCGCAGCGCTACACCCGCGGCACAGCTGCCCGCCAGCACCGTCAGCATCCCGAGCTTGAAGCGGAAGATCGCGGTTGCAGCCGCGATCGACAGCACCAGCGCCGGCACGTCGACGCTGGTCGGCACCGGCCTGTCGAAATCCAGCGGGAATGCGTGCACCGGCACAGTCTCGCGAAACAGCGTGTGCAGCGCGAACCAGATCGAGAGGTTGAGGATCACGCCGACGACGGCCGCGGTGATTGCGCCGAGCGCGCCGGCGAGGCCGGTATTGCCGCGCAGCCGCTCGATATAGGGGGCGCCGACGAAGATCCAGAGGAAGCAGGGCGTGAAGGTGACCCATGTCGCGAGCAAGCCGCCGAGCGTTGCCGCAAGCATTGGCGACAGGCCGCTTGGGTCGCGGTAGGCCGCCATGAAGCCAACGAACTGGAGCACCATGATCAGTGGGCCGGGCGTGGTCTCGGCCATGCCGAGGCCGTCGAGCATCTCGTCCGGCTTGAGCCAGTGATAATGCTCGACCGCCTGCTGGGCGACGTAGGCCAGCACCGCATAGGCGCCGCCGAACGTGACCAGCGCCATTTTTGAGAAAAACAGCGCGATCTGGCTGAACACGCTGGCCTGTCCGAGGGCCAGAAGCAGCGCGATCACCGGCACCAGCCAGAGCGCCAGCCACAACGCGCCGACGCGGATCGTGCGGCCGGTGTCGGGGCGGACGTGATCGGGCACGGCTTCGCCGAGCATGCTGTCGATCAAGGCGCCGTTGCCGCCGTTGCCGTGACCGGCCGGCGCGAACTCGGGACGGCCCTGTTTGGCACCGGCATAGCCGATCACGCCGGCGGCGATGATGATGATCGGGAAGGGGACGGCGAAGAAGAAGATGGCGACGAAGGCGATTGCGGCCAGCGCAATCATGATGCGGTTCTTCAGCGCGCGCTTGCCGACCCGCACCACGGCCTCGACGACGATGGCGAGCACGGCGGCCTTCAGCCCGAAGAATAGCGCCTCGACGAAGCTGACATTGCCGAAGGCGGCGTAGACGTAGCTCAGGCCCATGATGGCGATGATGCCGGGCAGGATGAAGAGCCCGCCCGCCATTAGTCCGCCCGCGGTTCGGTGCATCAACCAGCCGACATAAGTCGCGAGTTGTTGCGCCTCCGGTCCGGGCAACAGCATGCAGTAGTTCAGCGCATGCAGAAAGCGGCCCTCGGAGATCCAGTTCTTCTCTTCGACCAGGATCCGATGCATCACCGCGATCTGGCCCGCGGGCCCGCCAAAACTTAGGCAGGCGACGCGGAGCCAAACGCGAAAGGCCTCGCCGAAGCTGATGCCGTGACCGGCATCAGCTCCTGCTTGGGCATTACGGATATCCATCACGCCTTCGCCTTGTTGGTCGGCCAGTTGTGAGTTTCTCCGGTCGCATCGCGGCACCAGCGGTAGAAGGCGTCGTAGAGCAGCATGCCGGCCTCGAGCTGGTCGAGATCGTCATCGTACATCCGCGACAGCCCGAGGGATGCCGCGAGCAGGCCGGGCGCCTCCGGCGCGAGATCCGGCCGGGCGGTGTCGGCGCCGCGCACCAGCGTGGCGAGCCGCAGCAGCGCCGGCGTGGCAATGCCGAACTCCTCGATCATGACATCGAAGGTGCAGAGCTCGCCGCGGTGGCTCCAGAACACGTTCTCGATGTCGAAGGGGGCGGCGTTGAAGCGCTCGCCGACCGCGACCACCTCGGATGGTGCAACAAACAAGAACACCGCATTGGGATCGACGAAGCGGCGGATCAGCCAGGGACAGGCGATGCGGTCGACCTTGGGCCGCGCCCGCGTCACCCAGACGGTGCGGCCTTTCGCATCGCGTGGCGGCAGCTTGCGGGTATCGACGAGCGGCAGCTTTGCCGCCTTCCAGCCCTCGAAGCCGCCTTCCAGCGTCTCGGCCCGGACGCCGAGTTGCCTGAGCCAGGCCGCGGTGCCCTGCGCAAGCTTTTCGCCGCGAAAGCATGACACGATCGCGGAGCGGCCGGCGAAGGCGGCACCCCACTCAGCAACATTCTCATGGCTCAGCTTGATCGAGCCGGGGATCAGCCGCCGGTCAGCGGCAAAATCCTCCTCGGTGCGGACATCGATCAGAGCGGGGGCGTTGGCCGTGCCGATCAGGCGTGCCAGCTTGTCGGATGATATGGTCGTGAAACTTGACATGATGCGTCCTCGCATAAAGCAAACGGGACGCGATACTTGGGCATGTCGCCTCGTGGGGAGATCGCTCAAATCCCCATGGCGCTGATTACAGCGAAATCGCGCCACGCTGTCAATCGCCGGTTTCATTGGTATTGAGCATTCGAAAGAAATGTGGCTCGGGCCTATACTGGCCGGGTGGAAGCGGAATTCTGCGGCAGGGGCGGGGTTGATCCTCGGTCGCAGCTAGTAGGCGCTGCCAGGGAGGACCAACGATGACACGCAAGATCACGCTCGCTCTCGCCGTTGCCGCATTCGCGCTGTCCGCCCAGGCTGCGTTCGCGCAAAAGCCGGCTGTCGAGAGACTCTACATCATGAATTGCGGTGAGGGTGTTGCCGGGGACATCGGGCGCTGGTCACCCGGAGTGAACGAAGGCCAGTCGATGGATTTCGTCGACACCTGCTATCTCATCAAGCACAGCCAGGGCTGGTTCCTGTGGGACACCGGCATCCCCGACGCCGTCGCCGCGATGCCGAACGGGCTTGCGCCTGCCGATCCGAAGGCCGTGACCTGGAAGCGGCCGAAGACGCTCGCAGCCCAGCTCGAGCAGATCGGCGTCAAGCCCACCGACATCAAGGCGATGGGCGTCTCGCATACGCACCCCGATCACATCGGCAATGTCGAGATGTTTCCGCAAGCGACGGTCTATGTGCAGAAGGCCGAATATGACTGGCCGGGTGCCAACAACGAGCCGCGCTTCAAGCCGTCGCATCCGGTCGAGCTGCTCGTGGGCGACAAGGACGTGTTCGGCGACGGCAGCATCACCATCCTTTCGACGCCCGGTCACACGCCGGGGCACCAGTCGCTGCTGGTGAAATTGCCGAAGACCGGGGCGGTCGTGCTTTCCGGCGACGCAGTCCACTTCAAGAGCAATTGGGAGGCCCGGCGCGTTCCCGTCAACAATGTCAGCAAGGACCAGTCGGTCGCCTCGATGCAGAAGATCGCCGACACGCTCGACAAGGAGAAGGGGCAGCTCTGGATCAACCACGACAAGGCCCAGCGCGACAGCCAGAAGATGTCGCCGGAGTTTTATGAATAGCTTCGCCGGCGACCCTGTTGCCACCAAGGTGGCAGCAGGGATGTGCTAGCCGCCTCCAGAAGCTCCGGGACGGGAGGCGAAGCGTGGGGGAAGGGCTCGGGGTCGCGATCGCTCTGGCGTCAAGCAGCATTGGCGGCACCGCGGCTGCGATCACCCGCTATCTCGTTGTCGGCGCCGATCCGGTCATGCTAGCGATCCTGCGCTGGGGGATCGGCTTTCTGTGCCTGCTGCCGTGTGCGCTGCTGCTCCGTGTGCGCTGGCCGCAGCGCGCGGACTGGCCGGCCGTGATGGCGCTCGGCATCTGCTTCTTCGGCCTGTTCTTCATCCTCTACAATATTGCAGTCTCTTACACGACTGCCGCGCGCGCCAGTCTGGCGCTGGCGACGCTGCCGCTCCACACCATGGTCGTCGGTGCGATCCTTGGCGTGGAACGGCTGACGGCGCGCAAGATCGGCGGCGTCGGCATTGCCGTGCTCGGCGTTGCCGCGGCATTGGCGGCTGGCCTGGCGCAGAGCCCGCCGGGCGCCTGGCGCGGCGAGCTGATCATGACCGGCGCGGTGTTCTGCATGGCCTTCTACAACGTGCTGGCGCGACCGCTCATGCAGCGCTCGAGTGCGCTCGGCTTTCTGACGGTCAGCATGGGCGCGGGCGCTGCGGTGCTGGTGATCGTGGGCCTTGCGAAGGGCAGCTTTGCCGCGCTCGACCATTTCACGACGGCGCAATGGATCGCCGGAATCTATCTCGGCGCAGGCGGCGGCGCGCTCGCCTTCATCCTCTGGGTCATAGCGCTGGCGCGCGCGACGCCAACACGCGTTGCCAACACCATGACGGTCAATCCGATCGCGGCGACCTTGCTGGCGGCACTACTGATCGGCGAGCCTATCACGCCGAATCTCCTGATCGGGCTGGTCGCCGTATTCGCCGGCATCTGGATCGCGACCACCCAGCCGAACCGGCCTAGCTCTCCGGCTTAGCTTTTTGGCGCAGTGACCGTCGGCGGGCTCGTGTCCGGCGTCTTCTTCGGCTTTAGCGTGCCGGCGTAGAAGGAGACGAGCCAGACCAGGATGATGGCGAGGAGATAGACGCCCCAGGCCTGCGGAGGCGTGATGGCCCAGCGCAGGAGGCCTTTGAACGTGCGGGGCGGGCTTTTGTCGTCGGTCATGGTGCGCTTGTGCGCGAAAGCGCAGGCTCGGTCAATCCGGCCGCGGCGCCGCGCGGATCAGGAACAGCGCAGCCAGCGCTGACAGGCTGAGCGCGGACGAGACCATCAGCACCTTGGCGCCCATGACATCGATGAGCAGCCCGAAGGCCAGCGGCGCCACCGCCTGCGCCATTCGCGCCGGCGCGCCGATGATGCCGAGGCGGTAGCCAAAATCCTTCGGGCCGAAGATCGACAGTGGCAGCGTGCCGCGCGCGATGGTGAGGATGCCGTTGCCGGAGCCGTGGAACAGCGCAAACGCGCTGGCCGCAGGAGCTCCAAAGATGGCGACGACGGCAGCTCCGATCGGATGGGTGAGGCAGGCGAGCCGCGTCGACCACAGCGGATGAAAGCGACTGAGAAAGCCTGCTTCGAGCAGGCGCGCGACCACTTGCGCCGGGCCGATCAGCGCGCCGGCCGCGATCGCCTCGACATGGGTCGCGCCCATGGTCTCCAGGATGCGCGGAAAATGCACGGCCATCGCGCCGGTGACGGTCCAGACCGCGGCGAAGACGAAGGCCAGCAGGATCATGGTGCGGTCGAGCGGAAGATGCGGTTTTTCCGCCGTCGAAGCCGCCTGCTTGGCGCCCTTGATCGCCGGAAGCATGAAGAAATTGAGCGGCAGGCCGATCAGGATGTTGGCGGCAGCCCAGGCGAAGCACGTGTCGCGCCAGCCGATATGGGCGAGCCCCCAGGCAGTGAGGGGCCAGCCGACGGTCGAGGCAAAGCCCGCCATCAGCGTGATGCCGGTGATGGGCCTGCGGGCTTCGGTGCCATAGATGCGGCCGAGCGCGGCGAAAGCGGCATCATAGAGCCCCATCGCCATGCCGATGCCGAGCACGAGCCAGGCGAACGCCATCACCGGAACGGATTGCGACAATCCAAGGAGCACGAGGCCGGCGGCAATGGTCAGGTTCGAGACCGACAGCACCTGCCGCCCGCCGAAGAGATCGATCTGCCGCCCGATCCGCGGCCCCAGCATCGCGGAGATCACCAGCGAAGCCGAGAACGCGCCAAAGATCCAGTTGGTGGAGATGCCGAGATCGTGCGCCATCGGATCGGCGAGCAGGGCCGGCAAATAATAGCTGGAGGCCCAGGCCAGGGTCTGAGTCGTGCCGAGCGCCAGGATGATTGGAAGCTGGCGCCCGCTCATGTCGCCGTATGTCTGGTCGTCGGTGTCATCATTTGCATTTGCAGCCCGAGGCGCGGGCGCGTCAACAGCGTCCACGACATATTCGACCTGCTGCGGGCGGGAGCCTTGGTTGGGCGCGGCCTTCCGCTCGTCACGAAGGCACGCCATAATGGCGCATGCAATTGACCTCGCGCCTTGCGCTGATGAACTGGCTGGCCGGCCAGGGGCTCACCGGCCTGCCCGAACCCGAACTCTTGCGCGGCTTCTGCGAGCGCTGCCGAGCCGAAGGGCTGGAACTCTCGCGCGGGCTCGTCGTCATCGACACGCTGCATCCGATTTACGAGGGCCGCGCCTTCCGCTGGAGCGATACGCCGACCAACGAGAGCGACGTGGTCGAATACGGCTCGACCGCCGAGGGTGACGCGGCCAAGAACTGGCGCCGCTCGGTGTTTTATCATTTGCTCGAGCATGGCCACGACGAGATGGTGATCGACCTCGCCGACGCGCCCTCGCTCGATTTCTCGCAGATCGGCGACCTCGCCGAAACGGGTCACCGCCATTTCCTGGCTTTCGTGCACCGCTTCGGCGAGACCGGAGCGCTCGGGCAGATGGACTGCCTCTACTCCTCCTGGACCACGCGACGCGACGATGGCTTCACGGAAGCCGAACTCGCCGCGCTGCGCGATCTCGTGCCGGTGCTCGGACTCGCGATCAAGTCGGCGCAGCAGGTCGACATTGTGCGGACGCTGGGGCGCGTCTATCTCGGACGCGATGCGTCGGAGCAGGTCCTGCGCGGGCGCATTTCGCGCGGCGTCACCGAGCGCATCAATGCCGTGCTCTGGTATTCGGATCTGCGCGGCTCGACCGGGATCAGCGAGAGCGTTGGGCCGGACGAGATCATCCCGTTCCTCAACGATTATGCCCAGGCCGTGATTGACGCGATCCACGAGGCCGGCGGGGACGTGCTGAAGCTGATCGGGGACGGTGTGCTCGCGATGTTCACCGGTGAGGACATGGCTCACGCCCGCCGCGCCGCGCTACGCGCCGAGCATTTGTTCCGCAACAATGTCGGGGCGTTGAATGAACGCCGGGCGGCCGATGGCCGTCCGACGACGTCGGCCTATATCGGCCTGCATGTCGGGGAAGTCTTCTACGGCAATATCGGCAGCGAGGACCGGCTTGATTTCACCGTGGTGGGACCGACCGTCAACGAGGTCAGCCGCATCGCCTCGATGAGCCGCTCGGTCGACCGCGAACTGCTGGCCTCGGCAGAGTTCTACAAGGGCCTCGACGCCGCCGGCCGCCGCTACCTCGTCTCCACCGGTCGCTACGCGCTCCGCGGCATCGGCCGCGCGCAGGATCTCTACACGCTCGATCCCGAGGTCGACGCGAGCGAGCCGGTGACCGGGAGCTACGAGCGGTATCTGGCGAATTAGCACCGCGCAGTCACTTCGTCCCCCACCATGGCCGGCTGCCGATCCAGCGCTACCGCAGGCGAGAGCCAAATGATGAGCGCCTGCACGGCGAACACGGCTGCGGCGAGGTAGAGGCACGCTTCCGCGCTGTAAAGGCCGCCGACGATGGCGCCGAGCGCCGAGCCGAGCGGGCGGGCGCCGTAGCTCATGATGTTGATCGCGGACACGCGCCCGAGCAGGCGCGGCGGCGTCACCGACTGGCGCAAGGTCGTGGTCGAGATCACCCACAGGATCGGCCCGACGCCGAGCAGGAAGAAGCTGAGACCCGCGAGCCACGGTGAGGGCACCAGCACCGTCAGCGCCATCACGACAGCTGCGACGAAGCCGGTGACCGGGCCGAGGCCGACCACGGTGCCGAAGGCGATGCGCTTCATCACGCGTGTCGCAAACAGCGCGCCGATCACCATCCCGACGCCGTACATCGCCAGCACGGCGCCGACGCCGGCGGCGGTCAGGCCGAGATGGCGCACCGCGTAGGGCACGAACACCGCGATCTGCAGGAACCAGCCGGTGTTGAAGATGAATTGCGTGACGAACACCGGCCGCAGCAGCGGATGGTGAAACACGAAGGCCGCGCCCTCGCGGATGTCCTGGAGCGGATGGCGTCGCGGCGAGGGCGCACGTGCGGGCTCGTAGATGCCGGAGAGCAGCACCACGGCAATGGCCGAAAGCGCCGCGGCGAAGCCGAAGGCGGGGCTTGCGCCGAGCCAGCCCACTAGCGCTCCGCCGACCGCAGGGCCGCTCGCGAAGGCGACGGTGCGGGCAAGCTCGATGCGGGCATTCGCAGCCGGCAGCAGCTCCGAACTCACCAGCGAGGGCACCAGGGCCGGCGCGGCCACGCTGTAGACCACGGTGCCGCACACGGCGGCAAAGCCGAGCAACGCCAGCAGCGGCAGGTTGAGCGCGCCGAGCGCGAGCAGCAGCACGATCGTTGCCAGCGCCACCGCCCGCAGCGCCTCGGCGCCCGCCATCAGCGAGCGGCGGGAGATGCGATCGGCAAGCAGGCCGGCCGGAATGGCGAATAGGACGAAGGGTAGGGTGAGGGCGGTCTGGAGCAGGCCGGTCTGGCCCTCCGCCACGCCCAGCGTCAGCACGGCGACGATCGGGGCCGCGGCCAGCGCGATCTGCTCGGCCGACTGTGCCGAGAGGTTGGACCAGGCGAGACGGTTGAAGGTTTTTGGGAGGCGAGGCGGATTTGACATGGCGCACTTCCTGCAAAGTCGAGTAGCCGCCAATAGGCGCCTGTTGCGACGGCCAAACCCACCCGCTTCCCGACAGGGATGGGCACAACGGGAACCAACGCCGCTAGATGCAGTTGCAAATGAGTTGCAATAACGGGCGACATCGGTATTCTGCCAGCATGGATGCCCGATCGCCCGATCTGACCCAGGAACTGACCCAAGCCGGCTGGCGCGCCGACGCGCCGACCACAAAGAGCCTGGCCGAGGTGAACGCCACGGTGGCCATCCCCGCAGCGGGGGCATGGTGGCGGCGGCTGCTGGCCTTCGTCGGCCCGGGCTACATGGTCTCGGTCGGCTACATGGACCCCGGCAACTGGGCGACCGATCTCGCCGGTGGATCGAAGTTCGGCTACACGCTGCTCTCGGTCATCCTGCTCTCGAACTTGATGGCGATCCTGCTGCAATCGCTGGCGGCACGGCTCGGCATCGTTACCGACCGCGACCTCGCGCAGGCCTGCCGCGCGACCTATTCGCCCGCCACGAACTTCATGCTCTGGCTCGCGTGCGAAGCAGCGATCATCGCCTGCGATCTCGCCGAGGTGATCGGCACCGCGATTGCGCTCAAGCTCCTGTTCGGCATTCCCCTGGTCGGCGGCGCGCTGATCGCTGCGCTGGACGCCTTCCTGCTTCTCATCCTGATGAATCGTGGCTTCCGTTTCCTCGAAGCCTTCGTCATCGCGCTGCTCGTCGTGATCGCAGTCTGCTTCACGGTCCAGCTTGCCGCGGCAGCGCCGCCGGTTGCCGAGATGTTGAGGGGATTTGTGCCGAAGACCGAGATCTTCACCAACCCCGAGATGCTTTACATCGCGATCGGCATCATCGGCGCAACGGTGATGCCGCATAATCTTTATCTGCACTCCTCGATCGTGCAGACGCGCGCCTACGAGCGCAACGACGAAGGGCGCCGCGAGGCGATCAAATGGGCGACGACGGACTCGACCATCGCCCTGATGCTGGCGTTGTTCATCAATGCCGCGATTCTCGTGGTCGCTGCCGCGACCTTCCACACGAGCGGCCATTCCGACGTCGCCGAGATCGGTCAGGCCTTTGAGCTGCTGTCGCCGCTGCTCGGTCTCGGCATCGCCTCGACATTGTTCGCGGTGGCGCTGCTGGCGTCAGGCCTCAACTCGACCGTGACGGCGACGCTGGCCGGCCAGATCGTGATGGAAGGCTTTCTCGATTTGCGCCTGCCGAGCTGGGCGCGCCGCCTTGTGACGCGCGGCATTGCGATCGTTCCGGTGATCATCGTCACCGCGATCTACGGCGAGCGCGGCACCGCGGATTTGCTGGTGTTCAGCCAGGTCGTGCTGTCTATGCAGCTGCCCTTCGCGGTCATCCCGCTGGTGCGCTTCGTCTCCGACCGCCGCAAGATGGGACAGTTCGCCATTCCGGTCTCCGTCGCCGCGATCGCGTGGATCGTCGCGGGCGTGATCGTGGTTCTGAACGTGAAGCTGCTGGTAGATACGCTGTTCGGGTGATGTCGCTACGGGGACCGTTCGGCTTAGCGGTAGATCACAGGAACGGATTGGTGATGCGAAGGCCTTCCTTCAACACCATCCCATGTTGGAAGTCTTCGGACAGCAATGTCTGGCATCCCGCGTGAAGCGCCGAGGCTGCGATCATCGCGTCGTAGGTCGCCATTCCATAACGTTCAGCGAGGCTCAGGCCGGTGTCATGAATATCCAACGTGACGGGGTGGATCGTCAGTAGACCACGCAACGAGTCCAGGAAAGTGTGCGTCTCTCGCCACGACAATTGCATTTTCCGGCGCGCTACGTTGGCAAGTTCGTTGAGGACCTGCACGCTGATCACGCCGCCGCCCGAAAGAGCTTGCTCGGCGCGATCAGCCTTCGTCGCGTCGCCTGACACGAGATAGGCGAGGACGTTGGTGTCGAAGAAGCTAGCGGGCATTCGCTTCTTCTCTGTCGAACTTGAAGTCGGCAGGAAGGCTGCCCCGAAGGGCACGAAGACGCTTTAGCAGCTCGGCACGGTCTGGCTTGCGCGCAACACTGAACTCCCGCTCCCCAGCAACGTGAATTTCGATCTCATCGCCTTCCTTCAGCCGAAGCGCTTCGACGACCGTGGCGGGAAGGCGGACTGCAAGGCTATTTCCCCATTTGGCGACTTGCATATGACTTGCCCTCCGTTAGATATACGTGACGATATATGTATATCTAACGTACAGGATGTCAAGGCCAATACTGGCAACCATGCGTCGCCTGCGCTGGCGACTTGCTTGTTGCGTAACCTCTTTTCATTGCCGACTAACACAGTCCAGACATGTGCCTGAACTTCCAGAGAGATGGCACATCCTGCGGATTGGCTTTCGGCACGTAACCCTGCAGCGTTGCCTTCGGTCCCTTCGATCTGTTTTCATCACGGCCGCATGAGATCGGACCGTCGTATACGCTCATGGTGACATAATAGAAATCGGGCAGGACCTTCTCGATTCTAACATCGGACTCGACGTCTGCATTGGGGCGTGTCCACGAATGGATGATCTTGCGCCCAGGTTCAGTCGTGTCGAATAAACGAGTATCCGGGGCAAAGAGATCGGCGATCTCGCCAACCTTATTGACCTGTTGTCCGTAGCCGTTGAGGAACTTCAGAAGCTTGGCTGGTGGAGGTTTGGCCTCGACGCAACGACCATAATGGTCTTTGTAGCCGGGATCGCAGGCATGGGCGCCGATGCTCGATGTCATGATTAGGGCGGGGAGTGCGACCAGGATGGAGAGTGCGGATGGCACGCGCGTGTTTCTGCTCGCCGCGCGACGTCGACCCACCGTCCCTCAATCCTGCGGCTCGGACGCCGCATCGCCATGCGCGTCGATGCGCAGCCAGCCTGAGGGCGCGAGGCGCTGCTGCGGCAGGAAGCGGGCCTTGTAGTCCATCTTCTTGGAGCCCTCGATCCAGTAGCCGAGATAGACGTAAGGAAGGCCTTGCCGGCGGGCGCGTGCGATGTGGTCGAGGATCATGAAGGTGCCCATCGAGCGGCTGACCTGGCTCGGCTCGAAGAACGAATAGACCATCGACAGGCCGTCGCTGAGCACGTCGGTGAGCGCGACCGCGATCAACTCCTCGCCACGGCCGGTGATGCCGCTGTCGGGACCGCGCTTGCGGTACTCGATGATCCGGGTCTCGACATGGCTGTCCTCGACCATCATGGCGTAGTCGAGCACGGTCATGTCGGCCATGCCGCCATGGCGGTGGCGGGCATCGAGATAGGCGCGGAACACCGAATATTGCTCGGAGGTCGGGACTGCGCTGCGCTGCTCGCCGATGATGTCGGCGTTGCGTGCCATCACCTTGCGGAAGTTGCGGGAAGGGCGGAACTCGTTGGCGATGACGCGGACCGACACGCAGGCCCGGCACTGGTCACAAGCCGGCCGGTAAGCGATCGACTGGCTGCGGCGGAACCCGCCATGGGTCAGGAGGTCGTTGAGGTCGCCGGCGCGCTCACCCACGAGGTGCGTAAACACCTTGCGCTCATGGCGGCCCGGCAGATACGGGCAGGGGGACGGCGCCGTGAGGTAAAATTGTGGGGTGTCGCGCGAGTGCTGGGTCAAGGGACGTCGTGGGCCTCCGAAGTGAATGTCAGCATCGCGCTACGAAAGCTCCGGGTCAATCGGTCCGCTTGGCAGGTCAGGTCAGCCAGCTTAAGCGGACTTGGTTGATAGGTCCTTGATCAGTACGTCCTGGCCGCTTGCGGCACCGGTGCGCGGACCGAGTTGTTGATCACGACCGTTCCCAGCACGAAATCGTGCAGCAGGCGCCGGCGGCCGTTGAACAGGCCGACCAGCACGACGAACGGCGACAGGAACGACACCGTCACCCAGAACAGCACGGCATGGGTGGCGCCGAGGACAAAGTAGCCGGGCGCGCCGTACCAGGTGCGCAATTCAAGGTCCATGATCCGCATCCCGATCGTCGCGGAGGAGGGACCGCCAATGCAGGCGCCATAATAGACGATGGCCCAGACCACGGAGGCGGGCCAGGCCAGCCAGAACAGCGCCCAGCCGAGACCGAGCGTGACCACGCCGAACACCGCGATGAAGATGTAGCCGAGGATGACCGGAACGGAGATCACGACCATGTCGATCAGGAACGCGAACACCCGCCGCGTCGCGACACCGCGGAACAGTTCCGGATGCAGATAGGGATCGTAGGCATGAGCCGCGCCATCACTGCGCCAGGCGCCTGCACCACCCGAATCATAAGACATCGTCCGTCCTCCCAGGGAAAACTCCCGTGGCAGGACATGGGAACAGGCTATTCCCCTGCCAAGGGTGCGCAGAGGTTAACAAGCCGAAATATTCCGGCGATTCGGGGGCGGGGGAGGCGCCACGACGACGCGGGAGATACGCCCACCGGCTACGAGAGGTTATCCTTGGCTCCGCAGCTTCTCTGCCGCCTTCGGCGCAAAATAGCTGAGCACGCCGTCCGCGCCGGCGCGCTTGAAGGCCAAGAGGCTCTCCATCATCGCGCGGTCGCCATCGAGCCAGCCATTGTTGGCGGCGGCTGCGATCATCGCGTATTCGCCGGAGACTTGGTAGGCGAAGGTCGGCATCGCAAACGTGTCCTTCACGCGGCGGAGCACGTCCAGATAGGGCATGCCCGGCTTCACCATCACCATGTCGGCGCCTTCCGAGATGTCGAGCTCGACCTCGCGCAGCGCTTCGTCGGTGTTGGCGCTGTCCATCTGGTAGGTGCGCTTGTCGCCGGTCAGCGTCTTGGCCGAGCCGATCGCGTCGCGGAACGGGCCGTAGAAGGCGGAGGCGTATTTGGCCGCATAGGCCATGATCTGCACGTCGAGCAGACCGGCGCGGTCGAGTGCCTCGCGGATCGCCGCGACGCGGCCGTCCATCATGTCCGAGGGGGCAATGATGTCGCAGCCGGCTTCGGCCTGCACCAGCGCCTGACGCACCAGCACCGCGACCGTCTCGTCGTTCAAAATCTTGCCGTCGGCGATCAGGCCGTCATGGCCGTGGCTGGTGAAGGGATCGAGCGCGACATCGCAGAGGATGCCGAGATCGGGAAACTCCTTCTTGATCGCGCGTACCGCCTGGCAGACCAGATTGTTCGGGTTGGTCGCTTCCGAGCCTTCCTCGTCGCGCAAGGACGGGTCGGTGTAGGGAAATAGTGCAAGGCAAGGGATCGTCAGCTTCATGGCGCGCTCGGCCTCGCGCACGGCCTGATCGACGCTGAGACGCTCGACGCCGGGCATCGAGGCAATCTGCTCGCGCTTGTTGTTGCCGTCGATCAAAAACAGCGGCCAGATCAGGTCGTCGGTGGTGAGCACGTTCTCGCGCACCATGCGCCGGGCCCATTCGGCCTTGCGGTTGCGGCGCGGGCGGACGGTCAGATCGAGGGCATGGGGCACCACTGCACCAGTCCCGCGCGCGATCTCGCGCAGCTCGATCGGACGTCCGTATTTGATCGCCATCACTCTTCCTCCGGCTGGAATTATTCTTATACCAGCTCGCATGGTTCCCGTCACCGCGCCTTGGCTTTCCGCAAGGCAGAATTGGACGGAGCCGCGCTGCCGATTGATTTTGCGGGGCGAAACAGCCAGAAGGGGGCCATGTCCGAGATCTCCACCCGCGATGCGGCCCGCGACAGCGCCAATGCCAGGGACGCCGTCAGAGACAGCGCCCGCGACAGCGCGATGTCGGTGGCGGCGATCTCGTCGGAGCGGCCCGAGTCCGACGACAATGTCTGGACGCGCCGGCTGGTGCTGTTCCTACGGGTGATGGCGCTGCTGTCGATCCTGAAGGGCCTCTATCACTGGGCGCAGGTGACGGGTTTCGTCGGCGGCGAGGACGAGGCGTTCGAGAACCAGTCGATGGCCTGGCAGGCCTCGACCATCTACTTCGCCGTGATCGAGCTCGTCGCCGCCGTCGGCCTCTGGCTCGCCACGCCCTGGGGCGCGGTGGTGTGGCTCACGACCGTGGTCTCGATGGCGGTGATCGAGCTGATGTTCCCCGGCATCTATGGCGGCAGCCTGGTCGTGGTCGGCGTCGAGGCCTTCATGCTCGCCGCCTATCTCGCGCTCGCCTGGATGGCCGCGCGCGAGCGGCCGCCATAGCAGGCAAACTCTCGTGCCCCGGACGCGACGCAGCGCGCCGCACGTGCGGCGTGATGCGTTGCAGAGCCGGGGCCCATGTCTCCACAACCTCTGCTCCGGCTTCTTGGTCCCGGATCTTCGCTGCGCTCGTCCGGGATACGAGCGAAGTTGTCGCTACTTGGTTGACCACTCCTTGCGTAAAATTCGAGGTAACTTTTCATTGACCTCGCGATATCCGCCACAGCTCCTAAGCGTGCGTTTCGAAACGGGGCGGGGCTGTTCTGGAATGCGACAGAACGTGCGGACGGAGGGTGAACAGGACCTTGCGACGGTCAACAGAGGGTTGCGAAAAGCCCTTGTGGTACAGGCTTAATCCGCAATTCACTGTCTTAAATTCATGATCTCTTTATTCTCTTATTTAAGCCGATCTTCAAACGCCTCCCCTTAAGTTGCACCTATCAGACGGGACACAAGTTTCGTCGAATGAGTGTCGATAAAAACGACAACAGGGGAAGTGTCATGATGAAAGCCGTCGCAACTGCGGCAGATACTGCAGAGCGCGTTTCGGGCCCGCAGGGTTCGGTGCAGTCGCTCTATCTGGAAGCATTGACTCTGGTGGAGCGGTTGCATCGCCGTCTCCTCGACGTGATCAAGGACGAGTTCGATCGTCGTGGCCGCGCCGACATCAATTCCGTGCAGGCGCTCCTGCTCTATAACATCGGCGACAAGGAGCTGACCGCGGGCGAACTGCGCACGCGCGGTTACTATCTCGGCTCCAACGTCTCCTACAATCTGAAGAAGCTCGTCGAGCTCGGCTTCCTCGACCATCAGCGCTCGCGCGTCGATCGCCGCTCGGTGCGCATCCGCCTGACGCCGCAGGGCCAGGAAATCCGCCGCATCGTCGACTCACTCTACCAGAAGCATGTCAAGACCGTTGAACAGGTCGGCGGCATCTCGGGCGAGGAGTTCTCGACCCTCAACAAGTCGCTGCACCGCCTCGAGCGGTTCTGGACCGACCAGATCCTGTATCGGCTCTGAGCTTTCGAAGGGATTTGGCCAAGCCGGCCCATAACAAGACCGGCAAGCCTTCCCGAAAGCGTCTACCGAACGTGCCTGGACTTCCCCCAAGCGCGCTGGCCCGGCTTCTGCCCGGACCGGCGCGTTTTGTCGTCTCGCGGTTGCGAAAAAATCGACAGTCAGGCGGAACCAGTTCCCTGCCTTCCGGTTATTTCTCCGGATCGGAGGATGCGATGCTGGTCGAACGCGGGTTGCAGGCTACGAACGTCGAGCTCGTGAGCGATTCCTACGCGATCGCCGCGAATTACCTTCGCCGCTCCGGTGCGATCCCCGACACGCTCGTCACCAATGAGCGCCTGCTCGAGATCATCATCAA
Organism: Bradyrhizobium sp. S3.3.6; assembly: GCF_040546905.1. Classification (NCBI taxonomy): domain Bacteria; kingdom Pseudomonadati; phylum Pseudomonadota; class Alphaproteobacteria; order Hyphomicrobiales; family Nitrobacteraceae; genus Bradyrhizobium; species Bradyrhizobium sp. S3.3.6. The sequence goes on along the minus strand of NZ_JBEPOT010000019.1, from coordinate 65,801 downwards.
GCTGCTCCAGCAGGGCGAATTCAACAAGATCAGGCTGGCCAACAAGGCCATTGTCAGGTTCGAGGCGCAGTCCGGCGCCCGAGCCGCCTGATCAAAACTCCCGAAATCCCAGCGAACCAGAGGGGTGCCATGGAAGCCGCCATCGACCGCATCATGCAGACCTACGACCTGCTCGCCAACCGCACGTCCGCGGCGAGCGCAGAGGCGCGGGCCAAGGTGACCAACTACCTCAACACCTTGATGGAAGCCGGCGAGACGGACCCCCACAGGTTGACGGTGTGCGGCCTGACCTATCTGCGCCAGCTCGACGGCAGCGTGGACCCCGTGAAGGCGGGGTATACCGGGCTGTAGGGGGAAATCTGGCGGGCGCCAGGGCGCCATTTTGGGTCCGAATCGGACTCTTCTGGGGTGATCGGATCGGTGCGGTTCCGGAGAGCCGTCCACGCTCCAAATCCTTCGATCCCCACCATATCTTGCATAAATGTCAGGCCCGACCCGCAACTACTTGGCCGGGGGCGGGCGATGTGGTAGATCGCGCTCGCCGCTTCCGATCACCACACCAGACCCGCCCGCAGCCCGCCAAAAGGCTGCGGCGGTGGAGATATTCGCAAGATGACCTTCGCCAAAACCGCCTCCGCGCCCGATTCGTTTTTCACCGCCTCGCTTGAGCAGGCCGACCCGGAAATCGCCGCCGCCATCAAGGGCGAGCTCGGCCGGCAGCGCCATGAAGTCGAGCTGATCGCCTCCGAGAACATCGTCAGCCGGGCCGTGCTGGAAGCGCAGGGCTCGGTGATGACCAACAAGTACGCAGAGGGTTATCCGGGCGCGCGCTACTACGGCGGTTGTGAGTGGGTTGACGTCGCCGAGAACCTCGCGATCGATCGCGCCAAGAAGCTGTTCGGCGCCAACTTCGCCAACGTGCAGCCGAACTCCGGCAGCCAGATGAACCAGGCGGTGTTCCTGGCGCTGCTCCAGCCCGGCGACACCTTCATGGGCCTCGACCTCGCGGCCGGCGGCCATCTCACCCACGGCTCGCCCGTCAACATGAGCGGCAAGTGGTTCAAGGCCGCGCACTACACCGTGCGCCGCGAGGACCAGATCATCGACATGGACGCGGTCGCCAGGCAGGCCGAAGAGGTCAAGCCGAAGCTGATCGTCGCCGGCGGCTCGGCCTATTCGCGCGCCTGGGACTTCAAGCGTTTCCGCGAGATCGCGGATTCGGTCGGCGCTTATCTGCTGGTCGACATGGCGCACTTCGCTGGCCTCGTTGCCGGCGGCGTGCATGCCTCGCCCGTGCCGCATGCCCACGTCACCACAACCACGACGCACAAGTCGCTGCGCGGTCCGCGCGGCGGCCTGATCCTCAGCAATGACGAGGTGCTCGCCAAGAAGCTCAACTCGGCGATCTTCCCCGGCCTGCAGGGCGGCCCGCTGATGCATGTGATCGCGGCCAAGGCGGTTGCCTTCGGCGAGGCGCTGCGTCCGGACTTCAAGGTCTACGCGAAGAACGTCGTCGAGAACGCCAAGGCGCTGGCCGAGACGCTGAAGAGCCATGGCTTCGATATTGTCTCCGGCGGCACCGATAACCATCTGATGCTGGTTGACCTCAGGCCGAAGGGCCTGAAGGGCAACGTCTCGGAGAAGGCGCTGGTCCGCGCCGCCATCACCTGCAACAAGAACGGGATTCCGTTCGACCCCGAAAAGCCGTTCGTCACCTCGGGCCTGCGTCTCGGCACGCCCGCGGCGACGACCCGCGGCTTCGGCGTCGCCGAATTCCAGCAGGTTGGCGGCATGATCGCCGAGGTCCTCAACGCGATTGCGCAGTCCGACGACGGCAAGGCGCCGCTGGTCGAGGCCGCGATCAAGGAACGGGTCAAGGCGCTCACCGACCGGTTCCCGATCTATCAATAAGGTCCAAGTAAACTGGTCAAGGTACACGGATGCGCTGCCCGAACTGCAACAGTCTCGATACGCAGGTAAAGGACTCGCGTCCGACCGAGGATTCCTCCGTCATCCGCAGGCGGCGCGTGTGCGTCCCCTGCAATTTTCGCTTCACCACCTTCGAGCGCGTGCAGCTGCGCGAGCTCACGGTGATCAAGCGCAACGGCCGCCGCGTGCCGTTCGACCGCGACAAGCTGATGCGTTCGGTGTCGATCAGCTTGCGCAAGCGGCAGGTCGAGCCGGAGCGGGTGGAGAAGATGGTCTCCACCATCGTGCGCGAGCTCGAGACCGGCGGCGAGGCCGAAATCTCCTCCGAGGTGATCGGCGAGACCGTGATGGAGCATCTGCGTACGCTCGACGACGTCGCCTATGTGCGCTTCGCCTCCGTCTACCGCAATTTCCGCGAGGCCAAGGATTTCGCCGACGTGCTCGGCGAGCTCTCCGGCGAGGAGGAAGCGCGGCTCGCCGCGATCCGCAAATGATCTTCCGTATCCTGGAGGATCAGTTCGCCGAGAAGATCCGCGAGACCAAGGACGCCGATCGCCGCTTCATGCAGCTTGCGCTGTCGTTGGGCCGGCGCGGGCAGGGGCGGACCTGGCCCAATCCAGCCGTCGGCGCCGTGATCGTCAGGGACGGTGTTATCGTCGGCCGTGGCTGGACGCAGCCCGGCGGACGGCCACATGCCGAGCCTGAGGCGTTACGACGGGCCGGCGAGGGGGCGCGCGGCGCCACGCTCTACGTCACGCTCGAGCCATGCTCGCATTTCGGCAAGTCGCCGCCTTGCGCCGACGCGGTGATCGCAGCCGGCATCAAACGCGTGGTGGCTGCGATCGAGGATCCCAATCCGGAAGTGGCGGGGCAGGGCCATGCGCGCCTGCGCGCGGCCGGCATCACCGTGGATGTCGGCCCGTGCGCCGCGGAGGCCGCGTTCGACCACGCCGGTCATTTCCGCCGCATCCGCGACAAGCGTCCCCATGTGATCCTGAAGCTCGCGGTTTCACCTGACGGCAAGATCGGCGCTGCCGGCGGCAAGCCGATCGCGATTACGGGCGAAGCTGTGCGCAACCGCGTGCATCTGTTGCGCGCCTCGTGCGATGCCATCCTGGTCGGCATCGGCACGGTGCTGGCGGACGATCCGCAGCTCAATTGCCGCCTGCCGGGCATGGAAGCGCGTTCTCCCGTGCGTGTCGTGCTCGACCGGAATTTGCGCATTCCGGCCGCGGGCCAGCTTGTTCATTCCGCGCGCGAGACGCCGCTCTGGGTCGTCAGCTCCGAACTCGCCGAAGCCGCCGCGGCGACACGCCTAGGCGCTGCCGGCACGCGGGTGATCCGCGTACCGCCGGGTAGAGGAGCCGGGCTCGACCTTCCGGCCGTTCTGCATGCGCTCGCCGAGAAGGGCATCACGCGGCTGATGGTCGAGGGCGGCAGCCGCGTTGCGGCATCGTTCGTGTCCGCCAACCTCGTCGACGAGATCTGGCTGTTCCGCGGAGCGGAAGAGGTTGGCGCGGACGGGGTCGATGCGCTCGATGCATTGCCCCTGTCGAAAATCACGCAGTCGCAGGCCTACAAGGTTCATGCTAGCGAGACATTCGGTCACGATACTCTCACCATCTACGAGCGCGCCTAACATGTTCACCGGCATTGTCACCGATATCGGCGAGATCGTCAGCTTCAAGCCCGTGGCGCAGGGCCAGCTGCACCGGCTGCGCATCGCCTGCAGCTACGATCGGACCACCATCGCCGACGGCGCCTCGATCGCCTGCAACGGCGTCTGCCTCACCGTCGTCGCCTCAGGCGTCGCTGAAGGCAAAACTTGGTTCGACGTCGATGCCGCCGCCGAGACGCTGGCGCTGACGACCGCGAAGCACTGGAAGCTCGGCACGCGGCTCAATCTCGAGCGTGCGCTCAAGATCGGCGACGAGCTCGGCGGCCACATCGTCGCCGGCCATGCCGACGGCATCGCAACCATCGTCAGCCGCGAGGACCTACCCGAGATGGCACGGTTCGAACTCTCCACCACGCGGGAGCTGGCGCGCTTCATCGCCACCAAGGGCTCGATCACGCTCGACGGCGTCTCGCTGACGGTCAATACGGTGAAGGACGTGACCTTTTCGGTGCTGATTATCCCGCATACGCTTGATGTCACGACGATCGGCGGCTGGAAGGCGGGCACTGAGGTCAATATCGAGGTTGATTTGATGGCCCGCTATGCGGCGCGCCTGACGGAAATGACGGTTTAAAACTTGGCTTACCCGCCTGCGGCGACTACATAGCGCCGACCCCAGTAAACGGATTGAGACGATGGCAGACGCGCGGCGCGCACCCCTGAAGGACCAGACCGACATTTCCGGCGCACGTGCGCTGATTGTCGAGGCGCGGTTCTATGACGATCTCCAGGACGCGCTTCTGGACGGCGCGGTGGCCGAACTGAAGACGGCAGGCCTGACGCACGACGTCATCACGGTTCCCGGTGCGCTGGAGATCCCGGCGGCAGTGGCGATCGCGGTCGACGCGGCTGCGGCGAACGGCAAGCCCTACGACGCGGTGGTCGCGCTCGGCTGCGTCATCCGCGGCGATACCATCCATTTCGAGATCGTCTCGCAGGAATCCTCGCGCGCGCTAATGGATCTTGCGGTGGTGCGAAAGCTGCCGCTCGGCAACGGCATTCTCACCGTCAACAATGAGGACCAAGCCTGGGCGCGGGCGCGCGCCAGCGAGCTCAACAAGGGCGGCGATGCCGCGCGCGCGGCGATCGCGATGCTCCGCATCAAGCGCCGCTTGGCGCGGGCCTGAGCCATGGCTGACACCAGGAAGCCGGCGGGGCTTACGGAGAAGAAAGCGAACCGGCGCGGTGCGGCACGGCTCGCGGCCGTCCAGGCGCTGTACCAGATGGACATCGCCGGCGCCGGCATCAACGACATCTTTGCGGAGTTCGAGAGCCACTGGCTCGGCAACGAGGTCGAGGGCGATACTTACCTGCCGGCGGAAGCCGCATTCTTCCGCGACGTCGTCTCCGGTGTCGTGCGCGACCAGAAGAAGCTCGACCCTCTGATCGACGAGGCATTATCGAAGGGTTGGCCGCTGAAGCGGATCGAGGCGATCCTGCGCGCGGTGTTGCGGGCAGGGGCCTATGAGCTCCAGCACCGCAAGGACGTGCCGGGCCGTGTCGTGGTCTCCGAATATGTCGACGTCGCCAATGCCTTCGTCGACCGCGAGGAGACCGGCATGGTCAACGCCGTGCTCGACCAGATCGGCCGCCAGTTTCGCGGTGATGAGTTCGGGCGGGGGTAGGATCAGGCGCAGGGCGGTGAACTGATGCGATGCTGCTGCCCCATACTCCGGTGTCATGCCCCGCGAAGGCGGGGCATCCAGTACGCCGCGGCCTATCGATTTCATACGAACGTCTCTGGAATACTGGATCGCCCGGTCAAGCCGGGCGATGACAGCGGTATGTGGGGTTGACGCTGATGACCACTCCGCACAATCCCTCCGCCGAAGATTCCCTGATCGCACGCTACTTCAAGCCGCTGGCGACAGATCCCGGTGCGTTCGGGCTGGTCGATGACGCCGCGATCCTGTCCTCGTCCGGCGACGACATCGTCGTCACCACCGATGCCGTGGTCGAGGGCGTGCATTATCTTGCCACCGATCCGCCCGACACCATCGCGCGCAAGGCGCTGCGGGTGAACCTGTCCGATCTTGCCGCCAAGGGGGCTGCACCCGCCGGCTTCGTGCTGACTCTGGCGCTGCGCAGCAAGGAGGATGCCTGGCTCAGGCCGTTTGCGGATGCGCTCGGCGAGGACGCCGAGAGCTTCGCCTGCCCGCTGCTCGGTGGCGACACGGTGTCGACGCCGGGACCGCAGATGATCTCGATCACCGCCTTCGGCCGCGTGCCGAGGGGGCGGATGGTTGGCCGCACTGGCGCAAGGCCGGGCGACGTTCTTTTGGTGACGGGGACGATCGGCGATGCCGCGCTCGGTCTCGACGTGCTCACCGGCGGCGCGGTGGCCACAGCGCTGGCATATGATCCAGCTGCAAGAGAAGCGCTGATCTCGCGCTATCGGATCCCTCAGCCGCGCAATGTGCTGGCGCAGTCGGTGCGCGACCACGCGACAGCGGCGATGGACGTGTCCGACGGGCTCGCCGGCGACCTGACGAAACTCTGCGCGGCGTCCGGCGTCTCCGCCACGGTCAACGTGGCGAGCGTGCCGCTCTCGGCCGCGGCGGCAGGCCTGGTCGCGCGCAGCGCCATTTGCGTTGAGACGCTGCTTGCCGGGGGCGACGATTACGAGGTGCTGTGCACGGTCCCGCCGGAACAGAGCGATGCGCTGATGGAAGCGGGGCGGGCGGTCGGCCTGGCCGTCACCGCGATCGGCACCATCGTCGCGGGCCATGAGCGGCCGCGTTTCCTGGACGGGCAGGGCCAGGAGTTGACCTTGAAGCGTCTGTCCTACAGCCACTTCTAGCAATTGCGCCGGGCCGGCGGCCGGGCGCGCGGGATTAGGTCTAAATACTTGCCGAGATCGGCTTTTTCGGCCTCATCCGGCGTTGCACCCTCAATTTGATTTTGGCAAGCTTGTGACCGACCAGGGCCACACCTTCTGCGAGGGGCGGCCCTGTTCAACATAAGGGCGCCGTACCGCTTGACGGAAAAACAAAAGGCGCCGGGGGTACGTACATCAAGGATCTGAGGCAAAAATCACATGACAGCATTATGGTTGATTGTGCTCTGCGGAGTACTTTCCGTCGTCTACGCGATTTGGGCGACGTCTTCGGTGTTGAGTGCGGATGCGGGGTCACCGCGCATGCAGGAGATCGCGGGAGCTGTGCGTGAAGGCGCACAAGCGTATCTCCGGCGCCAGTACACCACGATCGGCATCGTCGGCATCGTCATCTTCGTGCTGCTTGCCTATTTCCTTGGGCTTTATGTCGCGATCGGCTTTTTGATCGGCGCCATCCTGTCGGGGGCGGCCGGCTTCATCGGCATGAACGTCTCGGTCCGCGCCAATGTGCGCACCGCCCAGGCCGCGACGACGTCGCTCGCTGGCGGCCTCGAGCTCGCCTTCAAGGCGGGTGCGATCACCGGCATGCTGGTGGCGGGTCTCGCGCTGCTCGGCGTGACGCTCTATTTCGGCTTCCTGGTCCACTCGCTGAAGCTCGCGCCCGATAGCCGCACCGTGGTCGACGCCCTGGTGGCGCTCGGGTTCGGCGCGTCCCTGATCTCGATCTTCGCCCGTCTCGGCGGCGGCATCTTCACCAAGGGTGCGGACGTCGGCGGCGATCTCGTCGGCAAGGTCGAAGCGGGCATTCCCGAGGACGATCCGCGCAACCCGGCCACGATCGCCGACAACGTCGGTGACAACGTCGGTGACTGCGCCGGCATGGCCGCCGATTTGTTCGAGACCTATGCTGTGACCGCGGTCGCAACCATGGTGCTCGCGGCGATCTTCTTCGCCAAGACGCCGATCCTCTCCGACATGATGACGCTGCCGCTCGCCATCGGCGGCATCTGCATCATCACCTCGATCATCGGCACGTTCTTCGTCAAGCTCGGGCCGAGCCAGTCGATCATGGGCGCGCTCTACAAGGGCCTGATCGCAACCGGCATCCTGTCGCTGATCGGAATCGCCGGCGTGATCTACTACCTGATCGGCTTCGGCAAGCTCGACGGCGTCGACTACACCGGCATGTCGCTGTTCGAATGCGGAATCGTCGGCCTCGTCGTCACCGCGTTGATCATCTGGATCACCGAATACTACACCGGCACAGACTATCGCCCGGTGAAGTCGATCGCGGCGGCGTCGGTGACCGGCCATGGCACCAACGTGATCCAGGGCCTTGCGATCTCGATGGAAGCGACCGCGCTGCCCGCGCTCGTCATCATCGCCGGCATCCTGGTCACCTACAGCCTCGCCGGCCTGTTCGGCATCGCGATCGCGACCGCCACCATGCTGGCGCTGGCCGGCATGGTTGTCGCGCTCGACGCGTTCGGCCCGGTGACGGACAACGCCGGCGGCATCGCCGAGATGGCGGGCCTGCCGAAGGAAGTGCGCAAGTCGACCGACGCACTCGATGCGGTCGGCAACACCACCAAGGCGGTGACCAAGGGCTACGCGATCGGCTCAGCCGGTCTCGGCGCGCTGGTGCTGTTTGCGGCCTACAACCAGGACCTCAAGTTCTTCATCGCCGACTCCGCGCATCATGCCTACTTCACCGGCGTCAACCCGGACTTCTCGCTGAACAATCCCTACGTCGTGGTGGGCCTGTTGTTCGGCGGTCTGCTACCGTATCTGTTCGGCGCGATGGGCATGACGGCCGTGGGCCGCGCGGCCGGCGCGATCGTGGAAGAGGTGCGTCGCCAGTTCCGCGAGAAGCCGGGCATCATGCAGGGCACCGACAAGCCGGACTACGGCAAGGCGGTCGACCTGCTCACCAAGGCGGCGATCAAGGAGATGATCATCCCCTCGCTGCTTCCGGTGCTGTCGCCGATCGTCGTCTACTTCCTGATCTACGCCATCGCGGGCGGCGGCGTGGCCGGCAAGTCGGCGGCGTTCTCGGCGGTAGGCGCGATGCTGCTCGGCGTGATCGTGACGGGCCTGTTCGTCGCGATCTCGATGACCTCGGGCGGCGGCGCCTGGGACAACGCCAAGAAGTATATCGAGGACGGTCATTTCGGCGGCAAGGGCTCTGATGCCCACAAGGCCGCCGTGACCGGCGACACCGTCGGCGATCCCTACAAGGACACGGCGGGCCCGGCGGTGAACCCGATGATCAAGATCACGAATATCGTGGCGCTGTTGCTGCTGGCGGTTTTGGCGCACTGAGCCGCAAACGACACAAGCCAAAACCCCGCGGCGCGAGCCGCGGGGTTTTTGTTCCTGTTGGCAGCGCAAGTCTACTGCACGTCCATCTGCAGGCCTTCCTTCAGGATGATGCCGGCGAACTTCTTCGTCTCCGCGTCCACGAAATCCGCGAATTGCTGCGGCGTGCCGTAGTCGGCGCGGGCGCCCATGGCGGTGATCTGCTTCTTCATGTCGTCGCGCTCCAGCATCGCCTTGACCTGCAGATTGAGCGCCTCGAGCACGGGGGCCGGGACGCCCTTCGGCAGAAACACCGAGAACCATGACGACACATCGAAGTTCGCAAGCTCCGGCGCGCACTCGCGCATGGTCGGCAGGTTCGGTGCGAGATCACTCCGCTCGGTCGTGGTGACGCAGAGGCCGTTGAGCGTGCCGTTCTGAACCTGCGGCAGGCTCGGATAGAGATTGTCGAACAGGATCTGAATGTCGCCGGCAAGCGCGGCCTGAAGCGCAGGCCCGGCGCCACGGAACGGGATGTGCGTCATCTTCAGCCCGGTGAGCTGGAGGAACCAGGCGCCGGTGAGGTGAGGGCTCTGGCCGACGCCGGAGGAGGCGTAGCTGAGCTTGTCCGGATTGGCCTTGAGAAAGGCAATCAGCTCGGCGACCGACCTGATGCCGGTCTTCGGATGCGCCGACACGATGTTCGGAATCCGGATCATGTTGGATACCGGCTGGAGCTGGTCCGGCTTGTAGCCGAGGTTCTTGAAGATGCTGTAGGCGATCGCGTTCGGACCGGGGTTGCCGATCAGGATGGTGTGACCGTCGGCCTTGGATCGAACGACCTCGGCCGTTCCGATCGTGCCACCGCCGCCCGAGCGATTCTCCACCACCGCGGTCTGGCCCCAGGCGGACTGGAGATGGGCCGCGAGCAGCCGCCCCATCACGTCGGTCGAGCCGCCGGCTGCAGCCGGCACGATGACGCGGATGTTCTCGGTCGGCTTCCAGTCCGCAAGACTCGACCGCGGCAGAATGGCTGCGGCCGACAGACCGGCGGCACCGGCGAGCACGCGGCGGCGAGACAGAACTTTGTTGGGCACGAATCCACTCCCTGCTTCTTGTTTTGCAGCGAGCGTATGGAACCCGGCGTGCAACGGCAAGTCGCATTGGGCGGCGGGCGGAGAGCGGCACGACGCCGCAGGCCGAAATGTCAGCTCACGATCTCAGTTGAAACTGAGCAGCTTGAACAGCGGCGCGAGGTAGCTCATCTCCTGACCCGAGGTCGGCGTGGTTCGGCTGATGGAGTCGAAGATCTTGCCGTCCTGGAGGCCGTAATTCGCAAGGCGGCGCACGCGCCGATTCTTGTCGAAATAGACGGCGATCACGCGCTGGTCGACCACCTTCTGGTTCATGAAGGCGACCATGCGCTCCGAGCGCTGCGAGATGTAGTAAAACACTTCACCGTCCAGCGTCGCGACCGTGGAGGGCGTGCCCATCACGATCAGCACCTGGTCCTGGCTCGCGCCGATCGGAATCTGCTCGAGTGCGCCCGGCGGCAGGATGTAGCCCTTCTGGAACTGCTCGCCGGTGCATGCCGCAAGGGCGCCGCCGACCAGAGCCACGGCTGCGAGCAGGCGCAAGCCGCGCCAGCATGCATGAAGGCCGCGCCGCTTGTCTGCGCGCAGGCCAGTCTGGTTCGTTATCGTCATAGCGGAACTGATTCCGTCCCCTTGCGTCGCGCGAGGCGCTGAAGTACCGGGCGGAGGCTCTGAATGCAACTCGCGCGCGCCCGCTTGCGGAAACCACAATGCTTTGGCCGTTCAATCACTTCACGAAACCCCGGCTAGCCCCGGCCGGCACCATTGAGGCCATCTATGGCATGATCGTGACGCAGGCGCGAGAACCCATATTTTACCGGGACTTGGGCGTGCCGGATACGGTTAATGGCCGTTTCGACCTGTTGCTGCTGCACCTCTGGCTGTTGCTGCGGCGCTTAAGGACCGCGCAGGGCGGGGTGGAGCTGTCGCAGGCCCTGTTCGACCGCTTCTGCGAGGACATGGACGACAATCTGCGCGAAATGGGCGTAGGCGACCAGACCGTCCCGAAGCGGATGCGGGCCTTCGGCGAGGCCTTTTACGGCCGCGTCCAGGCTTACGACCAGGCGATCGACGCCGGCGCCGAGGGGCTGGCGCAGGCGATCTGCAAGAATATCTTGAACGGCGTCGGGCTGGATCAGGCGCGGCGGCTTGCCGGTTACGCACAGGCCGCGAGTGCGGGTCTCGTTCAGATCGACGATCCCGCGCTACTGCTCGGATCCTTCAAATTTCCCGCACCGCCTCGCGAGGATGGAACGTTATGAGCCGACCTTTAGCCGCAACTGAGCCCGACCCCTGGCGCGCGCCTGTGACCGTTGCGCACATTCCCGACACCGGCTTGCACCGTGAGCTGGAGGCCTCGGCCGCGGAGCGACAGGCGATGGCGGGTCTTGCGGGCGTGCACGACATTCTGTCGGCTCAGGCCACCTTTGATGTCGTGCCGAAGAGTGGCGGCCGGCTCCAGGTCACCGGCCGTGTTCGTGCCCGGGTCGGCCAGACCTGCGTGGTCACGCTCGATCCGATCGAGAGCGAGATCGACGAGGAGATCGATCTGACGTTTGCGCCAGAGGCCAAGACGCGACGGTTGGAAGAGCTGATCGAGGAAGGGCAGGACGGCGAGGAGCCGACGGAGGTCGCCGATCCGGCGGAGGCCATCGTCAACGGAATCATCGATCTCGGCCGTATCGCGACCGACGCGCTGTTCCTGGCGATCGATCCTTATCCCCGCAAGCCCGGGGCCGTGTTCGAGGCGGAGGTCACCGCACTCGACCCCAAGGACCATCCGTTCGCGGCGCTGGAGGCGCTCCAGGGGAATAAGCAGGGCAAGAAGAAAGACAAATAGCTGGGCATTCCCCGTAACACCGCTGTGCTACGGGGGCGTGAGGTGCTTGCGGCGCTAGTTTGAAAGCTCACTCCATCTATTTGATATTTAAGTTATTTTTGTGAATTCGAGCATCCGCTAGCGGATCGCCCTTAATCCAAAAGGCTGGGGGCAAGAGGTTGTTTCGGGATAACAAAACGCTATTGTCCCGGCCGGTCCGGGTGCGGCGTGGCGCTTGGCCGGTCGCCATGTCCATGGCGAACCCATTTCGCGGTCCCGCTAGCGGCGGACGACCGCGCCAGACCAGGTTTCCGGGATTTTGATGCCAAGCAAGGTTCGTATTGCGCTTGACGCCATGGGGGGCGACGTCGGCGCCCCTGTCGTCATTCCAGGCGCGGCCGTCTCGCTCGGCAGGCATCCCGAGACCGAGTTCCTGCTGGTCGGGGACCGCGCCAGGATCGAGCCCGAGCTCGACCGCCACCCCAGGCTCAAGGCCGCTTCCCGGATCATTCATACCGACGTTGCCGTCAGCGGCGAGGACAAGCCGAGCCAGGCACTGCGCCGCGGCCGCAAGACCTCCTCGATGTGGCTTGCCATCGACGCGGTGAAGAAGGGGGAGGCGGATGTTGCCGTTTCCGCCGGTAATACCGGCGCGCTGATGGCGATGGCGCGCTTCCATCTGCGCACGCTGCCTGGCATCGACCGCCCCGCGATCACCGCAGTGTGGCCGACCATGCGCGGCTCGTCCGTCGTGCTCGATCTCGGCGCCACGATCGGCGGCGATGCGCGCCATCTGGTGGCGCTCGCGGTGATGGGCGCGGCGATGGCGAGCGTGGTGTTCGGCAAGAAGCGCCCGACGGTCGGCCTGCTCAACATCGGGACCGAGGAGATCAAGGGGCACGAGGAGATCCGCGAGGCCGGTGAAACCCTGCGCGCGATGAACCTGCCGGAACTCGATTACATTGGCTTCGTCGAGGGCGACGGTATCGGCAAGGGGCTGGCCGATGTGATCGTGACCGAGGGCTACAGCGGCAACATCGCGCTCAAGGCCGCCGAAGGAACCGCGCGCCAGATGGCGGACTTGCTTCGGAACGAGATTCAGCGGAGCTGGCTCTCCAGGCTCGGTTATCTCTTTGCCCGCAATGCCTTCCAGGCCCTGCGCGACAAGATGGACCCGAACAAGTCGAACGGTGGCGTGCTGCTCGGGTTGAACGGGCTCGTGGTCAAGAGCCATGGCGGGATCAACGCCGAAGGCTTTGCCTATGCGATCGATGTTGGATATGACATGGCCAAATTCGATCTTCTGAACAAGATCAATCAGATGCTCAACCGCGATGGAGGCGCGCTCGGTTCCGCGCCAACCGCGCCGGAGGATGTTTCGTGACCAAGATTCGTTCGGTCGTGCTGGGCTGCGGCTCCTATCTGCCGGAGCAGGTGATGACCAACGCCCAATTGGCGACGCGCATCGACACGTCCGACGAGTGGATCGTGCAGCGGACCGGCATCCGCGAGCGCCACATCGCCGCCGATGGCGAGTTCACCTCGCACCTCGCGATCAAGGCGGCGCAGGCCGCGCTCGCCGATGCGGGGCTGGGCGCGCAGTCGATTGACCTGATCGTGCTCGCGACCTCGACGCCGGACAACACGTTCCCTGCGACTGCGGTTGCTGTGCAGCACGCGCTCGGCATCAATCACGGCGCGGCCTTCGACCTCCAGGCGGTGTGCTCGGGCTTCCTGTTCGCGCTTGCGACTGCCGATAATTTTCTGCGCTCTGGCGCCTTCAAGCGCGCCTTGGTCATCGGTGCCGAGACCTTCTCGCGCATCCTCGACTGGAACGACCGCGGCACCTGCGTGCTGTTCGGCGACGGCGCCGGCGCGGTCGTGCTGGAGGCGCAGGAGCAGCCGGGCAAAGCTGCAACCGACCGCGGCGTGGTGACCACGCATCTGCGCTCCGATGGCCGCCACAAGGCAAAGCTGTTCGTCGACGGCGGGCCGTCCTCGACCCAGACGGTGGGCCATTTGCGCATGGAAGGCCGCGAGGTCTTCAAGCATGCGGTCGGCATGATCACCGACGTCATCGTCGATGCCTTCGAGGCGACCGGGCTCAATGCCGACAGCATCGACTGGTTCGTGCCGCACCAGGCCAACAAGCGAATCATCGACGCCTCCGCCCACAAGCTCCATATCGCGCCGGAGAAGGTGGTGCTGACGGTGGACCGTCACGGCAACACCTCCGCCGCCTCGATCCCGCTGGCGCTGTCGGTGGCGCGCAAGGACGGCCGCATCAAGCGCGGCGACATGATTCTCATGGAGGCGATGGGCGGCGGCTTCACCTGGGGCTCCGCGCTGGTGCGCTGGTAAAGCCACATTCGATAAAATTTTGCCGGAATTGGCCGCGATTATCGATGCGTCTGCATTGATGAGCGGTGTTGACCGCTGTAACGTAAGCTCATAATTTCAGACGACAATTGTTCGCCGTGATGTGGGGCAGGGCGATGACCGATACAAGTAAAACCGTAACGCGTGTTGATCTCTGTGAGGCCGTCTACCAGAAGGTGGGGCTGTCGCGCACGGAATCGTCCGCCTTCGTGGAACTCGTGCTGAAGGAGATCACCGACTGCCTTGAGAAGGGCGAGACGGTGAAATTGTCCTCGTTCGGCTCCTTCATGGTTCGCAAGAAGGGCCAGCGCATCGGCCGCAACCCGAAGACCGGCACCGAGGTGCCGATCTCGCCGCGCCGGGTGATGGTGTTCAAGCCATCGGCGATCCTGAAACAGCGGATCAACGCCCAGCACCGCACCAATGGCGACGCCAGCAAGGCTCAACCCGAGGCGTAAGCCGCCCCGCGCGAAGGATTTGGCATTTGGACAAGGCGCCGGATGCGTTCCGAACCATCAGCGAAGTAGCGCAGGAACTCGACATTCCGCAGCACGTGCTGCGGTTCTGGGAGACGCGATTCTCCCAGATCAAGCCGATGAAGCGCAGCGGCGGTCGCCGCTATTACCGCCCGGACGACGTCGATCTGCTCAAGGGCATCCGCCGTCTGCTCTACGGCGAGGGCTACACCATCCGCGGGGTGCAGCGGATCCTGAAGGAGCACGGCGTCAAATCGGTGCAGGGCCTGGCTGACGGCTCGGCCGCGGTCTCGTTCGGGGCCATCGAGGACGCCATCGGGGCAAGCCTGGTGGAGCCGGACGACGAGGCGCCCATCAAAGGCGTCACTGAAGCCGACGAAAACGACTACCAGGGCGACGAAGAGGAGGGCATCGACTTCCGCTTCGCGGAGGTCGACGACGAGGACATCCTCACCACCTTCCGCAAAGGCGGCACCCCCGCCGGGCCCGCCGGCCCCAGTGCGCTGGATCGCGAGCGGCTCGGACGGGTGCTCGCCGACCTCGTTGCCTGCCGGGAGATGCTCGATCAGGCGCTGAAGGACGGCTGAGGCGGTTTCCGTCCTCTTTGCGGTCGGTTCCGGGGGCTTTGGGCGAAGACACCAAAATGGTTTGGCTCGCCTTGCGCAAAGCAGCGATCCTAGCTAATGGAACGACGTTCGGAGCGTGGCGCAGCCCGGTTAGCGCACTAGTCTGGGAGACTAGGGGTCGGAGGTTCAAATCCTCTCGCTCCGACCATTTTTTCAAATCATCTGTCGGGCGGATTGACGGCCGGCGCTGAGCCAGCTGCCGCCCGTGACGTATGCGTGACGACGAGTAGCGGGTGGCTACTTCGGCGGCTGGGGAAACTAAAATGCAGAAAACAACCCCATGCACAGTAGCGCCACCATCGGCGGGATGACGTTTTTCCGAAGCGATTTGACACGTCGGGCAAAACAGGGGCATGATGTCATCATGCCCGCCTATCGGACGGGTCTTGTATCGGACTGCTTTGCATATTCGCGCTGACCCCTCACCCACGTCGGCGGGCGAACGCCGCCCTCATGGGCCAGTCGGCTTAGGCGCCATTTCTTGAGTGGCTGTGACTGAGCTCGCTTCTGCTGTCTGAGGGCGTGTGGTACTGGCCAGCCGACCTCGACGCTTCTTCCAATACTCTCTACGTACTTGGTTAAAGGACGGCATATCGAGATAAATCTGCTGGGTGGAATCCGCAAAACTGGAAAGTGTCCGAGTGTGCTCATACCCTTCGAATTCGGCGTGCTTGCCTCCCAGCTTCTTCCAAGTAGAGCTCACCCTAAGGTCCATCGTGAGTTCGTGCGAGGTTAGGAGCAGGACGGGATTTGTCGGCTCGCCGTAGTCATTTGGTCTGCGTCCCCAATTGACGAAGCTCTTCAATGTTGATTTTTCGGAATTTGTGAAGTGGTCGCGAAGCACGGCGATGACTATTACCGCGTTCGGCAATTTGCTTGCTACCATTTTGAGTTTGGCGAGTTCGTTCGGACTGATGAGTTCTCCTTTGCCGAGCGACTTAGCTTCTCCGATGATGAGCTGAGGAGGACGATTCATATCGTGCATCCGCTCATCTCCATACCAAGCGAGAAAGTCAATTTCGCGATCGACTCCGTCAAAGCTGACGTTCATGGCTGTGGCGAAAGTCATGCGATCCAACGAAGTACGGTGTTGACTTAAGGTTCTCAGGGCCAAAAGGGCGCTGTAGGACCCCCTGCCGAAGTCGGGGATCGAGAAGGGACCCACTACTCGATAGGTCCAATTGCGATTGTGTTCGCGCAAATGTGCTTGTGGAAATTCGTATGACTTGAGGCACCTCTCGCACACAACTCTATAGTCAATCGAGGATAGGGTATTCCAGTTTACGGCGTTGCAGTGAGGGCAATCAGTTTCTAGGCCGAGCCGAATAACGCTATGCTCGGTAAATCGAGCCAGTACCGATTGCCGCCGCGTCCATGCTTCTTGTCGACGCGCAGCTAGATCTGTCCAATCCTTCAGCGTCGCTGTTCTGAGACCGAAGTTTTCCTCTAGGGTTTCATCTCCATGATGCCTGCGCCGAAGCCCACCTGCCATCTTGTTTAGAAGCTTGAGCGTGTTCAGATCAGCAAGCAGACCGACGCCGCGGAGACCGCCAAGGTGTTCCAGCATCTGCTTCGCGATGTGCCCGGGCTCAGAGAGGCTCGCTTTGATGCCAAGCTGCTGCAAAGAGCCAATCATAGCCCGCTCGGAGGTCAGTAGCGAAACGAATTGACTGCTACCCGCATAGCGCTGGGGGTAAATCCAGCCCTCACTTCCGATCGCAACTTGCTCGCCCCCAAGCCCCAAGGCGGGCCACTTGTGATCGAAAGTGTTAAATGGGAGTACTTGTGCGACCCTCTCTTCTCCAAAAGTAGATACACGAAGAGAGTTGACCCAACGGCAATCGCTCCGCGCAAAATCACTAGCGAACTCCGGCTGCAACACTTCGAACGTGCTATGCAGCCCAGTCCCGTCATCCTTTGCGCTCAAGGTGACCTGCTTTTTCTTCGCTACAATTTTCATCCGGGCGTCGCGGTGTATTCGATCATCTCGGTGCTCGACCCAAATGGAATTGCGCCAGTATTTTACAGCCAATGCTCCCGGCGGAAGTCCTGGTGGTAATTTGTCAATCAAAGCTTCGGCGTCGGATTTCTGTATTGATCTGCCAAATTCAATAGTTGCGTTATGCATTATGCCGTTTGGATTGCCTACGACAGGACGGTGCTCGTCTTTAAGCATTTTGTGAATGTCCCCCGACAGCGCCTCGAACCACTCAATCGGAATGGGGATGACAGGAGATGGCTCGAGTCTGAGATTCCAAAGGTCGATTAAATCAGTTGCTCGTGCCGGATCGAAAACAAAGAAGATTAAGTTGTGGTGCCAATAACGAGTTGTCTCTATACCGTGGCTCGTAACGCGCAGCGGCACCGCTGCTCCGTTGAGAAATGTACTTCTCCAAGCTTCGGGGCTGGCATCTATCGTTGTCGGCTTTAAGACGTCGGCATAAGCGGCTTGGATATAATTCAGGTCATCAGTGGTAGGAAAAACGCCAAATACCGCCTCAGCGAGAGCATTGCCGCGCTGAGGCTTGACCAAGATACTTTCTCCCTTATCGCGAAGAACGAACCTCTGCTCCGTTCGATAGATGTGGGCAAGCACATCGTGAAGGTTGAGCCCGAACGCCGGCTCAGAATAGCTTCGGCCATTCTCTGGTTTGAATAGGTCAGCGAGCACTATCACCTGGGTGTGGAGGCCGTGCTCCTGTCGGAGCGCGCCAAGACCAGCCCTTTCTAGCAAACCTGCTTCGGCCTCGACGTATACGTCAGGCTCAAAAAACCTTACGTACCCCTTGGCGATCGCAGAGCCCTTGAGACGTTCGTATGGCGACTTCCACTCTCCTGGCGGGCGATCGAAAATCGGGATGATGGGATTGAACAGACCTCCCCAAAGGCAGGTACACATCCGCATGATCTTGCGGACCGAAGAAATATCGGTTGGATGAACAAGGAAACCCATTCGCGTGGGCCGAAGCTGGATTTCAGCCGATAGATCAGGCATGCCCTGTCCAATTCAGACAAGTATAAAGAATCACTCGCGATAGTTGCATGAAACGCGATGCTGAAGGCAAGTTCCGTCGGCTTTCTGCAGAATTTCACATGGTATGTAGCGTGGTCACGTTCTTTCAGAACTGAGCAATGTCGGATGCTCGCTTCTCACCGCGTGAGAAGAGCATCTGTCACCTCAAAAACCCCACCACCATCCGTGTCGTCTCGTCCACCAGCGTCCGCACCATCTTGTCCGACAGCATCTCGGCCTGGTTCAGGACCGTGTTGTGCGCGATCGCTTCGATCGTGCTGACGCAGATGAAGGTTGCGACATCGAGGTCGATCTTGCGGATTTCCTTGCGGTGGCTGTCGAAATAGGCGCGGACGAGAGTGTGGATCTCGCGGTTGAAGGCTTCGACGTCGAGCTTTCCGGCGCGCGGGATCTGCTCGGCGAGGACGCGATGCAGTTCGGGGTTGATGCGGTGCGCCTCGATCGCGACGGTGACGAGGCGGCGCACGGCTTTGTCGAGCGGCATGTCGGTGATTTCGATCAGCGCTGAACGGACGATGCCCATGATCTCCTCGTTGTGACGATTGATCACGGCGGCGACGAGCGCCTCCTTGCTCGGGAAATACTGATAGAGCGAGCCGACACTGACGCCGGCGATTTCGGCGATCCGGTTGGTGCTCGTCTTCTCAAAACCTTCGCGGACCAGAATGCGAGCAGTTGCCTCGACCAGCGCGTCGACGGTGGCGCGGGATCGCTCCTGCAAGGCATTTTTCCGGGGTTTTGTCGGAGGTTTGCGCGCCATGATCCTGCATTCCGAATGCGAGTAGGAAAAGCGAGTGAATGCTCGCATTATAGGCAGGATCGGCGGCCGATGGATAGAAGCAAGTTGGTGCCGGCCAAGCGCAGCAGGTGAGGGCAGGAGCATGAGCGTTGCGAAGATGCTGTCGATCGTGCGGCTTTGCGAAGGCAATTTCGCGCAGGCGAAGCCTTCAAACGATCCCGCGCCGAGCTTGCAGAGCCGCGTCTTCAATGTGCTGCTGCGGCAGCTTCCCTACAAGCAGCAGCTTGCCTCAGCCGAGGCCGTGCAGGCGCATGTGCGGAAGCTCGCATTGGCGCCAGCCTCGCATGAGCCGACCGGTTTGGGCCGCGGCGTCGAGGTGACGCTGACGAAGATGGGCGGGTGGCCGGTCTATTACACGGCGCCGTCATCGGGGCACGAAGGCTGCAACCACGTGATGTTCCTGCATGGCGGCGGCTACATCAACGAGATCGTGCCGGCGCATTGGCGCTTTGTCGGCCAGATGACGCGCAAGGCGGGCGTCGTCTGCGTCGTACCGATCTATCCGCTCGCGCCGCGCGCGACCGCGAAGGATGTCGTGCCGAAGACGGCCGAGCTGGTGCGGATGCTGCTGGAGGATGCGGGATCCGCGAAGGTCACGGTGGTCGGCAATTCGGCCGGCGCCGGCCTCGCGCTCGCCGCCTGCCAGTGGCTGCGCGATCGCGGGCATCGGCAGCCGAACCGGCTGATCCTGATCTCGCCCGCAGCCGATGCCTCGGTGAGCCGTCCGGAGCAGGTTGAAATCGCTGTGCGCGATCCGATACAGGACATTCCGGGAATCGTCGAAGCGGGGCGGCTCTATGCAGGCGAGCTCGAAGTCGGCCATCCCTTCGTCAGCCCTCTCAACGGTGCCTTCCGTTCGCTGGCACCGATGACGATCTTTTCGGGCACGCGCGATCTGCTGTACCCTGATAGCGTCGATCTTGCCGCGCGGGCGAGGGCCGCGGGCGTGCCGGTCGAGCTGCATCTGCTCCGTGACCAGCCGCACAATTACGCGCTGATGCCGACGCCGGAGGGGCGGCAGGCCCGGGCGATCATCTTGCGTGCGATTGCTTGAGGGTGGGTGCGTGACGATTGTCACAAAGCGCGCCGCCGCAACGGGTCTGGCGCTAGCTGTGCTCGCGCGGGGAAAAGGCGGCCCCGGGCGTTTCCTCGATAGACGTCGTTTTGCGGGGCCTTAGGCGTGGCCTTTGATCTCGTAGTGACCCGGTACGCATTTGTAGCGGTCGAGGCGCCAGTTGGCGTGATAGATCGGATGCTCGCCCATCCACTTTGCAAGCGGTGCCTGCGCACCGACCGCACACGCCATCATCGACATATCGGGCGTCATGTTGCTGTCGGTCACGATTTCCTCGACACAGCTGCCCGAGGCAGCAGCGCTAAGCCGGCAGAGCACGGCAACGACGGTAATAAACATTCCAGTCACCTCTTCGGTAGTTTCGACCACGAGGAGGATGCAAGCCGAGTGCCACAACCTGTGTCGGAAACGACACGCCAGCTGGGCCTGCTCGCCCCAGCGTTCCCCATTTGATGATTCGGATTGTAAAAAGATTGCCCATAAACCGAAGCCGGACAAATACGGGGAACCAACAGGGACAAGGCGCAGGAATGAGCGATTGTGGGGGCAGCGCCGCGCGATCCGCCCTTCACAAGGCCGGCGCAGCCGATACGCTCGGCAGCCGTGCGGATACTCGTCAAAAGAGCGGGGCCGCCACGGGACCAAGGAAACGCGAGGGCAGAACATGAAGGTGCGACCGACCGGCGTGATCCCGCCGATGACGACGCCGTTCCGGAAGGACGGCGAGATCGACACCAAGCTCGTGGCGCCCCAGGTCGACTGGATGATCGGCGCCGGCGCGCATGGCGTTGCGGCCGGAGGCTCGACCGGCGAGGGGCACACGCTCGACCACGAGGAATATCGCGACTTGATGGAAGCGACCGTGGATGCGGTGAAGGGACGCATTCCCGTGATCGCCGGCGTCATCGTGGACTCCACGCGCGATGCGATCCGCCGCGGCAGGCTCGTGCGCGACATGAATGTCGTAGCGCTCCAGGTGACCCCGGTGCACTACCTGTTCAAGCCTGATGACGAGGCAATGGTGGCGCATTTTCGCGCCATAGCGGATGAGACCGGCATGCCCATCATCATCTACAACGTCGTGCCGTGGTCGTACCTGTCGCCGGCCTTGCTGACGCGAATCATGACCGAGGTGCCGCTGGTCGTCGGTGTCAAGCAGAGCGCGGGCGACCTCAAGCTGTTCGCAGACCTCATGATGATGGCGCCGGACAAGCTGATCTACAGCGCAGTCGACGCCCTGATGTATCCGTCTTACACGTTGGGAGCGCACGGCTCGATAGCCGCGATCCTGACCGCGGCGCCGCACGCCTCCGTCGCGCTGTGGGATGCGGTGAAGGCAGGCGATCATCCGCGTGCGCTCGACCTGCACAAGAAGCTGCTGACGCTGTGGAACGCCGTTATCGCCGATAATCTGCCGGCCTGCACCCGCTACGCGCAGACCCTCCAGGGCCTGCCCAGAACCTATCCGCGTGCGCCGATGCCGGAGGCCTCGCCAGCACAGCAGGCTGCGACCCGTAAGGCGCTGGAAGCCCTCGGCGCGTTGAAGGGACCGCAAGTCGAGGCGGCCGAATAGCCCGCACCCCGAAATAACTGATGTCGAGCAGCAGCGCCGATCCGCTTTTACCTGCGGCGGCGGCGCTGCTACATTTCACGCGCGTCGCCTGCGCGGCGCGCCAACGACGAAGAAACATGCCGATAAGGGGAGGGGCCGAAGTCCCATGAAGGAGTTTACTGGAAAGATCGCCGTCATCACCGGTGGTGGCACGGGCATGGGGCGCGAGCTCGCCCGGCAGCTTGTTGCCGAGGGCTGTAACGTCGCGATGTGCGACGTCTCGGAGGCCGCGATGGCGGAGACCAGGCGGCTCTGCGAGGTCGAGAAGCTGCCGCAGGGCCTGCGCGTCACGACCCATGTCGCCGACGTCTCGATCGAGGATCACCTCAAGCGCTTCCGCGACGAGCTCGCCGAGCAGCAGAAGACGGACAAGATCCATCTGCTGTTCAACAACGCCGGTATCGGCGGTGGCGGCAGCCTGTTCACCAACACGCGCGAGCAGTGGGAGCGCACTTTCAACATCTGCTGGGGCGGCGTCTATCTCGGCGTCCGCACCTTCCTGCCGATGCTGGTCAAGGCCGACGAAGCCCACATCATCAACACCGCCAGCGTCAACGGCTTCTGGGCCTCGATCGGCATGAACCAGGCGCACACCGCCTACAGCTCGGCCAAGTTCGCGGTGAAGGGTTTTAGCGAGGCGCTGATCAACGACCTCCGCTTGCACGCGCCGCACGTCAAATGCTCGGTGGTGATGCCCGGCCATATCGGCACCTCGATCGTCTCCAACTCACGCAAGGTGCTGAGCGGCGACGGATCGGAGCGTCTCAACGCCGAGGAGGTCGTGCTGACGCGCAAGCGCATGGTTGCGGCCGGTGTGCCAGATGCTGACAAAAAGTCGGACGAGGAGATCCAGGCGGCGTTCGCCGAACGCGCCCGCACCTTCCTCGAGGAGGCGCCAACGACGGCGGCGCAGGCCGCCAGGATCATCCTTGACGGCGTGAAGGCGGAGCGCTGGCGCATCCTGGTCGGCGAGGATGCCAAGCTGCTCGACGAACGCGTGCGCGCGGCGCCCGAGCAGGCGTATGATCGCGCATTCTACGAAAGTTTCACCCAGGAAGCCGGCTGGCGGCTCGGCTGACTCTCTCTGGCGGGGACTGTCAGCGAGCGCCCGCAGATGTAGGGATGATGAGCATCATCGCAAGAGGTGCGCAGGTGATTTGTTCAGGTAATTTTACTCGGCCAATTACTTGGAAATTTTACTTGGAAATTTTACCTGCGCCACGCGCGTGCATGCTCTTATGACGATACGGAATGTCGCGCATGCGACATATGACACGCGTTCAAGCGATGGTGATCTCGAACGGGTCCCATTCGGCGCGCGGCAGCTTGGTTGGCGAACTGAAATAGTTTAGTGAATCGGGATAGCGCCACGACAAAGCGTAGCTCCGATGATACCGGCATGCCTCTCCGACGACTTTATCCTCTGCCCGGAGGGAGAGGATATCTCCGCTGAGTTCACGCGGCTGCTTACGGCGGCGCAAGAGGGCGGCGCCACCATCGCCGAATGCCTGATGATCGCGCGGCAGCTGAAGCGCGGCGACGAGCGGTCCTGGCATCGCGAGTGGAAGAAGCTGGCACAGGCCAACCGGCATCGTGCCGAGGCGGCGTTCGCGGAAGGCCATATGGCGACGGCACAGCGCAACTGGCTGCGCGCGATGAACTACTACGGTGCGGCCGCGATGCCTCTCGATCCCGCCGACGAGCGCCGCTGGGTCGCAGTGCTCGCGATGCAGGAATGCGCCCGCCGTTTCCTCACGGCGCGCGGGCCGGCCGGCGAAGTCGTGACAATCCCGTGGATCGAAGGACATTCGTTGCAGGGCTATTTCCTGCCTGCGCCTGCGGCGAACGGTCGCGCTCCGACGGTGATCTGCATCGGTGAGCCCGGTCACCGCAAGGAAGAGTTCCTGTTCAAGCTCGCGCCACATGCGCGCGAGCGCGGGTTGTCGATGCTCGCGCTGGACCTGCTCGGCGACCAGCGTGACGATTACGCCGACACGCTTATGCAGCGCCGGGATCTCGAAAGCTCGGTTGCCAGCGCGATGGATTATCTGGAGCAGCGCAAGGACGTCGATTTCGATCGCGTTGCGATCGTGGCGGACGGGTGGGGCTCTTCGTTCGTGGCGCGTGCGGTGCTGCAGGAGCCGCGTCTCGCCGCGGCCGTCTGCGACGGCGGCCTGTGGGACCTGCACGAGCGGTCCTTCTTTGCCAGCCGTTTTGCAATGAGCAACCTCAGCGTCGTCCCGGTGCCGCATGCGCCGCTGATGGCGTCCGGCGCCGAATGTCCGGTGTTGATCACGCTCGGCGAGGACGGCTGGCTCAAGGCCGATCGGGCGCGTCAGATCCTGCAAAGATCCCAGCTCGGCAGCTCGGATATCGTGCTGAAAGTGTTCACCGCGGCGGAGACCGGCGCTGCCCAGGCTCACGCCGACAATCCGAGCCTTGCCAACGAATACATCTTCGACTGGCTCGAATCGCGACTCGGTGCAGCCGGCAAGCGGGTCTGAGCGCGGCCTGCCAGCTCGAGAACCGATGCGCGCCTCAGAAGTCGAGGGAGATCCTGACGCAGGCCTTTTCGAGCCGGGTCTTCAGCGTCGCGAGCTTGGTGGTGAACTCCGTCAGCTCGTTCTCATCGAACTCCTGGAAGACGAATTCGCGAATCGTCGTGTACTGCTCGTTAAGGCTCGCGATGTGCTTCTGGGTCTTATCGACCAGCGACAGCCGCACCACGCGGGCGTCGGTCGGTGAGGGGCGACGGCGCAGCAGGCCCTTCTTCTCCAGCAGCTTGGACTGGGTGGTGACGAAGGACGGGTCGACATGAAGCAGCTTGGAGACCACGTTGACGGGCACGCCGTCTTCCTTGTCGAGGTCGGAAATCGCCATCAGGATAAGCCATTGCGGTCCGCTGATGCCGAGCGTCCTGGCCCAGAACTGACGCAGCTCCTCCAGATACATGTTGATCGACGATATCTCCCAGGTGAATCGCCTGATGATATCGAGATTGCCGGTGGAGCGGAGGCGCGCCCCTTCTTTCCTCGTCGCTGACACAGCGTCACTCCCGCGAGCCGATTTCTTTCCGGCTGGTGTTCGTGGCTGCCATAGTTCACGCAAGTCTGCCCTGACGCAAGTGCAGAGCAGGGTAATTATATCACCGAAATTACAAACATGATCCGATCAGCTTTTTTGGCGCGCCAGATCCGGTGTTGCGCCACGGACACAGAGCTGGCGAAACCATAAACCTGATCTAATAAACTATTTTGATTAAGGGAACAGCGCAGGCATATTGATCCGTGACGGTGGGGGGTTCTCGATCGTCCCGTTGCAGGTGGTTCGCCCACGTCCCTCGCGTCGAATGCGGGTGTGTCCGAAAGCGCTAAGCGGCCGAGCGGATTTGAAGAGACGGAGATCTGGGGGGCCTCACGGTCCGGTCTCTGTAAAATGAGCAACTTGGAGGTTTTAATATGAAAGTGGTGAAGAGCCTTTTGCTCGGCACTGCGGCGACCCTGATCGCCGTCGGTGGAGCTCAGGCGGCTGATCTTCCGGTCAAGGCCAAGGCGGTCGAATACGTGAAGATCTGCTCGCTCTACGGTGCGGGTTTCTACTACATGCCCGGCACCGACACCTGCATCAAGCTGGGTGGTTACGTCCGCGCTGACGCCATTCTCGGCGGCGCTGGCGACTATGGTTTCAATAACAGCACCAGCAGTGCAAACGGTGGGTCGAACAACCGTCTGACCAACTACTACTACAGCCGCGCCCGTATGGACCTCAATGTCGATACCCGCACGGCGACCGAGTACGGCGTTGTTCGCACCTACGCCGACATGGTTTTCACCTATGATACGTCCAACGTCACCGGCAGCAGCCCGTCGGCGATCTCGCCGAGTGCGCCTGCGCTCGGTCTCTTCCATGCGTTCATCCAGTTCGCCGGGTTCACCATGGGCCGCACGGTCTCGATCTTCGATGCCCCGTGGCAGAGCTATCCGGCTGGCGGTCCCGACTCCATTCCGGGCGGCAGCAATCACACCAACGGTATAAACCAGTTCGCTTATACCGCTGACTTCGGCCAGGGCATCACCGGTTCGATCGCGCTGGAGGAGGAGACGACGGCGTCGAACGGCCAGTCGAACCTGTGGAACGTTACCGCCTTCACGGCCAGCGGTTCTGTTAGTGGTGCGGGTGTCCCGCTGTTTTCCTCCGCTGCTACAAACGCTGGTAACGCTCTCATCCAGGGCAACTACGGCGTCAACGCTTGGGGTGGAACGCGCGTCCCCGATATCACCGGTGCTGTTCGTGTTGACCAGGCCTGGGGGCTTGCCCAGTTCTCGGTTGCCGCGCATGACCTGCATCCTGGTTACTACGCACAAACGGAACCGTCCGGTCATCCGTCGGACAAGTGGGGCTGGGCTGTGCAGGGCTCGCTGTCGATCAAGAACATCCCGACTGGTGCGGGCGACGTTGTCAACTTGCAGGCCGTCTACACGGACGGTGCTACGCGCTACAACTTCCAGAGCCTGTTCCCGCAGAGCTTCTTCATGTTCGGCGGTAGCAGCACGGCGTACCAGAGCATCGGCTTTGCCGGTCTTGCTGACGGCGTCTTCGGTGCCGGCGGCAGCATCGACACCGTCAAGACCTGGGGTATCCGTGGTGGCTATACCCACAACTGGAGCCCGAACTGGGCGAGCGCCGTGTACGGCGGTTATGCCCAGCTGAAGTACGGTACCACGGGCAAGGCCCTGATCTGCGCCAACTTCGCTCCGATCGCGGTGGCCGGTTCGACCTGTAACCCGGACTTCAACTTCGGCGTCGTCGGTGTCAACACCGTCTGGACTCCGGTCAAGAACCTGGCGTTCACGGCCGACCTGAGCTGGTCGCGTCTGGACCAGAAGTACTCCGGCGCCGTCACTGTCCCGGCGATTTCGACTGCCGCCAAGCCGGCTGCGGTGTATGAGCTGAAGGACCAGAACTCGGTGACCATGATGCTGCGCGCTCAGCGCAACTTCTAATATCGATCGCGCAAATCGATCAGAGACCCCGGCGGGAAACCGCCGGGGCTTTTTTCTGGAGCGGTGGTGATTTCGAGAAACCGAACTCTCCTGCACGGACGGCGAAGACGAGCTATGCGAATCCATCGCCACCAAACTTATTTACTTACCTGAGTTGCTCAGGTATATATCTGTCAGCCGGTTCCAAATGATCTCGGCTCTTAGCTTCACGCTAAGCCTCCAGAGAACCTCCGGTAGTGCCCTGCCGGAGGTTTTTCGTTGTGGGGCAGGGGGACGGCGGGCTTCAGCCGCGCATGACACGCCCACGCGAGTTTGGCCGGTAGGCGAGGCGGCTGTGGCCGGTGCAATAGGACTGTCCGTCGTGCGCGGCGTTGCCGCAGAAGCAGAAATCCTCGGCGCCGGGCGTCGAGATCGGCCAGCGGCAACGGTTTTCGCCGAGCTCCATCAGCGAGCAGCGATTGGCCTCGTCGATCGGCCCGGTCGCGACAGGCCCATCCGCTTCGCCGTAGATCGTGGCGAGCATCTCAAATTGCAGCCGGGGCACCGCTTTTGGCGCGCGTGGGGCGCTAGGCCTGTTCTGATTCCTGTCTTGATTCCTATCCTGGAGCCTGCGTTCGTCGACCGAGCGGCCACGCGTGAGATTGAGGCGTGACAGCTTGCCGATCACGGCGTTGCGGCTGACGCCGATGTCGGCGGCGATCTCGCGGCAGGACAGGCCAGCCTCGAAGTGCTGCTTCAGAAGTTCGATGCGTTCGTTGGTCCAGGTTGGTGAGAGAACAGGCATTGTAACGGTCCCAGGTTGCGACAATCGACCAACCGCTCCTCGAGATCCGTCCGCTTCACGTTCGGCGTGCGCTCACGTCCTGCCATTGTCGCGAATCGACAAAAGCCCGTCCTTGATGGCGAGACGGATGCCTTCCTCGATCAATGTCCGCGCGACGCCGGGAACGCTGGTGCCGTGGGTGCCCTGTCTCACCAACTTCTCCAGGTAGGTGATGGTCGAGAGCGCCAAGGTTACGGGAATTCGGTCAGTCTCGGCTTTTTCGGTGGCCATGGCCCGAACGCTAGCCTCTTACTCGGGTACATAAAAGTAACGATTAAGACTCTATTTAGGTTCAGGGGCAGAAGTCAAATGCAGGCTGAGCCCATCGCTTAGCCCGTTGGAATCGCGAACGAAATCAGACGTGATTCAGCGCGCCGCCGGCATGTCCAGGCGGTGGGCGCGCGTGGAGTGGTCAGGAAGTGCCGGCGCGGTCAGCCGTGCACGATCGCCTTTTCGATCATGCAATGGATGCCCTTGGAGCCGTTGACGGTCTGGGTCACCCGCAGATCGGCCGCGAGACTGCACAGTGTATATGCGTCCTCGCGCGACAGGTTTCGCGTCTCGCCAAGCAGCACGATCATGTCGCGCAGCGCCCGCACCGCGCATTGGTCGAGGTCGGGGTCCATCGCCATGGTCATGTAGTGGGTCGTCGTCTCCGCGCGCGGATAGTCGAACCGCAAATCCTTGCGCAGCGTCAGCCGGAAGCGGCCCTGCAACGCCGTTTCGATCGCGGTGACGCAGACCTCGCCGTCGCCCTGCACGCCATGACCGTCACCGCAGGAGAACATCGCGCCCGGGACGAACACCGGCAGATACAACGTCGCGCCGGCGCCGAGCTCCTTGTTGTCGAGATTGCCGCCCATGGCGCGGGGAACGAGCGAGGAGATGCGGCCCCAGGCCGGCGGCGGCGAGACGCCCATCACGCCGAAGAATGGTTTTAGCGGCAGGTCGAGGCCCCACGGCATCCGGCCGACCATCCGCGACCGGTCCAGCGGGATGTTGAGGATTCGTGTCTCGTGGAAGTCGTCGGGCAGGGTGCCGGACAGCGGCTTGATCATGTTCCAGCCCCAGTCCTGGCGGAGCTGGACGTCGAGGATCTCGACTGCGAGCACATCGCCGGTCTCGGCGCCTTCGACCGCGATCGGGCCGGTCAGGATGTGGCCGGGAAGCATGCGCTCGTTTTTGGCATGAACCTCGAACATCTCCGGCGGAATGTGAAACTTGCTGCGGTCCGGCAGCATGTCCGGGCCGCCGCTGATGGTATCGACTGTCACCTCATCGCCGCTGGCGATGGTGAGGGCGGGCTTGAGCGCGGCTTCAAAGAAGCCCCAATGGCAGGTTTCGGGACTTGAATGCAGGTGATGATGGGTCATTTGCCGCGTCCAATCGGTTTCATCAGAACTTGTCGTGAGATCCTGTTATGCAGATCCTGTTATGCCCCGGCTTGACCTGGCAATCGATCCTCTCCCAAGAAGATTTCTGAATGGGCGGGCGGGTCAAGCCCGCGCACCACGATCATTTCAGCGAGGTTTCTCCTGTATTTCATTCTTTCCAAGACGTTTGGCGCCGCAATGGTGCCGATCAATCTTCTGGTCGAGCTCGGGATCATCTCGGTCGTGCTGATGGCAACGCGCTTTGCCGGGCTCGGCCGGAAACTGGCCGCGACCACGCTGGTTCTGCTCGCGCTCGCCGCGTTTTCGCCGCTCGGCAATTTGCTGCTCTATCCGCTGGAGTCGCGCTTTCCCGCGTGGGATCCGTCGCGCGGTGTCCCCGACGGCATCGTCGTGCTGGGCGGCTCAGTCGATACCGATCTGTCGGCAGCACATCACACGCCGGTGGTCTCGCACGCGGCCGATCGCCTGCTTGCCCCTGCCGAGCTTGCGCGCCGCTATCCGAATGCGCGCATCGTCTTTACAGGGGGCTCTGGCAACCTGGTCGCAACGGGAGCCAGGGAAGCCGACTATTCTGCCCCCATCCTGGAAAATACCGGCATACCCAGAGAACGCCTGATCCTGGAGCGCGAGTCACGCAACACGTACGAGAATGCGATCTTCACGAAGCGGTTGGTGGCGCCGAAGCCGGGCGAGCGCTGGCTGCTGGTGACGTCGGCCTATCACATGCCGCGTTCGGTCGGAATTTTCCGCACGGCTGGATTTGACGTCGAAGCCTATCCCGTGGACTGGCGGATGGGCGGACGCGACGATCTGTTCTCGTTCACCAATATCGGCGCGGATGGTCTCGGCCGGACCGATACGGCTATGCGCGAATGGATCGGGCTTGTGGCCTCCCGCCTCGTGGGCCGGACCAGCGAGTTGCTTCCCGGGCCGGCCAAGGACTAGAACGGGCCCGAGAGGCCCAACAGAGGCGCCGGAATCGGCGCGCCGGGAGGATGCCATGCAGCAGCAAGCCGCTGATACGATCGATCTTGCCGGCCTGGTGGCCGATCTCAACAGCCTGCTGCGGCTGAAGACCACGGTGATCGGCATGAAGCTGTTCGCGCATGCCGCGGACATGGAGGCGATCCCGAAGATCAGGCGGCCGAATGCGGTCCACACCACCGACCAGATCGTCAGCATGGCCTCGCGCCTGGGGTGGACCGTCGGCATTACCGGCGACGATCTCGTCGGCGCGCAGTGCCGCGCTGTGATCGGGCTCAGCCCGCAGGACGAGAAATGGCTTGCCGGCGAAAATTATGTCGGCGTCTGGCACGGCACCGCGGAGGATGCGCGCAAGCGCCAGGAGGCACTGGACGTGGTTCCGTTCGGGCAATATCAGGCGCTCGCGGTCAGTCCGCTTGCGAGCGGGCGGCTCGATCCGCCCGACATCTGCCTCGTTTACGCGACGCCCGGGCAGATGATCATCCTGATCAACGGGCTGCAATATACCGGCTACAAGAAGTTCGAATGGGGGGTGGTCGGTGAGACCGCTTGCGCGGATTCCTGGGGGCGGGCGCTCAAGAGCGGCGAGCCCAGCCTGTCCTTGCCATGCTATGCCGAACGGCGCTATGGCGGCGTGCCGGACGAGGAGATGCTGATGGCCTTGAAGCCTGCGCATCTCGCCAAGGCGATCGAGGGCATGAAGGCGCTGGCCAGGAACGGCCTGCGCTATCCGATTCCGCCCTATGGGATTCAAAGCGACGTCCGCGCCGGCATGGGCGTGAGTTACGCCAAGAAGTAAAGGTCGACCATGAGCTCTGCGAAATTCGACATCGTCGTCTACGGCGCGACCGGTTTCACCGGTCAGCTCGTCGCAGAATATCTGACTAAGCATTATAAGAGCGACAAGACACTCAAATGGGCGATGGCGGGGCGCAGCCTTGGGAAGCTGAAATCGGTGCGCGATGCGATCGGCGCGCCTGGCAATACGCAGCTCATTGTCGCGGATGCATCGGATGCCGCCTCGCTGAAGGCGATGGCAGAGCAGACGATGTCGGTGATCACGACGGTCGGTCCGTATCAGCTCTACGGCGAGGAACTGCTCGCGGCCTGCGTCGCCACCGGCACGGATTATTTCGATCTCTGCGGTGAGCCGATCTGGATGCGGCAGATGATCGACAAGTACGAGGCGGCTGCAAAGGAAAGCGGCGCGCGCATCGTATTCTCCTGCGGCTTCGACTCCGTGCCGTTCGAGCTCGGTACGTTCTTCGTGCAGGAAGAGGCCAAACGCGTGTTCGGCGCACCGGCGTCGCGTGTAAAAGGCCGCGTGCGCGACATGCGCGGCACGCTGTCGGGCGGCACCGCGGCGAGCGCCAAGGCGACCTTCGATGCTGTCGCCAAGGACATCAGCCTCATTGCAATCCTGAACGACCCGTTCGCGCTGACGCCGGGCTTCACCGGTCCGAAGCAGCCGAAGGGCAACAGGTCGCTGCTCGAGGAGGATCTGCAATCCTGGGCCGCGCCGTTCATGATGGCGCTGATCAACACCCGCAACGTCCATCGCTCCAACATGCTGATGGGCTTTCCCTACGGTCAGGACTTCGTCTACGACGAGATGGTTCTGACAGGTCCCGGCGAGAAGGGCGAGGCCAACGCCAAGCGCGTGATGGCGGCCAACGCCGAGAAGACTGGCCCGAGCGCGCCGAAGCCGGGTGAGGGACCGTCGAAGGAAGAGCGCGAGAACGGGCTCTTCAATCTGCTTTATGTCGCGATCGCGCCCGACGGCCGCATGGTCCGCGCCGGTGTCACCGGCGACCGCGATCCCGGCTACGGCTCGACCTCGAAGATGATCTCCGAATGCGCCATCTGCATGCTGCGCGACGTGACCGATGTCGCCGCCGGCTTCTGGACCCCGGGCGCAGCGATGCAGGACAAGCTGATCAAGCGGCTGCGGGACAATGCGGGGCTGACGTTCGCAGTGGAAGCATAGGGTCTGCGATCCCCAAGGAGGCGTGATCCGTGTCCGCGAAGTTCGACATCGTCGTCTATGGCGCAACGGGATATACCGGCCAGCTCGTCGCCGAATATCTCGCCACGCACTACCTCGGTGAGGGGGCGCCGGCATGGGCGATGGCGGGGCGCAGCAGAGACAAGCTCGAATCCGTTCGCGACGCGATCGGCGCACCCGCGGACACACCGCTCATCGTTGCGGATGCCGCCGATCCTGCGTCGCTGCGGGCGATGGTCGGTCAGGCGAAGCTGGTCGTCACCACGGTCGGTCCGTACCAGCTTTATGGGTCCGACCTGCTTGCCGCCTGCGTTGCGTCGGGTACCGACTACATGGATCTCTGCGGCGAGCCGATCTGGCTTAAGCAGATGATCGACAAGCATGAAGCGGCCGCCAGGACGAGTGGCGCGCGCGTCATATTCTCCTGCGGCTTCGACTCAATCCCCTTTGAGCTCGGTACGTTCTTCGTGCAAGAGGAAGCCAGGCGCGTGTTCGGAGCGCCGGCGCCGCGCGTCAAAGGGCGCGTCCGCGACCTCAGCTGGAAGTTCTCCGGCGGCACCTCGGCGAGCGCGAGGGTCACCTTCGAGGCGGTTGCGCAGGACCTCAGCCTGGTCTCGATCCTCAAGGACCCGTTTGCATTGACGCCCGGCTTCGAAGGACCCAAGCAGCCGCGTGGCAACAAGCCGGTTTTCGAGGAGGACCTGCAATCCTGGTCCGCCCCGTTCGCGATGGCGACGCTCAACACGCGCAACGTCCATCGCTCCAACATGCTGATGGGATTCCCGTATGGCAGGGATTTCGTCTACGACGAGATGGTGCTGACGGGAGCGGGGGACGAAGGACAGGTCAACGCCAGGCGCGTCATGGCCGCCAACAGCGAAAAGACCGGCCCCGAGGCGCTCAAGCCCGGTGAGGGACCGTCGAAGGAAGAGCGCGACAACGGCCATTACGACCTGCTTTATGTCGCGATTGCGCCCGACGGCCGTCAGGTCCGCGCGGCCGTGAAGGGCGATCTCGATCCGGGCTATGCCTCAACGGCGAAGATGGTTTCCGAATGTGCGATCTGCCTGCTGCGCGACACGCCGGATGTTCCGGCCGGGCTCTGGACCCCAGGCGCAGCGATGCAGCACAAGCTGATCAAGCGCTTGCGGGAGCATGCGGGGCTGACGTTCGCGGTGGAGAAGTAGGTGCCTTCTTCGCCTCGCCCCGCTTGCGGGGAGAGGCCGACGCGCGGAACGCGCGGCGGGTGAGGGGGAGTCTCCGCGAGTCCAACTTTCACCGTTTTCGCGGAGGCAGCCCCTCACCCCGACCCTCTCCCCGTAAGAACGGGGAGAGGGAGGAGGACTCCTACACCGCCCGCGCGTCGTACGCGTACATGAACTCCATGCTCTTCGATCCCAACGGCAACAGCCATTTCATCATCTGATTTCTCATCCAGGCGCCGGTGGCGCTGAATTCGCGCTTGCTGTTGCCGTTGCGGCGCGCCAGAGCAACGATCTTTTCCGCGCGCGGGCGTCGCTCGGCCTCGAAGGCCTGGAAGGTGGCGGTTAGCTCCTGGCCCTCCTGCATCAGACGGGCGAGCCGCATCGCATCTTCCAGCGCGAGCGAAGCGCCCTGGCCGGCATGGGGGCTGGTTGCATGCGCGGCATCGCCGATCAGCAGCGAGCGCTTGCGTGACCAGGTCGGCAAGGTTGCGACGTCGAGCGTGTCGGTGACCACGATGTTCTCGGCTGCCTCGATGATGGCGGGGATCGGATCGTGCCAGCCGTGATGGAAGCCGCGCAGATGCTGCTTCAGCGTCGCCGCGTCGAGCGCACGGAACATCGCGGCATCCATGCCGTGCGCCGGCTGCGTGCTCCACCACATCACGCCGTCGCTCGGATCCGGGCTGCAATAGCCGTAGCCGAAGAAGCCGCTCTGCCCGAAGGTGGTCTCGACATGCCGGCCGATCGCGCGGCCGTCGAGCACGGCATGGGGCACGAAGCCGCCGAACCCGATCAGGCCGGTGTTGAACGGCGTTGGCCCGTCCGGCACCACCTGACGCCGCGTGATCGAATGCACGCCATCGGCGCCGATCAGGAAGTCGCCCTCGGCAGTAGTGCCGTCGGCGAAATAGGCGATGATCGGCTGGTCGCCGCGATCCTCGATCTTGATCAGGCGCTTGTCGAAATAGAGCGAGACACAGGCGCACCAGGCCTTGTCGATCAGCATCTCGTTCAGCGTGGCGCGGCAGACATTGACCGCCGGCTGGCCGAAGCGCCGAGCCATGTCGCGGTTGATCGAGCCGAGCCTTCGGCCTTCTTGCGAATAGAAGTCGAAGGACTCTGCGATCGAACCGCGGCTGATCAATTCGCCAGCGAGCCCGATCTCGTCCATGATTTGCATGCCATTCGGCGCGATCTGGAGACCGCCACCAATGCCCTTTGAGTAGGGCCAGGCCTCGTAGATCGCGGATTCGATGCCGGCGCGGCGCAGCAGGATCGCGGCTACGGGCCCGGCGATGCCGGCGCCGATGATCAGGGCCTTGCGGGGACGATGAGGCATTGGCTTGCTCCCGACGTTTCCGTGATGCTAGGAAAAATTACGGTCACTAAATCTCTTAGTGACTAAGATATATATCGACTAAGAGATGAGGTGAGCCTTGTCAAGGGCGAAGGCGCGCACGGCACTACTGGGAGAATTGGAAGAGGCGATGCGGCGGTCGTCCGCGCAGGGCGTGCTCTATGGGCAAGCCGTTGCAAACGTAGCCGGAATTGCCAACTCCGACCTCGAATGCATGGACATCCTCTATCTCGAGGGACGCGTGACCGCGGGTCGGCTTGCCGAGGTGACGGGGCTCACGACCGGCGCCATCACCGGCGTAGTCGACCGGCTCGAGAAGGCAGGCCTCGTGCGCCGCGAGCGGGACGAGGCCGATCGCCGCAAGGTTTACATCGCCGTCGTGCCGGAGACCGCCATGAAGATCGGCGAGCTCTATGTGCCGATGCAACAGGCGATGGAGAAGGTCTGGAACGCCTATTCCGACGAGGAACTGCGCCTGCTGCTGCGTTTCGCCAACGAGGGCTACAAGGGCGTGCTTGCGGCGACCGCTGCACTGAAGGGCCTGCTCGACACGCCGCCGGAGAAGCGGCCCGCGCTCAAGCTGAAGAAGCATCCTCGCCAGACTTGATCTTGTAGGCCTGTGCGGCCGCGATCATGCCCCACATCGCGCCGAGCATCATCCAGAAGTGCCGCCAGTGGTCGGTGTCGATCACGAAACTCTCGCCGACGGTGCCGACGAAGGCCGCGAACACCGCGAGATAAGCGCGCTGCCAGGGCACGCGGACGAAGACGTGGCGGAGGCCCGTGATGACGGTGGTGAAGACCAGCGCGGGATAGCACACGCCGGAGAGCCAGCCGCCGGACATGAAGGCGTTCAGATAGGAATTGTGGGTGTCCTCGGGAAAGAACCGGTGGAATTGTAAGGGACCGATGCCGAACGGCAGGTCGAGCGCCATCTCCGCGCCGAGAATGTGCCGGCCGAACCGGCCGAAGCGGCCTTCGTCATAGCTCTGGTCGAAGCTCGCGCGCTGCTTGAACATCTCGGCGATGGAATCGAACGACAGCAGCACCGCGATCAGCGCGAGACCCAGCACCACCGCGACGATGGCCATGATGATGATGCGCGAGCGCTGCGCATTGGTGCGGCTGGTCAGCACCATCAGCGCCAGCATGAAGGCCGAGGTCAGGACCAGCCCGCCCCAGGCGGCGCGGGAGAAGGCGAGCAGGATCGCCAGCGACATGATGCCGAAGGCGATGACGTTGCGGAACGCCTTGGCCAGCTTGTCCGAGACCACGCTCTGGAGCGCGAACAGCGCCGGCAGGATCAGGAAGGCGCCGAGCACGTTCGGGTCCTTGAAGGTGCCGCGTGCGCGCTCGTACAGCGTCAGGAGATCGTGGCCGCCCGGAACGAGGTTGAAGTAGCCGGCGATCGCCGAAAGCGATGCGATCATCGCGCCGACCACGAGGCCGCGGCGCAGCATGTCCAGGCGCGCCGCCGTGTCCTCGGAGGTCACCATGGCGAAGAACACCACGGTCACCGCCATGTACCACGAGGTCGCGATCCAGCTTGCGACCTCGGACTGGTCGAGCAGCGGGATCGCGCTGATGGTGTAGCCGACATTGAGCAGGACCAGAGCCAGCACCAGTGGCATCAGCACGAGCTTGAGCCGCAGGCCGGTGGCGAAGAAGGCGACGGTGGCGAGCAGCGTCGCGATCTCGTAGGGGCTCGGCTCGATGAAGACGATCGCGCCGGACGCACCGACCAGCCACACCAGCGCGCGCTGGAGGGCCAGCACGCCGGGCGCAGCGCGAACCGCTGCATTCATTTCCCCGGCTATTGCCGCATACACCATCACACGCTCACGCTACTGGAAACACAATACTTCCGTCGTCATGCCCCGCCTTGTGCGCACTTGCGCACTGGGGCGGGGCATCCAGTACTCCGAGCTGTTCGTGGCAGTTTCCGCTGCCGGCGATTACTGGATCGCCCGGTCAAGCCGGGCGATGACAGTGGGGCTGGGGGACCACAACTCAATACGCGTTCTCGTTCTTGGTCAGCAGCGAGAGCGGCGTCTTCAGGAGAATGACGAGGTCGAACAGCACCGACCAGTTCTCGATGTAATAGAGGTCGAACTCGACGCGCTTCTGGATCTTCTCTTCGTTGTCGATCTCGCCGCGCCAGCCATTGATCTGGGCCCAGCCGGTGATGCCGGGCTTGACGCGATGGCGGGCGAAATAGCCATCGACGGCTTCGTCGAACAGGCGGCTCTGCAGCTTGCCCTGTACCGCATGCGGACGCGGGCCAACCAGGGAGAGATTGCCGGAGAACAACACGTTGAAGAGCTGCGGCAGCTCGTCGAGGCTGGTCTTGCGAATGAAGCGGCCGACGCGGGTGACGCGCGGATCGTTCTTGGTCACGACCTTCGATGCGGTCGGGTCGGTCTGGTGGTGATACATCGAGCGGAACTTGTAGACGTCGATACGCTCGTTGTTGAAGCCGAACCGCTTCTGGCGGAACAGGACCGGGCCGGGGCTATCGAGCCGCACCGCCAGCGCCACCAGCGCCATCACGGGAAGTGCAGCGAGCAGCGCGAGGCTGCCGACGACGCGGTCGAACAGCCATTTCATCACCAGATCCCAGTCGGTGATCGGCGCCTCGAACACGTCGAGCGTCGGCACCTCGCCGAGATAGGAATAGGAGCGGGGTCGGAAGCGCAGCTTGTTGGTGTGCGCGGAGAGGCGGATGTCGACCGGCAACACCCAGAGCTTCTTCAGCATCTCCAGGATTCGCGTCTCCGCCGAGATCGGCAGCGCGAACAGCACCAGATCGACCCGGGTACGGCGGGCGAATTCGACGATGTCGTCGACCTTGCCGAGCTTGTGCGCGCCGGCGCAGGTATCGAGCGCGCGGCTGTCGTTGCGGTCGTCGAACACGCCGAGCACGTGGATGTCGGAATCCTCCTGCGCCTTCAGCGCCTCGACCAGCTGCTCGCCATTGCTGTCGGAGCCGACGATGATGGTGCGGCGATCGAGCCGGCCCTGGCGCGCCCAGCTGCGCACCAGCGAACGCAGGACCAGGCGTTCGGCAACCAGCGCCGCAAGGCCGAGGAAGTAGAACGCGGCAAGCCACAGCCGCGACATGTCGCTGCCGAACTTGGCGAAAAAGGAGATGCCGATGAACAGCAGGAACACGAACGACCAGGACGAGATCATCCGCGTCATCTGTCGAAGCTGGCCGCGGAACAGCTGCACCTGATAGATGTCGGCGGCCTGGAAGCAGACCACGGCGGCGAGCGCGACGGCTATGATCTCTGCGGGATAGACCCAGCTGAAGCCGACGAGCGGCATGACGTATGCGACATACACGGCGATGCCGATCACGCTCAGCAGCGCGAAATCGATGGCGCGCGCAAAGCCGGTGATCACGATCGGCGAATAGGCGCGTGCGACCTTCTGGTTCACGACGTCGAGTGCGGCCGGCGTCAGGCGGCGGCGTCGCTCGACAAACGGCTGGTCAGCCGGCTTGGCCGCGGCGCTGGTTGCGGCATCGAGCATCGAGCGTGCGTTGAGCGGTTCCACAGGCGTCCACGTCCATTCCAACGACCCGCGGGCGCGGCTTTGCATCCCCGGGCAAGCATCCCCTGGCACCTCGATTATCGGACAAATCGGAAGATTCTCTAAAGCGGCCTTAATGATGGTTAATGATTTGCAAATGCGTCGCGGTAACCTGCGATCACGCCGTCAACCATCGCCTGCTGGGAGAAATGCGTCGAGATCCGCTCGCGGAGCGACACTGCGCGTTGGGCGGTTCCCTGCGGATTATCGAGCGCGGTCGCGATCGCCTCGGCCATGGCTTCGGCGTTGCTCGTCGCGAACAGGGCCGGGCTCTCCGGCCCGAAGATCTCGGGGATGCCGCCGACGCGCGCTGCGATCATGGGGACGCCGGCCGCGCCCGCCTCGATCACGACATAAGGCATGGAATCGCCGCGCGAGGGAACGACCAACAGGCGCCCCTTGGAAAAGCCGTAGCGCGCCTTGACGTGGCCGGTGAAGCGGATCGCGTCCGCCAGGCCGAGCCGCCCGACCTGCGCTTTCAACGTCGCCGTCTCCTCGCCGTCGCCGCCGAGCGTCAGCGTGACCCTTTTGCCGTTCTCGTGCAGCCGCGCCACTGCGTCGACCAGGAGGTCGGCGCCCTTGATGTGCCTGAATTCGCCGACATAGGCGAGGTCGGTGGCATCGTCGGCGATAACGACGGGCTCGAACTCCTCTGGCGTCACGCCGTTGAAGACGCAATGCACGACGCCCTTGGGCGTGCCGACGATGCGCTGGTAGGTGTCGCGGGCAAAGGCGCTTTCGAACAGGAACAAATCCGTCGCATCCATCAGCGTACGCTCGAGCCGCGCGTAGAACTCGCCCTTCAGGGTATTGAGCGGATAGTGCAGCGAGCCGCCATGCGGGGTGTAGATGCGGATGGTGTCGTCCGCGCGGCGCCGCATGCGCACGAAGGCGCCGGCCTTGGCACCGTGGCCGTGCAGGACGTCCGGCTTGAGCGTGGCGATCAGGCGGCGCATGCGCAGCCAAACCAGGAAATCCTCCGGCGAGGGTTCGCGGCGGATCGCCAGCCGATGCACGCCGAGCTTCAGCCGCGGCGCGAGTTCAGCCAGCGCCTTGTCCGCACGTTCGCCGCCGGTCAGGCCGTCGGCGAGAATCCCGACAAGATGACCGCGATCGACCTGGCCGTTGGCGAGGTCAAGGATGTGCCGGAAGATGCCGCCGACGGGCGCACGTACGGCGTGAAGGATGCGAAGCGGCTGGTCGGGAGAGGGGGGCATGATCAAAGCCAGCGCTCGACGGCGAATGCCGAACAATGTTCTCGAAATATCGAGATGGATTAAGGGGCCTCGTGGTTAACAAACGGTGACGAGCGCGCGTGCGTTGCTCGCGAGACGTGGCGATTAACCCAGCGGCAACCTTAATGGAGTGTAATCGGCCCCATTGAGGTACATGTGTGGCGTTGCCCTGCGGGAGTGTTCGATGCGTTTAGCGTTCTGGCGTGCCGGCAAGGACAAGGCCGTCATCGAGCGGGCCGTTTCGAAGGCCAAGCTTGAGGCTAAGCCTGAGACCAAGCCCAGAGTTGAAGCTCGGCCCGCGCCGGCCGTTGCGCAGCCGGCATCAGCCGAATCTGGTGACATCGATCTGCACGCGCTTGGCGGCGCGCTTGCGCGCAAGCGCGGCTGGATCATCGTGCCGACGATGCTGGCTCTCGTCGCCTCCGTCGCGATCGTCAATCTCATCACGCCGCGCTACAAATCCGAGTCGCGCATCCTGATCGACGGCCGCGAGAACGTGTTCCTGCGCCCGAGCAGCGACCGCAGCACCGAGGAGCGGCAGGCGCTCGACCCCGAGGCCGTCACCAGCCAGGTGCAGCTCGTGCTGTCGCGCGACCTCGCGCGTGAGATCATCAAGAAGAACAAGCTTGCGGAGCGCCCCGAGTTCGACCCGGTGCTGCAAGGCGTCTCCCCGCTGAAGTCGCTCGCGGCGCTGGTCGGCATCGGCCGCGATCCGTTTTCGATGACGCCGGAAGAGCGCGTGCTCGACGCCTATTACGATCGCCTCCAGGCCTACTCCGTCGACAAGTCGCGCGTCATCGTGGTCGAATTCCAGTCGCAGGATCCCGAGCTGGCGGTGCGCGTCGCCAATTCGATCGCGGATGGCTATCTCGTGCTCCAGCAAAATGCGCGCCAGGATCAGGCCCGCAACGCCAGCCAGTGGCTTTCGGGCGAGATCGAGAACCTGCGCAAGAAGGTCTCCGACGCCGAAGCCAAGGTCGAGGACTTCCGCTCCAAATCGTCGCTGTTCGTCGGCACCAACAACACCACGCTGTCGAACCAGCAGATGGGCGAGGTCAACACCCAGCTCAACAATGCACGCTCGATGAGGGCTGACGCAGAGTCCAGGGCTCGGCTGATCAAGGAGATGCTGCAGAGCGGCAAGCCGATCGAGGCCTCCGAGGTGGTGAACTCCGAGCTGATGCGGCGGTTGTCGGAGCAGCGGGTGACGCTGCGTGCTCAGCTCGCCGAACAGTCGTCTACGCTGCTAGGCAATCACCCGCGGATCAAGGAATTGAAGGCGCAGCTCGGCGACCTCGACAATCAGATCCGTGACGAGGCGGCCAAGATCTCGCGCTCGCTCGAAAGCGACGCGCGGATCGCCGGCGGCCGGGTCGACGGCCTGACCGCGAGCCTCGAGCAGCTCAAGAAGCAGGCGACCTCGACCAACGGTCAGGATGTTCAGCTGCGTGCGCTCGAGCGTGAAGCCAAGGCGCAACGCGACCTGCTCGAGACCTATCTTGGAAAATACCGCGAGGCCAGCACTCGCGAGAGCATCGATTCCGCGCCGGCGGAAGGCCGCATCATCTCGCGCGCCATCGTCTC
This sequence comes from Bradyrhizobium sp. S3.3.6, assembly GCF_040546905.1. Lineage (NCBI taxonomy): Bacteria > Pseudomonadati > Pseudomonadota > Alphaproteobacteria > Hyphomicrobiales > Nitrobacteraceae > Bradyrhizobium > Bradyrhizobium sp. S3.3.6. The sequence goes on along the minus strand of NZ_JBEPOT010000019.1, from coordinate 24,962 downwards.
AAACACGCCCGCCTATCCGAAGAAGCTGCCGATCGTGCTGATCGCGACGCTGGCGACACTGCTGCTCTCGTCAGGTCTCGTGGTCACCGGTGAGCTTCTGCGCCAGACCGCGCCGCGCGCCCTTGCTGCGCTCCCGCGGTCTGTGGCTCGCCAGGAGCCGGTCGTCGATGCGCCGGTTGTCGATGCGGTCGAGATCGAGCCGGCCCCGCTTCAGCCAACGATGACGGCCAATGCCGATGTCAGCGAGTTTGCAGAGATCGGGCAACTGGCCGAAAGCCTGATTGCTGCAGGGGCGGGTGCGAAGAAGATCACCGTGCTCGGCACCGCCTCGGGCGATGCCATCACGCTGTCGACCCTGACGCTCGCCCGCCATCTCGCACGCAGCGCGCGCGTCGTCGTGGTCGATCTCGCCGCGTCCTCGCCGACGATTGCTGCGGTGTCGGTCGATCCGACGGCGCCCGGTCTTGCGGAATTGATGCAAGGGCAGGTCTCGTTTGCGCAGGTCATCACGCGCGACAAGCTCTCGCGGCTGCACCTGGTCATGGCTGGCCGTCCCAGCTTCGATCGCAGCCTGCTTCAGTCGCCGCGGGTGACGCTCGCGATCGATGCCCTGCTGCGCGCCTACGACCACGTGCTCGTTGACGCCGGCAGTGCCGAAGACTTGCCTGCAGAGCTGCTGACGGCGAATGCTCGCGCCGTCGTGGTGCCCGATGTCTCGATGGAGGCGGATGCACGCGTGCTGATGTGCGAGCAGCTCAAGGCCGTCGGCTTCAGCGAAGTGACGATGCTGAGCCGGCCGGTGCAGCCGTCGGAAGGGATGGAAGGACCGCGCGTGGTGGCGGCGTAAGGAGAGGGAGCGCCTCGGTGCTTAACCGAACGCTTGCCGCAGCCGTCGCGCCAGGTCGAACAGCATCTGGTTCTGCTTGACCAGGCGCTTACCGTGGTTGAGTGAGGACATCGCCATCGCCGCGAGCTTGCCGCGCGAGGTCAAGGGCACGAAGCTGTCAAAAATGTCCTCGTCGTCCTTGCAGAACATGCGCTTGTACTCGTCCGTGCCGATACCGAGGTCGAGCGAGCGATAGCCGCGCTCGGCGTAGCGGTCGATGATGTAGCGCATCAGGATCAGACCCGGGCTGTAGCGGGCGTGCTCCGACATCGTGTAGGTGTTGAACATCATCGAGAAGCGCTGGCCGTCGGCGACGCCGGCGAAGATCGCGATCACCTCGTCGTCGCATTCGAGCGCATGGATGTCGATGACACGGCCTTCGCCGCGCGGCGCGAGGCAGGCGCTGCGGATGAACTGTTCGACGCCCGGCTCGGCAAAGACGTTCGGCAGCTTCTGCTCGGCCATCCGTACCGGCTTGAGCCGGAAGAACCAGTCGAGCAGGCGGGTGACGTCCGCGTCCGTCGTCGCAAGGTGGTAGCGATAGCCGGCGAGCGCCTGTAGTTTCTTCTCCTTGCTCTTCAGCCGGCGGCGGAAGGAGTTGCTGATCCGGGATGCCGGCGGGCCGCCCGGCTCCATCGCCAGCAGCGGGCAGCCATTGATCGCGCTCTGCTGCGGCAGCATGGCAAACGGGTTTTGCTGGTCGTGCCAGCGCTTCGGCTGCTGTCTCAGCGCGAGCACGTCGACCTGGTCATGCAAAGGCGCGAACAGTACGTCGAGATCGGCGGTGACAGCCTGTGCTGCGAACTCAGCGTTCCACAGCGCCATGTTGAAGGTCGTGTGCTTGCCGCCCATGAAGCAGGCCGTGCGCACACCGTGGCCCTGGCGTAGCGCGAGGGGGAGCAGCGCGAGCGGTGTCTGCCCGGCGTCGCGGGCGATCACGACGAAGGGACGGGCGCCTTCGCGTTCCCCGACCGATCGTTGCCACGAGCCCAGGAGCTCGAACCGCTGATAGGGCGTGAAGAGATGACCGGGCTCCTCGAGGGCGCGCCAGACCGCCTCAGCCTCTGCAATATCGCTGATGAGGTCGACATGCGCGATACGGCTCGCTTTCGACCGCGCTGGCGATTCTGCCGTCCGGCTTTGCATCGCCGCAGCCATGGTCATCCGCGAAACCTGTCGAGAAAACGAAAAATGCGTATTTCGGCCTGTGGCCGACCTTTGCAAATAAATGTCAACAAAGGGTAATGACAATAGCTGAGGGAACGGGCCGCCGGCGAACGCGAAGGTGGGATATTGGCATCCGACGACAGATGGCTGGAGCGGTTGCGGCTCGAGCTGGCCTGGTTCACCGGCCAGCCGCTGCTGCGCAGCCGTGGCGCCGGCGCAATCTTGCGCTTCGAGCGCGTGCGGCCGCGGCGGAGCGGTGCGTTCCAGCCACTGCGCCAAAACGAGATCACGCCGCAATTTCTCGATCGTGCTATTCGCGCGCTGAAGCGCTGGAATTATGATTTTCTCGGCATGGACGAGGTCTGCCGGCGCGCGGTGACGCTGCCGGAGAAGCGGCGCTTCGTGGCGCTCACCTTCGACGGTGCTGCCAAGGACCTCATCAGCTTCGCCTATCCGGTGCTGGCGCGCCACGCCGTGCCGTTCACGCTCTACGTTCCCACCGCCTTTCCTGATGGCGTCGGCGAGGCGTGGTGGCTCGGGCTCGAGCAGGTGATCGCGCGCGAGAGCCGGATCAACCTGATAATGGGCGACAGGGAGCAGCGCTTTACCGTTACTGATAATGCCGAGAAGCAGGCGCTGTTTTCGTTCCTCGAGAGCTGGCTGCGCTCGCTGCCGCCGGCAGATTTGTCGGTGGCGATCGCCGATCTCTGCACGCGCTACCGGATCGATCTTGCCGCACTCTCGCGCGAGGCGTCGATGGACTGGGAGGATCTGGCCAAGTTAGCTGCCGACCCGAGTGTCACGATCGGCAGCGCGACCGTGAACTATCCCGTTCTCGCCAACATAAAGGACGTCGCCGCGTTGCGCGAGATGACGATGGGCAGGGCGGTGGCGGAAGCGGCCTTCCGCCGCGAGATTCGGCATCTGGCGTTTCCGTTCGGCGATCGCGCCTCGTTTCGGCGCAGCCACGTCGTGATGGCGGAGGAGGCCGGTTTTGCCAGCGCGGTGTCGACCATTTCGGGAATCGTAGATGCGGAAGGCCGCACCAATCTGCGTGCGCTGCCGCGGATTTTCTGGGACGGGAGGATGCGCTCGCTGCGCATGATGCGCGTGCTGGTGTCCGGTGTGGCGTTTGCGCCGGTGAAACCGACGGGCAGTGTTACGAGCTGACTCAACGATGGTTAGAGCCTTCAAATCCGACAAGCGCGCAAGCGCGTTTGCGGGGTTAGGCGCGATCGGGCCGCTGCATCCAGCTCACGATCGGCATCGCCGGCAGCACCCAGCCCATGCCGACCACCACATAGTAGATCGCCTGTCGCCAGCCGGACTCGGCGATCCACGGCATCTGCGCCGCCGCCATGCCGAGCAGGGCCCAGACGGTGGCCAGCACCAGGAGCAGGATGGCGCCGAAGAACTTGCGGGTGCGGATCGTCATGGCGGAATATTGCGGCTTTCGCGTAACTTGCGCTGCGGGAGCGGGGGACTATAAGGGGCACGCAGTCCGGTTCAAGTAGCTTAGATACAAGGCTTGGTCTTGCCCCTGAAATGACGACGAATTCCGCCCCGAAAAACTCACGCGCCGTGCGCTGGTGGCTGATCTCCGTGGCCGCCCTGATCGCGCTGATGGTGCTGGTCGGCGGCGCGACGCGGCTGACGGAATCCGGCCTGTCGATCGTCGAGTGGAAGCCCGTCACCGGCAGCGTGCCGCCGCTGTCGGAGACGCAATGGACCGACGCGTTCGAGGCCTACAAGAAGATCCCGCAATATCGCGAGCTCAACGCCGGGATGTCGCTCTCCGAGTTCAAGCAGATTTTCTGGTGGGAATGGAGCCACCGGCTGCTCGGCCGCTTCATCGGGGTTGCCTATCTGCTGCCGTTCCTGTTCTTCCTGTGGCGCGGCGGTCTCTCCGGCGAATTGAAGCGGCGGCTGTGGCTGCTGTTCGGGCTCGGCGGTCTCCAGGGCGCGGTCGGCTGGTGGATGGTGGCATCGGGTCTGTCGGAGCGGGTCGAAGTGTCGCAATATCGGCTCGCGACGCATCTGGTGCTGGCGCTGCTGATCTTCGCCGGCATCGTCTGGACGGTGCGGCGGCTCGCCGATCGGCCGCAGCTTGCCGTTCCCGCGCGGCTGCGGTTCACGAGCGCGGTGCTGGTGATCGTGACCTTCATCCAGATCTATTTCGGTGCGCTGGTCGCGGGCTTGCGCGCCGGACGCGCCTACAACACCTGGCCGCAGATCGACGGCGCCTTCATTCCGTCTGCGGAGCGGCTGTGGTTCGAGACGCCGTGGTGGCGCAACATGTTCGACAATGTGCTGACGGTGCAGTTCGAGCACCGCATGACGGCTTATCTGCTGTTCGCACTGGCGGCGCTGCACGCGTTCGACGCGGTGCGTTCACGCGCCGGCTCGGCGGCGAGCGGTGCGCTCTGGTTGTTCGCGGCCGTGAGCGTGCAGGCGGTGCTCGGCATCCTTACGCTGCTCAACCAGGTGCCGATCGATCTCGCTCTCTCGCACCAGACGGTTGCGATCGTGGTGCTCACGCTTGCGGTGATGCAGGCGGAGCGGCTCGCTCCTCGGCGATCGGCCGAGATGCAGCCGCGCGTGGTGCCGGTCGGCCAGGCCGGCTGATCCCGGCTGATCAGCAATAACCGTAGATGCCGCACGAGTAGGGCAGGCGCCAGAAATAATCGACCTGCTTCCCGCCGTAATACGAGCCCTGATAGTCGTAGTCCCAAGGGCGGCCGTAGTAACCCGGCAGGGTATGCGAGCCCGGCAGCAGCGGCGTGCCCGGCAGATTGCGGATGTAGCTGCCGATGCCATAGGCCGGCGAGATCAGCGCATCCGGATCGGTCTCGACATAGACCTTTGGCGGTTCCTGCGGCGGAGCGGCGGCCCGTCGCTTCGGCGTCGCCGGCAGATCGGCGGCAACAGCGGCTGAAACCGTCAGCATCGCTGCCAGGGCAGGTACCATCCAGCGCAGCATTTTCGGCTCCGAATCAAAGGCGCGATCCAAAGTCCATGTATGCGGCAGATATGGTTAATGACTGTTAACTGCCGCCCGCGGGCGCGCTTCCACGGGCTGCGCTGATCAGGCAGGGAATGTCCTGACCGGGGTGACGACCGCGTCGAATTGAATGCTCACCCTGTTCTTCAGAACGTGCTGGATGACCTCCGTTTCCGACTTGTCGAAAAACTCATCCCAGTTCGCGGCTTGACCGAACTCTCTCGCGAAATCGATCTCGGCGAATTTTCCAAGGAAGAGGGCCGTGACGTCAGACTCATTGTTCTTCGCGAACAAATGCTTTTGTCCCGACTTCTTCATGTACAGGCTGATCATGCGGAGAGCCTTGTAGACCAGCGCGCTGTCATGAAAGAGAACGATCGCATCGCTCTTCACCAGCGGAAGCGTCCACAGGAAGTCCCTGAAGCAGGCGATATCGGTGTGCTCGCCATCGATGAAAGCGACATCGAAGCTGTTTTCCGCCCCTTGGACCGAATCTACCGAGCCATCGAACGTTGTCAGCTTGGACGTCGGAACGCCACGCGACACCAGATTATCGATCATGGTCTGGTGCGTAATTCCGGAATAGTCGTACTTGGCGCCCCTCTCGTCTGGCTGTTGCCGCCCTCTTTCATCAATTGAGAGCACCGCCTTGCATGCGGGGTCCAGCAGAAACGGGGTCAGGCTCCCGCCGAGATAAGAGCCGATCTCGACGTAAGAAAACGATCCCAGGACTCTCTTGGTGAGAGCTATGGTCTGCAACAGGAACCTTTTATCGTGAGCGCTTGTTTGCGAGGGAATTGGGAAAAGCGTTCCGATGTCCGGCACGGCGATATTCATGGCCATCCTTGTGCAGTCGCGATCACGCTCGGTTGAGTCGTGGGAGCGTTGAGCGACGGTAGCGACGGAAGCTGGCGCGGAGCCTTCGGCATGGCGAAGCGCCAAATCCCGGTGCGGATGGATAGCGTTGAAGCTCTACGCGCTCAGCGCCTGCTCCAGGTCTGCGATCAGGTCTTCCTTGTCCTCGATGCCGATCGAGAGCCGGACCACGTCGGGGCCGGCGCCGGACTTGATCTTGGCGGCGTCGTCGAGCTGGCTGTGCGTGGTTGAGGCCGGGTGGATCACGAGCGAACGGGTGTCGCCGACATTGGCCAGATGCGAGAACAGCTGCAGTTTCGACACCAGATTGACGCCGGCGTCATAGCCACCCTTCAGGCTGAAGGTGAACACGGCGCCCGCACCCTTCGGGGCATATTTGCGCGCGAGCTGGTTGTACTTGTCGGTTGCCAAGCCGGCATAGTTCACCGCGGACACCGCGGAGTGGCCGGCGAGGAATTCGGCGACCGCCTTGGCGTTGTCGCAGTGCTTCTGCATGCGCAGCGGCAGCGTCTCGATGCCGGTGAGGATCATGAAGGCATTGAACGGTGACAGGGCGGGCCCGAGGTCGCGCAGGCCGAGCACGCGGCAGGCGATGGCAAAGGCGAAATTGCCAAACGTCTCTTGGAGACGGATGCCGTGATATTCCGGCCGCGGCTCCGACAGCATCGGATATTTTCCGCCGGTGGACCAATCGAAGGTGCCGGCATCGACGATGATGCCGCCGAGCGAATTGCCGTGGCCGCCGAGAAACTTCGTCAGCGAGTGCACGACGATGTCGGCGCCGTGGTCGATCGGGCGGATCAGATAGGGCGAGGCCAGCGTGTTGTCGACGATCAAGGGCACGCCCGCCTTGCGCGCCACCGTCGAGATCGCCTCGATATCGGTGATGCTGCCGGCGGGATTGGCGATAGACTCGATGAAGATCGCTTTCGTGCGCGGCGTCACCGCGCGCTCGAAGCTTGCGACGTCATCGGGATCGGCCCACACAACGTTCCAGCCAAAACTCTTGAACGCATGCGAGAACTGGTTGATCGAGCCGCCATAGAGTTTTCGCGCGGCGATGAATTCGTCGCCGGGCTGGAGCAATTGCTGCAGCACCACGACCTGCGCGGCATGGCCCGAGGCCACCGCAAGCGCGGCGGTGCCGCCCTCGAGCGCGGCCACGCGCTCCTCCAGCACAGCATTGGTGGGATTGCCGATGCGGGTATAGATGTTGCCGAACGCCTGCAGGCCGAACAGCGAGGCCGCGTGGTCGGCGTCGTTGAACACGAACGATGTCGTCTGATAAATCGGAGTCGCGCGCGCACCGGTGGTGGGATCGGGCTGTGCACCGGCATGCACGGCGAGGGTCGAAAATCCCGGAAGGCGATCGCTCATTTGGGGGGCGTCCTGTTCTTATGGTCTGAAATCGCGCGGCATGCTGATCGGCGTCACGGCTGCCGTCAAGCCGCCGCTTCACAGCTCGGCGCTACGCATTGTCACGTTCGCGCAATGGAAATTTATTGCGTCAGTTTTGTTCGGTCTTGTTTTTGGCGGCGCGATCCGAGGCCGCGGTCTCGCCGCCGCCGACACTCATCCGATTGAGGGACAGCCGCATGCCCTGCGTCGGCGCAGGCGGGCGCTTGGAGCTGAGCGTGCGCGAGTTGACGCCCATCCAGGAAATTTCCGACGACAGCCTGCCATATTCGATTTTTGGGCAGCGGTTCATCACGACCTTGATGCCTGCGGCTTCGGCCTTTTCCGCCGCCGCATCGTCACGCGCACCGAGCTGCATCCAGATCACCTTCGGCAGCGGATCGAGCGTGAGGGCCTCGTCGACGACGGGCACGATGTGGCTGGAACTGCGAAAAATATCGATCATGTCGACGGGACCTCCGATGTCGCGCAGCGAGGCGACGAAGGGCTTTCCGAGCAAGTCCTTGCCGACATGACCGGGATTGACCGGGATCATGTCGTAGCCACGCTGCGCCAGATATTTGAACGCAAAATAACTCGGCCGCACATTGACCGGCGAGGCGCCGACCATCGCGATCGACTTGACGCTGTTGAGGATGGCGCGGATGTAATTGTCGGGATAGGCGTCGTGGTTCATCTGGCGTCTTTTCTTGTTGTCACTCATCCCGCCATGTTGGCGCGCGCTTCTCGATGAAGGCGCCGATGCCTTCCTCGGCGTCGCGCGCCATCATGTTCTCGGTCATCACCTCTGCCGCATAGCGATAGGCGTCCGCAAGGCCCATCTCGGCCTGGCGGTAGAACGCCTCCTTGCCGAGCTTGACGGTGTAGGCCGACTTCAGCGCGACTTGTTGCGCCAGCGCGATCGCGGCGTCGCGCTCGGTGCCGGCGGCGACCACGCGATTGACGAGGCCGATCTCACGGGCGCGCTGGGCCGGGACCGGCTCGCCGGTGAGCAGCATCTCCATCGCCTGCTTGCGCGGCACGTTGCGCGATAGTGCCACCATCGGCGTCGAGCAGAACAGGCCGATGTCGACGCCGGGTGTGGCGAAGCTCGCCGCCTCCGACGCGATCGCAAGATCGCAGCTCGCCACCAGCTGGCAGCCGGCGGCGGTCGCGATGCCCTGGACTGCTGCGACCACCGGCTTCGGCAGGTGCACGATCGCCTGCATCATCGCGCTGCAGGCGTTCATGAGCTCGGCGAAATAGGCGCGGCCGCGATCGGGATCGGTGCGGCGTGCGGTCAGCTCCTTCATGTCGTGGCCAGCGGAAAAGGCCGGGCCGTTGGCGGCGATGACGGCGGCGCGAATGCGCTTGTCCTCGGCAATCGCGTTGAAGCTTGCATGCAGCTGGCCGATCATCGCCTCCGACAGGCTGTTGCGCGCGGCGGGGCGGTTCAGTGTCAGCACGGCGACACTGCCGACGATCTCCCGCAGCAAGATCGGCGGTTCCGGGGAGGGGGGTCGGGCGGGCTGGACGGACATTGAAGATTCCGCTTGGGTTATTGCAGTTGGATGACGCAGATAACTTAATGTAACAAGCAACGTGAAGCGAGGGTGAGGGGGCATGGCGTTAGCGAAAATGAGCGTGGCGGAGCTCGAGCAGTTTCTCCGCGACGAATTTCCCCAAGCCTTCAGCGGCGACGACATCATGATCGAGAGCGCGGACGGCCAGACCTGCCTTTTGCGCCAGCGTTACAGCGAACGGATGCTGCGGCCGGGCGGAACGGTGTCCGGCCCCACGCTGATGGCTCTGGCGGATTTCGCCATGTACGTGGTGCTGCTGTCGGCCATCGGGCCGATCGGGCTGGCGGTGACCACCAATCTCAACATCAATTTCCTGCGCAAGGGCCAGCCGGGGCAGGATGTGCTGGCGGAGGCCCGGCTGCTGAAGCTCGGCAAGCGCCTGGCGGTCGGGGAGGTGAACTTGTTGTCGGGGACCTCGCCCGATCCGATCGCCCATGTCACATCGACCTATTCCATTCCAAATGTTTGATCTTTTTGGAGGTATTATAGCACCTTATTTCTAAGACACTGATTTTATTGGTATAATTTACGTGTCCAGGCATTGACCGTTGCGCGTCTCTTCTCTAGAAACCCGCGCAGTCCGGTGCGGTGTTCGCGCCGCTATTCCCCGTCCACGGAAACTCTGACATGAAAACCTTTTCGGCAAAGCCGGCCGAGGTGACGAAGAAGTGGGTGCTGATCGACGCCAAGGGTCTGGTCGTCGGCCGTCTCGCCACCATCGTTGCCATGCGTCTGCGCGGCAAGCATCTCCCGACCTACACCCCGCACGTTGACTGCGGCGACAACGTCATCATCATCAACGCCCAGCATGCAGTCCTCACCGGCCGCAAGCGCGAGCAGAAGACCTACTACAAGCACACCGGCTATGTCGGCCACATCAAGGAGCGCACCGCGCGCCAGATCCTTGAAGGCAAGCATCCCGAGCGCGTGCTCGAGAAGGCCGTCGAGCGCATGATCCCGCGTGGTCCGCTCGGTCGCGTCCAGATGGGCAACCTCCGCGTCTATGGCGGTGCTGATCATCCGCACGAGGCCCAGACGCCCGAGAAGATCGACATCGCCAAGTTGAACCGCAAGAACACGAGGGCCGCATAATCATGGCCGAATCCATTCAGTCGCTCGACCAGCTCTCGCAGCTCAAGACCGCGGCGGCGCCCGATGCGCCCAAGCACGAGAAGAAAGTCGACAAATTCAACCGCGCCTACGCCACCGGCAAGCGCAAGGACGCAGTCGCCCGCGTCTGGATCAAGCCGGGCGCCGGCAAGGTCACCGTCAACTCGCGCGAGGTCGAGGTCTATTTCGCCCGTCCCGTGCTGCGCATGATGATCGAGCAGCCGTTCTCCGTGGCCGCCCGTTCCGGCCAGTATGATGTGATCTGCACCGTCGCCGGCGGCGGCCTGTCCGGTCAGGCTGGTGCTGTTCGTCACGGCATCTCCAAGGCGCTCACCTATTTCGAGCCCGAGCTGCGCACCGTGCTCAAGAAGGGCGGCTTCCTCACCCGCGACTCGCGCGTGGTCGAGCGCAAGAAGTACGGCAAGGCCAAGGCCCGCCGGTCCTTCCAGTTCTCGAAGCGTTAATCGCTTCGGTCGCATTCGCCGCGAAAGCGGCTTCAATGAGAAGCAAAAGGGCGCTGATTTCAGCGCCCTTTTTGTCATTCGTTTGTACGCAAATTGAAGACGAGTTTCCCGAAAACTTGGGGCCGCGTGAAAACCTGAATGGAACTCGCGGGACATAGCGTCGCATCTGGAAGGGCGCGCAAATCGGATGTGCCGATCGCGTAACTGCTATGTTCAAGAGGGGGCCGACATGATGTCGCTCGATAGCATGACGCTCTATTTGGTTGCCACGATGGTCGCCGCATTGCTCGGCGCCATGATGGTGTTTTTCGGCAGACAGGAGAACAGCCCCGCGCTGAAATGGTGGGGCACCGCTTATCTGCTCGGCGCAGCTTCCGTCGCGCTGTGGACGGCGACCGGCGACAAGCTCGGCTCGCACCTCTATCTCGCATTGAACGCGGTCGGTTTCGTCGCCTGCGGCATGGTGTGGAATGCGGCGCGCGTCTTCCACGGCCGCAAGCCGAACTGGCCCGGTCTCGTGCTTGGTGCACTCGCCTGGGTCGCGACCGTAACACTGCTCGATCCCACCGCGTCGATGCTGCGCATGATCATCGGCGCCGGCATCGTCTCGGTCTATGCGGCGCTGACCGCGAGCGAGCTCTGGGTCGAGCGGCGCAAGAGCCTGCAACGGCGCTGGCCGGCCTTCGTGGTGCCGGTGATGCACGGCTGCGTGCTGATGCTGCCGATCCTGCTCGGCAGCTTCCTGCGCCCGAACGATGCCGGCTTCTCCCACAGCGTCTGGGTCACCGTGTTCGCGGTCGAGCTCGTGCTCTATGCCGTCGGCACCGTGTTCGTGATCTTCATGCTGGTGTCAGAGCGCACCGTCACCGCGCACCGCACTGCCGCGTCGACCGATCCGCTGACTGGCATGCTCAACCGCCGTGGCTTCTCGGAAGCCTGTGCGCGGACGATCGAGCGCGAGGCCAAGGGCGGCCGGCCCGTCACCGTGATGATCTTCGACATCGACCATTTCAAGTCGATCAACGACCGCTTCGGCCATCCCGCCGGCGACGAGATGCTGAAGCTGTTCTCGACCGTGGTCGTCAATAATCTGCGCATCTCGGACCTGTCGGGCCGCATCGGCGGCGAGGAGTTCGCCGCACTGCTGCCCTGCGCGCTGGAGGAGGGTGTGCTCGTCGCCGAGCGCGTACGCGAGGCGTTCGAGACCTCGGGCGTCGTGGTCGACGAAGGACCGGTCGACACCACCGTCAGCATCGGTGTGGCCGGCGGCCCCGCCGGCACCGAGCTCGAGGTGCTGCTGGCCTCGGCCGACACCGCGCTCTACCAGGCCAAGCGCGGCGGCCGTAATCGTGTCGAGGCCGCGGAGGAGCTGCCGTTGTCGCTGGAGAACTGGCGCCGCCAGAGCGCCGCGCGGATCGGTGCAGCGAAGCCAGAGTCCAAGACACAGCCGGCGACGGCCTGAGACGAAAGGGCTTCGCGGTAATCCTCTGTTTACCATTCGGTTCCTACCATTGCGGTCATGGAATCGATCCGTCGACAGAACCCGCAGGCCGCCCTGATGTCGCTCGAAGCCGCCGCGGCCTCGACGCGCGGCGGCTTTGCCTGTCTGTTCTCGACAGCGGACGAATACGAGACCGCCCTGATTGCCGAGCGCCGCGCCCAGGGGCGTTACACGCCGAGCCGCAGCTATTGGCCGATCGCGCTGTTTCTCGGTTGCGCGCTCATCGTTGCAGGCACCGTGCTGCTATTCGCCTGAGAGCGCCGCATTTTCGGCCGGGCAGGGCGCCGTTTCGGCGCCTTTTTCTTTGGTGCCGGCTGCGGTAGATACGGTCACCAAGCAAAAGGGTGAAACCGATGATCACCGAGATCGCGCAAATCGACGTCAAGCCGGGCAGCGAGAAGGATTTTGAGGCCGCCGTCGCCAAGGCCAAGGCCGCCTTCGGCCGCTCCACGGGCTTTCATGGGTTTGAGCTGCACAAATCGATCGAGAAGCCGCAGCGCTATCGGCTGATGGTGAAATGGGCGACGCTGGAGAACCATACCGTCGACTTCCGCAGCTCCGAGAATTTCACGGAATGGCGCGGACTCGTCGGTCAGTATTTTGCCTCGCCCCCGGAGGTCGAGCACACCGAGACCGTGCTGACGACCTGAGCGAGGTCAGGCCACCTCTGCGAGGGGCGGCGTCTCATACGTCTTGAAATGGTCGATCATGACCTTGGCAATGGCGACGAGGGGCAGCGCCAGCGCCAGGCCCCAGATTCCGAAGACGACGCCGAGCAGGATCTGGAACGCGAACAGCGTGGCCGGCGGAATGTCCAGCGCCTGGCGCTGGAGTAGCGGCGTCAGCACGTAGCTCTCCATCGCGTGGACGCCGAGGAACAGGATCAGCGCCGATAACGCGGGAATCCAGCCCGAGGCGAGGCTCGCCAGCACCACCACCACGCCGGCGATGATGGCGCCGACGGTCGGGATGAAGGCGAGCAGGCCGGCCTGGATTCCCAGGATGAACGAGCCCGGAATGCCGATGATGGCAAGCCCGATCCAGGTCACCACGCCGACCGCCAGCATGACGATGATCTGCGCGATCAGCCAACGCTCCAGCGTCTCGCCGATGCGGTCGATGATAAGGGTCGTGCGGATGCGATATTTCGCCGGTGCGAGAACCAGCAGGCCGTCGTGATAGACGCTGGGCTGCGCCGCGAAGGCCAGCCCCAGGAACAGCACGATGAAGATGTTGCCGACGGCGCTGATCGCCCCGAACAGCAGCTTGAAGGTACGGCTCACGATCGCCCCGCCGCTGGAGGCAAGCGCGCCTGCGCCCGGCAATGGGCCGTGTGCATTCGAGCTCGGGGCAGGCGCCGAGGCGGTGTCGCTGGTGGAAGAGGCGGGCGCGGCGCTGCCGAGATCGAAGAAGCTGGTGTCGATGCCGCGATTGTCGAGGAAGGATTTGACGTGTGCAATCTGCGATTTGATGGTGTTGCTGAGCAGTGAAGCCTGCTCGGCGATGGTGGCGCCGCCGAGATGGGCCACACCCGCGAGCATCAGGACCAGTGCAGCGCAGACGATCGCGAGCCGAAGCGGATGCGGCAGGTGCACGCGTCGCCCGAGCGCGTTGGTCAGCGCGTTGAGCCCGAGGCCCAGCAGCATCCCGGCGAAGATCAGGAGCAGGGTGGCGGCAAAGTACCAGGTGAAGGCCAGCAGGACGGTAAACAGCACGACGCCGATGCCCCCAGCCGAAATGGCCCAGGCCAGGTCGGTGCGGGTCCGGGACCGTTCATCAACAGGATTGGTCACATCGTTTCCTTTCGGAAGGCGCGGCAGGGCCACTCATTCGTGAAATCCCGCCAGGGAGCAAAAGGCTGCGGCCGCGCCGGCTTGACGCGTCCGCGACCTCCTGAGAGCCAACGCCGGCCCATTGAAGGAGTGCCATGGCCGTCACCTGATGGGCATTTGCGCGAAATAGCATTGCCGTCCCGCGATCCCTTCTGTTGAATTTGTTCCCTCAGAGGGGCATCTTTGGAGAATCTTCTTCGGCGGGGAGGTCGGAACGGGAGATGAGAAAGCCGGTCGTCGGCGTGATCGGGAACGCCCATCGCGTCGAAAATCGATTTCAGGTCCAGATGGTCGGCGAGCGCAATCTGCGCGCCGTGGCCGAGGTCTCCGGCGGCTTGCCGGTGATGTTCGCGGGCTCGCCCGACATCACCGATATCGCCGCTCTGCTCGATACCGTCGACGGCATCGTGCTCACCGGGGCGCGCGCCAACGTGCACCCGACCCGCTTCAACGTCGACCCCTGTGAGAAGCACGAGCCTTACGACATCCATCGCGACGAGGTCGCGCTCGCGCTCTCGGTCGCCTGCGTCGCGCGCGGCATACCGCTGTTCGGCATCTGTCGCGGCTTGCAGGAGATGAACGTCGCCTTCGGCGGCTCGCTCCACCCGGAGATCCGCGAAATCCCGGGCCGCATGAACCATCGCATGCCCAGACTCGAGAATGGCGAGATCCATCCCGATCCGACCGTCGTGTTCGCCGACCGTCACGACGTCGACCTCACGCCGGGCGGAGCGTTCGCAACGCTGCTCGGCTGCGAGAAGATCCGGGTCAATTCGCTGCACGGGCAGGGCATCCTCGATCCCGGCAAGCGCGTGCTGATCGAAGGCATCGCCGAGGACGGCACCATCGAGGCGATCCAGATCGCGGAAGCCGCGACCTTCGCACTCGGTGTGCAATGGCACGCCGAATACGACCCGCAGCGCAATCCCATCAACCGCAAGCTGTTCGAGGCGTTTGGCGAAGCGATGGCGGAGCGACAGCGCGCGACGGCATAGTTTGGATTGACCAACCGCCCATGGTTCATGCCGTGCCACGAGGTGGCGCGGGCTAACCCTTCCAAGACCCCATCAGAAAACTGGCGTCGATTCGTTGATCCTTCTCAATGACGCGACCTGTGATGGTGTGAATCGATTGCCGCAAGCGGCGGTGCAGCAAGGACTGCGAGCCCTGCGGAGTAGTCCTTCGGCGGTATTGCATCGTCTGGCACAAACACCACCTGAATGAGTTGTAGAAGGCACAATCGCTCCGGGAGTGAGAGCGTGGCCAGCCGAAGGGTAAACCAGGATCTCCCCGTCATCGCGCGCTTCGAGGTGCGCCACCGCAATTACCTCGCGCCAGATGGCTCGATCCAGCGACCGCTTCCTTCTTTCGCCTCCGATTCCAAGCTGCTGACTGAGCTTTACCGGTCGATGGTGCTGCTGCGGCTGTTTGACCGGAAGGCTGTTGCATTGCAGCGCACGGGCAGGCTTGGGACTTACGCCATTTCGCTTGGCCAGGAGGCCGTATCGGTCGGGATCGCCAGTGCGATGCGGAAGGAGGACGTGCTATTGCCGTCGTATCGCGACAACGGGGCTCTGCTCTGGCGCGGCGTCAAGCTGGAGGAGATCCTCCTGTTCTGGGGCGGCGACGAACGCGGCAACCGGTTTTCAGGGCCGGTTCACGATTTCCCATTCTGTGTTCCGGTCGGGTCCCAGGCGCCGCATGCCGCCGGTGTCGCCTACGCCCTCAAGCTGCGCAAGCAACCGCGTGTCGCGGTGTGCTTGTTCGGCGATGGTGCCACCTCGAAAGGCGACGTCTATGAGGCGATGAATTTTGCCGGCGTGCACAGATTACCACTCGTCTTTGTCGTCGCCAACAATCAATGGGCCATATCGGTACCGTTGCGACAGCAGACCACGTGCGAAACGCTGGCACAGAAGGCGATCGCCGCAGGCTTTATCGGTGAGCAGGTCGACGGCGGTGACGTGGTGGCGATCCGGGCCGCCAGCGAGGAGGCCATTGCCGCCGCCCGCGACGGCAATGGACCCCGGTTCATCGAGGCGGTCACGTACCGGCTCGGCGACCACACCACATCCGATGACGCTGCGCGCTATCGCCCCGCCGAGGAGGTCCAGGCGCACTGGAAGGAAGAGCCGATTGCGCGGCTGAGGGCTTATCTCGTTGCGCAGAAGATGTGGAGCAAGGCGGATGAGGAGCAGCTCGCCGCCGAATGCCATGCGCGCGTCGAGGCGGCGGCCGAACGCTATCTGGCGACAGCGCCGCGCCGTCCCGAAACCATGTTCGATCACCTTTATGCCGATCTGCCGGCAGCCTATGCCGCGCAACGCCGCGAACTTGCGGGAG
Organism: Bradyrhizobium sp. S3.3.6; assembly: GCF_040546905.1. Classification (NCBI taxonomy): domain Bacteria; kingdom Pseudomonadati; phylum Pseudomonadota; class Alphaproteobacteria; order Hyphomicrobiales; family Nitrobacteraceae; genus Bradyrhizobium; species Bradyrhizobium sp. S3.3.6. Next base: position 8,804 of record NZ_JBEPOT010000019.1, on the reverse strand, counting down.
AGCACGATGCCTGAGGCAACGTTGGTCGAAGCCATCAACTTGGCGCTCGCTCGCGCCATGGAGGATGATCCTGACGTGGTCGTGCTTGGTGAGGATGTTGGCGTCAACGGCGGCGTCTTCCGCGCCACCGCAGGTTTGCAGAAACGGTTTGGGACGGAGCGGGTCCTCGATACGCCGCTTGCCGAGCTCTTGATCTCTGGGCTCTGCGTCGGCATGGCCGCGCAGGGACTGAAACCGGTCGGCGAGATCCAGTTCATGGGGTTCATCTATCCCTGCCTGGATCAGCTCGTGAACCATGCATCCCGATTGCGCAACCGGACCCAGGGACGGCTCACCTGTCCCATGGTTCTGCGCACGCCGCACGGTGCCGGCATCCGCGCGCCCGAGCATCATTCCGAAAGCACCGAGGCAATGCTCGCCCATATTCCCGGCTTGCGCGTCGTCATGCCTTCCTCGCCGGAACGTGCCTATGGATTGTTGCTCGCCGCTATCCGCGATCCCGATCCCGTCGTGTTTCTCGAGCCGACGCGCCTGTACCGTGCGGCCAAAGGCGAGGTGGAGGACAATGGCGAAGCCTTGCCGTTGGATGCCGCCTTTGTCTTGAGGGAAGGCCGCGATCTCACGCTGATCAGCTGGGGGGCCATGCTGAAGGAAACCATGGCTGCGGCGGAGGCACTTTCCGTCGAAGGCATCGCCGCGGAGGTCATCGATCTCGCCACGCTCAAGCCCTACGACGAAGACACCGTGCTCGGTTCGGTCGCCAAGACCGGCCGTTGCGTGATCGTGCATGAGGCCGCACGGACCGGCGGATTTGGCGCCGAGATCGCCGCTACAATTGCTGAGCGCCGCCTCTCCTCGCTGCTTGCGCCTGTGACCCGCGTGACCGGCTACGACACCGTCGTTCCGATGGCGCGCCTGGAGCAATACTACATGCCGTCGGTCGAACGCATCATGACTGCTGCCCGCAAGGTCTGCCAGTTCAGCTAGATGTCAACGGAGCGGATTTCAACGGACCGGATTTTCACGGACTTGGGCCCATGCGCCAGTTCACATTGCCGGATCTTGGAGAAGGCCTCGAGGAGGCGGAGATCGTGAGCTGGTATGTCGGCGAGGGCGATCACGTCGTCACCGATCAGCCCCTCGTGTCCGTCGAGACCGACAAGGCGGTGGTTGAGATACCATCTCCGTCGAGCGGGCGCATCGCACGCGTGTTTGGCGCCAAGGGCGATATCGTCAAGGTCGGCGCGCCGCTCGTCGAATTTGCCGAGGGCGCCGAACAGGACACCGGCACCATCGTTGGCGACCTCGGCAGCGGCGAACGTCGGCCCGCTCCAGGAACGCCTGCCGAGCCCCTGACCGGACCGCAGGTGTTTCCGGCTGTGCGGGCACTCGCGCGCAAGCTCGACGTCGATCTTGAGAGCGTGGAGCCCACGGGTCCCGGCGGCACCGTCACGCGGGCCGATGTCGAGCGGGCCGCGAAGATTGTGTCCCAAGCCGGCAGCGCCGAGCCGCTCCGAGGCACGCGGCGTGCCATGGCACAGCGCATGGCAACAGCCCATGCGCAAGTTGTTCCCGCCACGGTGACCGATGAAGCCGACATCGACGATTGGCCGACGGGCGAGGACGTGACAATCCGTCTGGTGCGGGCCATTGCTGCCGCCTGCACGGCGGAGCCCGCCCTTAATGCCTGGTACAATCCCAGCGCAGGAGAACGGCGTCTCATGACGCGTGTCGATCTCGGCATTGCCGTGGATACCGAGGGCGGCCTGATTGTTCCTGTGTTGCGCAATGTCGCGGAGCGCAGCGTATCGGATTTGCGGACGGGGCTCGACCGGCTGCAGGCCGATGCCATCGCGCGCTCGATACCGCCTGAGGAGCTGCGTGGCGCGACGATCACCCTATCGAACTTCGGGATGATCGGCGGCCGGTTCGCAAATCTGATCGTCGTGCCGCCCCAGACGGCCATCATCGGTGCCGGACGGATTTCGCCAGGCGTCGTCCCGCATCGGGGGCAGCCTGCTGTGAGGCGCACGCTGCCGCTGTCGCTTACCTTCGATCATCGCGTCGTGACCGGTGGTGAAGCTGCCCGCTTCATGGTCGCACTCAAGTCGGATATTGAGCAGATGTCGTGAACGCTGCTGGTAACGCGCTCGCACCAAAAGTCCTTTGGTTGCCCAGATCAATCGCATCGCACAACGGTGCTCATGATTCCCTTTATTCCTAATTCGGGCATTGAGGTTCCGGAACTGGACGCCATATCTTCGGCAAGGGAGCCCTTGCCGTGCAGACCATGAAGGCGGCCCTCGTTGCGACGATCGGCATCGTCGCTTTTCTGTCCTGTCTCCGTCCCGGCCTGGCGGAGGAGAATCGCCGTCTTGCACTCACCGTCACAATCGATGGAGCCATTGGGCCGGCGTCGGCCAGCTACGTGAAGGAGGCACTGGCCAAGGCGAGCGAACGGCGCGCCGAGGTCGTGCTTCTGACAATGAATACGCCCGGCGGTCTCAACTCCAGCATGCGCGAGATCATCGCGGATGTGCTCGGCTCGTCCGTTCCCGTCGTCGGCTACGTCGCTCCCTCCGGCGCCCATGCGGCGAGTGCGGGGACCTATATCCTCTATGCGACCCACATCGCGGCGATGGCGCCAGGCACCAACATCGGTGCCGCGACGCCGGTGCAGATTGGCGGACCGCTTCCCGGTCTGCCGAGCGGTGCACCCGACAAGGACAGCAAGGACAAGAAGGATGAGCCGAAGGACCCGATGACGGCGAAGGTGACGAACGATGCCGTTGCCTTTATCCGCAGCCTCGCCGAACTGCGCGGCCGCAATGCCGATTGGGCCGAGAAGGCGGTCCGTGAAGCCGCCACCCTGTCCGCCGACGGCGCGTTGCAGGCGCACGCCATCGACCTCGTCGCGCGCGATCCGGCTGACCTGCTCAGGCAAATCGATGGTCGCGTCGTCGAGGTCGCGGGCGGCGCGACGCAACGCCTGGCAACGCAGAACGCGGTCATCGAAGCCGTCGACCCCGGGTGGATATCCCGATTCCTGGCGGTCATCACCGATCCCAACGTCTCGCTCATTCTCCTGATGGTCGGCATCTACGGCTTGATCTTCGAGTTCATGTCGCCCGGTGCAGTCGCTCCGGGGGTGGTCGGGACCATCTGCCTGCTGCTCGGCCTTTACGCCCTCAACCTGCTGCCGATCAATTATGCCGGACTCGGCTTGATGATGGTCGGAATCGCGCTCCTCGCCATCGAAGCGTTCAATCCGACCGTCGTGATCGGCCTTGGGGGCGTCGTCGCCTTTGTGCTGGGCGCCATCATGCTGCTCAGGGTCGAAGCGCCGGGCTACCGGCTGTCATGGTCGGTCATCGCCGTTGTCGCGGCGATGCTCACCGGTCTCGTTCTGGTCGTGCTTGGCGCGCTTCGGCGCGCCCGCCGCGGCCCGCCAAGGGTTGGCGCGCAAGCCATGCGAGGCCTGGCCGCCGAGGTCCTCGACTGGAACGAGAACGAGGGACACGTCTTTACGCATGGCGAACGCTGGCAAGCGCGCGGCGCCGACAGCTTCAAGCCCGGCGAGAGGGTCGAGGTCGCCAATATCGCCGGCTTGACGTTGGTGGTCCGGCGTCCGAACCCTGCTAGCGGCAAGGGAGACCAATCTGATGATTGAATATTCGATTTATGCAGTGCTTGCGCTAATCGTTGTGATGTTTCTCACCCAGGCCATTCGCATCCTCAGGGAATACGAGCGCGGCGTTATCTTCACGCTCGGCCGCTTCACCGGCGTGAGGGGGCCGGGGCTGATCATCCTCATTCCGGTCGTGCAGCAACTCGTCAAGCTCGATCTCAGGGTGATGGTGCAGGTCGTGCCGCCCCAGGACGTGATTTCGCGCGACAACGTCCCGGTCAAGGTCAATGCCGTTCTCTACTTCCGCATTGTCGACCCCGAGCGCGCCATCATCAAGGTCGGCGACTACATGGCCGCGACCAGTCAGCTCGCCCAGACCACGCTGCGTTCGGTGCTTGGCAAGCATGAGCTCGACGAGATGCTCGCCGAGCGCGACCGGTTGAACGCCGATATCCAGGAGATACTCGACAAGCAGACCGACATCTGGGGCATCAAGGTCACCGGCATAGAGATCAAGGATGTCGATCTCAACGAAAACATGGTGCGCGCGATCGCCAAGCAGGCCGAGGCTGAACGGTTGCGGCGCGCCAAGGTGATCAACGCGATGGGCGAGCAGCAGGCCGCGGAGAAGCTTGTGGAGGCTGGCCGGATCCTCGCGCAGGAGCCGCAGGCAATGCAGCTGCGCTATTTCGCGGCTCTGCACGACATCGCCGGCGAGCGGTCGTCAACCATCGTCTTCCCGCTGCCGGCAGGCCTGCTCGATCATCTAATTCCGCGACGGGATAACCCGTAGCTGGCAAGTTTCTACGTTCGCAAACGAAAAGGCGCCCCTCGCGGAGCGCCTTTTGCTTGATCGCATACAGTCGGGCCAGATCAGCCCGAATAGTACATGTCGAACTCGACCGGGTGCGGTGTCATTTCGAAGCGCTCGACTTCCGTCATTTTCAGCTCGATGTAGCTGTCGATGAAGTCGTCGTCGAACACGCCGCCGGCCTTGAGGAAGGCGCGGTCCTTGTCGAGGCTTTCCAGCGCCTCGCGGAGCGAGCCGCACACCGTCGGGATCTGCTTCAGCTCTTCCTTCGGCAGGTCGTAGAGATCCTTGTCCATTGCCGGACCCGGATCGATCTTGTTCTTGATGCCGTCGAGGCCGGCCATCAGCATCGCCGCGAAGCCGAGATAGGGATTGGCGAGCGGATCGGGGAAGCGCACCTCGACACGCTTGGCCTTCGGCGAAGCGGTGTAGGGGATGCGGCAGGAGGCCGAGCGGTTGCGCGCGGAGTAGGCGAGCAGCACCGGCGCTTCATAGCCCGGGACCAGACGTTTGTAGGAGTTGGTCGACGGGTTGGTGAAGGCGTTGATCGCCTTGGCGTGCTTGATGATGCCGCCGATATAGTGGAGGCAGGTCTCCGACAGGTCGGCGTATTTGTTGCCGGCGAACACCGGCTTGCCGTCCTTCCAGATCGACTGGTGCACGTGCATGCCCGAGCCATTGTCGCCAAAGACCGGCTTCGGCATGAAGGTGGCGGTCTTGCCGTAGATGTGGGCGACCTGATGGATGCAGTATTTGTAGATCTGCAGATGGTCGGCCATCAGCGTCAGCGTGTCGAACTTCATGCCGAGCTCGTGCTGGGCTGATGCGACCTCGTGGTGATGCTTCTCGACCTTGACGCCCATCTTGGCCATGGCGCCGAGCATCTCGGAGCGCATGTCCTGCACGGAGTCCTGCGGCGGGACAGGGAAGTAGCCGCTCTTGGTGCGGATACGGTGGCCGAGATTGCCGCCCTCATATTCGGTGTCGGTGTTGGTCGGCAGCTCCGAGGAGTCAAGCCTGAAACCGGTGTTGTAGGGACCGGAGGAGAAGCGCACGTCGTCGAACACGAAGAACTCGGCCTCGGGGCCGACGAAGACGGTGTCGCCCACGCCCATCGACTTCACCATGGCTTCGGCCTTCTTGGCGATGCCGCGGGGGTCGCGGTTGTAGGGCTCGCCGGTGGTCGGCTCGAGCACGTCGCAGGTGATGACCATGGTGGTCTCGGCGAAGAACGGATCGATCGTCGCAGTCACCGGATCGGGCATCAGGCACATGTCGGACTCGTTGATCGCCTTCCAGCCGGCGATCGAGGAGCCGTCGAACATCGTTCCTTCGGCGAAAATGTCCTCATCGATCATGCTGACGTCGAACGTCACGTGCTGCCACTTGCCGCGCGGATCGGTGAAGCGCAGGTCGACGTACTTGACGTCGTTGTCCTTGATCGATTTCAGGACGTCTTTGGCGGTCTTCATGCATACCCCTTTTGGCTCTGCGGGTCGGTTTCCAGGTGAGCAGATTCGTTCTCGCTTTCGGCGAGTTGGCGCAACCGCACAAACGAAATCAGGCCGCCGAAGCAGCCTTTTTTCTTTCAGAGTGTCGCAAGATTCGGGATAGCACCCGGCTCAGATAGCGTCCAGCCCGGATTCGCCCGTTCGGATGCGGATCGCCTCCTCGATATTGGAGACGAAAATCTTGCCGTCGCCGATGCGCCCGGTTTGCGCGGCGCGGCGGATCGCGTCGATCGCGCGCTCGACCAGGTCGTCGCCGATCACGATCTCGATCTTCACCTTGGGCAGGAAGTCGACGATGTATTCTGCGCCCCGGTAGAGCTCGGCATGGCCCTTCTGCCGGCCAAAGCCCTTGGCTTCGGTCACGGTGATGCCTTGCAGGCCGACTTCCTGAAGCGCTTCCTTCACCTCGTCGAGCTTGAACGGCTTGATGATGGCTTCGATTTTCTTCACTGCGCGCCTCCCGGCCTGGTCGATCAAATAGCAACGTCTTCGTCAGGATGCGCTTTATCTCACGCACGATCTTGTCTTCGCTATGCCGGGACCTGACCAGCCCGGCAACAACGGCCGGCCACACCCAGATATTGCAGTGAGCACGACGAACCGAAGCGGCTTCCTCGAAAGCAGGGTCTATGCCAAGTTGCAAATGCCCTGATTATTGGAGCGTTATCAGCCTTTTAACGAGCATCTCTGATAGGTGGAGCCGACCGCTCAAAATACCGCAGACTACGAAATAGGCAAACGGTTCAATATCTATGCAGATCGTTGTCCCGTTGTCTGGATCGGCACGGAACGTGCCTGTTGAAAAGGCGTTTGGACCAGGGAAGTGGCATGGAAGTTCTAACCACCGCCGAAATGCAGCGGGCTGATCAACTCAGCATCACGGCCGGCACGCCCGGCTTCAAGCTGATGCTGAGCGCGGGCCAGGCGGTCGCGGGCGCCGCCAGAGGACTGGTGGAGGCGGGGCCGATCCTGATCGTGGCTGGCCCCGGCAACAATGGCGGTGACGGTTTTGTCGCAGCCGCCGAGCTCGCCGCACAAGGGCGCGAGGTCTCGGTCATCCTGATGTGCGAGCGGGATCAGCTCCAGGGCGACGCAGCCTCCGCCGCGCGCGGCTGGAAGCACCCGGTGCTGCCGTTCAATCCGCAGGCGATTGGAAAACCGGCGCTGATCATCGACGCGCTGTTCGGTGCGGGTTTGAGCCGTCCCGTCGACGGCGAGGCGCGGGCGATGATCGAGGCGATCAATGCCAATGGCGCGCCGGTGCTGGCGGTCGATCTCCCAAGCGGCATCAACGGCACCAGCGCGGCCGTGCTGGGCGTGGCGGTGAACGCCGCCGAGACCGTCACGTTCTTTCGCAAGAAGGCCGCGCATTTGCTGCTGCCGGGTCGCATGCATTGCGGCCGCGTGCGCGTCGCCGACATCGGCATCGACGCGCAGGTGCTCGACGAGATCGCGCCGCAGACCTTTGAGAACGATCCGGATTTCTGGGGCACCGCCTTTCCGGTGCCGCGCATCGACGGCCATAAATACGCACGCGGTCATGTGCTGGCGATCTCCGGCGATGCGGCCGCGACCGGTGCTGCGCGGCTCGCCGCCCGGGCCGCCTTGCGTGCGGGCGCCGGCCTCGTGACGCTCGCGACCCCGCGCGATGCGCTGGCGATCAATGCAGCCGCGCTGACCGCCGTGATGGTTCGCCCCGTCGACACCGTGGTCGAGTTCGGTGAGTTGCTCGGCGACAAGCGCTACAACACCTGCATGATCGGTCCCGGCGCCGGCGTCGGTGAGCAAACCTGCGATATCGTTCATACCGCCATCTCGGCACAGCGCCATGTCGTGCTCGACGCGGATGCGCTGACGAGCTTTGCCGCCAATCCCGAGCGACTGTTTGAAACGATCAAGTCTTCGCCAGAGGCCCAGGTGGTCCTGACGCCGCACGAGGGCGAGTTTCCGCGGCTGTTCTCCGACCTCAGCAACAAGACTCCGGGCCGCTCGAAGCTCGAGCGCGTCCGCGCCGCTGCCGAACGCTCCGGCGCCGTCGTGCTCTTGAAGGGCCCTGACACCACGATCGCCGCGCCTGACGGCCGCGCCACCATCGCCGCCAACGCCCCGCCATGGCTCGCCACCGCCGGCGCCGGCGACGTGCTCGCCGGCATCATCGCAGGGCTGCTGGCGCAGGGCGTGCCGGCGTTCGAGGCCGCCAGCATCGGCGTCTGGATGCACGGCGAGGCCGCGAGCGAAGCGGGGCCCGGGCTGATCGCAGAAGATCTCACCGAGACGCTGCCGGCCGTGCACCGGCGGATCTACAACGCGCTCGGGATCGAATACTGATGCTCCGGCCGCTCGCGCTCGCCGACATGGGCGCGGCTGCGCAGGTCCACCGGATCGCGTTCGACCAGGCGATGCCGTGGCTCACCGGGCTGCACACGCCGGACGAGGACCGCTGGTTCTACCGCGAGCGTGTCTTTCCGACCTGCCGCGTCTGGGGACGCTTCGACGGCGATGAGCTGGGCGGAATCATCGCGTTTCGTGACGGCTGGATCGAGCAGCTCTACGTTCGTCCCGGCGTGCAGGGCCGTGGCTTCGGCACGGCACTGCTCGACATCGCCAAAGCCGCCAGCGAGCGGCTCGAGCTCTGGACCTTCCAGCGCAACACACCGGGCCGGCGCTTCTATGAAGCGCGCGGGTTCAGGCTGGCCGAGGAGACCGACGGAACGCGGAACGAGGAGAAGGAGCCGGACGTCCGGTACGTTTGGACACGCTAGAGCGTTAGCCGATCAGGTTGCAAGTACCCTGCGGCCACGAAGTAGTTTGTGGATTCTGCGGGCGTGTAGGTGTCGACGATGCGACCAATAGC
>NZ_JBEPOT010000018.1:0-113241 GCF_040546905.1 Bradyrhizobium sp. S3.3.6 | reverse complement strand
TTCGCGGTGGTCGCAAGCGAGGTGAAGTCCCTGGCGAGTCAAACCGCCAAGGCTACCGACGAGATTTCCTCGCACATCACGGGCATGCAGGGCGCGACCGCCGAATCGGTTGCCGCGATCAAGGAGATCGGCGCGACCATCGGCAAGATCTCGTCGATCTCGACCTCGATTGCCAGCGCGGTGGAAGAGCAGGGCGCCGCGACCCAGGAGATCGCCCGCAGTGTCCAGACCGTCGCCCAGGGCACCCAGACCGCCGCGACCGATATCGGCCAGGTCAATCGCGGCGCCGCCGAAACCGGCTCGGCCTCGGAAGAGGTGCTGAACTCGGCCAAGACGCTGTCGAGCGAAAGCACCCGGCTGCGCGCCGAGCTCGACCGGTTCATGGCGAATATCCGGGCGGCGTAAGGATCACTCCTTCCCAAACGCCCGCTTCAGCTCCACCTTCGCTTTCTCCAACCGCTCGCGCTGCGTCTTTGGCAACGTCTTGCCGGCGCGGTTGATATAGAACGTCAGCATCGACAGCGCAGAGCGATAGGCACCGGTCTTGCGGCGGGCGCTGTGTTCGGCAGAGCGCTTCAGTGAGGCCGCGATCCGCTTCGGGCTCGTGAGCGTGAACACGCCGCGCTTGAGGTCGAGTGCGTCGCTCTCCTTTGTGACGCGCTGCGACCAGCGTTTTGGCGCGGCACGCTTTGTGCCCTTGCGCGCGGTGTTGCGCCTCGCGCTGGTCTTCCTGTGTGCTGCAGTTTTGCGCGAATGTGTCGTCTTTCTGACATGAGCCATGCGTCAACTCCTTGCGGCTCCAGCAGAAACGGCCGGCATCGGGCGACGTTCCTAAGGGAACCTGCTCTTGCCGCAGACGTTGTCGCAGGTGGCAGGCGGAATGCCGCACCTCCCGTGACCCAGCAACCCGATGGAATTGCAGCAGAGCCCAGCGCCGAATGATGGACCTGCAGTCTCGACGGCGGCCGTTACCGATCGCATTGTCGAGACCAGCATTCCCGCGCGGCTCGATGCGCTGCCCTGGAGCGGCTTTCACACCCGTGTGGTGCTGGCGCTCGGGATCACCTGGATTCTAGACGGGCTCGAGGTGACGTTGGCCGGCGCGCTCTCAGGTGCGCTGAAGCAGAGCCCGACGCTGCACTTCTCCAACCTCGATCTTGGTTTTGCCAACTCGGCTTATCTTGCAGGCGCTGTGCTCGGTGCGATCGGCTTCGGCTGGCTGACCGACCGCATCGGCCGTAAAAAACTGTTCTTCATCACGCTTGCGCTCTACCTCTCCGCGACGGCCGCGACCGCGCTGTCGTGGGATATCGCGAGCTATGCGCTATTCCGCTTCCTGACCGGCGCCGGCATCGGCGGCGAATATACGGCGATCAACTCGACCATCCAGGAACTGGTGCCGGCGCGCTACCGCGGCTGGACTGATTTGGTCATCAACGGCAGCTTCTGGATCGGCGCGGCGATGGGCGCGGTCGCAGCCATCGTGCTGCTCGACCCCTCGCTGGTCGGGCCCGATCTCGGCTGGCGTCTTGCCTATCTCATCGGCGCGACCATCGGTCTCGTCGTGCTGTTGATGCGGATGTGGATCCCGGAAAGCCCGCGCTGGCTGATGATCCATGGCCGCCCGGATCAGGCCCACAAGATCGTCGACGGCATCGAGCGTTCGGTGACCGGGCATGATCAGGATCCAAGCGGTCGACGCTTCGCCAAGGTGCGCCTGAAGATGCGCGATCACACCCCGATCAGGGAAGTCGTGCACACGCTGTTCTCTGTCTATCGCCAGCGCGCGCTGGTCGGCCTCGTGCTGATGGTCGCGCAGGCTTTCTTCTACAACGCGATCTTCTTCACCTTTGCGCTGGTGCTGACCGATTTCTACGGCATCAGCGCCGATCATGTCGGCTGGTACCTGCTGCCGTTCGCGGCCGGAAACTTCCTTGGTCCGCTGATGCTCGGCCGCCTGTTCGATACGCTAGGCCGCCGCACCATGATCATGTTCACCTATGGCGTCTCGGGCCTGCTGCTGGCGGTGTCAGGTTATCTGTTCTCGATCGGTGCGCTGAGCGCGCAGGGGCAGACCATTGCCTGGATGGTGATCTTCTTCTTTGCCTCGCCTGCGGCGAGCGCCGCCTATCTCACTGTGAGCGAGACCTTTCCGCTCGAAGTTCGCGCGCTGGCGATTGCAGTGTTCTATGCGGTGGGCACGGGCATCGGCGGCGTCGTAGGCCCGGCGCTGTTCGGCGCCCTGATCGACACGGGATCACGCAACAGCGTGTTCGCCGGCTATTTGCTGGGGGCTGCCCTGATGATCGCGGCTGCGATCGTGGCATGGCGCTACGCCGTCTCCGCGGAGCGCAAATCGCTCGAACAAATCGCGCGGCCGCTTGCCTTTATGGAGTAGACTTATGACATCGGAACTTGCTGAATTGGATCAGAAGCACGCCATGCCCGACGAAGAAGCGCCCGACGCCGTCCCGGTGCCGCATGCACTCGTCCCGCATCTCAACGAGACCGCGATCCTGCTCGACATCGACGGCACGCTGCTCGATTTGATGCCGACGCCGCGCGAGGTGTGGGTGCCGCCGGGCCTCTCGGAGACGCTGAACCGGCTGACGGAGCGCACCTCGGGCGCGCTGGCAATGGTGAGCGGCCGCTCGCTCAACGACATCGACCTGATCTTTGCGCCCGATGTGTTTCGCGCCGTCGCCGGTCACGGTGCGGAGATGCGGCTGTCGGTGGACAATGAAGCCGACGACGTGCACGCACCCCCGATGGACAAGGAGCTGAAGCGGCGGCTGGCCGCGATCGCAAAGCTCAGTCCCGGCATTCTGCTCGAGGACAAGGGCTATTCGCTGGCGCTGCATTACCGGCTTGCGCCGCATGCCGAGAAGGCGATCTATGAAGCCGTCTCGCTGATCCGGGCCGATCTGCCCAATGCGCCGATCGAGGTGCTGCCCGGCAAGTTCGTTTGCGAGATCAAGCATCCCGGTTTCACCAAGGCAACCGGCGTGCGCGAGCTGATGAAGCACGAGCCCTTCAACGGACGCCGCCCGATCTTCATCGGCGACGACGTCACCGATGAAACCGTGTTCGCGATCATGCCCGACATGAACGGGCTCTCCTTCTCGGTCGGCCGCCGCGCCATCGGCGTCAACGGTCACTTCGATGCGCCGAACGATGTGCGTGCGTTCCTCGCGCACCTGCTCGACGACACAAGGTTGGAATAAGGCACGGTCATCGCAGAGCCACATTGTAACGCGCAGTTCCTTCGCGCGCCTAACTTATGTTGCGTGAATTTCACGCCAAGGCTCCCCTTTTCCGAACGAAATCCCCGGGTTCCCTCAGGGAAACTGGTTCCAACGCGCGCGCCTGACTTTGGTTTCATTTCGCAGAAATGATGACAGGAACCATATTGATGAACGGCAGTTAAACGGGGTGGAATGAACAGGAGGGGACGACCTGTGAATTTAGTCGTCATTTCGAATCGAGTTGCGCGCGGGAAACCCAACGAGCCCATGACGGGCGGCCTCGCTGCGGCATTGCTTCCGGTCGTGGAGCATTCGGGTGCCATCTGGGTGGGTTCCTCCGGTCGCGTACGTGACGGCCATCAGAAGGAGCCTTTCGCCGAGATCGAGGCGCTGGGCTCCGGCGCGATTGCGACGCTGGATCTGCCGGCAGCGCATTATGGCGGCTACTATGAAGGCTTTGCCAACTCGGCGCTGTGGCCGGCGCTGCATTCGCGCAGCGATTTGATCCGCGTCTCGCGCGAGGACTATGTCAGCTATCGCGAGGTCAACGCGTTCATGGCGCGTGCCTTGATGCGCTTCCGCAAGGCACAGACTGCGTTCTGGGTGCAGGATTATCATTTCCTCGCGCTCGGCGCGGAGCTGCGCGATCTCGGCGTCGATGACCCCATCGGCTTCTTCCTGCACACTCCCTGGCCGGTGGCTGCGGTGATGCAGGGCGTGCCAAATCATCGCGAGCTGATCACGGCGATGCTGGCTTACGATCTGCTCGGTTTCCAGACCGACGAGGATTGTCAGAATTTTCTCGGTTATGTCGGCGGCGAGCTCGGCCTCACGGTCGATGATGGCGTCGTCATTTCCCAGCACGGTCGCACGCGCTGTGAAGTGTTTCCGATCGGCATCGATGCGGAAAAATTCGCGCAATACGCCGCGAAGTCGGTGTCTCATCCGGATGTGTCGCGGCTGCGCCGCAGCCTCAATGGCGAGCGGCTCGCGATCGGCGTCGACCGGCTCGATTACTCCAAGGGCCTCGTCAATCGCATCACCGCGTTCGACCGGCTCTGGACCGAGCATCCGCAGTTCGCGCGCAGCATTTCGCTGCTGCAGATCGCCAACCCGTCGCGGGGCGCGATCGAAGCGTATGGCAATCTGCAGAACGACGTCGCGCGCCTCGTCACCGACGTCAACGGCCGCCATGGCGAGGTCGACTGGACGCCGATCCGCTATCTCAACAAGGGTTTTAGCCAGACCGTGCTGGCAGGCCTTTATCGCACTGCGCAGGTTGGCGTGGTGACGCCGCTGCATGACGGCATGAACCTTGTCGCCAAGGAATATGTCGCCGCGCAAAACCCGGCCGATCCCGGCGTGCTGGTGCTGTCAAAGTTCGCCGGTGCTGCCAACGAGCTGGAGACGGCGCTGCTGGTCAACCCGCACGACATCGACGGCATGGCCCGTGCCATCGCGGTCGCTGCCGCGATGCCGCTCACCGAGCGCAAGATGCGCTGGGACGCGATGATGAAGACGTTGCGCGGCCACACCATCCAGCAATGGTCGTCGGATTTCGTCGCCGAGCTGGAGAAGTGCCGTACCGAGAAGGTCGCGGCCGCCCCGCTCGCCGCGCAACCGCCGCAGGCGCTTCGCTGGTTGAAGTCGGCGATATCGGGTGTGCGGTTGATCTAACTCGCGCCCCATTCTTATGGGGAGAGGCGAGCGTCAATAGCAATACGACACGCCATCCAGAATCGCACACTGCCGCTTGCTCGGCGCGTTCGGATCGTCCATTGGCACCACGCCCTTGCCCTGGCCGACGAACACGCCGGGTCCGACATGCACCGAGCTTTTGTTGCCGATGATCACGCTCTGGTGCGGGGTCGAGCTGGAGCGGGTCCCGTCCGGCCAGAGGATGGCATCGCCCGAAAGCACCCCGCGCCGCCCATCGTCGCAGGTCACATCGACGCCCTGCCGGATGCAGGCCTGCGCGTTGGCTGACGCGGTAAAGGCGGCGCCAAGGGCCAAAACAAGGGCCGAAATCAGGCTTGGCGCGGTGATGGTTTTGCAGATGGCCATGGCGTCCCCGTCGTGTTTGGCGTCGTTGAATGAATCGTCGCGCCAAACCCGCGACTGGTTCAGCCATAGGCAAGTTCCGGCGGTCTCGTGGCGCGAGATATTCCGCTGTAAATACAATATGTTGCGGAAAATCCGACCGTTTTACCTGCGATCCCTTGCAAAATCACCGGCGTCCCTTCAAGAGAAGGCGCTCCGGAGAGATGGCCGAGTGGCTTAAGGCGCACGCTTGGAAAGCGTGTGTGCGGGAAACCGTACCGTGGGTTCGAATCCCACTCTCTCCGCCATTCCACGATTCTGTAAGCCAAGCTACGATCTTCTACGATCCTAACAGCGCGGTTGAGCGCCTATCAGGCCGTGTCGGCGATCTCCTGGATCGCTCCCCCCGCGATAGGCTTCCTGTGGCTGCTAACGGGTGCGGTCGAACCCCTCATTGCCAGCGCGGAAAGATCACGCTGGCGTTGATGCCCCCGAAGCCGAATCCGTTGGAGACCGCATGCTCCATCGTCATGCGCCTGGCATCGCCGGGATCGCTTCCGCTCTTCCGGCCGCGCCGAGCAGATGACCGGTTGCCGATTTGGTGGCGCTCACATGGTTGCTTTCGATCATGCGCTCATTCTGTCGCCAATACAGCGCGAGCCAGCTCCGACGGATTCTCGACCGCGGAGAAATGGCCGGTGTTCTTGGGCGTCACCATCTGCGAGGCTGGAATCGGCGACCGGGTGCGTTGGCGTTCATTGGGCCGAGACCAATCGCTATCGCCATAAACGAGCGTCACGGGTGCCGAGATGTGCCGATAGTAGTCGCGGGCCTTGCTCCAGGAGCGCCAACCCGCCAGCACCTTGCGTGCGACCCGCTTGTATCCCGCGTCGAAGCTCGCGCTCGGATCAATTTGGTGAGTGGCCGTGGCCCGGGAGGTCAATGGAGTACACCGTATGTATGAGAAGCAGCGGAGGCCCGCTGCCGGTCTTTTGGAAACGTACGCTTAGCTTGTCCGATATCTTCAGCAAGCTTGGCTTGGCTTCGGTCGGGCTGAGCATTCGATCTCTCCGTGTTTCGAGGAGCGTGCTTTCAGGCGGCAGCGGCGTCGCGAACCTGTTCGGCCGCAGCATCCAAAAGCGCCTGAGCCAGATCAGGGTCGTTGACGACGCGCGAGAGCGTCACCGCGCCAACCATCGTCGCGAGAATGGCCATCGCTTTGCCGCGGGAGGTCTCGTCGCCGGTCCCGGCGACGAAACGGCTGAGCACGTCGAGATGCGCCTTGATCCCGGCCTCGAATGCCGCCTTGACGTCGGGGCCCTGTCGGGCGGCATCTGAGCCGAGTGCCACGATCGGGCAGCCGTCCATCTTCTCTTCGCGATGGTCGCCACTGAGGTAAAACCCGATCACTGCGCTAAGCGGATCATCAGGATTTTGAGCGGCTGCGTCCGACCATCGGCCGGTCGCGCTCTCCAATGCCCGCCTGGACGCCTCGACCGCCAGATCCTCTTTCGACGCGAACTGCTTGTAGAAGGCGCCTTGGGTTAGGCCGGCCCCCTCCATCAGATCCTTGAGCCCGATGCCATCGAAGCCGCGCTCCCTGAAGAGGCGACTTGCCACATTGATCACGGTTTGGCGGTTCTCCGCGGCCTGAACGCGACTTACTCGCATCGGCATCCTCCGAAGTTAGATTGTGCTCGAACTCTAATAGGCTAAATAGCGGCTGAACGCAATCTAACAAGAATCATCTCCCCTTCTTCTTTTAGATTGCATTCGAACTCTAAGCGAGATATAGAGTGCAAACGAAATCTAAATTTGGGAGACTGAGATGAAGATGCGGGGTTTTGCGGTCTTGGCCGGTATTTTGATCCCGGCGGGGGTGGCCACGTTCGTTAGTCTTGGCATCTTCGCCCCAGAAGCCTCCGCCGTGGGCGACCCGAGGCAGGAACCGCCGATGGTCAGCTTGGTCACGGCCGCACGGGTGAGCGGATCCGAGCGCGGGTTTACGGGCACTATCGGCGCGAGAGTGGAAAGCAATCTCGGCTTTCGCGTCGCAGGCAAGATCGTTGAGCGGCTGGTGAATGTCGGTGAGCAGGTCAAAGCCGGGCAGTCGCTGATGCGGATCGACGAAACCGACCTGCGCCTCGCGGTCGCAGCGAAGCGCAACGCCGTCGCCGCCGCGCGTGCAAGTGTCGTTCAGACCGAAGCCGATGAGCGGCGATACGCCAACCTGGTGAACGACGGATGGACTTCCAAACAGCGCTATGAGCAGGCGAAGGCCGCGTCGGATACTGCCAGTGCGCAACTCGCCGCGGCCGAAGCCGACGCTCGCGTCGCCGAGAACCAGGCGACCTATTCCGTCCTGCTGGCCGATGCGGACGGAACGGTTACCCAAACGCTTGGCGAGCCGGGACAAGTGGTCTCCGCCGGCCAAGCGGTCGTTCGGCTGGCACAGTCCGGTCCTCGCGAAGCTGTGGTGGCGCTTCCCGAAACGATCCGACCCGCGATCGGCTCGCTCGCCGAGGCGAGCCTGTATGGGAGCGATGGACGCCGCTATACCGCGCATCTCCGGCAGTTGTCGGATTCCGCCGATCCCCAGACCCGCACCTATGAGGCCCGCTACGTGCTTGATGGTGAGGCCGCGGCGGCACCGCTTGGCGCGACGGTCACCATTCGGCTCGCAAGCCAGGAGAGTCAGCCGGAAGTCCAGGTGCCGCTGGGAGCCCTGCTCGATGACGGCAGAAAGACCGGCGTCTGGGTCTTCGACAACGCTACCTCGACCGTTCACTTTCGGTCCATCAAGCTTGTGCGTGTGACCAGCGAAGCCGCCGTGATCTCCGGGCTGAGCTCTGGTGATCCCATTGTTTCGCTGGGCGCTCATCTCCTGCAGGACGGCGCTCACGTCAGGACCGCCTCTGAAAGCCGGAGCAACTGAAGCGTCTCAATCTTTCCGCGCTGGCCGTTGGAGAAGCCACATGCTGTACAGCTACATCGTCGAGCAAGAAATCCGAAAGACCTTCGACCACGTCAACAACCATCGCTGGGATGAAGCGGTGAAAGCAGTCGCGCCGCATGTCCATCACCGCGTTTCCGGCGCCCACGCCCTTGGCGGCGAGCGCCACGACAAACAGGCTGTGCGCCGCTGGTTTGAGCGGCTCGGACGCGTCCTGCCCACTCTCCATCTCACGGTCAACAATGTCTGGGTGAAGGGCTGGCCCTGGAACACCACTGTCTTTGTCGAGTGGGACGGCACCGCAACGCTGCTCGACGGCGACGCCTCGTACGTCAACCGCGGTCTCCACGTATTCACTCTGCGGTGGGGCAGAGTCCATGCACTCGAGGAATTTCAAGATTCACAGCAAGCCGCTCGTGGGCTTGGCGTCCAAGCGGCAGCTGGCCTCACAGAGGCTGTCGCCGAACCAATTGTGAGTTAGCAGATGAACCTCAATCTTTCCGCGATCGCTGTTCGCGAACGGGCCGTCACCCTGTTCTTCATCCTCCTGCTGGCGGCCGCGGGCGCCTACGCCTTCTTCATGCTCGGGCGGGCGGAGGACCCCTCCTTCACCATCAAGACCCTGACGGTCACCACCGTGTGGCCGGGCGCGACAGCACGCGAGATGCAGGACCAGGTCGCCGAACCCTTGGAGAAGCGGATTCAGGAACTGACCTGGTACGACCGGGTGGAGACGACGACGCGGCCCGGCTATGCGTACATGACGGTTACGCTGAAGGACAGCACGCCGCCATCGAGCGTGCAGGAGGAATTCTACCAGGCCCGCAAGAAGCTTGGGGACGAAGCGCGCAAGCTGCCCCCTGGCGTGCTCGGCCCCTTCGTCAACGACGAATATTCGGACGTGAGCTTCGCCCTCTATGCCCTCAAGGCCAACGGCATGCCGATGCGCGAACTCGCCAGGCAAGCCGAGACCATTCGCCAGGATCTCCTGCATGTACCCGGCGTCAAGAAGATCAACATCCTCGGGGAACGCCCCGAGCAGATATTCATCGAGTTTTCCTATGCCAAACTGACAACCCTCGGCGTATCGGCACCGGACATTGTTGCCGCCTTGCAGCGGCAGAACACGGTCACACCGGCAGGCTCGATCGACACCAAGGGGCCGCAGGTCTTCATCCGGGTCGATGGTGCTTACGACAGCGTTCAGGCGATCGCCGACACGCCGATCGTCGCTGCCGGGCGAACGCTGAAGCTTTCCGACATTGCCGAGGTCCGCCGCGGCTACGAGGATCCACCCACCTACATCATCCGACACCAGGGTGAGCCCACAATCATGCTCGCGGCCGTTATGCAGGAGGGCTGGAATGGTCTCGCGCTCGGCACGGCACTAGAGGAGCGGTCCGCAGCTATCGCTCGGACACTGCCACTCGGGATGAGCCTGGCCAAGGTCAGCGATCAGGCCGTCAACATCACCTCGGCGGTTGACGAGTTCATGATGAAGTTCGCGATGGCACTCGGCGTGGTGCTGCTGGTCAGCCTGCTCAGCCTCGGCTGGCGCGTCGGCATCGTTGTCGCGGCTGCCGTCCCCCTGACGCTCGCCGTCGTGTTCCTCATCATGCTGGAGACCGGCCGGTTCTTCGACCGCATCACGCTCGGCGCCCTGATCCTGGCGCTTGGTCTTCTCGTCGACGATGCCATCATCGCAATCGAGGTGATGGTGGTGAAAATGGAAGAGGGCATGGACCGCATCTCGGCGGCGGCCTATGCGTGGAGCCACACTGCGGCGCCGATGCTGTCGGGCACACTCGTGACGATCGCCGGCTTCCTGCCCGTGGGCTTCGCCCGCTCGACGGCCGGCGAATACGCCGGCAACATCTTCTGGGTCGTGGGGTTCGCTCTCGTCGTCTCCTGGATCGTCGCGGTGGTCTTCACGCCCTATCTGGGCGTCAAGATGTTGCCCGCGATCAAACCGATCGAAGGTGGTCACCACGCGATCTACGGTACGCCGAACTATCGGCGCCTGCGCGCGCTCATTACCTTCGCCGTGCGCCACAAGTTCGTTACCTGCGGCATCGTCGCCATCGCTTTCGCGCTTTCCGTCGTCGGCATGGGTGGAGTCAAGCAGCAGTTCTTCCCGACGTCCGACCGCCCCGAAGTGCTGGTGGAGGTTCGCCTGCCGGAAGGCACCAGCATCGAGACGACAACCGCCACGGTCGAGAAAGTCGAACACTGGCTGCAGGACCAGCCGGCGGCCAAGATCGTCACGAGCTATGTCGGTCAGGGCGCTCCCCGCTTCTTCTTCGCGATGGCGCCGGAGCTGCCTGATCCGGCCTTCGCCAAGATCGTCGTGCTGACGCCGGACGCGGAGGCGCGCGAGGCTTTGAAGCATCGGCTCCGACAGGCGGTGTCACAGGGCCTTGCACCTGAGGCCAATGTACGCGTCACCCAGCTCGTGTTCGGACCCTATACGCCTTTCCCTGTGGAGTTTCGGGTCATGGGTCCCGACCCCGCCCAATTATACGCGGTTTCTCAAAGGGCCCTCGAGGTCATGCGCGGCGTTCCCGACGTGCGGCAGGCGAATCGCGACTGGGGTGATCGTACGCCCGTGCTCCGTTTCATCCCGGATCAGGATCGATTGAACCTCATCGGCCTTTCGCCAGCCGAAGTGGGCCGGCAGCTCCAGTTCCTCCTCACCGGCATCACGGTTACGCAGGTCCGCGAGGACATCCGCAATGTCCCCATCGTGGCGCGCAGCGCCGGCGGTGAGCGACTGGATCCGGCGCGCCTGGCGGATTTTTCGTTGACGAGCCGGGACGGCCGATCAATTCCGCTCGATCAGGTCGGCCATTCGGAAGTCCGATTTGAAGAGCCGATTCTGAAGCGCCGCGATCGCATCCCTGTCGTCACGATACGCTCGGACATCAATGAGGCGACCCAACCTCCGGAGGTCTCTAAGGAGATCAAGATCGCCCTTCAGCCGCTGATCGCATCCCTGCCGGCCGGCTATCGTATCGAGTTGGGCGGATCGATCGAGGAGGCAACCAAGGCCAACGACGCGCTGGCGACGATCTTTCCCGCCATGATCGCTGCCATGCTGATCGTCATCATGCTGCAGGTGCGATCCTTCTCGACGATGGCCATGGTCGTGCTGACGGGACCGCTTGGCCTCGTTGGTGTCGTGCCGATGCTGCTGACCTTTCACCAGCCCTTCGGATTCAATGCGATTCTGGGCCTGATTGGACTGGCGGGCATCCTGATGCGCAACACCCTGATCTTGACCGAACAGATCAAGGAGAACCTTGCCGCCGGACTTGATGACTATCACGCCGTTATCGAGGCAACGGTGCAGCGCACGAGGCCTGTGATCCTGACCGCACTTGCTGCCGTGCTAGCGTTCATCCCCCTCACGCATTCCGTTTTCTGGGGGTCGATGGCCTATACGCTGATCGGCGGCACCGCAGTCGGAACGGTGTTGATCCTGCTGTTCCTCCCCGCGCTTTACGCTGCCTGGTTTCGGATCAAGCCCACCGCAGATGATATGCACGAGGTCTCGCGCGAGGAGCCGGAATTGCGACCAGCAATGGCTGCCGAATAAGGCTCCGTTACTCCAATGGATCGTCCGGTCCGAACGGGAAAAGAGTCCGACGAGGCCCGCGCGCGGATACTGGGAGCGGCGGAGGAGCGCTTTCGCCGCGTCGGTCATCACAGGACGTCGGTGGCCGACATCGCCGCTGAACTCGGCATGAGCCCGGCCAATATCTACCGTTTCTTTCCTTCCAGGAATGCAATCAACGAGTCCGTCTGCGGGCGTCTCATGAACGAGGTTGCCGACATCGCTTTCGCGATCGCACGCACCAACGCGCCGGCCGGGGAGAAACTCGACCAGCTTCTGACCGCCGTTCACCACCACAACAAGATGATGCTGGTCGGGGCACGGCCCATGCACGAGTTGATCGTCGCTGCCACGCAGGGAAACTGGCCAATCATCAAGGCGCATATCGAGCGGATGCTGACGATTTCTGAGGCGATCATACGCGAAGGCACCGAAGCGGGCGAGTTCGACGTCGAGGATGCCGTGCAAGCGGCGCGGGCGGTTAGATCCGCGTTCACGCCATTCTTTCATCCAATTCTGATCGAGCACTGCGTTCAGCACGACGGAACCGAAGCACGTCTGCGCGACCAGATACGCTTTATCCTGAAAGCTCTCGGCAAGACCGGTTAGCCAGTTTCCTATTTCCAGCCTACACCGAGGCCTGAGGTGCAGCGGGCAGCTGGTTAGTGGTAGCGAGGACCGTAGGTGCCCACGCGCCGAGATAACAAACAGCCCGTACATCGACGCGGATCGACTGCCACTCTCTTTACACGATCACAAAGTTCGATGCGTGCAACTGGCTGATCGCGGTGTCGATGAAATCGAGAGACCCTGCGTTAGGAGCACTGCCCAGGGCAAGCTGGGTCCCGCCATGTCCGTCGCTCTTTAGCGCGCTCATGATGTCGGCGACGGAGTGGTAATTGCCTGCGCCGTTTCCAAGGTCGATGACGCCGAGCGGGTCATTACCAAATCCGGAGATCGTATCGATTTGGCTGCTGGAGTTGACAGAGACGGTCAGACCCGTGCCGTGATCGTTGATGTCGACATGGGCCGGGCCATTGATGATCGCCTGATTGCCGAACCCGACAAAGTTGAACTGGTCCGATCCGCCATTGACGGTAATGACGTCCAGGCCAATCTGGTTTGTCACACTTGCCGTGGACCCGTTGAGCGCCACGTGATTGGCGACTCCGCCAAGTGTGATTGTATCGTGGCCCGCGCCAGCAACGACGTTATCCGCTCCGTTGCCGGCTATGATCGTGTTCGTTCCGGAACCGACGGTGATCTGGTTGACCATCCCGCCGAGATTCACGGTGTTGTCGCCATCACCGAGCGTGACGCTGTTGGCGCCGCCTCCGCCCGTGACGAGATCGTTGCCATTTCCAAGCATGACCGTGTTGCCAAATCCGGAGAGCGTCACTTGGTCGTTGCCGTTGCCAGCCGTCGTTAGGCTGGTGCCGTCACCGGGATGGACAAGATTATCGCCGTTGCCCAGCGCGATGATGTTCCCGTAGCCGCTGGCGTCGATGGTGTCGTTGCCATGACCGAGCGTAATCATGGTGGCGCCTGTCGATCCCGTCACCGTGATATTGCCGTCGCCACCGGTTACGCGGTTGCCGAACCCCTCCAGGTGGACGGTGCTGTCGCCGCTCGGCACGTCAACCGTGCCGTATAGTCCGGCGTAGATCGTGTCGTTCCCGCCATTGCCGTGGATAATATTGAACATACCATAGGCGTGGATGATGTCGTTGCCCGTCGTGCCCTGAATGGTCGCATAACCGGATGCGGGACCGTTGACCGTCGTGGGACCGGCTTGATGTGTGTCGATGACGGAGGTGTGGGCGTCGCTGACGGTCAAGCCCACGCTGCTCGTGTCGCTCAGCGTGAATATGGTCGTTGCGCTGCCGTCTCCGTGCGGCGAGGACACAAAGGTGAGCGCGTGCAGTTCGGCGGTCAGCTTGTCAGCGCTGGTCGCTGCAAGCTCGTAGATTCCATTTCCAAGCGAGGTCAATCCTGTCCCGGACAGAATGCCGGCCGCGCCCGCGAGGGTGATGAGGAGGCTATCCGTTGCTCCCGCGTTTGGATCTGTGATCGTTACGGTCGCGAATGGATTGATCGCAGCTTCGTTGCTGGTCGCTTGTCCCGATACGACTCCAGCGATGGAGGGCAGCGCTGCGGCCGTCAGCAGAATGCCGCCGGAGCCGTCTTTCGTGATGCCGAAACGCGTAACCGACGTATCCGCCAGTGAGAAGGTCTCGCTGGCCGCACCGTTGCTGACCGTGAGCTTCGAGTCGGATACAGTCGCCGTCGCGCCGCTGGAATAGGACAGACCGGAAAGATCGATCTGGTCGCCCAGCGAGACGCCCTTGATCTGGCTTGCAAAGGTCGATGGGCCCGAAACCAGCTTCTGCTCAATCTTGAATGTGCCTTGGCCGGAGAAGGTGATCGCGTCGTCCGACATCGCGCCCGCCTTGAGATCGAGCGTGCCGCCGGCGATCGTGGTCGCGCCGACAACGCCACCCAATTCGACGAGTTCCGCGGCGCCACGATAAATTGTCGACGCGTTCGCAGTGCCTTGATCCAGCACATCAAGCATGCCGCCGTTCAAAGTCGTGGAAGTGACGATGCCGCCGTCCGAGACGGAGATGCTTCCTGAATTGAGCATCGTTCCGCTCGCTGTGCTGGCGTCGACCGCCGGTGCGCTTGGGTCGCTCGTGGGGTCTGCAATCGACCCCGAAACCGTCATCACACCGCCATTGATAGTGGCGTTCTTGGCGATCCCCGCCCCGGACAGGTGCAATTGGCCGCCGCTGCCGACGACAGCTGAATCGACTTCACTTCTGATGACGAAGGCGTATTGGCCCCCGGGAGAATGATAGACGGTTTCTCCCGAAGCATTGACGATGCCGCCTGATTTGACAATTGTGCCGCTGGCAATGCCCCCATTGGTGAGATTCTGGACGCCGCCGGCATTGACGGTCGTTGACGTAACGATGCCAGTATCGACATCTTGCGCGCCGCCATTGTTGACGGTCGTATGATCGGCCCGCCCTGGACCCGGCTCATCGTGTATATAGAGGCCGGTTACACGCTGAATGCCGCCCATGTTGATCGTGGTGTAACTCGCGGTGGAGATAAGTCCAACATCCTGTTCGCCGCCATTGATAACGGTGTTGCTGGCGGTGCCTCCTTCGCCGTAGTTACCTAAGATTTCCTTGCCGCCCGCTGATATCGTCGTGTTCGTGGCTGTGCCGAACACCTCAAAGAGTATGCCGTTCGACACGGTGAAGCCGTTTTCCGTGTAGCCATAGTCGATAATAAACGTTGCGCCACTCTGGAAGGTGGTATTGGACAGCGTCGCGCCGGCTTCAGCGATAAGCGTTCCGCCTGCGGAGATACTACTGTTATTGAGGACACCGCCGTCCAAAACCGCTAGCGTCACGCTCTTCGCGACCGTAAATCCGTTCTCGATCGTGCCGTCGCCGATCTCGAGAGTGCTGCCGGCGTTGAAGACTGTCCCCGAAAAATTGGCGTTACCAAGCACGATTAAAGCGCCGTACTGATTGACGGTCGTGTTGGTCGCGGTTGCGCCGGCGGACAGTTGCATCGTTCCGTAATTGATTATCGTGCCGGTCGCTGTGCCACCTGCATCCACATTCAGCCTGCCGAAGTTTTGGAGGGTGGTCCCGGATACCAACGCTCCGTTCGATACCGTCAGGATTCCAAAACTTTCGACGGTGGTGCCGGTCGCCATGCTGGCGTCGACGGCGGGCTGGCCCGGGACGTTGGCGAACGGATCCGGTATCGATCCCGAGACGGTCATGGCGCCGCCGTTGACGATGGTGTTCACTGCAGTCCCGCCGCCAGTGACGTCGAATTCACCCTGATAGTTGATGGTTGCCGCGGTCGCCACGCTTTGGATAACCGGCGGCGGATACACCGGCGCCGTTTCCACGGTTTCACCTGAAACTTTGAGAACACCGCCGGAATTGACGATCGTGCCGCTGGCGCTGCCGCCGTTCGTCACGTTCTGGACGCCGCCGGAATTGACAGTCGTCGCGGTTGCGCTGCCCGTGTCGATGTCCTGCTCGCCGCCGTCATTGATCGTGGTGTGATCAACCTCGCCGGGAGTTGGACCTTCATGGACAAATTCGCCAGTTACGCGCTGGATTCCGCCCTGGTTGATGGTCGTGTAGCTGGCGACGCCGTCGAAGATAACGTCCTGTTCTCCGCCATCGATGACAGTGTGGGTTGCCGTGCTCGTTGAGAAAGATCCGCCGACAGTCTGCAAGCCGCCAGTTTGGATCGTCGTGTTATCGACGGAAGCGCCGCCACTGACATCCATCGTGTCGCCATTGTGGATGGTAATGCCACTGGCGGGAGGAATAACCGTCATATGAATGCTCCGCGTTCGGTGCTTGGAAAATCAAACGAGCAAAGCAAAATCATGCGAGGGCTATTCAACCTAAAACTGCGATGGCTGAAAATGTCTGTCAAGCAGTTGCTGTCTCTGAACGAAATGTTGAACGGATGCTCGCACGATTTCTGCTGCCGAAATCGTGACCTGCATATGCGTGCATATTGCTGGATCAGTTTATCGACAGCATGACGAAAATTGCGGCGGCCACCCGTTCTCGAGTGTCTGCGCGAAACTTTTGCGGCACATGGTGGGGTATGGAAAGTTCCATCGTCGTTTCGTGGCCCGGCGAAGGTCCGAGCCCGGTTCCCCCTCTCTCCGCCAACCGGACTTATCACACCAACTTCCACCGCCCGTCCCCTGCGCGCTTCAGCGCGGGATCGCTCACCCGCACATGCTCCGCGAGGAAATCGATGAATGCGCGCACCCGCGCCGGCAGCGGCGCCGTATGGCCGACATAGACGGCGTGGATGTCTTCGCGGTCGCCGGGATTATAGTTTTGCAGCACCGGCACGAGGCGGCCGGCTTCGATGTCGGGGCCAATGTGGAAGAGGGCAAGGCGGGCAAGCCCGACGCCGCCGAGCGCAAGGCGGCGGGCTATCTCGCCATCGCTGGCGCGGGCGGCCGGCGGCGGCACGGCTTCCTCGGTCTGCTCGCCGCGCTTGAACGGCCAGCCGCGGATCGAGCGCGGAAAGGTCCAGCCGATGCCACGGTGCTCGGCGAGATCCGCCGGCGACTTCGGTATGCCCGCGCGGGCAAGGTAATCCGGGGCGCCGACCACGACCATGCGGCTGGAGCCAAGTTTTCGCGCGACGAGACGTGACGTGCGCAGGGGACCTGCGCGGATGGCGACATCGGCGCGCTCCTGCATCAGGTCGATCAGGGTGTCGGTCAGCACGAGGTCGAGCGTGACGTCGGGATGTTTGGCGAGAAAGCGCGGAATCAGCGGCATCACGTGCAGCATGCCGAAGGGGATGTTGCTGTTGACCGTGAGGCGGCCGCGGGGCGTGGCGCCGGATGCGGCTTCACGTTCGGCTTCCTCCATCTCGCCGAGGATGCGCACGGCGCGTTGGTAGAAGGCCTGGCCTTCCTCCGTCAGCGTGAGCTTGCGCGTGGATCGGTTGATCAGCCGCGAGCCGAGCCGCGCCTCAAGCCGAGAGATCAGCTTGCTGACACCTGATGGAGTCAGCCGCAGTTTTCGCGCGGCCTGGGTGAAGCCGCCGAGGTCGATAACGCGGACGAAAACCTCCATCTCGGCGGAGCGGTTGGTGTCGAAACGGGCCATATTGAATTCACGTCACAAATGATTGGATTGTGGACATTCTAATGGTTTTGCTGCGGCGCGGCTATCTGCGTGGCTCGTCTTCACCCATCGGAGTCACGCATGCCTCCCGCCGTTCTCGCGCTCACCGCCGGTGCCTTCGGCATCGGCACCACAGAGTTCATCATTATGGGCCTGCTGCTCCAGGTCGCCGCCGACATGCATGTGTCAGTGCCGGTCGCGGGCCTGCTCATCTCCGGCTATGCGCTCGGCGTGTTCGTCGGTGCTCCTGTGCTGACGCTAGCGACCCGGCGGCTGCCGCGAAAGACCGTGCTGCTGGCGCTGATGGCGATCTTTACGCTCGGCAATGCAGCCTGTGCGCTCGCGCCGAACTACGAATTGTTGATGGCCGCGCGGGTGCTGACCTCGCTGGCCCACGGTACCTTCTTCGGCGTCGGCTCGGTGGTGGCGACCAGCCTCGTCGCCGAGGACAAGCGCGCCTCCGCGATCTCGACCATGTTCATCGGCCTCACGGTCGCGACACTGCTCGGCGTGCCCTTCGGCGCCTGGTTCGGCCTGATGCTCGGCTGGCGCGCGGCATTCTGGGCGGTGACCGTGATCGGCGTGATCGCCTTTGCGGTGGTGGCGGCGCTGGTGCCAGGTCACGTCGGTAACGGCGACAAGCCGATCTCGCTGGCCGAGGAGATTGCCGTGCTCGGGCGAGGACAGGTGCTGCTCGGCCTCGCCATGACCGTGTTCGGCTTTGCCGGCCTGTTCGTCGTCTTCACCTATATCGAGCCGATCCTGACGCGCTTCACCGGCTTTTCGGAAGCCTCGGTTTCGCCGATCCTGCTGGTGTTCGGTGTCGGGCTTGCGATCGGCAACGTCGCCGGCGGCAAGCTCGCCGATCGTGGTCTCGCGCTTGCGCTGACCGGCACGCTGGCCGCGCTCGCCATCGTGTTGCTTGGCCTCTCCGCCGTGCTGTCGGTCAAGATCCCCACCATTGCGCTGATCCTGTTGCTTGGCATCGCGTCGTTTGCGACCGTCGCGCCGTTGCAGTTGCGCGTGCTGGAGGCGGCCGGCCCGAGCGGCCGCACGCTCGCATCGAGCCTCAACATCGCCGCGTTCAATCTCGGCAACGCGCTCGGCGCCTGGGCCGGCGGCATCACCATCGATCGCGGGTTCGGCCTTTCCGCGCTGCCGCTGGTTGCGGCCGGGATCACCGCAATTGGACTCGTGCTGGCGCTGTGGAGCCTTCAGCTCGACCGCAGGCAGGCCGCAGTTGCGGCGTGCCCGGCGGAATAGCGGCATCATCGAGCATGGAAAAGCTTGGTTCGAAGGATGTCAGCCAAATCGCTGGGCGCACGCCTCTATGAACGAGCAGGCCTGCTCTTTCGATTGGAACAGTCCACGGGTCTGCCAAAGCCGCGCAACTGCGTGTGTAGTATCTCTGTCGAAGGTCGCGAAAGCATTTCTATGAACGGCCAGAAACGGCGATTCCCGCGCTTCGGCCAGCCTTCTCGCTGCTTCCGACTTGTCGCTGAACTGCCAAATGACGGGACATTCCTGGCCATCGAATCTGTATAAATCCGAAAAGTCGCCATAAGTATGCAGCAGGTAGCCGGCATACAGCGCAAACTCAGTCATCTGCTTGCTTCTCGCGCGCTCGAGAAACGCATATGAGAATATCGTCTTCTCGCGAGCTTCAACGTATTCGATCAACTCACGGACGACGGAGGCCGAGAGAACAAACGGAGTGATGGGTGGCATGAATTTCCTAATTGCGGCCTCGTCGATCCGAAAATACCGGCACGTGCTCTCGAAGTAGGCGCGCAAAGGATGCTGCTGGAAATTCCGGACATATGAACGCATGAATTGCCCGTCGACCGTCTCGAGATAGGCTCGCGACAACGGATTGACCAAATGGTTCTTCGCATCCAGCACAATGTAGCGAGGCGTCTCGATCGTGCGGGCAACCATCAGCTTCAGAGCCTGCTGGCGAAACCAGCCCGCCGTATGCGGAAATGCACCAAATGCACAGGCTTGCATGAAGCGCACCCGCGGCGCCAGCCGGCCGTAGCAGTTGAAGAGCCGGGTCCGATCGAGCTCTCCCTCATCGGAGTTGTCGATGACGACGATGCTGCTAACGAAGCCGTCACGATCATCGAGAAACCGGTGCAGCGAACAAGCCTGGAGCTCTAGGAGCGGTTGATCCAGCGCATGTGAAACTGTCACGACGGTATATGGCATGGGAGCAGTCAAACCGTCCTGATCCGAGAATTGCTGTAGCGCTGATCGTGCATGATGCTACGCAGACGTGCTGCATGGTATCTTATCTGGTGTTCGCACGAAGCACCCCGCTTGGCCTCTATCCTCGCGCGGATGAACCGAAGGAGGGTTTTGCCGTCGATCTTTCCGTGCAGATAATTGGCGTAAGCGTCGTGACAATGCCGGTACATCTCCTTCAGGTCGGCATTGACGCGCAGTCTGGCATGCGACCCAAGGCCCGTAGTCGCCGCCGAAGTCAGGGAGTCTGGTCTCATCCTGCGCCAATACAGGACCTCGCTCGTCCAGGACACCGATCCGGCAAGCAGAAAAAGATTGGTCAGGAGAACATCGTAGCCGAATTTGAAGCCACCATAGAACCCTCCGAGAGCGGCGAGCGACGACCGCCGAAACAATCCATGATGAGGCGCTCGATACTGCAGCCGTTGGTCTAGCAATCCTTGCGGTCCGGCCGAAAAAATTCGTTCGCCGGCTTCAATTCGGTCATGACGATCGTGAAACCGGCGCAACGTCGAAAAAGCATAATCGGATCGGTTTGTGCAGAGCTTATTCAACAAGGTCTCGACGCGGGTGGGAACGCTCCAATCGTCGGCATCCTGCACTAGCAGGAACGGATCCTCCGTTGCTGCGGCGGCTACAGCCCGACAGAAGTAGGGCCCCCGGTTTTCTCCCAGGTCAAATCGAATCAGCCTTGGATCG
This sequence comes from Bradyrhizobium sp. S3.3.6, assembly GCF_040546905.1. Lineage (NCBI taxonomy): Bacteria > Pseudomonadati > Pseudomonadota > Alphaproteobacteria > Hyphomicrobiales > Nitrobacteraceae > Bradyrhizobium > Bradyrhizobium sp. S3.3.6. The sequence goes on along the minus strand of NZ_JBEPOT010000018.1, from coordinate 92,748 downwards.
TCGATCTGGGACAAAATAGGCCACGGGTTGGTGGGATCGCCATCGCTAACGACGATCACCCGGATTTTCCGGTGCGATTGTTCAAGGAGGCTCGTGACCGAGTGATAGAGATACGAGTTGCACCGGTAAGTCGGGATGCAGGCAGTTATCCAGAGGTCGCGAATGGCGCGATCCGTCATCGCTGGATCATCTGAAAGCTGCCGGCATCCGGAGGCGGACGTTTTGCGTCCGCGCTGATGCGGGTTCGGCAGGGACACGCTTGTTCGGCTGGGCTAGTCGCCATCGCATCGCTCCTTGAGCAGGGAAAATTTGTCGGCAAACCAGCGGAAATCCCGCGAGAAGGACTGGTGCAATCGAGCACGGTGATTCCAAATTCCATTGCTGGCGACTTCGGCCAGCCAGCTCGCGAGAGCAGCAGGTGCAAGCGTCGCATAATAGTCGTATGTCTGAACGAGCAGTTCTTTCGGCAGATAGCAGCAGGCAAAGCGTAGATAGTTGCGGTGAAGCACCGCGCTGTTGTCTTGAAGGAACGAGCCAACATCGGACCGCGGCCGGAAGCGATGACTTATCAGTAGCTCCGGAACAGTTCTGATCTCACAGCCGCTCAACCACGCGCGGAGGCTGAATTCGGGCTCGGCCGCGCCGTAGAGCGGCAATGACTCGTCATAACCGCCGAGCCGCCAAAATGTCGATTGTTCGATCACCGTGCCGGTACACGCGGCTATCGGTGCGAAGCCGCCATATCCGTCGGCTTTGGGTATCCAGGTGACGCCCATCGACGGTAGCAGCAGCTGACAACCATAGCCGCGAAACGAGGACGCCATGTCGCCGATGGTTGCAGCGAGGATTCGTCGGCTCGCGAGGTTCTGCCAGATGGGCAAGTCCCAGTTCGGGGGGAAACGGGTATTGCCATCGGTGATGACATAGATGGGATAGCGCGCCACGCGCGCTCCGCGATTGCGGGCGAAGGGGATTCCCGACCAGCTTTCGAGACGTATCACGACGAGGCTGGCCTCGCCGTAGCAATCCGCGACCGGCATTAGGCCGTCACATGAATTGTCCGTTGATCCGTCGTCAACGACGACGATCTCCACCGGAAACGAGCGCGATCGTCCCGACAGAATCGACTCCACCGTTTGTACGATCCGGTCGCCCTCATTCCTGACTGGAATAATGACACTCACCGGCGTGATTCGCATGTTTTGGCTGCTCATTCCGGTCTTTGTAACGACGAGCATTCCGCTATCGAGAAGCGCCTTCAAGCGGTTCGACGCGTGACGCGAACCTTATTCCTCCTTCGACTCGCGCATCACGCCATCGCCGAGCGCGACGACTGCAACCACGCCGACCACGACCAGTCCAACAACACCCACCACACCGAGGGCGGACGATCGGATCAACTTGCTGACTGCACGCTGACCGAAGTCGGACAACGGGGGCGGCGGAGGGGACGGCGCATCCGGGGGAGTCGCGTATGCCGGATAGGCTGGTGACGCCGGCGGCACCCACGCCGATCTCGCAATGCCCGTGGTGCCGCTACCATTGGGCGGTGGACTTGGCGGCTTGGGTGGTTTCGGAGGTTTAGGAGGCTTTGGGGGAGGCTTGGGTGGCTTTGGAGGCTTGGGCGGTTTAGGGGGCTTGGGTGGCTTCGGCGGGGGAACAGGAATCTTGCCGCCCAGCGAGTTGAAATCCTTGATCAGCTGAGCCCAATCGACGCCGTTCGGAGCTTTGTCCTTCCCCTTTTCGAGCTGATCGGGCGTGAACAATACGTAAGTATCACCATGGTTCGCGGCGGAGCAGTACTTCTTGATCGCCTTCCACGTCATGGTGCCGAGAAGACCCCAGCTGTCGATGATCACACCATCCGCGGTGTATCCGACGCCAGCAACGCAATGCCCATTTTTCTCGACGGGCGGCCCAGCTGCGTCCCAGACAAAATTAGGCGCAGAAGGTGCCGGACTTATCCATTTGTTAGGAAGCTCCAGCCCGAGAAACAGGTTCTCGAACAGATAAAGCGCCGCGGCCAACTCGTTCCTGTTCGTCGGATCCACCGCTAGTGATCCGAGAAGCTTGGTCCCGTTAGCGAAGCCGTGTTCGAACCAGTAGTTGAGGGCTGTCGACTCATCGCAACCATTGTCGGTGCTGTCGTCCCCCGGAACATATCCGCCGATCGCGCTGTAGTCTGCGATAATCTGCTGCGAGGAAGCCGTAAACAGGTCATTGGCGTTGCCTGTCTCCACGCCGACCACGTGATAGCCGCTCGCTATAACGCAGTCACCCAACTGGGAATTGAGATAGTCGTTATCGAGAACCGGCTTAGCCGGCGCACTGTAATCGACGGCGGGAGGTGGCTTGGGAAGCTTCGGCAGCAGGTAGTTCTTGAGGAAGAGCCGGGGCCCCCGGGCGACCGGTCTGCGTCGCCCCATTTTTACGGTTCGATTGAGGTGCGGCAAATAAATCTTTTTTAAAGCCATAAGAACAAGGCCCTTAACCTAACGGTTTGAAGAGGCTTTCAATGCGAAGAATAAAAATCAATTAACATGAGTCACTGTAATCTATGGTTGTATGGAGCGCAATCGCTTGAGGTCGGGATTTTTGGCCTCGTGTGTCGGGCTTGAATGGCACGGCCCTGCAAGCAGAGATTCTGAGGTTTAATGGTCAGCTATAACTAATAGAAAGCAGCGATCGCGGCGCTGATCCCCGCTGGAAGATTGGTCTCGCCCGTCAACGTGGTGATGAAGACGGGATCATCGACCACAGCGAGACCGTCCAGCTTGATCGGATGCAGCGGCGCCGCCGCGGCTGTGACGGCACGCAAATCGGGACCGGTCCGAATGCCGTTATATTCGAGCCGCGGTCGCAATTGGACATTGTTGCCGAACTGCTCGTCGAGCGCGAGGCGCCAACCATGACGCGACACCTTTCCGCTGGCGATCGCCGCACTCATGGCGAGGCTATGGTGCTGCAGCGTGCCGAGATTGCCGAGCGCGGCGCCCAACCGGCTGGTCGCCTCCGCCAGCGTGATTTTCTCGATGCCGGGATCCTGATCGGGCGAGGTGAAGTCGATCAGCCGCGCCGTCCCTCCGATCACGAGGTCCTCGCCGCTCCCTCCGGCCTGTTGCATGGCCTTCTTCGATCCGTAATGCGGTTGCCCACCGATCGTCACCAAAGCGATATCCTGCTCGCGCGAGTTGATCAGATGATCATAAGGATCGCCATCCCGGCCGTTGACGACGAGGAGATCGGCAAACTTGCCATTCGCGATCGTTCCCAGCTTTCCATCCCATTTCAGGATCTCAGCCGGATTGCGCGTCGCCATCGAGACGATGTCGTAGGCGCTGAATCCGAGCCCGAAATGCGCTGATACGACCTTCGCAGCCTTCAGCTCGCCCAGCAGATTCTTGCTGCCCGACGGCGACCAGTCCGAGCCGAGCGCGATGGTGAGGCCGGCCGCACGTGCGGCGACGACATCCGTCGTCTTCCCGTACAGCAGCAGATTGCTCAGGGGAGACCACACGACCTTGGCCTTGTGCTCGGCCATCGTGGAGAAGTCGGTCGCGTCGAGCGCCGTGCAATGGATGCCGGCCAGCGACGGCTCGATCGCCCACGTTCCCGCGGCATTCTTCAGCGCAAGAAAATGACTATGCGCCTTGGCATCGATGCCCTCGCTGAGATGAAGCAGAAAGCATGCCGACGACTTGAGCTCGTTGTCGAACTTCGCCCAATCCTGGGCGTCCACATCGGGGATCTTCGAGTGTGCCCGCGGCAGATCGGGAGGGCTGCCGATCTCGACGGCGCGCAGCGCTCCCTTGTAGTATTTGTGGATCGTCCCGCTCCAGTTCGACAGCGTGATCCCCTGGCTCGTCGTCGTGCCGGCGACCAGACATTTGGCTTCGACGTAGCGAACCAACGCCGGCAGCAGCGAGCCGTCGTCGGCAAGCGCAATCGCGCTCATCGGGCCGGTCACCGAGGTCTTGTACGATGCCGCGTTCTGCCACTGGTCGCGGTTCTGGTACAGCTGCGGCACGTGCCAGAGCGGCAGGATGTTGTAGCTCAGGTGATTATGCAGCTCGATCAGGCCAGGGTAGATGGTGCCGCCGGTGTCGATCGCATCGACGGTCTCGAAGCCTGCCGGCGCGGACTGTCCCTTCGGCGTCACGGCAGCGATACGATGATCCTCAATGAAGATCGTTCCGCTGTCGATGATGTCGCCTTCGGCGGCCATGGTCACGATCCGCCCGGACAGGGCCCATCGTTTCGGCGCGATTGGGGCCGGGCTCATGGGATCACTCCATCGGGGACGGTGATCGCGATCGTGCGCCGCTTGGCCGCCGCGTCAGCGCCCTGGCGTGTCGCCCATGGTGCGTCTCCGCGCATCCAGACCGGCAGGCCCGCCGGAATATCCTTTGCGATGATGTCGACCAGCTCGGAAAGCTTGAAGGCGTCGCCATACGGCACAAGTGCGGCTGCTGCGTCGGGATGCTTGATCTGCGGTCCGAGAGCTGTCAGCGCGGCATTCCACTTGGTCAGCATGACCTTGGTATTCGCCGCCTGCGTCGCTGCATCGGGTGCGGAGCTCTCCGGCCAGGTCGGATGAGGAATGTGCTGATATGCAAGGGCCTTGTAGGCGGCGCCATCGGCGGTCATGAGCCAGGCGTGCCAGGCGTCGTCCGCAAGACTGCCAAGCGAGACAACGGCTTCGATGCTGCCGAGCCCCAGGACGGCCTTGAACCATTTGTTGCGATAGAGGACGATGCCCGGCTCGTTCTTGTGCTTGTTGCCGCCGCTCTGTCCGTAGACGCTGTACAGGAAGGTGTTCACCATCACATAGCTCTGCGTGATGCCGAGCTTCGCCAGAAAGCCCTGGGTCCGCCGGCCCGCAGTGCCAATCAGGATCCGGCGCACGATCGTTTCGTGCTGGGCGGGATCCTGACCGATTACGAGCACGCGCGCTGATCCGTCGAGCCGGCCGCGGTGAAAGATCGGACCCCATTCGACCCGGAAATCGTGTGGATCATAGGCCTCAGGGCCGGGGTAGTCGGCGCATAGATCGTGAAATGGCTGCTGGCCGTATCCGCTGTCGAAGTCAACGAGCATGGCAATGCTCCAATATGTCGATGCAAAAGAACTGCGTCAAAATAACTCGGTCGCAACCCGGCAATCTTAACGCTAGTTCGCCGCGCCGTTCAACCACTTTGTAGGCCATGAGCGCGGACCTAAGGTGCCTTCGCCGGGGCACGCGATGGTGCGTCGCGCCAGCGCGCCATGCAGAATCGCACCTGTACAGCCGCGCATGCCGTCCGTAACGTTCGCCGCGCAATTTCAGGAGATGCGGCGTGGCGAAGAAGACGGCGATGAAGAAAAACGCTTCCAAGAAGGCAGCGAAAACCTCTGGCCAGAAGAGTCCGGTCCGCAAAGGGGCCGTCGCCAAGACGATAAAGAAGACGACAAAGAGGACCGTGGCGCCGGCGCGCAAATCGGCCACTGCGCGCCCCCCCAAGGGGCCAGCCTGGCAATGGTCGGCGGTAGAGACCGCGGCGGCGATCCGCGCCGGCGCAATCTCCGCGGTGGAAACCGTCGAGGCGCATCTGGAGCGGATGCATGCGGTCAATCCGCGGCTGAACGCGGTCGTCGTCGATCTCGGCGAGGACGCGCTGAGGGCCGGGCATGCGGCCGACAGGCGGCGCGCCAAGGGCGGCGAGCTCGGCCTCCTGCACGGCGTGCCCATCACCATCAAGGAAAACGTCGACTACGAAGGCCGACCCAATTTCAACGGCGTCCCCGCCAACAAGGATCTCGTTGCGCCATCGGATTCGCCTGTGGTGCGTAACCTGAAGAAGGCCGGGGCAATCGTCATCGGCCTCACCAATACGCCGGAATTCTCGTTCCGCGGCTTCACCGACAATCCGCTGCACGGATTGACCCTCAATCCCTGGGACCCGAACATCACCTGCGGCGGCTCCTCGGGCGGCGCGGGGTCGGCGGTTGCCGCCGGCATCGGCACCATCGCGCATGGCAACGACATCGGCGGCTCGCTGCGCTGGCCGGCGCATTGCAACGGTGTTGCTACCATCAAGCCGACGCAGGGCCGCATTCCCGCCTTCAACGCAAGCGCGACGGCGGAGCGGCCGATGCTGGCACATCTGATGTCGGCACAGGGGCCGCTCGCCCGCCACGTCGGCGACGTCCGTCTCGCGCTGGAGGTGATGAGCCAGCGCGATCCGCGCGATCCCTGGTGGGTGCCGGCGCCGCTGACCGGACCGAAGCCGAAGGGCCCGATCAAGGTCGCGCTGGCCAAGATCCCGGAAGACATGGCGGTCGATCCGGCGGTCAGCGCGGCGCTGCGCCAGGCCGCCGATCACCTGGAGCGCTCCGGCTATCGCGTCAGCGAGGTCGAGGTGCCCGACATCAACGGCGTCTGGCAGACCTGGTGCGACATCATCACCAACGAGACGGTGGTGATGCAGGAGGCCGGCATGCTGAAGGTTACGTCGGAGGACTTCCACAAGGCGTGGGGCGGCATGAAGACCAAAGCCAACGCGCTCGATCTCAAGGCCTGGATGCAGGCGACAGCCGCCCGCAACGGCCATATCCGTGCCTGGCAATTGTTCTTCGAGGAGTATCCGGTGGTGCTGGCGCCGACCACGGTGAAGCCGACGCCGGGTCCGCGCGACGACACCGTCAGTGCCGAACGCGTGCAAGAAATCTTTTGGGGCGAGATCCGCTTCATCTCCGCGATCAACGTGCTGGGGCTGCCCGGCGCCGTGGTGCCGGTGGCCGTGCACGATGGCAGACCGATCGGCGTGCAGCTCATCGCGGGCCGCTACCGCGAGGATCTCGCGCTGGACGCTGCCGCCGCGATCGAGAAGCGCGCCGGCGTGCTGACCCACCGGCTCTGGGAGACGATGGCCTGAACTTGCTCGCGGGGCTTCGCGCGGTACGTGCGAAGCCCCGCGAGAGGGCATCATTCAAATTTTAGCCAATTCACCAACAAATATTAGGGTTACTTCCTCTATCTCTAGGCGAATTATTGTCCGCTTTACCACCCGCCTCTAACAGAGGGACGGCGGACAACGCACATGCCTCATACAGGCCAATAAGTGCAGCCCGCTCCACGCGGAGGTGGTACGATGCGCAACGAGACGATTGCTATTCACGCCGGCTACGAGCCCGAAGCCACCACGCACGCGGTTGCCGTGCCGATCTACCAGACCGCGGCGTACGCCTTCGACAGCGCCGATCATGGCGCGGCCCTCTTCAATCTCGAGGCCGAAGGTTTCCGTTACAGCCGCATCGCCAATCCGACCAGCGCGGTGCTGGAGAAGCGCATCGCCCAGCTCGAAGGTGGCGTCGGCGCGCTCGCGGTCGCGACCGGCCAGGCTGCGTTGCATTTCGCCTTCGTCAACGTCGCCGACCATGGCGGCAACATCGTGTCCGTGCCGCAGCTCTACGGCACCACCCACACGCTGCTCTCGCACATCCTGCCGCGGCAGGGCATCACCGGCCGCTTCGCCGAGAGCGACAAGCTTGATGCAATCGAGAAGCTGATCGACGAGAACACCCGGGCGGTGTTCGCCGAGACCATCGGCAATCCCGCCGGCAATGTCTGCGACATCGAGGCGCTGGCCAGGATCGCGCATGCCCACGGCGTGCCACTGATCGTCGACAACACCGTCGCCACGCCCATCCTGCTCAAGCCGTTCGACTACGGCGCCGACATCGCCGTGCATTCGCTGACCAAATTCCTGGGCGGTCATGGCACCACGCTCGGCGGCGCCATCGTCGATTCCGGAAATTTCCCCTGGGCCAGGCACGCCGATCGCTTCCCGGCCTACAACAAGCCGGACGCCTCCTACCATGGCCTCGTCTATGCCGAGCGCTTCGGCAAGACCGCCTATATCGAGCGCGCGCGCAGCGTCTATCAGCGCACCATGGGTTCGGTGCTGTCGCCGTTCAACGCCTTCCTGCTGCTCCAGGGCATCGAGACGGTGGCGCTGCGCATGGAGCGCCATTGCGAGAACGCCCGCAAGGTCGCTGAATTCCTGCGCAACGATCCGCGCGTCGCCTGGGTCAACTACACCGGCTTCCCGGATAGCCCCTATTATCCGCTGGTCCAGAAGTATCTCGACGGCAACGCCTCCTCGCTGTTCACCTTCGGCATCAAGGGCGGCATGGAAGCCGGCAAGAACTTCTATGATGCGCTGAAGCTGATCACCCGCCTCGTCAATATCGGCGATGCCAAGTCGCTGGCCTGCCATCCGGCCTCGACCACGCACCGGCAAATGTCGCCGGAGCAGCAGCGCACAGCCGGTGTGCTGCCGGAGACGATCCGCCTCTCGATCGGTATCGAGCATGCCGCTGATATCATCGAGGACGTCGACCAGGCGCTGGAGAAGGCCTGTCCGGCCGCGCGTCTTCAGGCCGCGGAGTAGGCAATCCGGCCGATGAGCGTCTTGATCGACAGGGATCAAGGTATCGCAAGCCCGGCACTGGTGCCGGCCGAGGGCGATCTCGCGCGCGATCATGCCGGTGCCGAGCTCAACATCGGGCTGATCAACAACATGCCGGATACGGCGCTGAAGGCGACCGAGCGGCAGTTCATGAAGCTGCTCCAAGCCGCTGCAGGGCCACGCCGCATCCGCTTCCATTGCTTCTCGCTGCCGTCGGTGACGCGCTCGCCGGAAGCGAAGTGGCATGTCGAGAGCGAATATTCCGATCTCTCCGATCTCAAGCGCGAGAGGTTCGACGGGCTGATCGTGACCGGTGCCGAGCCGGTCGCGCCCGAGCTCGATCAGGAGCCGTACTGGCGCGATCTCACCGAGCTGGTCGACTGGGCCAGGACCAATACCCGCTCGACGATCTGGTCATGCCTTGCCGCTCATGCGGCGGTGCTGCATCTCGATCGCATCGAACGGCAGCGGCTGCCGGCCAAATGTCATGGCATCTTCGACTGCGCGACTGTGACCGGCGACCCGCTGACGCGTGATGCCCCGGCGCCGCTCAAGGTCTCGCATTCCCGTCTCAACGAAGTCACTGAGGGAGATCTCACGCAGGCCGGCTATCAGGTGCTGACCAGGTCGGCGCAGGCCGGCGTGGACGTCTTCGTCCGGCAGTATGACAGCCGATTCGTGTTCTTCCAGGGTCATCCCGAATATGACGCGCTGTCGCTGCAGCGCGAATATTTGCGCGACGTCGGCCGCTTCCTCGCGCGCGAACGGGAGGCCTATCCGGCGTTCCCCGTGAGTTATTTTGACGCAGCGACGGAGGAAAAACTCGCGCGCTTCGAAAAGCGGGCGAGGCACCAGCGGCATCCGGCACTGACCAATGAATTGCCGGCGCTGACTTTGCGCACCGATATTGCGGCCGGCAGCGCCGCGGCCGCGCTTTTCCGCAACTGGCTGCAGTATCTCGGCACAGACGCGGAAGCTCCGCTGCTGGCGCGTTAACCCAAGGCTGTACGTCACGCGTTAGGATTACCCAGGCGTTAAGCTTGCCTCAGACCGCGCGCAAATGTTTCAGTAGAGAAATATGAAATCACAGGGAATGCACCCGTGCTGTCGGCTCTCAACGGACGCTTGAGCAATCGGCTGGCCCGGCATTTCCGCGCCGCGCCGCACCGCTTGCCGGCGCACGCGCCGATGGTGAGCTTCACCTTCGATGACGCCCCCGATAGCGCCGCAGGCGAGGGGGCCTCGCTGCTGGAAGCGCATGGCGGGCGCGGTACGTTCTATCTCGCCGGCAGCCTGATCGATCGGCCCTCGGATCATTGGCATGGCCTGTCGAACGATGCGATCGTCCGGCTGCATCGCGGCGGCCACGAGATCGGCTGCCACACTTTCTCGCATTCGCGCGCGGTCGATCTCGACGAGAGCGCGATGGCGCGCGAGATCGAACGGAACCGCAGTTATTTTCTCGGCATCGATTCCTCGATCCGGCTCGAGAATTTCGCCTATCCATATGGCCTTGCCTCGGTCTGGCGCAAACCGCAGCTCGCCCAGAACTTCCGCTCTGCGCGAGGCATCCTTCCGGGTGTCAACAGCGATGTCATCGATCTCCAGTTCCTGCGCGCTTCGCCGTTGGTCAATTACGAGATCGATATGGCGGGCGTGGACCGTTATTTCGACGAGGCGGTCGCAAGCGGCGGCTGGCTGATCTTCTACGGCCACGATGTCGTCGACGCGCCGAGCCCCTATGGCTGCACCCCGGCCTTGTTGCGCCACGCGCTGAAGGCTGCGGAAAAGCGCAACATGCCGATCGTGACGGTCGCCGAGGCCCTGCGCCGGATCGGGGCGTAGCAGACTCTTCCCTTCTCCCCTTGTGGGAGAAGGTGGCGCGAAGCGCCGGATGAGGGGTATCTCTCCGCGAACTCCAATGCCGAACAGGAACCGGGGCTAGATACCCCTCACCCGTCTCGCCGCTTCGCGGCGAGCCACCCTCTCCCACAAGGGGAGAGGGAAAGAGCCGCGCCCGCCGCGCAAACAGTCTTGCAACGCCAGCGCCGTCATGCGACTGGCGTTATGACGAATCTCGCAAACCCCCGACACGCCACGCTCATGTCCGCCCCTTCCACCGCTCCGCTGCCAGCGCCGGCCGATGGCCGCGATGCGCTGTCGGTGCTGCATTCGGTGTTCGGCCTGCCGGGGTTCCGAGGCGCGCAAGGCGAAATCATCCGGCACGTGACCGACGGCGGCAATTGCCTGGTGCTGATGCCGACCGGCGGCGGCAAGTCGTTGTGCTATCAATTGCCGTCGCTGTTGCGTGAGGGCTGCGGTATCGTTGTCTCGCCGCTGATCGCGCTGATGCGCGACCAGGTCGCAGGTTTGATCGAGGCCGGCGTCAATGCTGCCGCGCTCAACTCGTCGCTGACATCGCAGGAGGCCTCCGACATCGAGCGGCGTCTGATCGCAGGTGATCTCGATCTGCTCTATGTCGCGCCGGAACGCCTGGTGACGCCACGCTGCCTGTCGATGCTGGCGCAGGCCAAGGTGGCGCTGTTCGCGATCGACGAAGCGCATTGCGTCTCGCAATGGGGGCATGACTTCCGGCCCGAATATGTCGGCCTGTCCATCATCGCCGAGCGCTTCCCCGACGTGCCGCGCATCGCGCTGACCGCGACCGCTGACGACCTGACGCGGAAGGAGATCGTCCAGCGACTCCAGCTGACAGACAGCCCGCAATTCGTATCGAGCTTCGACCGGCCCAACATCCGCTACGAGATCGTCGACAAGCGCAATGCGGTGTCGCAGCTGAAGGAGTTCATCCGGGAACGCCATGCCGGAGACGCCGGCGTGGTCTATTGCCTGTCCCGCAACCGCGTCGAGGAGGTTGCTGCCGCACTCGCCGAGGCCGGCATTGCAGCGCTGCCCTATCACGCCGGGCTCGATGGCCAGGTGCGCTCGCGCAATCAAGATCGCTTCCTCAATGAGGACGGCATCGTCATCGTCGCGACCATCGCTTTCGGCATGGGTATCGACAAGCCCGACGTGCGCTTCGTCGCCCATCTCGATCTGCCCAAGAGCATCGAGGCCTATTACCAGGAAACCGGGCGTGCGGGGCGCGACGGCAAGCCGTCGGCGGCGTGGATGGCCTACGGCCTATCCGACATCGTGCAGCAGCGCCGCATGATCGACGAGTCCAGTGGGTCCGATGACTTCAAGCGCGTGTCGATCGGCAAGCTCGATGCGCTGGTCGGGCTCGCCGAGACCGCGCAGTGCCGGCGCCGGCGGCTGCTCGCCTATTTCGGCGAGACCTCGCATGGCGAGACTTGCGGCAATTGCGACAATTGCCTGACCCCGCCGCAAATGCGCGACGGCAAGGTGTTGGCGCAGAAGCTGCTATCCTGCGCCTATCGCACCGGACAACGTTTCGGTGCGATGCATCTGATCGACGTGCTGATCGGACGTCTGACCGAGAAGGTGACGCAGTTCGGCCACGACAAACTGTCGGTGTTCGGCATTGGGCGCGAGCTCAACGAGAAGCAATGGCGCACCGTGCTGCGGCAGCTGGTGGCCATGGGCCATTTGCAGAGCGACAGCGAAGCCTTTGGCGCGCTGAAGCTGACGGAGACCGCGCGCGGCGTGCTGCGCGGGGAGACAGAAGTCTGGCTGCGCGAGGAGGCGCCGGGCACCCGGGTCCGGTCAAGCCGCGCAAAATCCCGCCGCGGCGACCTCGCGCCGGCGGCCAGCGCACCGAAGGGCGACGTCGATCCCGAATTGCGCGCGCGGCTGCGCTCCTGGCGCTCGGATATCGCGCGCGAACGCGGCGTGCCCGCCTATGTCGTGCTGCACGATGCCACCATCGACGGCATCGTCCGGGCCTGGCCGACCACGCTGGACGAGCTGCGCAATGTGCCGGGGATCGGCGACAAGAAGCTCGAGCACTACGGCGACGAGCTGCTGCAGATCGTCAGGACGCGGTAGGAAGTAGCGCAGCGGTTGTCGGCGCGCTCAACTCCCTCCATACGTCATCCCGGACAAGCGCAGCGAAGCGGAGCGCAGATCCGGGATCCATACCGCGTGATCTATCTTGGGGCACGCGCGGAGAGGGTCTCGGGTCTGCGCTTACGCTTGCCCGGGACGACATCGGAGTGGAGGCGCGAGGTGCTGCCTACTTCACCCGTTCCGGAACGCATACCCATAGCCGTTCAGCGCCGGCGCGCCGCCGAGATGGGCGTAGAGTATCTTCGCGCCCTTCTCGAAATGGCCCTTCCGGGTCAGGTCGATCAGGCCCTGCATCGATTTGCCTTCATAGACGGGGTCGGTGATCATCGCCTCTAACCGCGCGGTGAGGCGGATTGCCTCCTTGGTCTCCTCCGACGGCACGCCATAAGCGGGATAGGCGTAGTCCTCGATCAGCACGACGTCGTCTGCCACGATGTCCTTGCCAAGCTCGACGAGCTTTGCCGTGTTCTGCGCGATCTCGAGCACCTGTGCCTTGGTCTGCGCCGGCGTGAACGACCCATCGATGCCGATCACTTTTCGCGCGCGGCCGTCGGCGGCAAAGCCGACCAGCATGCCGGCATGGGTCGAACCGGTCACGGTGCAGACGATGATGTAGTCGAACTTGAAGCCGAGCTCTTTCTCCTGGTTGCGCACTTCCTCGGCGAAGCCGACATAGCCGAGCCCGCCAAATTTATGCACGGAGGCGCCGGCCGGGATCGCGTAGGGCTTGCCGCCCGCGGCTTTCACGTCCTCGATCGCCTGCTCCCAGCTCTTGCGGATGCCGATGTCGAAACCATCGTCGACCAGGCGCACGTCAGCGCCCATGATGCGCGAGAGCATGATGTTGCCGACGCGGTCATAGACCGCGTCCTCGTGCGGCACCCAGGCTTCCTGCACCAGACGGCACTTCATGCCGATCTTGGCGGCGACCGCCGCGATCATGCGGGTGTGGTTCGACTGCACGCCGCCGATCGAGACGAGCGTGTCGGCGTTCGACGCGATCGCGTCGGGGATGATGTATTCGAGCTTGCGCAGCTTGTTGCCGCCATAGGCGAGACCGGAATTGCAGTCCTCACGCTTGGCGTAGATCTCGACATTGCCGCCGAGGTGCTTCGAGAGCCGTTCCAGCTTCTCGATGGGCGTCGGGCCGAAGGTCAGCGGATAGCGCGCGAATTTGTCCAGTCTCATTGGATCATCCCGATTGGTGTTGGTGTCTGGGATGTGGCTAGCATTGCGCTGCAAGAAGGTGCTCTCGAATATTGCGCCCATGTTGCACACAATCTTGCAAATATTATCTTGGGAGCTAATATTCCTTCCGTAGCAGCATCAATTTACGGAAGCTTCTTCCATGTCCGCCCGTCTCGACCGTATCGACCTCAAGATGTTGAGATTGCTGCAGAATAATGGCCGGCTAAGCAACGCCGAGCTGGCCGAAACCGTCGCGATCAGCCCCGCCACCTGCCACCGTCGCACCCAGCGCCTGTTCGAGGACGGCTTTATTGCCGCGGTCCGCGCCATGGTGGCGCCGAAGAAGGTGGCCAAGGGCACGCTGGTGATGGTCGGCGTCGTGCTCGACCGCTCGACCCCGGAGAGCTTTGCGACCTTCGAGCAGGCGATCACGAGGCTGAAATTCGTGCTCGACTGCCACCTCGTCGCCGGCGACTTCGACTACTTCCTGAAAATCCGTGTCGGCGACATGGAGGACTTCAACCGCATCCATGGCGAGCAGCTCATCGCGCTGCCCGGCGTTCGCCAGACCCGCACTTTCTTCGTGATGAAGGAGGTCGTCGACAACGCGCCACTGGAGTTTTGAGCCAGAGCGTTTTCCAGCGAAGCGGAAACCGGTTCGCGGCATGAAAACGCATCAAACAATAATGCAGAGCTATTGATGCGCGATACGCATCGTGAGAGATTCGTCCGATGCAGCCGCTTCCCTTTCGCCCGCATGAACCTGTCGCCCCGGCCTACCGGCGCGGCTGGGTCGACGAGGCCGTAGCTGCGATCGAAGCCGACCAGTGCCGCACGGCCGACACCCACCTGATCCGGCTGATCGTGCCGGCGCTGGCGGGCATCGACCTCTATCTGAAAGACGAGTCCACGCATCCGACCGGCAGCCTGAAGCACCGGCTGGCGCGCTCGCTGTTCCTCTATGCCCTCTGCAACGGCCATATCCACGAAGGTACGCCCGTTGTGGAGGCGTCATCGGGCTCGACCGCGGTGTCGGAGGCGTATTTCGCGCAGATGATCGGCGTGCCCTTTTACGCCGTGATGCCGCGCACGACCTCGGCGGAAAAGATCGCCGCGATTGAGCATTATGGCGGCAATTGCCATCTGATCGACGACGGCCGCGCGCTCTATGCGGAGGCTGCCGCGCTCGCGACCCGGCTGAGCGGCCATTACATGGACCAGTTCACCTTCGCCGAGCGCGCCACCGACTGGCGCGGCAACAACAACATCGCCGAATCGATCTTCACCCAGCTGAAGGGCGAGCCGCACCCGCTGCCGGACTGGATCGTGATGGGGGCGGGCACCGGCGGCACCTCGGCCACGATCGGCCGCTATTTGCGCTATCGCCAATATCCGACGCGGCTGTGCGTCGCCGATGTCGAGCATTCCGCGTTCTTCGACTGCTTCCGCTCGCAGGACCGCTCCCATCTCTGCGAACGTCCCTCGCTGATCGAAGGCGTCGGCCGTCCCCGGTGCGAGCCGTCGTTCGTGCCGGGCGTGGTCGACCGCATGATGAAGATTCCGGATGCGGTCACGATTGCCGCGATGAACGTTTTGTCGCGCCGGCTGCGGCGTGCGGTCGGCGGCTCTACCGGCACCAATTTCCTGGCGCTGTGCCGGCTCGCCTCGGAGATGCGCAAGGCAGGCCAGACGGGATCGCTGGTGACGCTGATCTGCGATTCCGGCGAGCGTTACCGGCAGACCTATTATGAGCCCGCCTGGCTCGCCGCGCGCGGTCTCGATCCGGCGCCGTTCGAGGCGGCCTTGTCGTCGTTCCTCGACACCGCGCAGCCACTGGCGCTCGCGGTCGACGATATCGTCAATCCGCAGAGCCCATGACGCCCCGAAGGCTTCAGATCGGCGCCCCTCTGCCATTTGCGAAATTGCACGGTCGTCACGGCAACTTCACTTGCCTTGCGCGCGCATGCGGGCGAGCTTTCCATCTTCTCAACGAGGAGATCCTGCCGTGCGCCTTCCCATTCTCGATCCGAAAGAGCTGAGCGACGAACAGAAGCCGCTTTATGCCGACATGCAAGCCGGCATCAAGGACCACTTCAAGGGCTTTGTGAACATGCGCGACGACGGCGCGCTGCTCGGCCCCTGGAATCCCTGGGTCCGCGAGCCGCGCTTCGGCAAGCCGGTGTGGGAGCTGGTCAAGGCGATCGCGTCGAACCCGCTGCTGCCGGCGCCGGTGCGCGAGGTCGCGATCCTCGTCACCGGTTCGCATTTCCGCTCCGGCTACGAGCTCTATGCCCATGTGCTGGTCGCCGAGCAGCGCGGCCTCTCCGACGAGAAGCTTGCGACCATCGTCGCGGGACAGCGGCCGGTCGATCTGACCAAGCAGGAAGCGGTTGCCTACGACATGGCGTCTGCGCTGGTCAGCGGCGGCGTGTTGCCCGAGCTGACCTATCGGGCTGCGGTGAAAGAATTCGGCGAGCACGGCGCGGCCGAGCTGTCCTATCTCGTCGGGGTCTATTGCATGGTCTCGGTCACGCTGAATACGTTCGACGTGCCGGTGCCGGAGTAGCCGGTACCCTAGTGGCGCACGGCATAAAGCGGCGTGCGCAGCGTCATCTGGTAGGACGGCTTCGGCATCCACGCGATCTGTGCGGTGATGCCGAACAGGCGGTTGTCATTGTCATCCATGCGGTCGAGGTCGAGGCGCAAGATCGGCTGGGTGAACGGCTCCGCAAGCGTCCGGCCTGCGAGCTGCGCACCGCCGAACGACTGCACACCGAGGCGCCCGGTGAATTTCCAGTTGCTCGGCCATTGGTAATAGCCGCCGGCGTAGAGGATTGTGTTCGGCCTGATCCGGGCAACAAGGCTGGCAATGTCGGTGTGGGTGTATTGCACGCCGGCGAGCCAGCCGCGCGTCTCGTCCTTGTCGAGCGCGTAGTCGAATTCCAGGATGTTGTTGAACGAATTCGTCATGCCCTGCTCGTTCGGCACCGATTGGGTCAGCGTGGATTGCAACGTGATCGTCGGGATCCTGCCGCCGTTCTGCTGGTAGAGGTCGGCCTGCACGCCGATGTTCCAACTGGTGATGTCGAATGTCGACCAGCCGCCGCCGATATCCGTCGTCGAACCTGATACACCGCCATAGAGCGATACGCGATCGCTGACGTCCACGGTCAGCGGCAGGTCGACGGTGATCGATTTCGCGGCCGGCAAGCCGTTCGGCAGCGTCGCGCCGCGTTGTGCCGCCAGCGCTTCGAACGCGGCCGAGAGCGAGGTGTTGCCGAAGCCGAGCCCGAGCGTGCCCGCAGGGATCGTTGCATAGGTCGTGCGAAGATCGAGGTAGATGTTCGGGACGACGGACTTTGCCGCCGTGTCCTCGTCCCCATCGGCGGCGTAGACAGCGCCCGCCGGGATCGTCAGACACAGCAGTCCTGTTGCGACAGCGCGCAAGACCGAGTCGGACGTTGGGCTGCGGTGGGACACGTGACAATCCGACGCGTGGCGATCTGGTGACGGAACCGCCCGCTAGATGGAACGTGATCGTTCGTGTGGTCAAGGTCTATCTGCGGACCATGGACGATGCGCATGCGCGCGGTTACCCTGCCGTGATCGCGCTGACACACACTCGCCCGCCACAGTGCAGGCCGGACAATGGAGGACGACAGCGATGAACACGTCACGCCGCATCTTGCTTGCCGGACTAGCGGGGCTCGCCGTGGCTCCATCCGCAGCCCCCGTCTTCGCTGCGACACAAGCGGACCACGGCGCGACGGTGGCCGAAGAACGCTTTGCCCGCACGATCGCCGCAGCACATGCGCCTGATATCGCCTGCGCGCACCAGGCCGAGCGTTACGCCGACGCGCATTGGCGCGAGTATCTTGTGGCGGCGCGCGCTGTGCTCGACGCACGGGCGTAGTCGCGCCTCATTTCTCCACCGCGCGCCTGACCTGCTCGCCGATCTGCGACAGCACGAGCTGCGCCTGCGGCAGGATCGCACCCATGGCGTGGAAATTGTGGACCATGCCGTCATGGCAGACGTGCTCGACCGCGACGCCCGCGGCGAGCAGCTTGCGCGCGTAGGCATTGCCCTCGTCGCGCATCGGGTCGAACTCGGCGGTGTGGATGATTGCGGTCGGCAGGCCTGAGAGACGCGTCGCGCGCAGTGGGGAGATGCGGGGATCGGCGGCATCCAGGCCCTCGGGCAGGTAATCTGACAGATCGGCCTCGATGGTGGTGCGGTCGATCAGATGTCCCTCGGCGAAGGCTTCGCGCGAGGGCGAGGTCTCCTCGAAATCCAGCACCGGGCAGATCAGGCATTGTGCGACGATGGAGAGGCCGGCGCTCTGCGCCTCTTCCTGGCATACGATCGCAGCGAGCGTCGCACCGGCGGAATCGCCGCCGACCACCAGCCGATCGGCGTCGATGCCGAGAGATGAAGCTTTGCGCGCGACCCATTCGGTGGAGGCGATCGCGTCATCGACAGCAGCAGGAAATTTGTGCTCGGGCGCGAGGCGGTAGTCGACCGAAACGAGTCGACAGCCGGTCGCATGCGCCAGTGCCGCCGCGATACGGTCATGCGTCGCAATGCTGCCGGCGACGAGCCCGCCGCCATGAAAGAACACGAAGCCCGGCGCGCGCTCGCCGGCAGACGCCGGCGAATAGAGCCGATAGGGCAGCTCGCCGCCAGGGCCGGGCAACTTGCCGTCCGAGGCCGTCACATCCGGCGCCTCGGTGCGCGCGAGCTGCATCAGCTTCGCCAGCGATTGTCGCCGCGCCTCGACGCTCGGCCGGCTCCGCGCCTGCGGCGTAGCCGCAGCCATCATGGTCAACAAGCGCTTTGCGAGCGGATCGAGCGGCATGGCAAACTCCGTGAAGTGCCTGACACTATAACCTCCCGGTATGCGAGAGTTGGTGCTTCCCGGCAGCAAATCGTTTAGAAATTGGGACAATAGTGCCCGGATATTTTTCGAGGGGAGGCCGGTCATGGCCGAGATCAGGAAGTCGATCGAATATTCGCCGAGCTGGACCTTCTTCGAGGGCAAATGGCATGACGGCAACGTGCCGATCATGGGGCCGCGCACGCATGCGGCCTGGCTCGGCTCGGTCGTGTTCGACGGTGCGCGCGCATTCGAGGGCGTGGCGCCGGATCTCGACCGTCACGTCGCCCGCGCCAATCAATCCGCGATCAATTTTGGCCTGAAGCCGGTGGTCGATGCCGACACCTGGCTCACGCTCGCAAACGAAGGCATCGCGCGCTTTGCGCCGAACGCCGAGCTCTACGTTCGTCCGATGTACTGGGCGCAGAACGGCGCGGGCGGCGGCGTGCTGTTCGATCCTGAAACCACCAATTGGTGTCTGTGCATCTACGAGGCGCCGATGCCGAAACCGGTCGGCAGCGCGATCACGCTTTCGCCGTTCCGCAGGCCCACCGCCGAATGCGCGCCGGTCGAAGCCAAGGCCGCCTGTCTCTACCCGAACAATTCGCGGGCGCTGGCGGAAGCCGCCTCGCGCGGCTTCCAGAACGCTCTGATGCTCGACATGCTCGGCAATGTCGCGGAGTTCGGCAATTCCAACGTGTTCATGGCGAAAGACGGCGTGGTCTTCACGCCGGTGCCGAACGGCACCTTCCTCAACGGCATCACGCGCCAGCGCGTGATCGGCCTGCTCCGCGGTGACGGCGTCACCGTGGTCGAGAAGACGCTGCGCTATGCGGATTTCCTTGCCGCCGACGAGATCTTCTCCACCGGCAATTTCGCAAAGGTCGCGCCGGTGATTCGCATCGACGCGCGCGAGCTGAAGCCGGGCCCGCTCTATACCAGGGCGCGCAAGCTCTATTGGGATTTTGCGCATGCGGTGAAGCTGGCGGCCTGACGGGAGCTAGCCCCGCCGCCGAAACCGGCTGAACTGAAACGCCTGCGTCGAATGCCACGGCGTGTGGTGCGTCTCGTTGCGCGTCTCCACCAGCTCGAACTCCGGCCCGAGCTCCGCCGAAAGGCTCGTGCTGTCATGCCGCTGGACCGGCAGGCCGCTGCATTTCTCCGGGCCGTCGGGCGCGAATGTCGCGATGATCACGTGCCCGTCCGGCGCAACCGCCGACCGTAAGCGCTCGACGTAAGCGGCCCGGTCGTGCGGATCGGTCAGGAAGTGAAACGCGGCGCGATCGTGCCAGACGTCCCAGATCTTCGCCGGCCGCCATGCGGTGACGTCGGCGACGATCCAGTCGACCGTTGAGGCGGCCGCGCCGATTCGCTTCTTCGCTATGTCGAGCGCGTTGGCGGAAAGGTCCAGCACGGCGAGATTGCGCTGTCCGTCCTGAAGCAGTGCATCGACCAATCGCGATGCGCCGCCGCCGATATCGATGATGGCGGCGTCATGATTCGGGCTGGCCGCACGAATCATCTCGAGCGAGATCGCCGGGTTGTCCTGAAACCAGCTGACCTCGGCCTCGCCCTTGGTGGCGTAGACATTCTGCCAGTGCGTGGTTCGGTCAGACATGGTGGGCTCCGGCCTTGGCCGGGATGGCGGTGACGTGGCGATGCCGCAATCAATTGGTCGTTTGCGCGCCCGCGTGTACGGACGCGCCGGCGCGGACGGGAGACCCTACTCGTCCTTCTTCGACATCTTTTCGAGGCGTTCCTGCATGTCCTTCATCTGCTGGCGCAGATCGTCGATATTGGTGTCCTTGACCGGCTCGGCGCTGGCGTCCGGTTCTGGCTCCGCCGAGCCCGCGGGACGGCCTGCGGTGGGGACAAACGGCTTGAACATCGAGAAGGTCTGCTGGAACAGCTCCATGTTGCGGCGGACCTGTTCCTCCAAGGGCGCAAACGGAGTTCCGGACAGCGAGTTGGCGATCTGCTTGCGGAACTTCTCCTGCTCCTGGGTCAGCGTCGCGATCGACTGCTCCAGATATTTCGGCACCACCATCTGCATGCTGTCGCCGTAGAAGCGAATCAGCTGGCGCAGGAAGGTGGTCGGCAGCAGGTTCTGGCCCGCCTTGTTCTCCTGCTCGAAGATGATCTGGGCGAGCACGGAGCGCGTGATGTCGTCGCCGGTCTTGGCGTCGTAGACCAGGAAATCTTCGCCATCCTTGACCATGGCGGCGAGGTCTTCCAGCGTCACGTAAGTGCTCGTTCCGGTGTTATAGAGCCGGCGGTTCGCGTATTTCTTGATGGTCGTGGGTTGGTCTGATTTCGCCATGGGCTCTCACTTCAAAGACGCTGAGAACGGGAACCTGCAGGGCCAATGCCGCAGGGCGGGAAGAGTACGCAACGCAACAAAATAAGCATTTTCAAAGGGGGCACGCTACCGTTTTGTGCGGCACGGTTAATCGCACAGCAAAAACGTGCTTGCGAAATCGCCAAGAACGCTATTTTGAATGCGCTGCGGCATGAATTCGGTCGCCAGCCGATTGACATGCCGCAACGACGTTAACAGGATGCCGTTCGAGACTGGCGAGCCATTTCCCAGCCCCGTCTGCCCCCATTCAACCCCAGGAGATGCCCATGTCAGACGATGTCGTCATCGTCAGCGCCGCCCGCACCCCGGTCGGAAGCTTCAACGGAGCGTTCGCGACCCTTCCCGCCCACGATCTCGGCGCGATCGCCATCAAGGCCGCGCTGGAGCGCGGTGGCATCGAGCCCGGCCGGGTCTCCGAAGTCATCATGGGCCAGATCCTGACCGCGGCTCAGGGCCAGAACCCGGCCCGCCAGGCCTCGATCGCCGCGGGCATTCCGGTCGAGAGCCCGGCCTGGGGCGTCAACCAGCTTTGCGGCTCGGGCCTGCGCACGGTCGCGCTTGGCTACCAGGCGCTGCTCAACGGCGATTCGGAAATCGTGGTCGCTGGCGGCCAGGAATCCATGAGCATGGCTCCGCACGCCCAGTATCTGCGCGGCGGCGTCAAGATGGGCCCGGTCGAGTTCGTCGACACCATGATCAAGGACGGCCTGTGGGATGCCTTCAACGGCTACCACATGGGCAACACCGCCGAGAACGTCGCGCGGCAGTGGCAGATCACCCGCGCCCAGCAGGACGAGTTCGCGGTCGCCTCGCAGCAGAAGGCCGAGGCCGCGCAGAAGGCCGGCAAGTTCAACGACGAGATCGTCCCCGTCACCATCAAGACCCGCAAGGGCGACATCGTCGTCAGCGCCGACGAATATCCGCGCCATGGCGCAACGCTTGACGGGATGGCGAAGCTCAAGCCCGCCTTCGAGAAGGAAGGCACGGTCACCGCAGGTTCGGCCTCCGGCATCAATGACGGCGCTGCCGCCGTGGTGCTGATGACCGCGAAGCAGGCCGCCAAGGAAGGCAAGAAGCCGATCGCGCGCATCGTGTCCTGGGCGCAGGCCGGCGTCGATCCGAAGATCATGGGCTCGGGCCCGATCCCGGCCTCGCGTGCCGCGCTGAAGAAGGCCGGCTGGAGCGTTGGCGATCTCGATCTGATCGAGGCCAACGAAGCCTTTGCGGCGCAGGCCTGCGCCGTCAACAAGGACCTCGGCTGGGATACCTCCAAGGTCAACGTCAATGGCGGCGCGATTGCGATCGGCCATCCCGTCGGCGCCTCCGGCGCGCGCGTGCTGGTGACGCTGCTGCACGAGATGCAGAAGCGTGATTCGAAGAAGGGCCTCGCCACGCTGTGCATCGGCGGCGGCATGGGCATCGCGATGTGCATCGCGCGCGACTGAAGATCACTGACGCGTGCGCTGCACGCGTCAGTGAGTGCGTTGCACGCGACTAAAAAGGCGGCGGTTGCAAATCAAATATTCTTCGCAACCGCGCAAGCCTCGACTAAATACAAACGCCCGGCTCAATGCCGGGCGTTTTGTTCTTGATGTCCGTCAAAGCAACCGCATAATCCGTACCTAAAAACGATCGCTCAGAAACGTCCGAAGAGTCCAAGGGAAGGAATACGACATGGCACGAGTTGCATTGGTGACGGGTGGTACCCGGGGCATCGGAGCTGCGATCAGCAAGGCGCTGAAGGCGGCCGGCTACAAGGTCGCGGCGAGCTATGCCGGCAATGATGTGGCGGCGGAGAAGTTCAAGGCCGAGACCGGCATCGCCGTCTACAAATGGGACGTCAGCAATTTCGATGCCTGCGCCGAAGGCGTGAAGAAGGTCGAGGCCGAGCTCGGCCCGGTCGATGTGCTCGTCAACAATGCCGGCATCACCCGGGACACCGCCTTCCACAAGATGACGCTCGAGCAGTGGAACGCGGTGATCAACACCAATCTCGGCTCGCTGTTCAACATGACCCGCCAGGTGATCGAGGGCATGCGTGCGCGCAAGTTCGGCCGCGTCATCTCGATCTCGTCGATCAACGGCCAGAAGGGCCAGTTCGGCCAGGTCAATTATTCCGCGGCGAAGGCCGGCGACATTGGCTTCACCAAGGCGCTCGCAATCGAGAACGCCAAGGGCGGCATCACGGTCAACGCCATTGCGCCTGGCTATATCAACACCGAGATGGTGCAGGCCGTGCCGAAGGACGTGTTGGAGAAGAACGTGATCCCGCAGATCCCGGTCAACCGGCTCGGCGAGCCCGAAGAGATCGCGCGCGCGGTCGTATTCCTGGCGGCCGACGAGGCTGGCTTCATCACCGGCTCGACCTTGACCATCAATGGCGGTCAGTATCACGCCTGATATGGCGTCAAGCCTGTAGCGTTGGGCGTGACAAGGCGATAGTGAAGACGAACATGCCCGGCCTCGTGCCGGGCATCATCGTCCTCAGAGCCTTTGATTCATGACCCCGCGCACCGCCACACTGATCGGACTGACCGCGATCCTGATGTGGTCGCTGTTGTCAGTGATGACGGTGGCGACCGGAAAGATCCCCGCGTTCCAGCTTGCGGCGATGACCTTTGCGATCGGCGGTCTCGTCGGCCTGCTCACCTGGATCGGCCGCGGCGACGCCGCGAAAAGCCTGCGTCAGCCGCTCATCGTATGGCTCGTCGGCGTTGGCGGCCTGTTCGGCTATCACGCGCTGTATTTCCTCGCGCTGCGCTTCGCGCCGCCGGCCGAAGCCGGCCTTCTGAACTACATGTGGCCGCTGCTGATCGTGCTGTTCTCGTCGTTCCTGCCGGGCGAGCGGCTCGCCGCGCATCACGTCATTGGCGCCGTGCTCGGCCTCGTCGGCACCGTGCTGCTGTTTGCCGGCAATACCTCCGGCTTCGCGCCGGGCGCGGTGCCGGGATTGGTCGCGGCATTCGTCGCCGCCTTCGTCTGGGCGACTTATTCGGTGCTGTCGCGGCGATTGAAGGCGGTGCCGACCGATGCGGTCGCGGGCTTCTGCCTCGCCACGTCAGTGCTCGCCGCGCTGATGCATTGTCTGCTTGAAACGACGGTGTGGCCCGAGACGAATTTGCAGTGGCTCGCGGTGATCGCACTCGGCGTCGGTCCCGTCGGCGCTGCCTTCTACGCCTGGGACATCGGCATGAAACGAGGCGATATCCGCGTGCTCGGCGCCGCCTCCTACGCGACGCCGCTGCTCTCGACCGGCTTTCTCATCGCCGCCGGATTTGCCAAAGCCAGCGCCAGCATTGCGATTGCCGCAATCCTGATCGCCGGCGGCGGCCTGATTGCGGCAAAGGACATGGTGCTGCGGAAGCGATGAGGCGCATCAAAGCGCCGGCTGCCAGCCCAACGGGCGGTACTTCGCTTCCGGTATCTGTCCGAGCTCTGAGCGCCGCAAACGTTGCGGCGTCAGGCCATAGAATTCCTGGAAGCTGAGGATCAGCGGCCGCCATTTGTCGGGATCGATGCGGTTGTCCACGCCGTCCATCATGATGTCGGGATGCGCATGAACACGGGTGATCCGGAGCTCGATCGCCACGAGACGGCTGCGCCAGACTGCATCGTCCTGCGCCATCCCGTGCACATGCGCGACCTTCGCTTCCATCTGCACCGGGCATTCGGCAACGCGCGGCGCACTGACTGTCTCGCCGGCTAACGCCGTCAGGTCGCTCAAGCCGAACTTGTCCTTCTCGTGCCGGTAGCCACGATAGAGTTTGCCTGGCGGCACGGGATCCGAGCCCGTGGTGCGGGCGAGACGGTCGACAGCAGCGACGAGGTCCGCAGACGGCAGATTGAGCACGCATTCGCCTGTGCGCATCATGTTCTCGGTCGTCTTGGAATTGCTTGCGAGCCCGAGCATGCAACGCCATCCCACCCACCACGCCGACGACATCGGCGCGAGATTGTAGGTGTCGTCGTCATTGGTCGACCCGATGAGGACGACCGGCGTTCCGAAATATAAAATGGCCGGGTCGATCTGGACGGCGGCGGGATCGAGTGTTCCATGCATCGTGCGCTCCTATTGATTGGAAGCGCAGTCCTAATGGGGGAAAGGCATCGAACCCACCCGATTCCAGATCTGGCGTTACGGCTCCCAGCCCTGCGGCGCGAGCTCGAATTTTGCGAACTCGAAGGCGGGCGCCACGGTGCAGCCGACCAGCGTCCATTCGCCGGTGGTCTCCGCCATCTGCCACGCATCCGCCGGGACGATGGCCTGCGGCCGCTCGCCGCTCACGAGGTCCGTGCCGAGCCGCACCTCGTGCTGGGAGCAGCCCTCATGCGCGATGCGCAGCATCAAGGGGCTTCCGGCATAGTAATGCCAGGTCTCGACCGCATCGATGCGATGCCAGTGCGAGCGCTCGCCGCGCGCGAGCAGGAAGTAGATGAGGGTCGAGCGCGAGCGGCCATTGGCGTCGGTGGTCTGGTCGCGAAAGGTCTCGCGATAATGTCCGCCCTCGGGGTGCGGGCGGAGCTCAAGGCGCGCGATGATCTCGGCTGCAGTCGGCATCGATCCCCGTCAGGACTTGGTCTTCAGGACTCGGTCTTCAGGACTTGTGCTTCAGGACCTGTGCTTCAGGACTTGTTTTTGCGCTCGCGCAGCTCGCCGAACACCGCAGCGGCATCCGCGCCCTTCATGTGTAGCCTGGCTGCGACCGACGGTTCATCGGCGCGCAGGAACACGTTTGCTCGCTTCTCATCACCAAGCAGTGAGGGAATGGTCGGCTTGTTCTCTGCCCGCAGCCTCGTCACTTCCGCCGCGCGCGCCTGGAGCGCTGCGTTATCGGGATCGACGGTCAGCGCGAACTTGACGTTGGACGCCGTATATTCGTGGCCGCAATAGAGCTTGAAGTCGTCGGGCAGGGCGCGCAGCTTCAACAGCGAGTCCCACATCATCGGGTAACTGCCCTCGAACACGCGGCCGCAGCCGATCGAGAACAGCGTGTCGGCGGCGAACAGGGTCTTCTCGGTGTCGAACACGTAGGAGATATGGTCGAGTGTATGGCCGGGCGTTTCCAGCACACGCCCGAGCAGCGTGCCGACCTTGACCACATCGGCATTGGCGACGCGCAGGTCGACGTCTGCGATCTTTGTCGTCTTGTCATGCGGCGCGACGACGCGGCAATTGAATTTCTGCTTGAGTTCGGCGACGCCCCCGACATGATCGCCATGATGATGGGTGATCAGGATGTCGGTGAGCTGCCAGCCCTCGCGCTCGAGCGCCGCCAGGATCGGACCGGCCTCCGGCGCGTCGATCGACGCCGTCGCCTTGGTTTCCACATCGTGGATCAGATAACCGAAATTGTCGTTTAAACAGTTGAAAGTACGAATTTCGGCGGCCATGTCATCTCCATCGCGCTCAGCCCCGTCAGACAAATATGGCGTTAACGCTGCGCAGGCAATGCAATATTCCGCGCGCAGCCGCCGCCTTGTGCATGTTACATTGCCGTCATGACCATCGACGTCGTCGACCTTCGCGAGTTCTATTCCCGGCGCCTCGGCATCGTGGCACGGCAGATGATCAATCGCGGCATCCGGGAGCGGTGGCCGAATGCCGATGGCCAGCGCGTGCTCGGCATCGGCTATCCGACGCCCTATCTCGGCCTGTTCCGCGAGGACGCGGAGCGCTGCATCGCCTTTATGCCGGCGGCCCAGGGCGTGTTGAAATGGCCCACTGGGCGGCCCGCGCTGGCTGCGCTGGTCGATGAGTTCTCGCTGCCGCTTCCCGACGCCGCGGTCGACCGCATCCTGCTGGTCCATGCGCTCGAGATGTCGGACGACCCGGCCGCGCTGCTGCGGGAGGTCTGGCGGGTGCTGTCGCCGTCCGGCCGCGTCATGGCGGTGATCCCGAACCGGCGCGGCGTATGGACGCGCAGCGACAACACCCCGTTCGGCCATGGCCGTCCCTATTCGCGCTCGCAGATCACGGACCTGTTGCGCCAGACCTGGTTCACGCCGACCGGCTGGGGCGAGGCCTTGTTCATGCCGCCTTATGCGGGCCGCTGGGTGCTGAAATCGGCGCAGATGTGGGAGCGTGCCGGTGCTGCGCTGTCGCTGCCGTTTGCCGGCGTCCACATCGTCGAAGCGACCAAGCAGGTCTATCGCGCGATCCCCGCCAAGCGCGAACGGGCGCGGCTGATTCCGTCTTTGAAGCCGGTGCTGGTGCCGTCCTCGACGGTGACGCGGACCTGAAAACAAATCGTCCCGGCGAGGCCGGGACGATGCAGTTCATAAAATCAGGACAAGCGTTCCGGCTTACTCGCTGGGGGCGAGATCGTCGCCGGAAGCGGCAGGAGCTGCCTCGCGCTCGGGGCGCGGGCCGTTATGCGGCCGGCGGCGCCGCCGCGGAAAACGCTCGCCACCGCCGCCATTGCCACCTTCGAGGCTGCCCGGAGTGCCGCTTGCCTGTGGCTGCGCGCCGGTGATGAACGACGGCAGGCGGTCGACATTGCCGGCGTCGGCGACGACAGGCTGCGGCTGGTTCGGCGGTTGCGGCTGGTGCTGCTGATATTGCGGTTGCGGACGATGGTCGCGTTCGCGGTGCTCGCGCGGCTGCTGCTGGTCGCGAACATAGGGCTGCTGGTTATTGTCGCGCTGCTGATAGTCGCGATTGTGATCGCGCTGGCCGTCACGCTGATAGGGCTGTTGCTGCTGCGGCGGCTGCGGAACAAAGCCTGGCTCCTGGCCGAAATTCGAGAAGTTCTCGCCGTCGTCCTCGCCGTCGTCGCTGCTGGTGCTGATGGGCTCGTCGCCGCGCGGCTGCTGATTCTGGCGGAACTGTTCCTGCGCCGCCGCGATCAGGCGGAAATAATGCTCGGCATGCTGGTAGTAGTTTTCGGCGGCGACCGGATCGCCGGAGGAGCGCGCGTCACGCGCCAGCTGGAGATATTTCTCGGCGATGTGGGAGGCGGTGCCGCGGATCTTGATGTCGGGGCCGTTCGATTCGTAGACCCGGGTCATCGGGTTCTGGCCGCGCCGGTTATTGTTGTTGTTGTTATTATTATTGTTGCGGTTGCGCATCCGCTGCTTGTTCTGACCGTTTCTCATGTCCTGCCTTTAATTACAGCCCTAAAGGTTGCACGCACTACTGATTGCCACGAGTGACCTGATGACAGCGGTTCACATGCCCCACGCGCACCGCGCGCAAGAGCGGATTAAACCCTGCCGATGTTCGTCGACCGTCGCGTTCAACAAAGACGCGTTCCCCACCGCCAGCATTCATTGCCAGCGAACCCATTCATATCGCTTGCCGAAACAAGCCCTGCTTTGTTGCGTAAGTCTTCAAGCGCAATATCAGGCTTTCGTTCACGTTGCGGTCGGAAAGCAGCGTACCTCAATGGGCCATCGCGCTTAACAGGACCTGCGGCTTGGAACCTTAAATCAGTGAAGCTCTCGCCTGAGAGCCCGGCTTTCGCCCGTAGGTCTACGGGGCCGACACCGATGTGCTGATCGGAAGGTAGTCGTTCCCAGGGGATATTCCAAGAGGTTTTTTAGAGCCCAATCCGGCTTTTATCGGGGCATTTTTCGGGCCGAGACCGCCCTGGGAATGCCCGCCAGGTCGGCCTTGGGCGGCGTGTCGATCGATAACGCGGCCGCCGCCATCAAGGTCTGGATATCGCCGGCCTGGCCCTGTCCGGCTTCGACGATCAGGGTGCCGCCGGGCACGAGCCGTTCGGCCGCCTGCGGAATCAGCGCGCGGTAGGCGTCATAGCCGTCATTTCCGCCGTCGAGTGCCAGATGCGGATCGTGCTCGCGCACCTCGACGCTCAGTTTCGGAATTTCCCCGGCAGGAACATAGGGCGGGTTCGACACGATCAGATCGAACGGGCCATGAAGCGCCGACGCATAGGAGCAGGCGACGAACGCCGCGCGATCGGCAAGGCCGAGGGCGGCGGCATTGCCTTTTGCTGTGCCAAGCGCAGTGAGGCTGAGATCGGTGCCGACGCCGAAAGCATCCGGAATCTCGTGCAGCAGTGCGAGCAGGATCGCGCCTGATCCGGTGCCGATATCAGCAATACGTAGGCCCTGTCCCGCGGTCGTGCGTTCACGAAAAATCTCGAGCGCCAGCTCCACCACGGTCTCTGTGTCCGGCCGCGGCACCAGCGTCGCCTCGGAGAGGCGGAACGGCAGGCCCCAGAATTCCCGCGTGCCGAGAATGCGGGCGACCGGCTCATGTGCAAGCCTTCGCTGCGCATATGCTTCGAGCCGCGCAGCCTCCTCGGGTGTGAGATGTCGTGCCGCCTGCGCGATCAGGCCGGTCAGATCGAGCCCCAGCGCGGCGCCGACGAGAAGGCGCGCATCGAGAGACGGCTCTTCGATGCCGGCCGATTGCAGCCGCGCCACGAGCGCGCGCCGCGCACTCTCGATGCTGTGTCCGGAATCGAAACCTGTCGCCAATGGAGCCATCCTGCCTGGCATCGTGGATAGATCGGCGGCATTGCTTGCGTCAACGGAAAGCAGCGCGTTTGATCGCTCTGCGCAGCCGAGGAGGGCATCCATGACGGCCTATGACGATCAGAACGTGTTCGCAAAGATCCTGCGCGGCGAGATTCCCTGTTTCGAGGTGTTCAGGGATGACCGCAGCTTCGCCTTTCTGGACATCATGCCGCGCTCGCCGGGGCACACGCTGGTCATCCCGAGGGCGCCGGCGCGCGGTATTCTCGACATTGCGGATGACGATCTCGCCGCGGTGGCGCGAACCGCCAAACGGATCGCGATTGCGGCGATGAAGGCGTTCGACGCGGAAGGGATTATCCTGCAGCAGTTCAGCGAGCCGGCCAGCGGGCAGGTGGTCTTTCACCTGCACCTGCATGTCATGCCGGTCTGGGCTGGCGTCGAGCTGCTACCGGCGCAGACGCGCAAGGAGGAGATGGCCGTGCTCGCCGGTCATGCCAAGCGGATGATCGCGGCAATTGGTGGCTGATGAGCGACTGACTAGACGCCGAGATAGCGCTGCAGCAGCTCCGGCTGGGCCTTGAGCTCCTGCGCCGGCCCCTCGTGGACGATGTGGCCGTTATTGATGATGTAGATCCGCGTCGCCAGTGCCAGCGTTGCCGCCAGATTCTGCTCGACCAGCACGATGGTCTGGCCGGCGGCCGCGAGCTCGCGACAGGCCTTGACGAGATCGTGGACGATGACGGGCGCCAATCCTTCGAACGGCTCGTCCAGCAGCACGATCTTGGGATCGCGCACCAGCGCCCGCGCAATCGCGAGCATCTGTTGCTCGCCGCCGGAGAGCTCGGTGCCGCGATTGCTGCGCCGCTCCTTCAGTCGCGGGAACATCTCGTAGATGCGACCGAGCGGCCAGCGTTTCGGGGCGGTGATGCCGGCGAGGACGATGTTCTCCTCCACCGACAGGCTGCCGAAGATGCGGCGTTCCTCGTGCACGAGCTGCATGCCCGCTTGCGCGATCTTGTGGCTCCTGCGGCCGGCGATATCGGTGCCGTCGAACTTCACGCTGCCGCTGCGTGGCGTCACGACGCCCATCAGGCTTTTCAGCGTGGTGCTCTTGCCGGCGCCGTTGCGGCCAAGCAGCGCCACCACCTCGTGACGTTCGACATGCATGGCGACGTCGAACAGGATGTGGGAATCCCCGTAATAGCTGTTCAGGCCGTTGACCTCGATCAGGCTCATGCGGCGATCTCTCCGTGCACGCCGCCGAGATAGGCTTCCTGCACTGCGGCGTTGGTCTTGATTTCCTCAGGCGTGCCGGAGACCAGCACGCGACCCTCCTGCAGCACGGTCACGCGCTCGACCAGCTCGAACAGCGAATCCATGTCGTGATCGATGATGATCATGGTGCGGCCACGCGCGATCGATTTGAGCAGCTTGACGGTCTCGACCCGCTCGCGCGGGCTCATGCCGGCCAACGGCTCGTCGAGCAGCAGCAGGCGCGGCGATGTTGCGAGCGCAAGGCCGATCTCCAGCCTGCGTTTCTCGCCATAGGCGAGCTCGGACACGGGCGTGTCGGCACGGCGGGTCAGGTTCACCAGAGCGAGCGTGTGCTCGACCTGCTCCGTCAGGCCCTTGACGCCGGAGAGCGTGCGGAACAGGTCGAGCCGGAATTTTCCGCGCAGCTCCGCGAGGGCGGCGATCGTCAGGTTCTGCCGCACCGTCAGGCCCGTGAAGAGCTGGTTGACCTGATAGCTCTTGGTCAATCCGAGCTGGCATACTTCAGTGACCTTCAAGCCGGTGATGTCGCGGCCTCCGAACACAATCTGACCCGAGGTCGGCGGGATCTCGCAGGTCAGCATCTTGAAGAAGGTGGATTTGCCGGCTCCGTTGGGGCCGATGATGCCGCGCAGCTCGCCCTGATTGACGCTGAAGTCGATGTCGCTGTTGGCAACGAGGCCGCCGTAGCGCTTGGTGAGACCAGTGGCTTTCAGGACCGGCCCGGAATAGGCGGGATGCTCGACCTTCCTGGCCTGCATCGGCGCCGGGGCAGGTGGCTGCGTGACTTCAGCATCCGGCTCCGCTTCCGTCCGCTTATGCTTGCCGAACACGAGGCCGTAGAGATCGACGATGCCGCCGACGATGCCGCCGCGCAGGAAGCAGACCAGCAGCACGAACACGACGCCGAGCACGAGCTTCCAGGCCGCTCCCAAGCCGAGCGCGGACTGGAGGAAATCCTGCAGGAACAGCCACACGGTTGCGCCGACCAGCGGGCCGAACAGCGTGCCCCTTCCGCCGATGGCGGTCTGCATCACGAGCTGGCCGGAGGTGTCGAAGGTGAAGGCGTCGGGCGGCATGAAGGCCTGGAGCACGCCGAGCAGGCCGCCGGCGAAGCCCGCGTAAGCGGCGGCGATGACGAAGGCGGTCAGCTTGTAGCCGTGGATGTTGTGGCCGACGGCGCTGGCGCGCAGCGGATTGTCCCGGATCGCGCTCAGGATCGCGCCGACCGGTGAGCGCACGATCCTGAGCGCGATGATGATGCCGATGAAATAGCACAGCGCGATGAACTGATAGAGCGACCAGCCATCGGTGAAGTGGATGGTGGTGAAGCCGAGATTGAAGCTCGGGGCCGGCACGCCCGGCAGGCCATTCTCGCCGCCGGTGAAATCCGAGAGCGGATTGAACTCGACGAAGAAGAACACTTCCGCGATCGCCACCGTGATCATGGCGAAGTAGATGCCGGTGCGGCGCAGCGCAATCAGGCCGATCAGATAGCCGGTCGCCGCTGCCGCGATCATGCCGATGACCAGCGCGCCGAGCACGTTGCTGAAGCCGGCGCGGGTCAGGAGGTAAGCGGCAACGAAGCCGCCGGTGCCGTAAAAGGCGGACTGTCCGAACGACAGCAGGCCGGTGAAGCCGAACAGGATGTCGAAGCCGAGGCCGAACAGGCCCCAGACCAGGATCCGGTTCACCGTGTTCGGCGCAAAGCCGAGATGAGGCAGCACGAAGGGAGCCACGATCAGGCCGATAGCCGTCAATGTCTCGATCAGGAACGGGCGTTGCTTGAGCATCAGCGGATCACTTACTCGCGGCCCGGGACGCCGAGCAGGCCATGCGGTCGCACCACGAGCACGAGCGTCATCGCCGCAAACAGCATCACATAGGCGTAACCGGGGTTGAACATGGAGGTGACACTGATGATCTCGCCGGCGATCAGGCCGCCAAGGATCGCGCCGGGGAACGAGCCGACGCCGCCGATCACCACCACCACGAAGGTCTGAACCAGGATGTCGTCGCCGATGCCCGGCGTCAGCGACACCACCGGCGCGTTGACGATGCCGGCGAAGCCCGCGGCCATTGCGCCGATGCCGAACACGATCATGAAGACGCGGTAGACGTTGATGCCGAGCGAATCGACCATCACCGAATCCTCGATGCCGGCGCGCACGATCATGCCGAGCCGGGTGCGGTAGAGGATGATGAACAGCGCGCCCAGTGCGACCGCGACGATGCCGACCACCGCGAGGCGGTAGGTCGGATAGAACATGAAGCCGAGATTGGTGATGCCCTGGAACAGCGCCGGCGGCGGCACCAGCTGCGACTGGCTCGAAAAGATCAGGCGCACGAGTTCGACGAAGCAGATGCCGAGCCCGAAGGTCACCAGCAGCTGATCTTCGTGCGGGCGATGATAGAAGTGGCGGATGATGACGCGTTCCATCACGACGCCGAGCAGCATCACGAACAGCGAGCCCGCGATGACGGCGAGGATGAACGATTCCGTGTACTGGTAGGTGACGAAGCCGGCATAGCCGCCGATCATGAACATCGCGCCATGCGCGAGATTGAGCACGCCGAGCGTGCCGTAAATGATGGTCAGGCCGGAGCTGATCAGCGCAAGCAAGGCGCCGAGCGCAAGCCCGTTGAAAAGCTGCGAAACGAGATTGGGCCAACTAATCATGCAACGATCGCTGTTGTGACGCGCGATAGATATGCGTCAAAAAGGGTGACGCCGCAGGTCCAGAGGAGGCCCACGGCGTCACAGGGGTTAGCTCGGGATCAGGTGTAGTCGCCGAGATGGCAGCCGAATGCGTCCGGCTTCTGCATCAGGCCTTCACCCGGGACGATCTCGACGACGTCGTACCAGTCTTCCTTGTTCTTCATGTCCTTCTGCTGCTTGCCCTTGACGATGATCACCGGGCGAATGCACTGGTGATCCTCGGGGCGGTAATGCACGTCGCCGACGAGGGAGGGGATCGTCTCGCCCTTCTCATAGGCCTTGATCACGTCGGGCGGATTGAAGCTGCCGGCTTCCTCGCACATGCGGGCCCAGTGAGCGAAGCTGACATAGGCGTTCTCGGCGCCCCATTCCGGCTTGTAGCCGTACTTCTTCTCGAAGGTCTCGTTGAACATTTTGGCCAGCGGGAACTTGTCTTCGATCGTCCACCAATAGTCGGTCGCGGCGTAGACGCCCTGCATCAGGCCGCCGGTCTCGCGCGCGATGAACGGCACCTGGTAGGGGACGACCAGCTTCATCTTGTCGAGCACGCCGAACTGCTTGGCCTGCTGGGTCGACAGCACCGCGTCGTGACCCCAGTTGACGTTGATCAGGACGTCGGCGCCGGAGTTCGCGACGTTGAGCAGATACGAGGAATAATCGGGCGCGCCGAGCGGCGCGACCTGGTTGGTCACGGTGGTCCAGCCGGCGCTCGCCAGGAAGTCCTGCATCGATTTGGTGACGGTGTGGCCGTAGGTGTAGTCCGGCGTGAGATACGCGGCCTTCTTGCCCTTACCGAACTCCCGCACCATCACCGGGCCGATCGCCGCCGCCGCGGTCTGGCCGAAGAAATTCTGACGGACGCCGTAGCGCACGCAGTCCTTGCCGGTGGTATCGTTCGAGCCGGAAATGCCGCACACGAAGATCACATGCTCGCGCTGGGCGAGCTTGTTCAGCGCGACCGCAACGGCGCTCGACGTGCCGCCGGTGATCATGATCGCCTTGTTCTCGCTGATGAAGCGCTGCTGCGCCTGCACCGCTTCGTTCGGCTTGGCCGCAGAATCCGCGACGCCGAACTTCAGCTCCTTGCCGAGCACGCCCTTGCTGGTCTTGGGCGAGATCTTCTTGATCAGCTCATGGCCTTCATTGATGTGCTCGATCGCGAGCTGATAGCCCTTGAGCTCATCCTCGCCCTGCACGGCGTAGGTCCCGGTGCGCGGCACGGAAATTCCGATGAAGGCCGTGGAACCCGACACGCCCGCCGGATAGGAGCCGATCGCCGGCTTGTCCTCGGCTAAGGCCGGCATCGCTGGCAGCACCGTGCCGCCGATCAGGCCCGCTGTGGTCTGGAGCAGGCCACGGCGCGAAAGGCCGCGGCGGATGAGATCGTCAGTCATGGTCGTTTCCTCCGAACATCGTTCTTGTTTGCAAGCAAAACACGACTTGTCCGGCGGCAAGCCGGCCTCATAGGCCTGCCTGCGCCGGGCACGTCACATCCGCGTGTAGCTCTCGGCCATAAGCATTGCTTGTGAACGCCGTCTGTCAATTTCGTCTTTGGTCGAACGACGAAAATTATGTCGTGAAAACATATCGGAGCACGATATATATTAGCCTTTGTGAGTACGGGGCTGGCGGGTTCGGCGAGCGAGATGGCGCGGCAGACGACAGTGGCAGGTGCCCGGAAGCGACGATCCTGGCCGCGGGAGGCGGAGCGGCCTGAGGCGGCGCGGCCCGCGGAGGGCAACGACCAGCGCGCGACGCCGCAGTCCGGCGAGCCCTCCCGCACGTCCGAGCCACGCAACCGGCCGGCCGGCGAGCGGGGACCGGCCGTCGGCTCCGTTCCGGCCAAGCGCGCGCCGGCGCCGATGAAGAGACTGAGCGTGCGGGCCCAGAACGTCCTGAAGGAGCTCGCGGTCGAGCTCACCGGCGAGCAGCCGCCGAAGGGCGACTGGTCGCCTTCACGCGAGCTGCTGCGCGCCCTGACGGCCGAGCGCCTCGCGACCGCGCGCAATTGCGGTCCGCATACGATACGGGAGATCGTCGACTGGGCGCAGGGCTGTGGCGTCACCATCAAGCCGGTGCTTCCGCCCTGCGGCTCGCTGTCGCAGATGTGGTCGGAGCTGATCGCCAATGCGTCGGCCGGCGCCTTGACCAGTGCGGAGATCGCCGGCGCGCTGCAGCGCTCGATCCGGCGGAAGAGCGTCCGCATCCCGATCGCATTTCAGGTCATCCTGGTGAAGATCCTGTTGTCCAGCTTCGAATAGGCGGTCGGATAGCTGTGCATCCGTGACACCGGCCGGTTGGTCCGGCTGCGGCCGCTTGCTACTTTAGACTATGTCTCCCGCGACGCGGGGCGGCATGGTCGAGGTGGCATGGTTCAGGCGAAGAAGGCGCAGCGGTCCAAGGTGGTGACGTCGGCCAGGCGCGCCGGCGGCGCGATGCGCGATGCCGACTACGCAGCGCTGGCGCAGTTTCGCTACCAGATCCGGAGCTTTCTGGCATTCAGCGAGGCGGCGGCTGCCGAACAGGGATTGACGCCGACGCAACACCAGGCGCTGCTTGGCATCAAGGGTTTTGTCGGCTCCGGTCCCGCGACCGTCGGTGATGTCGCGCGCTTCCTGCTGGTCCGGCATCATTCCGCTGTCGAGCTGATCGATCGATTGGCCAAGCTCGGGCTCGTCAGCCGCGGTGCCGATCCGGAGGACGCCAGGCGCGTACATCTCAAGCTGACGAAGAAGGGCGAGCAGAAGCTCCAGGCGCTCTCGCGGAAGAATCTCGAGGAACTTCGCCGTGCTGCGAGCCCGGCGCTGAGCCGTCTGTTGAAATCGTTCGGAGAGTCCAGCGAGGCCTGAGCGCCGCGCCGCCCGTCACGCTGCCGCGCCCTGCGCGGCGAGCTGTGCGGCCTGGTGCTCGGTGGTCAGCGCATCGGTCAGTTCGCCGAGCGCTTCGCCCGCGATCACCTGCGGCAGCTTGTAGAGCGTCAGATTGATGCGGTGGTCGGTGACGCGCCCTTGCGGGAAATTATAGGTGCGGATGCGCTCGCTGCGGTCGCCGGAGCCGACCTTCTCCTTGCGCTCGGCCGAGCGCGCGGCATCGAGGCGCTGCTGTTCGGCGTCGTAGATGCGCGAGCGCAGGATGTTCATGGCGGAGGCGCGATTCTTGTGCTGCGAGCGGCTGTCCTGCATCATCACCACGATGCCGGTCGGAATGTGGGTGATGCGGATCGCCGATTCGGTCTTGTTGACGTGCTGCCCACCCGCGCCTTGCGCGCGCATGGTCTCGATGCGCAGATCGTCGTTCTTGATCTCGACGTCGACCTCCTCGACTTCGGGCATCACGGCGACGGTGGCGGCCGATGTATGGATACGCCCCTGCGTCTCGGTGTCGGGCACGCGCTGCACGCGGTGGACGCCGGATTCGAACTTCAGCTTCGAGAACGCGCCGCGGCCCTGCACCTCCGCGATGATTTCCTTGTAGCCGCCGACGGTGCCTTCGCTGGCCGAGATCACCTCGACCTTCCAGCCCTGCAGGCTTGCGAAGCGTTCGTACATCCGGAACAGATCGCCGGCGAACAGCGAGGCCTCGTCGCCGCCGGTGCCGGCGCGGATTTCCAGCACGACGTTGCGGTCGTCCATGGCATCCTTGGGCAGCAGCGCGACGCGGATTTTCTGGACCAGCTCCTCGATCTTCGGCGTCAGCTCGTCGCGCTCGGCCTCGGCCATGCTGCGCATCTCGGCATCGGTCGCAGGATCGGCGATCAGCGCCTCGGTGTCGGCGAGTTCCTTGAGCGCCGACCGATAAGTCTTCACCGCCTCGATCAGCGGGGTGATCTCGGCGAGCTCACGCGTGACCTGCACGTAGCGCTCGGAAGAGAGCTGTCCCAGCGATTCGGCCTCGAGCGAGGCGTGATGCGCGAGCAGGACGTCAAGTTTGGCTTCGGGGAGTGACGACATCGGTTTGGTCTCAAAAGGCGGAGGGGAGGCGAGGCGGCGAGCGGCAGGCCCGCTACAACGCCAAGCCTTCGGCCTCGGCAAATTCCGTCAATTTCTGCCGGATCGAGACGCTGCCGGTCGGCGCATCCAGCAGCGGCCCAAGCATCGCTTCGGCCTTCTTGGCGTCGAGGTCAATCACCATCGCCTTGACCGGGCCGAGCGCGGTCGCTGATAGCGACAGCGAACGGTAGCCCATCGCGATCAGCGCCAGCGCGCCGATCGGCTTCGAGGCCATCTCGCCGCAGAGCGACAGTGATTTCTTCGCGGCGAGCGATTTTTGCGCGATGTCGCGTAGCGCGCGCAGGATCGGCGCCGACATGGTGTCGAAGCGTTCGGAGACCTTGGCATTGCCTCGGTCGACCGCAAACAGGAACTGGAACAGATCGTTGGAGCCGACCGAGATGAAGTCGACCTTCTTCAAGAGCTCGTCGAGCTGATAGAGCAGCGCCGGCACCTCGACCATGGTGCCGATGTCGATGCGTTCCGGCAGCGTGTGGCCGTGCTGGCGCAGATAAGTCAGCTCGCGCTCGACCAGCGCCTTCGCCGAATCGAACTCGGCGACCTCCGAGATCATCGGGAACATGATGCGCAGCGCGCGGCCGCCGCCGGCGCGCAAGAGCGCGCGGATCTGGCCACGCAACAGGCCGGGACGGTCGAGCCCGAGCCGGATCGCGCGCCAGCCGAGCGCGGGATTCTCCTCGATCACCGTCTCCATATAGGGCAGCGCCTTGTCGCCGCCGATGTCGAGGGTGCGGAAGGTGACGGGTTTCTGGCCCGCGGCATCCAGGACGGTGCGGTAGAGCGCGAGCTGATCGCTGGTGCGCGGCAGGCTCTGGCCGACCATGAATTGCAGCTCGGTGCGGAACAGGCCGATGCCGGCGCTGCCGGTGTCCTCGATATGCGGCAGGTCGATGGCGAGACCGGCATTGATCAGCAGCTCGACCTTCTGGCCGTCCTTGGTGACGCAAGGCCGGTCGCGTAGCGCCAGATATTGCGCCTGGCGCCGGGCGCGGAAGCGGACGCGCTCGGCAAAGGCCGCCTCGATCTCCTGCGACGGCCGCACATAGATCGTGCCCGACGTGCCGTCGACGATGACGGCGTCGCCGGGATCGGCGATGCCCGGCGCATTCGGCACCTCGCCGACTGCGGGAATGCCGAGCGCGCGCGCCACGATCGAAACGTGGGAATTGGCGGTGCCTTCCTCCAATATGATGCCGCGCAGGCGCTTGCGGTCGTAGTCCAGCAGCGCCGCCGGTCCCATCGCGCGCGCGATGACGATGGCGTTGTCGGGCAGTTGCTCGCGCGAGGGCGCGTGGTCCTGGCCGACCAGCTGCCGCATCAGGCGGTAGCCGAGATCCTCGAGATCGTGCAGCCGGTCGCGCAGATAGGGATCGGTCACGCGCAGCATGCGGGCGCGGGTGTCGGACTGGACGCGTTCGACCGCGGCTTCCGCCGTGAGGCCGGTGGCGACCGCCTCATGCAGCTTGTGCGACCAGCCCTGGTCGTTGGCGAACATGCGGTAGGCTTCGAGCACGTCGCGATGCTCGCCGCCCTCGGCGACGTCGCCGCGCTCAAGCATCCGGTCGAGATCCGAGCGCAGCTTGGCGAGCGCGGTGTCGAGCCGCTTGATCTCCTTCGGCAGATCCTCGGCGATGTAGTCCTTGATGACGACGCGCGGCTCGTGCAGCACGACATGGCCGAGCGCAATGCCTTCCGAGAGGATAGCGCCGGCCTTCTGCGTGGAATGGCGCGCGGCCGGCTCGAGGCCAGGCTGGGCGAGCGCGGACAATTCGCCCGACGCAATCAGCTCCGCCAGCACCATGGCCGTCGTCTGCAGCGCCTCGAGCTCTTCCTCGACATAGGTGCGCTTGGCGCGATTCTGCACCACCAGCACGCCGAGGGTATTGCCGGCGCGCAGGATCGGCACGCCGAGGAACGAGTGGTAGATCTCTTCGCCGGTTTCGGGGCGGAACGAGAAGGCCGGATGGCTCTGTGCGTCGTTCAAGTTGAGCGGCGTCGCCTCGCTGGCGACGAGACCGACAAGACCCTCATGGGCACTCAGCACGGTATGGTGCACGGCCTCGCGGTTGAGGCCTTCGGTGGCGTAGAGCTCGAGGGTGTTGTCGACGCGCAGCACGTAAACCGAGCACACCTCGGCCACCATGTTGGCGGCGATCAGCACCACGATCTTGTCCAGCCGCTCCTGGGCCGAGACCTGCTCCGCCATGGTTTCGCGGAGCCGTCTCAACAAGACGCGGGGACCTCCCGACGCGCTCCGCATGAACCGTCAATCTCCTCCGTCTGCCCGACCCGGCGATATTGGCCGGCGGCTGGCCTAAAATTCCAGAAAAACAATCAAATTGTCCGTCCGGCGCAGGCGCAAGCCACCGCTTGCACCGAATCAGCAGCCTGAACTGGGACACAGTCTGCGGCAGCCCACCCTGTTCGCCGTATAGCGAATTGAGGCTTGTTTTGCCAAGCAAAACGCCTGCCAAACGCGAAGGTGTGTACACTTCGCGTTTGCTGCAACCGCTAAGAGAAAATTAGTCTAAACCTGATCGAGGCCGTAGAGTGTATGCAGGGTGCGCACCGCAAGCTCGGTATAGGCGGTGTCGATCAAAACCGAGAATTTGATCTCGGAGGTTGTAATGGCCCGGATGTTGATGTTCCGTCCGGCGAGGGCCGAAAACGCCTGAGCGGCGACGCCGGCATGGCTGCGCATGCCGCTGCCGATCACCGAGATCTTGGCGACGTCGGTGGCGGTATCAAGCCTGATATAGCCGATCTTGGCCTTGGCGGCGGTAATCGTGTCCTTGGCGCGGTTGTAGTCGGCGGCCGGCACCGTGAAGGTGAGGTCGGTGGTCTTGCCGTCCTCGGACACGTTCTGAACGATCATATCGACGTTGATATTGGCATCCGCGAGCGGGCCGAAGATCGACGCCGCCACGCCGGGCTTGTCCTCGATCTGGCGCACCGAGATCTGGGCCTCGTCCTTCGAAAAGGCGATGCCGGTGACGACGTGGCTTTCCATGATCTCCTCCTCGCTGCAGATCAGCGTGCCGGGCGGCTGGTTGGCATGCGGGTCGATGTCCTCGGGCTTGTCGAAGCTCGAGCGGACGAAGATCGGCATGTTGTGGACCATGCCGAGTTCCACCGAGCGCACCTGGAGCACTTTCGCGCCCTGGGAGGCCAGTTCCAGCATGTCTTCGAACGCGATCTTGTCGAGCCTTTTGGCCTTCGGCACGATTCGCGGGTCGGTGGTGTAAACGCCGTCGACGTCGGTGTAGATGTCGCAGCGGTCGGCCTTGACGGCGGCGGCGATCGCCACGGCCGAGGTGTCGGAGCCGCCGCGGCCGAGCGTGGTGATGCGGTTGGTCTTGGGATCGATGCCCTGGAAGCCGGCGACGACCGCGACCTCCTTGCGATCCCTGAAACGGGTGATGATCTCGCTGCCGTCGATGTCCTCGATCCGGGCCGAGGCATGGGCGTCGCTGGTCTTGATCGCGATCTGCCAGCCCTGCCAGGAGCGGGCCTGGATACCCATGCCCTGGAGCACGATGGCGAGCAGGCCCGAGGTCACCTGCTCGCCGGAGGCGACGACGGCGTCGTATTCGCGCGCGTCGTGCATCGGCGAGGCCTCGGTGCACCAGGCCACCAGCTCGTTGGTCTTGCCCGACATCGCCGAGACGACCACAGCCACTTCATGGCCGGCGTCGACCTCACGCTTCACATGGCGTGCGACGTTGCGGATACGTTCGATGTTGGCGACGGACGTGCCGCCGAATTTCATCACGAGGCGGCTCATGACGACGCGTGCATTCCCTCATAAGGATCAGTATGGTGACCCGCAATGGACGGGTGCTTGCGGACACCGACCGCGCGTATACATAGCGGCGGGGCCGGGGGCAAGCGGGTTCCTGCGGGGGCAGGCTTGAGGTCGCCTTTGGGGGCGTCGCCTTTGGGGGTAATGGGTTAACCGAGATCATGGCGCGTTATATCGACGAGATCCTGCAGCCGGGCGAGCGGGTGCTGTATTCGACCAATGCGCACTGGATCTTCTATTTTCCGGCGATTGTGGCCTGGATCGTAGTCTTGGCGCTGTTCGTGGCGTCCCGGCAAACCATTGTTGAAGGCCTCGTCCTGCTCTGTCTCGTCGCGTCCGGCCTCGTGGCTCTGGCAGCGCTCTACTGGACCGTGAAGGGCTGGTTCCATCGCTTCACCACCGAGACCGACGTCACCAACCTCCGGGTTGTGCACAAGACCGGCTTCATCAAGCGCCGCACCTTCGAGATGGCGCTGGACAAGGTCGAGAGCGTCGACGTCGATCAAACCATTCTTGGACGAATTCTCAACTACGGCGACGTGACCATTCGCGGCGTCGGCGAGGGCATTGAGACGATCAAGACCATCGCCTCGCCACTCGCCTTCCGTAGTTCGATCACCACGCGGTAGGACCGCGCGTAACCCATGAGCATGCAGCAAGATACTTCCGCAACCGCACCCCGCGCGCCGGGCTCGACCGTCGATGCCGCCGAGATCGCGAAATTCTCAAAGCTCTCGGCCGAATGGTGGGACCCCAAGGGCAAGATGGCGCCGCTGCACCGGATCAATCCGTTGCGGCTCGGCTATATCCGCGACGCCGCCTGCCGCAAGTTCGAGCGCAATGTGCGCAGCCTCAACTGCCTCGGCGGCCTCCGCGTGCTCGACATCGGCTGCGGCGCCGGCCTGTTGTGCGAGCCGCTGTCGCGGCTGGGTGCGCAGGTCATCGGCGTCGATCCGTCGGCCAGCAACATCGCCGCGGCGAAGCTGCATGCCGACAAGAGCCATCTGTCGATCGACTATCGCTGCACCACGGTGGAGGAGATCGATCCGCGCGAGCGTTTCGACATCGTGCTGGCGATGGAGGTGGTCGAGCACGTCGTCGACGTCGGCGTCTTCCTGAAGCGCTGCGCCTCGATGCTGAAGCCCAACGGCCTGATGGTCGTGTCTACCCTCAACCGCAATTGGAAGAGCTTTGCGCTCGCCATCGTCGGCGCTGAATACGTCCTGCGCTGGCTGCCGCGCGGCACCCACGAGTGGAACAAGTTCGTCACCCCCGACGAGCTGACCAAGTATCTCCTCGACAACCGCCTCGTCATCACCGAGCAGACCGGCGTGGTCTACTCCCCCTTCGCCGACAAATGGACCCTCTCGTTGGACATGGACGTGAACTACATGGTCGTGGCGGAGCGGATGGTGTGAGGGGGTGAGCGAGGCGCGAGCATCGCTCCTATGACGTTGCGCCGATTGACCTGTTGCCGCGCCCTCGGCAGTTTGCAGTCATCTACCCCGTAGTGCAGTCACCCCCCGCTCACACACCCCATGTTCACCGTCACCAGCCTCTGGATTCCCTTCACCGTCATTGCTGCGCTCGGCCAGGTCGCGCGCAATGCGATGCAGCGATCGCTGACGAAGCCGCTGGGGACCTGGGGCGCGACCAATATCCGCTTCCTGTTCGGCTTCCCGTTCTCGCTGCTATTCCTAGGGTTTGTGCTGGTCGCGACCGGCGATCGTCTCGGCATGCCGCCGACCGTGTTCTGGCCGTGGCTGCTGCTCGGTGCGCTCAGCCAGATCGTCGCCACCGGGCTGATGCTGCTCGCGATGAACGACCGCTCCTTCGTGGTGACGACAGCCTATTTGAAGACCGAGGCGATCCAGACTGCGATCTTTGGCTTCGTCTTCCTCGGCGATCACCTGACCTGGCTGAAGGTGTTGGCGATCGTGATCGCGACCGTCGGCGTCGTCATCACCGCGCTGCGGCCGGGCGGCGAGAAGAGTTTTGCGGAGCTGAAGCCGACGATCACCGGCCTGGTTGCGGCCGCGGCCTTCGCGCTCTCCGCTGTTGGCTTCCGCGGCGCGATCATCAACGTTCCCGGCGTCTCGTTCGTGACCTCGGCCTCGTTCACGCTGGTGCTCGGCCTGTTCGTGCAGACGCTGATCCTGACGATCTATCTGCTTTGGCGCGCGCCAAAAGTGCTTCAGTCGATCCTGGGGCTGTGGAGGCCGTCACTGCTGGCGGGCTTCATGGGGGCCTTCGCCTCGCAATTCTGGTTCCTGGCGTTTGCGCTGACGGCTGCCGCCAATGTCCGCACGCTCGCGCTGATCGAGGTGCTGTTCGCGCAAGCCGTGGCGTATTACTCCTTCAAGCAGCCGATCGCGCCGCGCGAGATTTTTGGCATCGTGCTGATCGTGGTCGGCGTGGCGCTGCTGGTGGGATTCTGACGCGCTTTGCGCGTCAATTCCTGTCTTCCGGCAGCGTCGGCAGCGGCGACACCTCGATACCCTCGTCGATCAGCGATTTTGCCTCGTCGGGCGAGGCCTCGCCGTAGATCGGACGGTGCTCCTTGTCGCCGTAATGCATCGCGCGGGCTTCGTTGGCAAAACGCTCGCCGACATTGTCGGCGTTCTTGACGATGTGGTCGCGCAGCTCTTTCAGCTTGGTGCGGAGCTCGCGCTCCTGCGCCATCATCAGCGAGGTGGATCCAGACTGCGCC
Organism: Bradyrhizobium sp. S3.3.6; assembly: GCF_040546905.1. Taxonomy (NCBI): domain Bacteria; kingdom Pseudomonadati; phylum Pseudomonadota; class Alphaproteobacteria; order Hyphomicrobiales; family Nitrobacteraceae; genus Bradyrhizobium; species Bradyrhizobium sp. S3.3.6. The sequence goes on along the minus strand of NZ_JBEPOT010000018.1, from coordinate 48,929 downwards.
GCCTCAGGCGTTGGCGTCGTGGTCGGCTCCGGCGGCGGTGTCGCGCTGCCGCGCCCCTTCTTGCCGATGATACGCGGCGCCATGATCGCCTTGTCGACCTTGGCCGAGCCGCAGATCGGGCAGGTCACGAGCTTGCGCTTCACCTGCGAATCATAAGCCGACGAACTCTGGAACCAGCTCTCGAACGCGTGCTTGCGGTCGCAATGGAGCGCGTAGCGGATCATACCGATCCCCGCACCAGGTGCAGATGATCCGGCCCGGCCTTGGGATCGGAGACGCCGAAGCGGCGGCCGTGCTGGAGCGAGGGGATCGCGCGGCGTGCGGTCTCGACCCTGGCCGGGTCAATCTTGGCCATGATGATGCCGGGCTCGACACCGCCCTCGGCGAGAATCTCGCCCCAGGGATCGATGATCAGCGAGTGACCATAGGTCTCGCGCTTGTTCTCGTGCAGGCCGGCCTGCGCAGCTGCGAAGATGAAGCAGCCCGTCTCGATCGCGCGCGACCGCAGCAGGATGTGCCAGTGCGCCTCGCCGGTCTTGCGGGTGAAGGCCGACGGCACGGTGATGAAATAGGCGCCACTTTCAGCGAGTGCGCGGTAGAGCGCGGGGAAGCGCACGTCGTAGCAGATCGTCAGCCCGACGCGGCCCCAGGGCAGGTCGGAGATCACGGCGGTCTCGCCCGGCTGGTAATTGGCGGATTCGCGATAGCTCTCGCCGTCCGGCAGCTCGATGTCGAACATGTGGATCTTGTCGTAGCTCGCGAGCACATTGCCCTCGGGCCCGATCAGGAAGGAGCGGTTGACCGCCTTCTCCGGCGAGAAGCGCAACGCCAGCGAGCCGACATGGATGTGGATCTTCAGCTCGGCCGCGAGCGAGCGATATGCCTTCAGCGAGGCGTCGTCCTCTTCGCTCTGGAGATGCTCGAACAGCGCCTTGCGGTTCAGCTGCATCATGTTGCTGACTTCGGGCGTCTGCACGTAGTCGGCGCCCTTGGCAGCCGCCTCCCGGATCAGTTTCGTCGCCTGTGCGAGGCTCGGCTCGGACATCAAGCCGGTGCGCATCTGCACCATGGCGGCGGTGAAGGTCCTGCTGTCGCTCATGAGGCCGCCTTGACGCTTTCGAGGAGGCCGTCCAGCTTGCCTTCGCGGTCGAGCGCGTAGAGGTCGTCGCAGCCGCCGATATGGGTTCCGCCGATCCAGATCTGCGGGAAGGTCGAGCCCTCGCCGGCGCGGTCGTACATCTCGTCGCGCCATGACGCGTCCTTGGCGACGTCGAATTCCGTGAAGCTCGCCTTCTTGCGGGTCAGAAGCGACCGGGCTGCGGAACAATAGCCGCAGCCCGGCCTGGTGTAGATCTCGACAGCAGCGGTCATGGCGTCCAGCGCTTTCATGTCATGAATTTGTTGAATTATATGGGAGTTTAGCGGCTCTCGACAACCCGGGCAAAGACCAGCACGTCGACCTGGGCTGCCTTGGCGCGCAGCAAGGCCCGCGCGCAGGCATCCAGCGTCGCACCTGATGTCAGGACATCATCGACCAGGACGATGCGCCGGCCCTGGATCTCGGCCTGACGGTCCGGGGATACCTGGAATGCGCCCTGCACGTTCGCGGCGCGCTGGGCTCGCGACAGGCCTATCTGCTGCTCCGTGTGGCGCACCCGGCGCAGCACCTCGCCCCGCACCTTGATCCCGCTCTGTCGCGCGATGATGTGCGCCAGCGCACCGGACTGGTTGTAGCGGCGGCGCCAGGCCCGGCGCCAATGCAGGGGCACCGGCACCAGCATGTCGGCGCCGGCAAGCAGCTCACCGCCCGCGCGTGCCATCCAGCGGCCCATGGCGGGCGCGAGATCCGTGCGGTCCTGGTATTTCAGCGCATGCACCAGCGTGCGCGCGACGTCGTCATAGCGCACCGCCGCGCGTGCCCGCTGGTAGGCCGGTGGACTCGCGATCGCCTCCATCGACAGCATGTCGGGGCCGGGATCATAGACAAAGGGAATACCGAGCCGCGGGCAATAGGGCCGCTCGATGAACGACAGCCTTGCCCAGCACGCCGCGCATACACCCTCGCCATCCACCGGCTCGCGGCAGGAGACGCACAAGGTCGGTAGCGCAATGTCGAGCGCGAGCCTTGGCAGATGCGCCAGCACACCGCGGCAGGCCTTGAGCGCGCCGCGCAGATGGCTGGAAATGGAGCGTGATGGTGATGCCTCGGCGTCCATTGGGCAAGGCTAGCCCCGTCCTGCGCCACGCTCAAGGCAATGGGCTGCTCTTGTCTGTGCCCGGCCTACGGCCCTTTCGGCAGCACGGGCCGGAAGAACGATCGCTCATAGCGACGGAAGCAGCGCGTTTGCCTTGCGAAGTCGATCGCCTTCTGGACGTCCGGATCTTCGGCGCTGTCCTTCCGATACTGTTCGTACGCCGCGAGGCTCGGGAAGCTGAACATCGCGAGGGCGACGTCGCTCGCCCCTTCCGATGGCAGGAAGTAGCCGTGGTGGATGCCGCCGAATCTTGGCACTAGTTCCAGCCACATCCTGCCATAAGCTTCGAATTCGGCGAGCTTGTCCGGGGGGATCTCGTATCGCAGGTAACAGGTGATCATCGTCTGATGCTCCAGTGCGCCACAAAGCTGGCGCGCATTGTTGGCTTGGAACGCGAGGGCCGGTGCGGCGTCCACGAGGAAGGCTAGCGCCACATGCAGTGGATTGCCAGAACCGGCATGATCGGCGTAACCAGCGCCATGGCCACAAACCCACAAACGCCGCCCGCCTTGTTCGATCGTGCTTTGCTGCACGCGCGGCAGCGCCGTGCGCAGGCGCAAGGTGCCGTGACCTTCCTGCTCGATCGGGTGGCCGAGGACATGTCCGACCGGCTGGCTGCGGTGATGCGCGAATTTCACGCGCCGGCTGATCTCTGGACGCCAGGCGAGGGGCTGGCGGCGTTACGAGCGCGACTGCCGTCATTTCAGCAGATCGCGCTTGGCGAAACCGGCGAGGAGAAGCTGCCCTTCGCTCCCGAAAGCCTCGATCTTGTCGTGTCGGCGCTGGCGCTGCAATTCGTCAACGATCTTCCCGGCGTGCTCGCGCAAATTCGCCGGGCACTGAAGCCGGACGGGCTACTGCTCGCCGCGATGATCGGCGGCGACAGCCTGACCGAGCTGCGCCAGGCGTTTGCTGCGGCGGAAGTCGAATGCGAGGGCGGCGTGTCGCCGCGGGTGGCGCCGTTCGCGGATCTGCGGGATATCGGCGCGCTGTTGCAGCGGGCGGGTTTTGCGCTGCCGGTCACCGACGTCGACCGCGTCGTGGTGCGCTATTCCAATGCTTTTGCCCTGATGCAGGATCTTCGCCGCATGGGTGCGGCCAATGTGCTGATCGAGCGGCGGCGCACGCCGAGCCGGCGCGCGACCCTGCTGCGCATGGCCGAAATCTATGCCGAGCGCTTTGCCGACGCCGACGGCCGCGTCCGTGCGACCTTCGATATCATCTGGCTCTCCGGTTGGGCCCCGCATGCGAGCCAGCAGCAGCCGCTGAAGCCGGGATCGGCGAAAGCGAGCCTGGCGGAGGCGGTGAAGAAGGCCGGGGAGAGCTGACACGTGTCCCGGACGCGCTGCAGCGCTCTTGCGCTGCTGCGCTGCGTCCGGGGCAGGCAAGCCTCACATCAGCAAGTCAATCAAATGCGGGATCAGCGGAATGTCCGCCGGCGGCATCGGATAGTCGCGCAGCTTGTTGGCACGGACCCAGGCCAGCTTCTGGCCCTCCCGCGCCATGACCTGGCCCTCCCAGCGCCGGCAGATGTAGAGCGGCATCAACAGATGAAAGGTCTCGTAGCCGTAGCTCGCGAAGGTCAGCGGCGCCAGGCACGGCTCGGCGACGGTGATGCCGAGCTCCTCATTGAGCTCGCGGATCAGGCTCTGCTCCGGCCGCTCGCCCGGCTCCAGCTTGCCGCCGGGAAATTCCCAGAGGCCCGCGAGCGTCTTGCCCTCGGGGCGCTGCGCGATCAGGACGCGCTTGTCGGCGTCGACCAGCGCGCACGCTACCACCAGTGTCAGTTTGAGATCAGCCATCAGCTTCAGCTACGACCTGTAATCGCCGTTGATCGCGACATATTCCTTGGTGAGGTCGCAGGTCAGCACGCGGTCGCGGCCCTTGCCGAGGCCGAGCGTCACCTTGATCGCGATCTCCGGGGCCTTCATCGCTTCCGACACCTGCGCCTCGTCGTACGACGGATCGCGCGCGCCGCTCTTGGCGACGCGGATGCCGTTGAAGGAGATCGAGAGCTTGTCGCGGTCGGCCGGCTCGCCGGCCTTGCCGACCGCCATGACCACGCGGCCCCAATTGGCGTCCTCGCCGGCGATTGCGGTCTTCACCAGCGGCGAGTTGGCGATCGACATCGCGATCTTGCGTGCCGAGGCCTTGGTCTTGGCGCCCTCGACAGTGATCTCGACCAGCTTGCGCGCGCCTTCGCCGTCACGGGCAACTTGTTCGGAAAGATTGGCGAGCACTTGGTTGAACGCCTTGACGAAGGACTTCAGGCGCGGATCGCTGGCACGGCCGATCTTTGGTGCGCCGTGCTCCGCGGCAGCGCCGGTGGCGAAAGCCAGCAGCGTATCGGAGGTCGAGGTGTCGCCGTCGATCGTGACGGCATTGAAAGTGTCCTCGACGCCGGCCTTGAGCAGCGCCTGCAGCGCAGCGGGCGCGATCGGCGCGTCGGTGAAGATGAAGGATAGCATCGTCGCCATGTCGGGGGCGATCATGCCGGCGCCCTTGGCCATGCCGTTGATGGTGACCTTGGCCTTGCCGAGCTTCACGGTCGCGGTCGCGACCTTGGGGAAGGTGTCGGTGGTCATGATCGCCTTGGCGGCAGCGAGATAATCGCCAGCCTCAGTGGTCTCGGCGAGGCGTTCCAGCACGCCGTCGAACTTGGTCGCGTCCAGCGGCTCGCCGATCACGCCGGTCGAGGCCAGAAAGATCTCGCTCTCGCTGCAGCCGACGGCCTTGGCCGCGATCTTCGCGGTCAGCGCCGTGGAGCTGCGGCCGGTCTTGCCGGTGAAGGCGTTGGCATTGCCGGAATTGACGACCAGCGCGCGTGCCTTGCCGCCTTTGAGCTTGGCGCGGCACCATTCGACCGGCGCGGACGGGCACTTCGACTTGGTGAAGACGCCGGCGACCGCGGTGCCCTTGTCCATGACCGCCAGCAGCACGTCGGTGCGGTTCTTGTAGCGGATGCCGGCCTCGGCCGTCGCGAGACGGACGCCCGCGATCACCGGCATGGCGGGAACGTTCTTCGGGGCGAGCGGGGAGGCGGTTGAGGACATCGCGAGGTGCCTTGGCTTGTGCCTTGGTGAGGTCTGGATATGCAGATGGCCGGGACATCAAGTGCGAAGACGTGCTTCGCACTTTCGGCCCGGCCATTGCGATGCTTAGATACTCTTGGCGTCACCGAAGTGACAGCGAATTTTTACTTCTTGGCGGGGGGCGCCATCTTGCTGTCGGAAGGCTTGGTATCGGCCGGCTTTGCGTCGGCCGCCGGCTGGTCCGTCCGCTCGACCTTGGCTTCGGCGCGGAGCTTGGCGACGTAGTCGGCCTGGGCCTTGCGGGTGACGTACTGCTCGATCTGGGCCTTGACCTGGTCGAACTCCGGCGCCTTGCGGTTGCGCTTTTCCTCGACCTTGATGATGTGCCAGCCGAACTGCGACTTCACGGGATCGGAGATCTTGCCCGGCTCGAGCGCGAACGCGACGGCCGAGAATTCCGGCACCATCTGCTCCTTGGTGAAGAAGCCGAGGTCGCCGCCGTCGGCGGAGCCGGGATCCTTGGACTTCTTCTTGGCGAGCTCGGCGAAATCGGCGCCCTTGTCGAGCTCGGCCTTCACCGCCTTGGCCTCGTCCTCGGTCTCGACCAGGATGTGGCGGGCGCGCACTTCCTGCTCGCCGGTGATCTGCTTGGAGGCCTCCTCGTAGACCTTCTTCATGGCGTCGTCGTTGGTCGCGGCCTTGCCTTCCTGGGCCAGCAGGCTGTCCATCAGCAGGCGATTGCGGGCGAACGCCATCCGCTTCTTGAATTCCTCGCCGTCGGCGACCTTCTTGTCCTCGGCGGCCTTGGACACGATCTTCATGTCGATCAGGAACGACAGGACATTCTCGTCCTTGGTCGCGGGATCCATCTGGGCGAGGCTCGGTCCGAGTTCCTCCTCGGCCATGGCGACGTCGCTCTTCTTGATGTCAACGCCATTGACCTTCGCCAGGACCGGATCGTCGGCGGCCCGGAGCGGACCAGCGAACGCCAGGGACAGCGCCAGGGCAAAGCAGCCAGCCAGGGCGGACGCGTGGCGGAAACGCTGGCCGGTGGTGACCGGGAACGAGGTGGTCATGCAAAATCCTTATGTTGAAGCAGGGGCTGCTTAAGCGGGGCGGACACTCGCCCAATTCAGGGGGGCTTGGCAACGCGAAAAGTCTGTCAAAATGATGAATTAGCCGCAATGCGCCTGCCGTTGACAAGGCCCTGACCGGGCCATATCTCTGCCCGGTCGCGACCATGGCGATGGCGTTTATTTTGCTGCGTTTTTGGCCGTTGAACCCAGACTAGCCCAATTCCCACCCATCTGGCGGATGACCCCCGCAGTCCGGGCTCTGACGCCGACAGGCGTCACGGTGAGTTGATAGGCAGGCGGGTGACAACTTCTTGGCTGCAACGCGGTTAAATCGCGAACACAGGAACTAGGCATGATCGGCGCGCTCGCCCGCAAGTTTTTCGGCTCCGCCAACGACCGGCGGGTGAAGGGATATCAGTCCCGCGTCAACGCGATCAACGCGCTGGAGCCCGAGGTCTCGAAGCTCTCCGACGAGGCGCTCAAGGCCCGCACCGCTGACTTCAAGAAGCAGCTTGCCGAGGGCAAGACGCTGGACGATTTGCTGGTGCCAGCCTTCGCCACCGTGCGCGAAGCTGCCAAGCGCACGCTCGGCCAGCGCCATTTCGACGTCCAGCTGATCGGCGGCATGGTGCTGCACGAGGGCGACATCGCCGAGATGAAGACCGGCGAAGGCAAGACGCTGGTGGCAACGCTCGCGGTCTACCTCAACGCGCTCGCCGGCAAGGGCGTCCACGTCGTCACCGTCAACGATTACCTCGCCCGCCGCGACTCCGCCTGGATGGGCCAGATTTACGGCTTCCTCGGCCTGACCACCGGCGTGATCGTCCATGGCCTCGACGATGCCGAGCGCAAGGCGGCCTATGCCTGCGACATCACCTACGGCACCAACAACGAATACGGCTTCGACTATCTCCGCGACAACATGAAGTACCGGCTCGAGGACATGGTCCAGCGGCCGCATTTCTATGCGATCGTCGACGAAGTCGACTCCATCCTGATCGACGAAGCGCGCACGCCGCTCATCATCTCCGGCCCGCTCGACGACCGTTCCGACTTCTACAACACCATCGACTCGTTCCTGCCCAAGCTCGACAAGAGCGACTACGACGTCGACGAGAAGCAGCGCACGGTGACGCTCACCGAAGCCGGCATGGAGAAGATCGAGAAGCTGCTGCGCGATGCCGGCCAGCTCAAGGGCGAGTCGCTCTACGACGTCGAGAACGTCTCCGTCGTGCACCACATCAACCAGGCGCTGCGCGCCCACACGCTGTTCACACGCGACAAGGACTACATCGTCCGCGACGACGAGGTCGTGATCATCGATGAGTTCACCGGCCGCATGATGCAGGGCCGCCGCTATTCCGAAGGCCTGCACCAGGCGCTGGAAGCCAAGGAGCACGTCCAGGTCCAGCCGGAGAACCAGACGCTCGCCTCGATCACCTTCCAGAACTATTTCCGGATGTACGAAAAGCTCGCCGGCATGACCGGCACGGCGCTGACGGAAGCCGACGAGTTGTTCGACATCTACAAGCTCGAGGTCGTGGAGATCCCGACCAATCTGCCGGTCGCCCGCCTGGATGAGGACGACGAGGTCTATCGCACCCAGAACGAGAAATACGCTGCGATCCTGGCCGAGATCGAGCGCGCCAATGCGCGGCTGCAGCCGGTTCTGGTCGGCACGGCCTCGATCGAAAAGTCGGAGGTGATTGCCGAGTACCTCAAGAAGCACGGCTACCGGCAGATCGACTTCGGCAACGAGAACTCGATGCAGAAGCTGTACGCCGCGGCGCGCGCCAACAAGCCGGCAAAGCTGTTCGCGGTGCTGAACGCGCGCTTCCACGAGCAGGAAGCCTACATCGTTGCCGAGGCCGGTGTTCCCGGCGCGATCACGATCGCGACCAACATGGCCGGCCGCGGTACCGACATCAAGCTTGGCGGCTCGCTCGACATGCGGATCCAGCAGGAGACTGCTGATATCGCGGACGAGGCCGAGAAGGCCAGGAAGATCGAGCAGATCAAGGCCGACATCGAGCACTTCCGCGAGATCGTCCTGAAGGCCGAGGAGACCGTCGAGATCGAGCCGGCAAAGGGCTCGAAGCCGGCCAAGACCGTCAAGAAGCCGGGCGGCCTCTACATCATCGGTTCGGAGCGGCATGAATCCCGCCGCATCGACAACCAGCTGCGCGGCCGTTCCGGCCGTCAGGGCGACCCCGGCCGTTCGAAGTTCTTCCTGTCGTTGGAAGACGATCTGATGCGCATCTTCGGCTCGGATCGCCTCGACAGCATGCTCCAGCGTCTCGGCCTGCAAGAGGGCGAGGCCATCATCCATCCCTGGATCAACAAGGCCTTGGAGAAGGCGCAGCAGAAGGTCGAGGCCCGCAACTTTGACATCCGCAAGAATCTGCTCAAGTTCGACAACGTCCAGAACGACCAGCGCAAGGTGATCTTCGACCAGCGCGTCGAGCTGATGAAGGACGACAGCGTTGCCGAGACCGTCACCGACATGCGCCACGCCTTCATCGACGATCTCGTTGCCAAGCACGTGCCCGAGCATGCCTATGCCGAGCAGTGGGATGTCGCCGGCCTGAACGAAGAGCTGAAGCGCGTGCTCGATCTCGACCTGCCGGTCCAGGACTGGGCCAAGGAAGAGGGCATCGCCGACGAGGAGTTGCTCAAGCGCATCGAGACCCGCGCCGACGAGCACATGGCAGCCAAGGTCGGGCAATGGGGTCCCGACGTGATGCGTTACGTCGAGAAGACCATTCTGCTGCAGACGCTCGACCATCTCTGGCGCGAGCATCTGATCATGCTCGACCATCTGCGCCAGGTCATCGGCCTGCGCGGCTACGGCCAGCGCGATCCGTTGCAGGAGTACAAGACCGAAGCCTTCAATCTCTTCCAGGAGATGAGCGCGCACCTGCGCGAGGCCGTTACCGCGCAGCTGATGCGGGTCGAGATCGTCCCGCCGGAGCAGGAGGCGCCCATCCTGCCGCAGATGGAAGCGCACAAGCTCAATCCGGATACCGGCGAGGACGAAATGGCGCTCGCCAGCGTCACGCTGGCCCCGCAGGCCACGGATGCCGCGCTGCGCGATCCGAAGAACCCTGCCAGTTGGGGCAAGATCGGCCGCAACGAGGACTGCCCCTGCGGCTCAGGCAAGAAGTACAAGCACTGCCACGGGCGGTACGCGTAAGCGGTTTAGCTCTCTGTCGTGCCCCGCGAAGGCGGGGCATCCAGTACGCAGCGGCCTCTCGGCTCAATCACGACCCTCTCGGAATACTGGATCGCCCGATTAAATCGGGCGATGACAGGTGTGCGTGTGGCGCGCAATTCTCGTAGCGGCGAGAAAGCGTAAAGCCGCCCCTCAATTCGAGCTATCGATCAAGCTCTCCAGCAGCCGCTTGAGCTCGCTGGTCGGCTTGTCGCCGTAGCTCTCCAGGATGTGCTCCTCCTGGTCGACCGCGAGCGAGTTGAGCTTCTTGCACAGCACCTTGCCGCGGTCGGAGATGAACATCAAAACCTTGCGGCGGTCGTTCGGGTCCTGCACGCGGTAGACCAGCGTGTCGGAGACCATGCGGTCGATCATCTTGGTCAGCGTCGGATGGTTGAGCAGCACAGCGTCCGCAAGCTCGCCCATCGAATGGCCGTCGCCATCCGACAGCACTTTCAGGATGCGCCATTGCTCGACGGGAACCCCCTCCTTGCTCAACCGCAGTTCGAGCTGCCGGTTGATCTCCCGGTTTGCTTGCGCGAGCAGGTAAGCGAGGTGTTCGGTGATTGGAGCGTTCATTTTTGCCACGGCTAAGACTTCGTCTTGACCCAAATGAGTGAATGTCTTGCAATCAATGCTGCTTCTATATGCACTTCAATTCTTGAATATTCAATATTTTCAAAATAGGATGATTGCACAACAAAAGGGCGGGTGCCGCGGCCGCCTGCTCAATGTGCTTTCAGGTCTGGTACCAGACAGGAGTTGGCGTGCGCGCGACGGTAAACTTCCCGGCACACGGCGGTCCGGCGTTGCCGCCGTCCTTGCTGTTCAGGAATCTGTCGTCATCGGCGGCTGATGGTGCGTTGTCGCCCAACGATCATGCCTTTCTTCGGCGTCGCGGTACGAACAAGCTGCGCGTCGGCTGCTTCATCTGCTGCACCGGCTCGCCCGGCATCTGGGGGCCATGCGCCACCAACACCGCGCAGCTCGCGGTCGCCGAGATCAACAAGCGTGGCGGCATTTTGGGGCGCGAGATCGAGCTGTCGATTTATGATGCCGGCGGTCCGCTCGACAGTGTCCTGAACCGCGCCGAGCAGGCGGTCGTCGACGACGAGATCGATCTCGTCGTCGGCATGCACACCAGCGCGGTTCGTGTCGCGCTCCGCAAGATCACCACGGCAAACCGGATCCCCTACATCTACACGCCCGTCTATGAAGGCGGCGAACTGACGCCAGGCGTCATGGCGATCGGCGAAACGCCGCGCTGGCAGAGCCGTCCTGCGATCCACTGGCTGGCCGACGTCAAGAACGCGGCGCGCTGGTACCTGATCGGCAGCGATTATGTCTGGCCATGGCAATCGCATCGCGCGGTGAAGCGTTACATCAAGGAAACCGGCGGATGCGTCGTCGGCGAGGAGTTCGTTCCTCTTGGCGAGGACAACCACGAGCCGCATCTGGAGCGGATCCGCGCCGCAAGACCGGACGTCGTCCTGATCTCGCTGATCGGCACGGACAGCATCACCTTCAATCGCGCCTTCGGCGAGTGCGGTCTCGCCGCGACGACGTTGCGGCTGGCCGGCGCGATGGACGAGACGGTGCTGCTCGGCATCGGCGCAGACAACAGCGAGAACATGTTCTGTGCCTCCGGCTATTTTCCCGGTGTCGGGTCGCGCGCCAATGACGATTTTCAAAGCCGTTATCGCCAGATGTTCGGACCGAACGCCGCGCCGATCGGCTCGCTAGGCCAGTCCAGCTACGAGGGCCTGCGTTTCCTTGAAGCCGTCGCGAACAAGGCCGGTTCGTTGGCGATGGGGCCGATGCTCGCGGCGGGGCGCAACATCGATTACGGCGGCGCGCGCGGCCCGGTGGTCGTTCGCAACGGTCACGCCCGGATGCAGATGTATCTCGCCGAGGCCGATGGCCTCGACTTCAAGCTGATCAAGCCGGTCTGACGCCACGCGTGGCAATCAGCGCATGATCCGCTCTAAAATAATACTTGAAAAGGAAAATATTTCCGTCTCTAGTATCAACGCGATGCCGATTGGCCCGCGCCGTGCAGGCCCGAGCCCAGCGGCTGTCCGTTCAAAGCCAGGGATCAAGAAGCCTCAAGGAGCGCGCCGTGACAGTTGTCCTTCCCACGCCAGCCCAACTTCGCAGCGTCGCCGAGCAGTGCGGTCTCGCACTGACCGACGCCGACGTGACATCGTTCCGTGGCCTGATGCAGGGCTCGATCGATGCCTACAACCTCGTCGGCGCGATGCCGGACGAGGTGCCGGAGGTGAAATATCCGCGGACGCCGGGCTACCGGCCGTCGGCGGAAGAAAATCCGCGCAATGCCTGGTATCGCAAGTCGAGCGTGAAGGGCGCCCCGGCTGGCAAGCTCAAGGGCAAGACCGTCGCGCTGAAAGACAACATCATGCTGGCCGGCGTGCCCATGATGAACGGCTCAACGACGCTGGAAGGCTATATCCCCGATTTCGACGCCACCGTCGTCACGCGCATCCTGGATGCCGGCGGGGAAATCCTCGGCAAGACCCACTGTGAATCCTTTTGCATGTCCGGCGGCAGTCACACCAACGCGGTCGGCGCGGTGCATAATCCCTACAAGATGGGCTATTCGGCCGGGGGCTCGTCCTCGGGCAGCGGCGTTGTCGTTGCCTTGGGCGAAGCCGACATGGCGATGGGCGGCGACCAGGGCGGCTCGATCCGCATGCCGTCCTCGTTTTGCGGCACCTACGGCATGAAGCCGACCTGGGGCCTCGTGCCCTACACCGGCATCATGCCGATCGAGATTTTCGTCGATCACACCGGTCCGATGACGGCGACCGTCGCCGACAACGCGCTGCTGCTCGAAGTGCTCGCTGGCGATGACGGCTACGATCCCCGCATCAAGGCGCCGAAGGTGGAGGAATACACCAAGGCGCTCGGCCAGGGCGTCAAGGGAATGAAGATCGGCATCTTGAAGGAAGGCTTCGAGCAGGCGACTGCCGAGGCCGCCGTCAATGAAAGCGTGCGCGAGGCCGCAAAGCGTTTCAAGGATCTCGGCGCCACTGTCGAGACCGTCTCTATCCCGATGCATCTCGCCGGTCCCGCGATCTGGACACCGATCGGTACCGAGGGCATGACCCAGACCATGATGTATGGCGACGGCTACGGCTTGAGCCGGTCCGATCTCTATTCGACTTCGCTGATGGACTTCCACCGCGGCTGGCGCCGGCAGGCGGACTCGTTGTCCGAGACGACAAAGCTGTTTCTGTTGCTGGGCACCTACATCAACAACACCTTTGGACCACGCTACTACGGCAAGGCGCTCAACATTTCCCGCCGCCTGACTGCGGCCTACGACAAGGCGTTCCGCGAATACGACCTTTTGCTGCTGCCGACGACGCCAATGAAGGCGACCAAGCTGCCGGAACCGACGGCCAGCCGCGAGGACTACGTCGCCCGTGCCCTGGAGATGATCTCAAATACCGCGCCGTTCGACATTACCCATCATCCCGCGATGTCGTTGCCCTGCGGCATGGTCGACGGGCTGCCCGTCGGCCTGATGCTGGTCGGCCGCATGTTCGAGGAATCCACCATCTACCGCGCCGCGCACGCCTTCGAGCAGATCGGCGACTGGAAGAAGATGTGAGAGAGGAATTAGTGCAGACGAACGGAACAGCATCGCATGGCTAACGCGTTCGTCGCGGCTTTCGAGATCCTGAGCTTCGGCGCGATCATCGTCCTGATCGTGCTGGGGCTCGGGATCATCGCCAGCATGATGGGCATCTTCAACTTTGCGCAGGGCGAGTTCGTCCTGCTCGGGGCCTACATCACCTATCTCGCCTACGCCAAGGGCCTGCCGATCTGGACCGGCATGGTTGCAGCGCCTTTCCTGGTCGGTGCGCTCGGCTTCGTGCTGGAGGCGCTGATCATCCGCCGCTTCTACGCCGCGCCGATCGTGGCCATGCTCGGCACCTACGCGCTCGGCCTCATCATCCGCGAATCCGTGCGCGGCCTGATCGGCGGCTTCTATCTCACCGTGCCCGAGCCGATCGGCGGCTCGATCGACATCGGCACCATGCATATCTCGGCCTGGCGCTTCACCATCATCGTCATCACGCTGCTGGTGATGGTCGGCTGCTATCTCCTGCTGTCGCGCACGAGCTTTGGTCTGCGCATGCGCGCCACGCTGGAGAACCCGTCGCTGGCGCGCGCATCCGGCATTTCGACGCCTCTGATGTATGGCGCCACCTTTGCTTTCGGCTCCGCACTGGCCGGCCTTGCCGGCGCGCTGATCGTGCCGGTGTTCAGCCTCTATGCCGATCTCGGCATCCGCTTCCTGATTCAGGGCTTTGTCGCCGTCATGGTCGGCGGCGTCGGGTCGTTCATCGGCCCCGTTGCCGGCGCCGGCGTGATCGGCACGCTCAGCGCCGCGCTGCCCTGGGTCATGGCGCCCGTGGTCGCCGATGTCCTCGTTTTCGTTCTCGCCATTGCCTTCATCAAATTCCGGCCGCAGGGCCTCATCGCTGGAAAAGGGGTTTAGTCACATGTTCGATCGTCAGCTTTCGCGCCGCCGCTTCCTCTCCAATTTCGCTTTCGCCTCCGGCGCGGTCGCAACCGGGGTGGGAAGCTGGGTGATTCCGGCGCCGTGGGCCAACGCGGCCGAAGCGCCGATCAAGGTCGGCATCGCAACCGATCTCACCGGTCCGATTGCGTACGCCGGCACGGCGGACGCCAACGTCGCCAAGATGCTGGTCAAGCAGATGAACGATGCCGGCGGCCTGCTCGGCCGACCGCTCGAGCTCTATATCGAGGACACCGCGTCGAATGAATCGGTCGCTGTCGGCAACGTGCGCAAGCTGATCCAGCGTGACAAGGTCGACATGGTGCTCGGCGGCATCACCTCGTCGATGCGCAACGCGATCAAGGATCCGATCGTGGCGCGCGGCAAGACGCTCTACATCTATCCGCAGCTCTATGAAGGCAAGGAGTGCACGCCCTATCTGTTCTGCACCGGGCCGACCCCGGCGCAGCAGTGCGACGAATTCATCCCCTGGCTGATCAAGAACGGCGGCAAGAAGTTCGCGCTGCCCAGCGCCAATTATGTGTGGCCGCACACGCTCAACGTCTATGCCCGCAAGGTGATCGAAGCCAATGGCGGCGAGGTCGTGTTCGAGGAATATTACCCGCTCGACCAGGTCGACTTCTCCGCGACCGTCAACCGCATCATCTCCAACAAGGTCGACGTCGTCTTCAACACCGTCATTCCGCCGGGCGTCGGCCCGTTCTTCAAGCAGCTCTATGAAGCCGGCTTCCTCAAGAACGGCGGGCGCCTGGCCTGCGTCTACTATGACGAGAACACGCTGAACATCAATCAGGCCGCCGAGATCGAGGGCCTCGCGAGCTGCCTCGACTATTTCAAGGTGCTGACCAAGGAGAGCCCGTTCGACGCAAAAATCCAGGCGGCCTACGAGAAGGACTTTCCGGGCAACTTCCTGTTCGCCGCCGGAAGTGCCGCGACCGGCACCTATCGTGGTCTGAAGCTGTGGGAAGCTGCGGTGAAGGAAGCCGGCAAGGTCGACCGCGACTCGGTCGCCGCCGCGCTCGATCACGCCAAGATCGCGGAAGGGCCGGGCGGACCGGCCGAGATGGTGCCGGGCAAGCGCCACTGCAAGATGAAGATGTACACCGCGGTTGCCAAAGCCGGGAACTACGAGATCGTCGGACGCAGCGACGGTCTGGTCGATCCCAAGGAATGCTAAGGTCAAATGCCGAAGTCGATGGGCGCAGTGAAACAGGTGATCCCCGCCGAGATTGGCGGGGAGACGGACGTGGCAATGGCTGAACGCGAAACGGCGGCGCAAGCTGCCGCGGAACGAAAGATCCTGCCATTCGTAGAGGGCGTGGCGCTCGTCGCCGCGCTCGTCGCGCCATTTGTGCTGCAGGACTACCTCACGGTGTTTGCAACGCGCGTGATCATCCTGGCGCTGTTCGCGCTGTCGTTCGACCTGGTCTGGGGCTATGCCGGCATCATGAGCTTTGGCCAGGCCCTGTTTTTCGGCTCGGCCGGCTATGGTGTCGCGCTGCTCGCGCGCGATCTGGATATCACCAACATCTTCCTGGTGCTGCCTGCGGGCACGCTGATCGGCCTCACCTTCGCGTTGCTGCTCGGCGGCTTCCTGCTGCTGGGCCGGCACCCCTCCAGCGTGATCTTCGTGTCGCTCGGCACACTGACCGGCTCCTACGCTGCCGATCGCCTTGCACGCGGCTGGTATTATCTCGGCGGCCAGAACGGCATTCCTTCGATTGCGCCGATGACGCTCGGCGGTTACGAATTCTCGGAAGGACCGGCGTTCTATTATCTCGTCCTCGGCATCCTCATCGTCGTCTACCTGCTCTGCCGCTTCCTGATGCGCTCGCAGTTCGGTCTCGCGCTTGCGGGCCTGCGCGAGAACGAGCAGCGCATCGCCTTCTTCGGCTACAAGGTGCAGCATCTGAAGGCGATCATCTTTGCGATCGGCGGCGCCATCGCAGGGCTCGCCGGGAGCCTTTATGCGTTCCACGAAGGTTTTGTCTGGCCCAATATGGTCGGCGTCGTGGTCTCGACGCAGGTGGTGCTCTACGTGCTGTTCGGCGGCTCGGGCACGCTGATCGGTGCTGTCATCGGCGCGGTCATCGTCGAGGGCGTCAGCTTCTGGCTGTCGGACAATTATCGCGACATCTGGCCGATCATTCTGGGACTGTTGCTGCTGCTCGTGATCCTGTTCCGGCCGCTCGGCCTGATCAGTTTTGTCCTCGGCGAGCGCGAGCGGGTCGGCAGCTTCGGTGCCAAGCCCAAGGAGACTAAGGAGAAGCGCAATGCCGCTTCTTGAAGCCGCGGGCATCTCAAAGATATTCGGCAAGCTCACCGCGCTTGATGACGCAGCACTCACCGTCGGCGAGAACGAGTTTCACGGCCTGATCGGCCCGAACGGCTCCGGCAAGAGCACGCTGATGAAGTGCATTGCCGGCGCCGAGGTGCCGACACAAGGCAAGGTGAGCTTCGTCAACACCGACATCACAGCGTTCACGCCGACCGAGCGGGCGCGGGCCGGCATGAGCCTGAAATTCCAGATCACGAGCGTGCTGCCGTCGCTGACGCTCTACGACAACATCCTTCTCGCGCTGCAGGCGCAGTCCTCGCTGCTTGACCTCGTGTTCTCGCGCACCAGGAATGCGCTGCATGATCAGGTCATGACCATGCTGACGCAGTTCCGTCTCGCCGACCGTGCCTTCGATGCGGCGGCCGCGCTGTCGCACGGCCAGCAGCAATGGCTGGAGATCGCGATGGCGCTCGCCGGCAAACCCAAACTCCTTTTGCTGGACGAGCCGACCGGCGGCATGAGCCTGGAGGAGCGTCGCGTCACCGGCGAATTGCTGCAGCCGATCAAGCGGCATTGCTCGCTCGTCATCGTCGAGCACGACCTCGATTTCATCCGCGACATCTGCGATCGCCTCACCGTGCTCGACCAGGGCAAGGTGCTGGCATCGGGCACCGTGTCCGAGATCCAGGCCAACAAATCCGTTCAGGAGATTTATCTGCGCCGTGCCTGAATTTTTGGACATCAAGCATCTCGACGCCGGCTATGGCCGCAGCCAGGTCCTGTTCGACGTCAATCTCGGCATTCCCTGGCGCGGCGGCGTCGCGGTGCTCGGGCGCAATGGCGCGGGCAAGACCACGCTGATGAAGACCATCGTCGGCGAATTGCCGGCGTGGAAGGGCGAGGTCGGCTTCGATGGCCGCGACATCAGCCGCCGCCGGCCCGAGGAGCGCGTCCGCGCCGGCATCGGCTACGTGCCGCAGGAGCATTCGGTGTTCGCGCGCCTCTCTGTGCGCGACAATCTCGCCGTCGGCTCGCTCCTCAACAAGGATGCCACCGCCGTCGACCGCGTGCTGGCCATCTTTCCGAAACTCGGCCAGCGCCTCGACCAGCCTGCCGGCACGCTCTCCGGCGGCGAGCGTAAGATGCTCGCGATCGGCCGCGCCATGCTCGGCGATCCAAAACTGCTGCTGCTGGACGAGCCGACCGAAGGCGTCTGGATCGGCGTGATCGAGGAGATCACCGAGCGCCTGATCGAGCTTGCGAAAGAGATCGCCGTCATCATCGTCGAGCAGCACCTCGACCTCGCGCTGCGCGTCGCCGACTACGCCTACGTGCTCGACCGCGGAAGGGTCGCGCTGCAAGGCGCGGCCGGCGAGGTGAGGGGCAATCCGGAATTGATGCGGTATCTGGCGCCGTAAGCGAAAAGCCCGCTTACTTCACCGCGCCAAACCGGCTGTCGAACGAGTTCGACGACACCACAGGTGCTGCACCGGCCATCTGCGCGCCGTCAGCCGCACTATCTCTCACCGACGGTTTCAGCGCGGGCCGCGTTGCTGCAACCTTGGTCTCGGCAGGCTTTGCCGGCTCAACGGGCTTTGCGGCCGCCACAGCATTATCCTTGGACTTGTCGTGGCCGGGCACGAACCGCGTTACTGCGGCTTTCAGCCTGGAGGCCGTGCTCGGCGCTGCGGGCGCGGGGGTCACCGACGCGGTCGCTTGCGGCGCTGAGGCGGTCGCCGTCGTGTCCGCAGTGCCGAGGCCCATCTTGCGGCCGAGATTGGAGAAGAAGCCGCCGGATTTCTCGGCCGAGGCGACGCGGGTGTTGGTCGCGGGTGCGACCGCAACGACAGGTTCTTGCTGCGGAGCTGCCGCGGCGGGCTCGAGGTTCGGCTTCGGTGGGTTGACGGTGCCTGGGATCGTGCCCGGCGCCTTCGACATCGCCAGCATCTGCAGCGTATTGCCTTCGGCGCCTTCCGACAGGCCGGTCGAGCCTTCCGGAATCTTCGCGGCAAAGATCTTGTTCATGCCGCCGTCGATACCGGTGTTCATGCGCGCCACCGGCGTACCCTTGGAGACGAGCTTGTTGTATTCGGCCTCGTCGCGCTGCTCTTTCTCGCGCACGGCGCTGGCGATGTCCTCGGGGATCACATAGGCCGGGCACTTCGCCGAGGCATCGAACACGGGATCGCGCTTGGCATCGGGTGCCTTCGCGGCATCGAACACGTACTTCTTCTCGCAGAAGTCGACCTTCGGCTCCTGCCGCGTCACCTCGAAATGATCATAGCCTTCCTTGATCATCTTCCAGAAGGCCATGTTCGGATTGTTGCGGTGCTTGGCCATGTTCACCGGCGTCATCTTGAACGGATACGCCTGGAACTGGAACGCCTTCTGGCCGCCGAAGAAGGACTCGCGCCCCAACGAATAGATCTCCGCGATCTGCTCGTCCGTCATCGCGTAGCAGCCGCGCGACGAGCAATCGCCATGCACCATCAGCTGCGAGCCGGTACGGCCGAGCGCCTTGTCGAACGCGTTGGGGAAGCCGGTGTTGAACGAGAGGTAATAGGCCGACTGCGGATTCATCTGGCTCGGATTGATCGAGTAGAATCCTTCTGGCGCCTGGCGATCGCCTTCGCGCACCTTCGGACCGAGGTCGCCCGACCAGCGGCAGATCGGATAGGTCTTGAGCAGTGCGAACTGGCCGGAGCGGGTCTGCTTCCAGATCTCGAGCTCGGCCTCCGACTTGAACAGGCGGATCAGGATCGGCGATTGCAGATCCATGTCCTTCTCGCCCATCGCGGCGACGAGCTTTGGCGAGACCGGCTGGTTGGCCTTGGCGTTGGTCGCGAGCGAGACCTGGTCGGTGTCGCAGCCGGCCAGCACAATGCTGGCGGCAAGCGCGACCGAAGCCAAAAGCGCACGAGCAAGCGAGCTAGCAGTCAAGACGAACCCCACAACGTTCCGGGCAAGAAGCGCGAACCCCGATCTTTGAAGCATGGCCTGACCGGATGTCCGGACTTGATTCAGACCAAGCCCCAGCGCTGATGCCCTGAAGCCATTGATTAAAATTCTAACCTCCGCGCCTGGGGGTCGCAACCCGACCGGGGATCACGAGCCCGTTGGCCGACAGGCGTGGTCAACAGAGACTTAAACTGGGCCGGAACTGGGACTGAATTGGGCTTTGCAGCCAAACCACTACTGAGATCGCCGATTTGGGCAAAAAAAGGGTTAATGCGGGGTTATCGGGGCGGTCCGGGCGAGGCCCAGTAGGGTGGGCAAAGCGAAAAGCGTGCCCACCATTCCCTGCCGTCCGACCGGCTGGTGGGCCGAATCAACCCAGTTTCCGACCGATATCGAGGAATTTCTGCCGGCGCTGCTTGCGGATCGCGTCGCCGTCCAGGCCTCGCAGGTCGTCGAACGCCTTGGCGATGGCGTCGCCCGTGGTGGCGATCATGGCGGCGGGGTCGCGGTGGGCGCCGCCGACCGGCTCCTTCAGAATACTGTCGATCACCCCGAAGCGCAGCATGTCCTGGGCGGTGATCTTCATGTTGTTGGCGGCTTCCTGCGCCTTGCTGCCGTCGCGCCAGAGGATGGAGGAGGCGGCTTCCGGCGAGATCACGCTGTAGATCGCGTGCTCCAGCATCAGCACCTTGTTGGCGGTGGTGATCGCAATCGCGCCGCCCGACATGCCCTCGCCGGTGATGATGGCGACATTCGGCACGGTCAGCGCCATGCAGGCATCGGTCGAGCGCGCGATCGCCTCGGCCTGGCCACGCTCCTCGGCGCCGATGCCGGGATAGGCGCCGGCGGAATCGGCGAGCGACAGCACCGGCAGGCCGAACCGCTCTGCCATCTCCATCAGCCGCACGCATTTGCGGTAGCCTTCCGGCCGCGCCATGCCAAAGTTGTGCTTGATGCGGCTCTCGGTGGAATCGCCCTTTTCCTGGCCCATCACGCAGATCGCTTCGCCGCGGAAGCGGCCGAAGCCCGCGACCAGCGCCTCGTCCTCGCCGAATTTGCGGTCGCCGGCGAGCGGGGTGAATTCGGTGATCAGGCCCTTGATGAAGTCGTTGAAATGCGGCCGCTGCGGATGCCGCGCGACCAGCGTCTTCTGCCACGGCGTCAGGTTCTGATAGAGGTCGGCCAGCGCCTGCGCCGCCTTGTCCTCGATCCGTCCGATCTCCTCGGCGATGTCAGTGCCGGAGGCAGCTAACGTCCTGAGCTCGTCGACCTTGGAGTCGAGCTCGGCGACGGGCTTTTCGAAGTCGAGATAGCTGCGCATCTGGTCTGGCATCAACTCAATATAGAGGGACGGGGCGGAGAGGCGAAGCGAGGTTGGCTTCTCATAAAGAAGTGTAGCTTCTTCAAGCACTTGACTTGTGCGCTCCCGGGGGCGCGCCAAATCGCGAATGAGGCCACGGCTCTTTCTGCGGAGATGTGGCCGAAGTCAAGGCGGTTTCGCGGCTGTCGTCCCGACCGGATCTCGTGTCCCGGACGCGCTGCAGCGCTTCTATAGCGCTGCCGCGCAGAGCCGGGACCCAGCGAGCATGGCCCCGGCTCTGCGTCGCATCGTTTCACGTTGCGCCGCGTCCGGGGCACGAGACCTCCTTACTTCTCCGCCAGCGGATGCAGATCGCGCACCAGGCTTTTCAGCCGCTCCTCGACCACGTGGGTATAGATCTGGGTCGTCGAGATGTCGGTATGGCCGAGCAGGGTCTGCACGATGCGCAGATCCGCGCCGTTGTGCAGCAGGTGGCTGGCAAAGGCGTGGCGCAGCACGTGCGGGGAGACCAGCCGCGCCTGAAGCCCCGAAGCCACCGCGAGCTCCTTGAGGTCGCGGGCAAAATGCTGCCGCGTCAGATGCCCGCTCTCGCCGAACGAGGGGAACAGCCATTTCATGGTCGCGACACTGCCCTTCGTCTCGCCCTTTTTGTTCTCCTTGGCCGCCTCCGTCGCGCTGAGATAATCCGCCATCGCCTGCCGCGAGGCCTCATTGAGCGGCACCAGCCGTTCCTTGTCGCCTTTGCCGCGCACCACGATCATGCGGGCGTCGCGCTTGGCCGCCGTGCGCGGCAGCGACACCAGCTCGGAGACGCGCAGGCCCGTCGCATAGAGCACCTCGAGCAGGCAGTAGAGCCGCAAAGCGCGCAATCGCTGTGACGGCGAGGCGTCCGCCGCCTCGCTCATCTCCTTGGCGCGGCGGAGCATGCGGTCGACATCGGCGATCGACAGCACCTTTGGCAGGCCGCGGCCGCGCTTGGGCCCGGACAGGATCGCCGCGGGATCCTCAGTTCTGATGCGTTCATTCAGGAGAAAGCGGAACAGGTGCCGCATCGCCGACAGCCGCCGTGCGACGCTGGAGGATTTGAAGCCGCGCGCATCGAGGTCGCCAAGATAGTCGCGGAGTGTTTGCGTTTCGGCGTCCACAAAGCTGTGGCCGGCGCGGCCGAGAAACTCGGAGAAATCGGCGAGGTCGCGGCGATAGGCGTCGAGCGTGTTGGGGCCGGCGCCCTGTTCCGCCGCGAGCATGTCGAGGAACAGGCCGGTGAGCTTGGCGTCGGAGGGCTTGCTGGCGGAGGATTTGCGCATGCCCCGGAGGCTAGCTCCTATTTCTTGAGAAATTTATCCGGCGGGATCGTCACCGTCATTTCCCGCGGCTTCGGATTGACGAAGTTGGCCAGCGCGAACACCACGCCATAGACGATGCCGGCGAGCACGGCGACGACCGTCAGGAAGCGGAACAGGCTGGGCATCGGGCAAGGTCTCGACGAGGGTCTCAAACGGGCAAATTAACCAATGAAATCATCCAACATGTTCGCCGTTTCGTGGCAAGAGTCCTCTGGCGAGGGCCCCGGGGTGGTCGTATACGTGGCCAGGATGCCGCCTTTGGCGGCAGATTGAGCGAGATCCAGAGCAAGATCCAATGTCCGACGCCGCGTTGCCAGCACAAGCGAGCCCTGAGGCCGACATCCTGTCGGCGCTGGGGGCACGTTCGATCGTGCTGGTCGGCATGATGGGCGTCGGCAAATCGACCATCGGCCGGCGATTGGCGACGCGGCTTGGCCTGCGATTTCTCGATGCCGACGTCGAAATCGAGGTGGCCCACGCCGGTATGACCATCCCGGAAATCTTTGCAGCCCACGGAGAGCCCTATTTCCGTGACGGCGAGGCCCGCGTGATCGCGCGCCTGCTCGAGGGCGGGCCGATCGTGCTGGCGACCGGCGGCGGCGCCTTCATGCGCGAGGAGACGCGGAGCCGCATCGCGGCAAAGGCGATCTCGATCTGGCTGAGGGCCGATCACGACGTCATCATGCGCCGCGTGCGCCGCCGCGCCGACCGGCCTCTGCTTCAGACCCCCGACCCCGAGGGAACCGTGACGCGCCTGCTCACCGAGCGCGAGCCGGTCTATGGCAAGGCCGATCTCACCATCGCCTCGCGCGATGTGCCGCACGACAGAATCGTCGACGAGACCATCGAGGGGCTGCGGGCCCATCTTTGCGGCGAGAGCGCGTCTCAACCTCCAGCCGACGTCGCGAGTGCCGTTCGATGACCGCGCCCCCAAAGCATTCCGACCCTGTCAATGTCGATGTCGCGCTGGAGAATCGCGCCTACGACATCGTCATCGGCCGCGGCGTGCTGTCCTCGCTCGGCGAGCGGGTCGCCGCTTTGCGCCCCGGCGTGCGCACGGCTGTTGTCACCGATCGCACCGTTGCAAAATACTGGCTCGAGCCGACCGAGGCCTCGCTCGCCGCTGCCGGCATTCCGACCTCGCGCGTCGTGGTCGAGGAAGGCGAGATCTCCAAGACCTATGCGGGTCTGCAAAAGGTCAGCGAAGCCCTGATCGCCGCAAAGATCGAGCGCAACGATCTCGTCATCGCGCTCGGCGGCGGCGTCGTCGGCGATCTCGCCGGCTTTGCGGCGGCGATCCTGCGCCGTGGCGTCGATTTCGTGCAGGTGCCGACCTCGCTGCTGGCGCAGGTCGATTCCTCCGTCGGCGGCAAGACCGGCATCAACTCGCCGCAGGGCAAGAACCTGCTTGGCGCGTTCCACCAGCCGGTGCTGGTGATCGCCGACACCGCCGTGCTCGACACGCTGTCGCCGAGGCAATTCCGTGCCGGCTATGCCGAGGTCGCCAAATACGGCGTGCTCGGCGACGAGGCCTTCTTCACCTGGCTGGAGAAGAACCACGCGGACATCTTCAAGGGCGGCTCGGCGCGCGAGCACGCCATCGCGACCTCCTGCCGCGCCAAGGCGGGTGTCGTCTCGCGCGACGAGCGTGAGACTGGCGAGCGCGCGCTGCTCAATCTTGGACACACCTTCGGCCATGCGCTGGAAGCCGCAACCGGTTTCTCTGATCGCCTGTTTCACGGCGAGGGCGTTGCGATCGGCATGACCCTGGCGGCACAGTTTTCCGCAAGTCTCGGCATGATCGGCGAGGCCGACGCGGCCCGCGTCGAGCGGCATCTCATCGAGGCCGGCCTGCCGACCCGCCTGCAGGACATCGCCGGCTTCGCGCAGGAAGGCCTCGCGGATGCTGACGCGCTGATGGCGCTGATGGCACAGGACAAGAAGGTCAAGCGCGGCAAGCTCACCTTCATCCTGCTGGAGGCCGTCGGGCGTGCCGTCATCGCCAAGGATGTCGAGCCGGCGCCGGTGCGCGACTTCCTGCAGAACAAGCTCGCCCTCAAGGCGCGAGACGCTGCTGAACGGCGCTAAAACAAGGAACCAGAGTGGTTCATGGACTGGCTCGGCTTCACCATCGTCATTATCTGCCTGCTCGTCTCGGGCTTCTTCGCCGCGAGCGAGACCGCGCTGACCGGCGCCTCGCGCGCCAGCATGCTGCGGCTCTCCAGGCAGGGTAATCGCGACGCCGACGTGGTCTCGCAACTGCTCGACATGCGCGAGCGCCTGATCGGCGCGCTGCTGCTCGGCAACAACATCGCCAATATCAGCGCTTCGGCACTGGCGACCTCCATCTTCACGGCCTGGTTCGGCGATGTCGGTGTGCTCTATGCCACCGGCGTGATGACCGCGCTGGTCGTGATCTTCGCGGAAGTTCTGCCCAAGACCATCGCCATCAACGCGCCGGACCGGATGGCGCTCGCGGTCGCGCGCCCGATGCGGTTGACGATGTACGTGCTGGGGCCGCTGCTGCGGGTGGTGGAAGTCATCGTGCGCCTGCTGATGCGCCTGTTCGGCCTTGCCGGCGAGCATCAGGCGATCCTGTCGCCGACCGAGCGCCTGCGTGGCGCGGTCGACCTCTTGCACCACGAGGGCAAGGTCGAAAAGCACGACCGCGACATGCTCGGCGGCCTGCTTGATTTGCGCGAGCTCCAGGTCTCCGATGTCATGATCCATCGCACCGAGATGATGATGATCAACGCCGATTTGCCGGCTGAGGAGTTGGTGAGCGAGGTGCTGGCGACCGAATACACCCGTATCCCGCTCTGGCGCGAGAAGCCCGAAAACATCATCGGCGTGCTCCACGCCAAGGATCTCTTGCGCGCGATCCGCGCTGCCGACGGCGACACTTCACGCATCGATGTCTCCACCATCGCGCTGCCGCCCTGGTTCGTGCCCGAGATGCGCACAGTCTCCGAGCAGCTCAAGGCATTCCGCCGGCGAAAAACCCATTTCGCGCTCGTCGTCGACGAGTACGGCGAAGTTGAAGGTCTTGTGACGCTGGAAGACATTCTGGAAGAGATCGTCGGCGACATCTCCGACGAGCACGACGTGGTGGTCGCCGGCGTGCGGGCCCAGCCGGACGGCTCCGTGGTGGTCGACGGCTCGGTGCCGATCCGCGACCTCAACCGCGCCATGGACTGGCGGCTGCCCGATCAAGAGGCGACGACGGTCGCGGGCCTCGTCATCCACGAGGCGCAATCGATCCCCGACCGTGGCCAGAGTTTCACCTTCCACGGCTTCCGCTTCCGCGTCCTCCGCCGCGAACGCAACCGTATCACCGCACTCCGTATTTCACCGGTCCCGCGCGACGCGGAGGTGGAGGAAGCCAAGCCGCGACGGGCAGGGAAGTCGTTTTGACGCGTGGTGTCATCGCCCGCGAAAGCGGGCGATCCAGTACTCCGCGGCCGCGATTATGTGAACGAACTGCCGCCGCGGAGTACTGGATGCCCCGCCTGCGCGGGGCATGACGGTGGAGATTACGTTCCGCCTTCCCCCGGGGCCTGCGCTTGGATCGCCAGCGCATGCACGCCGCCGGAAAGTTCCGCGGTCAGCGTCGCATTTATCATACGGTGCCGGTCGACCCGGCTCTTCCCTTTGAAGGCCTGAGATACGATATAAACCCGAAAGTGCGTCTCGCCGCTCGGCCGATGGCCGGAATGGCCCTCATGCAAATGTGACTCATCGACGACCTGCAGGCTTTCCGGCGTGAAAGCTTCCTGCAACTTGTTGCTGATAATGTCTTTGGTAGCCATGTTTGCCATTAAGGTACGCGATCGCACTCCGTCAATGCCGATAGGCCGCCTTGGCGGCCGTTCTTGAGCGATAGGCCGCCTGGGGCGGCCGTTCTTAAGAACGCCGAAGCGAAGCTTCGGCTACGGGTTCCAAGCTAATTGCAATGTCAAGACTTGAAGGTTTTTGCATTGCGTAGTCAAAGTCAGCCATGCCGATCGATTCATCAAAGTTCTTCGACTCCATCCGCGTGAAGCCGCGGGGCAAGCAGCCCGAGGTGAAGCCGCGCGATACCGTGGTCGCCTGCGAATGGACCGGGTGTCAGAACAAGGGCGCGCACCGCGCGCCAAAGGGACGCGATAACCAGCGCGAGTACTGGCACTTCTGCCTGAACCACGTCCGCGAGTACAATCAGAACTACAATTTCTTCTCCGGCATGAATGCCGACGCGGTCGCGCGCTACCAGAAGGACGCGCTGACCGGCCATCGCCCGACCTGGAAGATGGGCGCCAATGGTGGCGTCAAGAAGGGTGCGGAAGCCGAGATCGACGGCGCCTTCGATCCGTTCAGCATGTTCGCGGAGCTCAACGGCCGCACCGGCTGGCGGAAGGGCCCTGAGGCCGCCCAGCCCAAGGTCGAAACCCGCAAGGTGATGAACGCCGAGCGCAAGGCGCTCCAGGTCATGGGCCTCGGTCCAAGTGCGACGCTCGCCGACGTCAAGTCCAAGTACAAGGCGCTGGTGAAGCAGCACCACCCGGATGCCAATGGCGGCGACCGCTCCACCGAAGATCGCCTGATCGAGATCATCAAGGCGTATAATTATCTGAAGACGGTGGTGCGGGAGGCCTAACCTACAAGCTCGGGGAAGGCGAATTCGCAGACCAATCCCTCCGGCTTCCACTGCCGGGTGATCCTGCCGCGCAAGGTCCGGATGATACCGTCGACGGCGCCAATTCCGAAGCCATGGCGCGTCGGCTCGTCGACCCACGGACCGCCGCTCTCGGACCAGCGTAGCACGAGAGGCTCTGCGTCGTTGCTTTCCCAGCGAACGTCCAGCCGACCCGCTGGCGTCGCCAGCGAGCCGTATTTGGCGGCGTTGGTGGCCAGCTCGTGCACGGCGACGGCAATCGATTGGGCGAGCGTCGCCGGCAGGCGGATGTCGTCTCCAGCGATGCTGACACGTTCGCCGTCCGGGCTTGCGTATGGCCGGAGTTCCTGTTCGACGATGGTCTTCAGACTGGCACCGGTCCAGCGCGACGCCGAGAACAGCCTCTGCACGTTGGCAAGTGCTCTAAGCCTGCCTTGAAACGCGGCTTGGAATTCTGCCGCGGTCTCGGCCTTGGTCAGCCGCAGCATCGCCTGGGTCACCGCGAGCAGATTATTCGAACGATGATCGACCTCGTAGGCGAGCAGCATCATGCGCTGCTCGGCCTGCTTACGGGCCGTGATGTCGACCAGCATGTTCACCGCGCCAACCAGTCGGCCGCGTTCGTCGCGCAGCGGGGTCGGATATGGCATGAAGCAGATCCGCGATCCGTCCGGCCGTTCGGCCACAGCCTCGACGTCGCGCACCGGCCGGTTCTGCTTGAGCGCGATAGCCATCGGGCATTCATCGTGGGGGAGCGGCGTGCCGTCCGGCAGATAGAGCTTCCAGGTCACGCACCACATCTCGCCGATTTCTGGAGTGCGTCCGGCAAAATCGATGCAGGCTTGATTGAAGAAGGTGATGCGGCCCGTTGCGTCGGTGGTGTAGATCGCGGCGGGCAGCGCCTGAAGCAAGTCCCGGAACCGCCTCTCGGAATCCGCTCCCGCTTCGACCCGGCTCGCTGCATAACCGGCGGCGATCTGGCCAATCCTGGCCTCGTCCGCTTGTCCAAACAAGTCCAGCATTGCGTTCCTCACGGGGAGAGATCAGGCAATGCGCTGGACGCGCATATGTTCCAAGGCGCTCGTCAGGGACGTGCAGACCCACCTCAACCCAGCGAGCGATTAGAACCTCGTCGGCACGACGACGGAGCGGGGCTCCGCCGTCGCCTTGCCCTTGCCCCTAGTTGCCGGACGCCTCCGGCATCGCCCCCACATATGACGAGTTCGGCCGGATCAACCGTCCCGTCCGTTGCTGCTCGCGCGCATGTGCGGTCCAGCCGGCCGAACGTGCCACCGCGAAGATCGGCGTGAACGCCTGCCTTGGGATTGCCAGCGCATCGAGCAGGATCGCGGTGAAAAACTCGACATTGGTCTCGAGCGGCCGCTCCGGATTCCTCTTGCGCAGCGCTGCGCGGATATAGGCCTCGACCTCGCCGGCAAACGGCAGGTCGGTACCGTCAGAGGCGAGCGCCTCGACTGCAGTCTTGAGCACGTCGGCACGTGGGTCGCGCACGCGATAGACGCGGTGGCCAAAGCCCATCATCCGCTCGCCCCGCGCCAGCGCCGCATCCACCCAGGGCTGGATCCGCTCGCGCGAGCCGATCGCATCGAGCATTTCCAGCACCGGTTCCGGCGCCCCGCCATGCAGCGGACCGGTGAGCGCGCAATAGCCGGCAGTGATGGCAGCGAACAGATCGGCCTGCGTCGAGGCCACCACGCGCGCCGTGAAGGTCGAGGCGTTCATGCCGTGGTCGCTGGCGGTGACGAGATAGGCATCGAGCGCGGTGATCTCGCGTGCGGCAGGGCTGCGCCCATGCAGCATGCGCAGCGTATCGGCGGCGTGACTCACGTTCGGATCGGGCGCGATCGGGTCGAGCTCTTTTGCGCGCCGGACCAGTGCGCCCGCGATCACCGGAAACGCGCCGACGATCGTGGCCTCATGCTCCAGCCCGTGCTCGGCGCGCAGGCCCGCGACCGCGGCACGAAAGCCGTCGACGATGCCCATGCCTTGGGTCGCCGGCAAGAGCTCGGAGAGCTGCGCGAAGGCACGTTCGCGTGCCGCGCCCAGGCTTGCCCGGACATTGGCTTCGGTGAGGGTCGTCTTGCTGGCGCCGTTCCAGAGCCGGGCTGTGACGCCCTCAAAGCTCGATTTGGCGGCAAGGCGGCCGACATGCTCGCCGGCGATGATGAGCTCGCCGCGCTCGCCGTCGACATGGCTCAACGCGGTCTCGGCGGCGGGAACGCCGTCCAGCCCGATCTGGCTTTTGGTGAGGTGGATGTTCATGGCCCAAATCTCCTTTGCACTGCCCAAGGGGAAAATCGGACCTCTCGACAGATTGATCAATCTTGATTACATTAATCAATATGAAAAATTCGGACGGTCTCTATCTCTCTGCCCGGGAAGCTGCGGCCGAGCTCGCGATCTCGCCGGCTTCCCTCTACGCCTATGTCAGCCGTGGCCTGATCCGCTCCGAGCCGACGCCGGATTCGCGCAAGAATCGCTACCGCGCCGAGGACGTCCGCGCCCTGAAGGAGCGCCGGGTGCCGTCGCCGGAGCCGCGCGGCTTGCGCAGCTTCGATGCCGATCTGCCGGTGATGGACACGGAGATCTCGACCATCACCGAGGCGGGCGCGATCTACCGCGGCGTCAACTGCGTCGATCTCGCCGAGAACGACACGCTGGAGCACACCGCAACGCTGCTCTGGGACGTCTCCGACGTCGATCCCTTCGCGCCGGACAATCAGCCTGCGATGTCCGACGAGATGTGTGCGATTGCGGAGGCTGCGCGCCGCGCAGCTCCGATCGATCGCGCCATCGCGGTGCTCGCGCTCGCGAGCAGCGCCGATACCCGCGCGTTCACCCGCGCGCCCGATGGCCGCGCGATGGTCGGCGCGCGCATCGTCCGGCTGCTGGTCGCGACCATGCTCAATGCGGAGTCTTCATCCGAGCCGCTGCATCAGCAGATCGCGCGTGTCTGGGCACCCGACAACAAGCACGCGTCCGATCTGATCCGCCGCGCGCTGGTGCTGCTGGCCGATCACGAGCTGAATGCCTCGACCTTCACCGCGCGCTGCGCTGCCTCGACCGGCCTCAATCTCTACGACTCCGTCATCGCCGGTCTCGCGGCGCTGAAAGGCCCAAAACATGGCGGCGCCGGCGTGCTGGCGTCGCAACTCGTCAAGACCCTGGTCGACCGCGACGTCGAGCCGATGGTGCGCGAGCGCGTTGCGCTCGGTGAGCGTTTTCCGGGCTTCGGCCACGGCGTCTACAAGCGCGGCGATCCCCGCGCGAAGTCGCTGCTGAACGCCTTGGCCCGCGCCGGCGCGCCACGCAAATTCACCAAAGAGGTGCCCGAGCGGATCGCGGAAGCGACCGGAGAATTCGTCAATATCGATTATGTGCTCGCCGTGCTCGTGCACGCACTGCGCCTGCCGGGAGGCAGCGAGCTCGCTTTGTTCGCCATGGCCCGCAGCGTCGGCTGGATCGCGCATGCGAGCGAGCAATTGCAGTTCGGCAAGCTGATCCGGCCGCGGGCACGGTATGTGGGGCCGGCGCCGGGACGGAGATCGGCGCTCGTGGAGAGGGCTTAGGGACAGCCAGTGGCTCTAGGAACCAATTGCCACTTATTCCCGTTCCGCTACAGTTCAGGCTTATTTTTCTTCTGATCGCGCCATGTTACATCGCCGCGAATTGGACTATTGCCCGCCTGCGCCACGTCCTTCGCCAGCCCGGCCAGGATTTGTCGAGCTATTAATCAAACTGAGGCGAAACCCGCTTGAATGCTGGAGCGCGGATTTTTTTGAGGAGCCAATAGCCAAGCTTCGCCTGCCGTTCGCTGATGCTTTTCTGGTTCATGACCCCCAAGCCATCAAGCGCGTGCTGATGGATAATTCAAGAAACTATCAGAAAGATACGATCCAACGCCGCATTCTCTCGTCTGGACTGTCCGATGGCTTGTTGAGCGTCGAAGGAGAGCGTTGGGAGCTTCAACGACGAATACTCGCACCCGTGTTCGCTCGCAGAACCGTCAACTCTTTCACGAAGGCCATGTTGTCGGCCGCGAACGGACTGGCCGCAAGATGGACAAGCTTGGAGCCTGGCGCCACGGTCGACGTCGCTGCAGAGATGACTCTGGTCACTTTGAACGTGCTCGCAGTCACGATCTTTTCTGGCGGGATCGGCGGCGACTTCGATGAATTTCGAGTGGCGATGAATGCCTATTTCAGCGTGATCGGCCGCATAGGGATGCTGGATCTGTTCGGCGTGCCCAAATTCGTGCCACGTCCGGGTTATCGCCGCTTGCGTCACACGATGGCTTACTTCGAAGCGGTGATCGATACGATCATACACGCGAGGTACCAAAGGCTTGCGGCCCTTGCCACACACGACGGGCCAGATGATCTTTTGACGCTGCTGTTACGTTCGCTGGATCCGTCGACCGGACGGCAACTCAGCCCGACAGAGGTTCGCTCGAACATCCTCACTTTTCTTTCGGCGGGACATGAGACAACTGCCAATACACTCGCCTGGTCGATCTTTCTGCTTTCACAGGTACCGGAGTGGCGATCGCTCGTCGTGGAGGAAGCACAACGGGAATTGTCGAATCCGAGGGATGACCTGGCCGACCGGCTGATCGTGACTAAGGCAGTGATCGAGGAAACGCTTCGCCTCTACCCGCCGATCGCCGCACTCAGCCGGGCCGCGGTCGATGCCGATGTGTTGGGTGAAATCCCGGTCAAGCCGCGGTCTCTGATCGTGATAGCGCCCTATGTTCTCCATCGACATCGCGGGCTATGGAGCCGCCCGGATGCATTCGACCCTTCCCGGTTTCTACCGGAGGCCCGCGGCCGAATTCCACGTTTCGCCTATATGCCCTTCGGGGTTGGGCCTCGGACCTGTATCGGTTCGTCTTTTGCCCTGCAGGAGGCTGCAATCGTACTTGCTGTCTTGACCCGTCATTTCGAGATGCAGCTGCTGCCGCACGCCGAGGTCTGGCCCCTTCAGCGCATTACGCTACGTCCCGCAAAGGGGCTGCCGATGCGACTCATCCGGAGGAGAGCGCTTTAGCGCGGCGACCGGAGAGGCGCTTAATTGCTTTCCGTATCGTCGGCCCCCGGGCACGCTTCCAGCATCTTCGATCTCCCCGGGAGCAATTCGTGTCGCAAGCCGCCCTGCCTAGCCGAAGCCGAGCCGTTCGCTCGCGCGCCGAACTCACGTCAGCCATTGCAACGGCATACGAGCGCATCGAAAGGGACCAACACCGCAACTGCTGGGTCTATGTGAGGCCGATGGCGGAGGCGCTGGCGGAGGCCGAAAATCTCGCGGGGCGCGGCGCGCAGGGCGAATTCCTACCGCTCCTCGGTGTGCCTTTCGGCGTGAAGGACAACATCGACGTGGCGGGCATGTCGACCACCGCGGCCTGCCCATCATTCGCTCATGTTGCCGAGCGGTCGGCTCGGTGCGTCGAGCGCCTGATCGCAGCGGGTGCCATCTGTCTCGGCAAGACAAACCTGGATCAGTTCGCCACCGGGCTCTCCGGCGCGAGGTCACCTCACGGCGCCTGTCCGAGCGCCGCCGACGATCGCTATGTCGCGGGTGGATCGAGCTCGGGCTCGGCCGTCGCCGTTGCCTCCGGCCATATTGCTTTTTCGCTCGGAACCGACACCGGCGGCTCCGGCCGGATACCGGCAGGTTTCAACGGCATCATCGGGGTCAAGCCGACGGTCGGCCTGGTTTCATCCCGTGGGCTGGTCCCGAACTGCCCGACGCTCGATTGTCCGTCGATCTTTTGCAATTCAGCCGCCGAGGGCAAACTGTTGCTGGGGCTCGTCGAGGGCTTCGACGACGAAGATCCATACAGCCGTCAAGCGCCCGGCCTGTCATCGGTCTTTCCCCGCGAATTCCACTTCGGACGTATTTCCGCTCGTCAGCTGAATTCATTCGGTATGCCCGAATGCGACGCGCTGTACGAACGGGCCTGCGAGAGGCTCGTGCGGTTGGGAGGCCAAGCCATCGAGATTGACTTCACGCCTTTCACTGAAGCCGGCGAAATGCTGTTTTCGGGGCCATGGATCGCCGAACGCTACGCGTCGATCAGCAGGCTCCTCGACATCGATCATGGTGAGCTGCTGGAGGTTACGCGCAAGGTCCTGCGCTCCGCGGCGCAGTTCACCGGGGCGGACGCATTCGCGGCACAACACCGTCTCTTGAAGCTGCGGCGGCAGGTCCGGCTGTTCTTTGAAGAGATGGATGTGCTTGTGGTGCCCACCGCACCGCGTCCCTACACCATTGCGGATATGCTTCAGGACCCCATCAAGCTCAATAACAGCCTTGGTTACTACTCCTACTTCGCCAATCTTCTGGACCTCTGCGCGGTAGCGCTTCCCAATGCAGCGCTCCCCACCGGCATGCCCATGGGCGTCACCCTGCTGGCGCCCGCATGGCACGACCATGCCCTTCTGGATTTTGCATCGCGATGGCAGCCTGACGAAGGCGGAGCTCTGTTCGGTCTCAAGGTCTATTCGCCGGCCGCCGGCTAGACGAGTTCGAGATCGAGGGCGCGCAAATTCAGGATGACGATGAGGCCCCTGTCGTAGCGGATGACGCCTCTCGCCTGCATGCGCGAGAGCTGCACCGTCACCCATTGTCGGGTCGCCCCGATCAGGTTGGCGAGATCGCTGTGGGTGAACGGAATGCCGATCACGATCTGGCGGCCCTGCTGCGATCCGTAGATCTTCGAGAGAAAGATCAGCAGGCGTTGCAACCGCTCGGTCACCGACCGCGTGCCGAGCATCTGCGCCATCGCCGAGTAGCACCTGGCCTTGAACGCCAGCGCATCCAGAAGAGCAACCGCGATGGTCGCCGATTGAAGTGCAAGTTCGCGCAGGGTGGCGCCGGGCAGAAACAGGAGCCGGCTGCGCTCAACTGCAACCGAAGACCACATATGCGCGCCGGCTCCGAACAGGTCCGGCCCGCCGATGAAATTGCCGGCAAACCAGTAGGCGAGCGTCACCTCGCGCCCGGAAGGGGCTGCGTAATAGCTGCGGATCCGGCCGGACTCGATCAGATAGATGCCGTTCTGCGTGTCGCCCTGGCGCCAGATATGCTTGCCGGTTTCCAGCACCTCCTTGCGGCCGATGGCAAGGACGCGACGGCGGTCAGCCTCACCTAAGGGATCGAGGAAGCCTGGCAATGAGCTGACCAGAGTATCGGACTCCGCCAGCATGATCCCGGCCGTAGTCCTGAGAGTTGCCGCTGCCATCTGCCCGCTCCCTCGTAGCCGGGCGATGCCATTCAAGAGCCATGCCAGCTCGCGCTATGAGGACACGCGCTAGGCGACCGTTTCCATTTGCTCGAACGCCTTGCGGCCTTCGCTCCGGATCAGATCGAGGCAGTCCCGCTTGAGGGCGAGATAGGCGGGGTCGGTCAGGATGGCGCTCGAGCGCGGGCGCGGCAGGCCTACGGAAAGATCGCGCAGGATACGACCCGGCCCGGCGCTCATGATCAGCACCCGATCGGACAGGAGAATGGCTTCGTCGATGTCGTGCGTGACGAAAACGATGGTGGCGTTGATCCGGCCGCGAAGTTCGAGAAGGTTATCCTGCATCACCGCCCGGGTCTGCGCGTCCAAAGCGCCGAACGGTTCATCCATCAGCAGGACGCGCGGCTGGTTTGCGAGAGCGCGGGCGATCGCGACTCGCTGCTGCATGCCGCCTGAAAGCGTATGCGGATAGGCGTTGGCGAATTTTGTCAGCCCGATCATTTCGATCAGGTCGTCCGCGATCCGCAGCGCCTCCGTTTTCGACTTGCCGAGCGCGCGCGGTCCGTGCGCGATATTGCGGCGCACCGATTTCCACGGGAACAGATGCGGCTGCTGGAACACCATCCCGATATCGGGTCTGGGTCCCAGCATCGGCTCGCCGGCCACCGTCACCAGGCCTTCGAACGGCCGCTCGAGACCGGCCATCGCATTCAGGAGTGTAGATTTGCCGCAGCCCGACGGGCCGACGAGCGAGACGAATTCGCCCGGCATGACGGCCAGAGACACCCGGTCCACCGCGATAACCTGGCCGCGCGGCACATCGAAGACGATGCTCAGATCCTCGACGCGGATGATCGCCCGAGGCGTTGTTGATGAAGGCGCGGGCGGAGCATCCACCAGCCGGAGCGGCTGGGCCGGACGAAGCGGGTTGTGCATCATCGCCACCATACGGCGCGTTCGGCAATGGCCGCGAAGGAACGATCGGCCACGAATGAGAGCAGTCCGAGCGCCGCCAGGCCTCCCATGACCTGTCCTGTCTGCATGTTCTGTTGCGCAATCTCGATCCGGTAGACGATGCCCGCAAACGCGCCCGCCAGCTCGGCGGCGACCAGCGTGTAAAAGGAGATACTGACGGCGGTGCGCAG
The DNA here is from genome assembly GCF_040546905.1 of Bradyrhizobium sp. S3.3.6. Taxonomy (NCBI): domain Bacteria; kingdom Pseudomonadati; phylum Pseudomonadota; class Alphaproteobacteria; order Hyphomicrobiales; family Nitrobacteraceae; genus Bradyrhizobium; species Bradyrhizobium sp. S3.3.6. The sequence continues at coordinate 13,822 of NZ_JBEPOT010000018.1, read as the reverse complement.
GCCGACGACAATGTAGGGAAGCGCACCCAGCAGGACGATCTCCGATAGCATCTGCCGGCGCGGCGTGCCGAGCATCAGCGCGGCGCGAATGAGGCCGCGATCGACCTTCCGCACGCCGATATGGGTCGCGAGCCACACGGTGAAGAACACACCCCAGACGACCAGAAACAGTTTGCCGGCCTCCGACAGCCCAAACCACAGGATCACGATCGGCACAAAGGCGATTGGAGGGATCGGGCGAAGAATGTGGAACAAAGGGGAGAGCAGGCTCGAGACTAGCCTGAACTCGCCTGTCAGGACGCCGAGCACGATCCCACCAGTGGCACCGATCAAAAATCCCGCAGTGACGCGGAAGAGGCTCGCGGAAAGGTCGCCGAAAAACTGGCCGCTATGGATCCAGTCGAGGACGGCGACGGCGACCGTCGAAGGCGGCGGAAACAGCACCGCGTTGACGATCCGAGATCGGGCGATCAATTCCCATACGCCGACGAAGGTGGGCACGGAGAGCACGCCGACAAGCACGCTAAGGCGCCCGGCCGCGTTCGCACGGCTGCGTCTGCCGACGCTCATGGATTGGCCGACAGCGTCACACGTGCGGCATCAAGTGCCTTCAATGGCGCAGTCGCGATGATCTGTAAGAAATCGGGCATCCCGGCCCCGGGCGGATGATTGCCGGTTGCGAGCCGCCAGGCCGCGTGCGTCTTGAGCGTCTCGAGCAGCTTGTCGTCAAGGCGCACATGATAGACGTAGTCCGGCCAGATCAGCGTCAGCTCGTCGCGTTTCATGCCGGTCGCCGTGGCAATGATGTCAATCGCTTCATCCGGATGAGCCTTGACCCAGCCTTCGGCCTCAATGAGGGCAGCCAGGAATTTGCCGATGACCGCAGGGTTGGCCTCCAGATAGGACCGCATCACAACGACGTTGAACGTCTCCGAGTAGAGCCCCTTGGTGTCGAGCAGGACGGCACCCTCGCCGAGAGCTTTCCTTGCATTCGCCACATGCGGCTCCCAGGTATCGAATGCATCAATGCTCCCCGCCGCCAGGGCGGGAAGCATCTCCTGCGGGCGAAGATTGACGAGCGTAACGTCCTTGGCGGTCAATCCGGCCGCCTTTAACAGGACCGCTGTGTAGACCTCGCTGCCCGTCCCGGCCGTGAAGCCGATGCGCTTGCCGCGCAAGTCGGCCTTGGTCCTGATCGCCGCGGACGCGGCCGTCACCGTCTTCAGATCCGAGTATTCCATGCCGGCGACGAAGGCGATCGGCTGCTGGGCCATTGCGGCCGCCGTTACCGGCGCTTCGGCGGTCGTTGCGATATCCGCTCCTCCTCCGACCACCGTATCGAGGCACTGCTTTCCGCTGGTGAAGTTCGAAACGGAGATATCGAGCGCCTGCTTGGCGAACAGGCCTTTGGTCTTGGCGACGATCGCGAGACCCGAAATCGGTCCGAGATTCTGCGCAAGCCGTGCCTTCAGCACATCTTCGGCTTTAGCTCCGACGCCGGAATTCAGGCCGACCGCATACGTCGAGATCGCCAACAAAACCACGCGAAGAGCTGTGTTCGAGCGCATGCAACCACCCCCAGGAACGTCGGCGGCCGCAACGGCCGGCCTGCGATTGGATGAGGGTCATCCGAAGGCAACGCGCCGTGAAGCAATTAATCGACAACTCATCCCGCTGGCAAATATTTGCGCATCGCGGATGCGCAGCGGACCGCAATTTAGGCAACGGAGCGCTCCAGGCGCCCGCCTCTTGTGCTGCCGGCCGAGCCCGTTCAGACCCGCGGCTTCGCCGCTGCCGCGATGCCGTCGCCGTTCCGGCGACGGATGATCCAAACCGTCACGCCCAGCACGATCGCGACGGCGACCACGGTCAAAATCCAGATGTGTTTGACCGGATGCCCCTCGTGCGGCACCCCGAAATATTGGTGGAAGGCCGACACCGCCAGCACGCCCGGCAGCACATGGGCCGGGGCCCAGACCAGGATCGCGGGGATGTTCACCGCGTAGAACTTTGCCGGCGCCATGCCGAGCGCACCGGCGGTCACCGGCACGAAGGCGCGGATCGGCGGCACGAAGCGGGCGAAGAACACCGCCCAGGTGCCGAAGCGGTGGAAGAAGGTTTCGCTCTCCTCGACCACGCGCGGATAATTGGTCATCGGCCAGGTGTTGAGGATCTTGCGCTGCTGCCGGTGCCCGATCCAGTAAGCCGAGCCGTCACCCAGCACGGCGCCAACGGCGGCCGCGAGCAGCACCCATTGCAGCTTCAGGTCGCCGCCCGGAATCAGGGCGCTCAGCGCCAGGATGATGGTCGAGCCCGGGATCACCGACCCCACCACCGGCACGGCTTCGAGAAGCGCTGCCAGGAACAGGGTCAGATAGGCCAGCCACGCGTGGACTGAGACGAAGGATATCAGGGGATCAAGGAATGACGTCACGTCGTCTCTGTAGTGGGCTGGGGCATTCGGGTTCAGACCCTTACACAAGTAGTGAGAGGCGGTGAAAGTGCCATTCGCCTGGGCAGGGCGCCTGTCCGGCGCGAAATTTGGGCGAGATTTGCAGGGCAGCCTTCCCAAAATCGCGTTCCTTGCCTATCTAAATGAAAAGACAATGGAACTTTGATTGGCGCGCGGGCTTCTGCAGGCCCGTGGTCTCTGATAGGTTCGCAATCGCACCCAGCCGCAGCCAACGTGCAAATAACTGGTCTCGGGATCGCCCGGGATCTCGGAGGATTGATGACGACCGCCGCCTTGTCCAAAGTTGAGGAAATTTCCGGTCTGCCCGACATGAAGGTGTCGGTGCGCCAGGTATTCGGGATCGACAGCGATCTCGAAGTGCCGGCCTATTCCGAAGTCGATCCTCATGTGCCCGAAGTCGATTCCGACTACCGTTTCGACCGCGCCACCACGCTTGCCATTCTCGCCGGCTTTGCCCGTAACCGCCGCGTGATGGTGACCGGCTATCACGGCACCGGTAAATCCACCCATATCGAGCAGGTCGCAGCCCGCCTGAACTGGCCCTGCGTGCGCGTCAACCTCGACAGCCACATCAGCCGTATCGATCTCGTCGGCAAGGACTCGATCGTGGTCCGCGACGGCAAGCAGGTCACCGAATTCCGTGACGGCATCCTGCCCTGGGCGTTGCAGCACAACGTCGCGCTGGTGTTCGACGAATACGACGCCGGCCGCCCGGACGTGATGTTCGTGATCCAGCGCGTGCTGGAGGTCTCGGGCCGCCTGACGCTGCTCGACCAGAACAAGGTGATCAAGCCGCACCCGTCGTTCCGGCTGTTTTCGACGGCCAACACGGTCGGCCTCGGCGACACCTCGGGCCTCTATCACGGCACCCAGCAGATCAACCAGGGCCAGATGGACCGCTGGTCGATCGTCACCACGCTCAACTACCTCAGCCATGACGAGGAAGTGGAGATCGTGCTGGCGAAGGCCAAGCACTATCGCACCCAGGAAGGCCGCGACATCGTCAACAAGATGGTGCGCCTCGCCGATCTCACCCGTAACGCCTTCGCCAATGGCGATCTGTCGACGGTGATGAGCCCGCGCACGGTGATCACCTGGGCTGAGAACGCCGACATTTTCGGCGATATCGGCTTCGCGTTCCGCGTCACCTTCCTCAACAAGTGCGACGAGCTCGAGCGTCCCCTGGTCGCCGAGTTCTATCAGCGCTGCTTCAACGCGGAGCTGCCGGAATCGGCCGTCAACGTGGCGCTCAGCTGATCTCTCGATTGAACGTCACCGATAGTTTCCTGACACAAGAGCGGCCGGTGGTTATGGGTCCCGGCCTTCGCCGGGACGACAGATAGGGTCAGATGACCACCTCCAACTCCAAATTCCGCAACACCAAGGAAGCGCCGACCGAGCCGTTCAAGCGCTCGGTGGCGTCCTGCCTGAAGGCGATCGCGAAGTCGCCCGAGCTCGAGGTGAGCTTCGCGGCCGAGCGCCCGGGCCTTGCGCCTGGCAAGGCGCGGCTGCCGGAGCCCGCGCGAAAAATGACCAAGCGGGATGCCGCGATCGTGCGCGGCCACGCCGATTCGATCGCGCTCAAGATCGCCTGTCACGACGCAAAGCTGCATCGCAAGCTGATGCCCGGCAATCCGCAGGCGCGCGGCGTGTTCGAGGCGGTCGAGCAGGCCCGCGTCGAGGCGATCGGCGCGCGCCGCATGGCGGGCGTTGCCAGGAACCTCACCGCGATGCTCGACGATCACTTTCATCGCGGCAAGTTCGACGAGATCACCGACCGCGCCGACGCGCCGCTCGCCGACGCGCTGGCAATGCTGGTGCGCGAGCGCCTGACCGGTATGGCGCCGCCAACGGCTGCGAAGAAGATGGTCGATCTCTGGCGCCCCATTCTCGAGGACAAGATCGGCAGGCGGCTCGACCGGCTTGATAACCTCGTCGAGGACCAGACCAGGTTCGGCGACGCCGTGCACGATCTCTTGACGGCGCTCGAGCTCGGCGACGAGCGCAGCGCCGACAGCGAGGACAATGAGGACGACGACGAGAACCGGGACGGCGACAACGACCAGTCCGGTGCCGAGGGTTCGCCCGATTCCGACGCCGCGCAGGAGATGAGCGCAGACCAGGCGCAGGCCTCGAGCGAGGATATGAGCGACAGCGCGATGGAAAGCGCGCAAGCCTCGACGTCGGATACCCTGGACGACGGCGAGCTCGGCGACGACGAGACGCCGGGCGAGGCGACGCGTCCGAACGCGCATGGCAAGAACGAGCCGCGCGGGCCGGAATATCACGCCTTCGCGCCCAAGTTCGACGAGGTCATCGCCGCCGAAGATCTCTGCGACCATGACGAGCTGGAGCGCCTGCGCGCCTATCTCGACAAGCAGCTCGCGCACCTCCAGGGCATCGTCGCCCGCCTCGCCAACCGGCTTCAGAGGCGCCTGATGGCACAGCAGAACCGCGCCTGGGAGTTCGATCTCGAAGAAGGCATCCTCGATCCCGCGCGCTTGTCGCGCGTGGTGACCGACCCGCATCATCCGCTGTCCTTCATGCACGAGAAGGAGGCGACGTTCCGCGACACCGTGGTGACGTTGCTGCTCGACAATTCCGGCTCGATGCGCGGCCGTCCGATCACGGTCGCCGCGACCTGCGCCGACATTCTCGCGCGCACGCTGGAGCGTTGCGGCGTCAAGGTCGAGATCCTCGGTTTCACCACGCGCGCCTGGAAGGGCGGGCAATCGCGTGAGGCGTGGCTTGCCGCCGGCAAGCCGGCCAGTCCCGGCCGCCTCAACGATCTCCGCCACATCATCTACAAGTCCGCCGACGCCCCGTGGCGCCGCGCGCGAAAGAACCTCGGCCTGATGATGCGCGAGGGGCTGCTGAAGGAGAACATCGACGGCGAGGCGCTCGACTGGGCGCACAAGCGATTGCTGGCGAGGGCCGAGCAGCGCAAGATCCTGATGATGATCTCGGACGGCGCGCCGGTCGACGATTCCACGCTGTCGGTCAACCCCGGCAACTATCTCGAGCGGCACCTGCGCCACATCATCGAGGAGATCGAGACCCGCTCGCCGGTCGAGCTGATCGCGATCGGCATCGGCCACGACGTGACGCGCTACTACCGCCGCGCGGTGACGATCGTGGACGCCGAAGAGCTCGGCGGCGCCATCACCGAGAAGCTCGCCGAACTGTTCAGCGAGACCAACACCGCGCCCACGCAAGCTCCCAATCGCCCGCGACGCAAACTGCATTCGTGAGCACGCATCAATCCCGCCGCGGCTTTCTTGGCCACGCGGCGGCGGGATTTTCCACTCTCGCGCTCCCCCGGCTCGCGCAAGCGCAGTCCGCGCCAAAGCCGGCGCGGGCCGAGCACGCCGTCACCGAGCCCGTCAGCATCGAGGTCAACGCGCGGCCGATTCCCGACTTCGAGCCGCGCGACCGTTCGCGCGTGCGGTTCGGCTCGTTGCAATATCGCAGCGGTCTGGTGCTGACCTCACCGCATCGCGGTTTTGGCGGGCTGTCCGGCTTCCGCTTCCTCGACGACAAGGGCGGGCGTTTTCTCGCGCTGTCAGATCAAGGCACCTGGTTCACCGGCGCCATCCGCTATTCCGGCAGCAAGATGACCGGGCTCGACGACGTCGAGGCCGCGCCGATGCTCAACGCCGAGGGGCGGCCGATCACGGAGAAGCGGCTCTGGTACGACACCGAGTCGCTCGCGCGCGACGGCTCGCTGGTCTATGTCGGGCTCGAGCGCGTCAACCAGATCATGCGCTTCGATTTCGCCAAAGGCGGCACCCGTGCCCGCGGCGAGGTGGTGCCGACGCCGCCCGCGCTGCGAAAACTGCCCTACAACAAAGGCCTTGAGGCGCTGGTGTTCGTGCCCAGGGAGATGAAGGGCCAGCCGCTCGCGGGCACGCTGATCGCCCTGTCTGAAGGCGGCTTCGATGCCGACGGCAATCTGATCGGCTTCTTGATCGGTGGTCCCTCGCCCGGCCAGTTCAGCATCAAGCGCACCGACAAGCAGTTCATCAGCGACGCCGTGCTGCTGCCGTCAGGCGAGTTGCTGATCCTCGAGCGCAAATTCTCCTGGTTCACCGGCATCAACATCCGCATCCGGTCGCTCCCGTTGAAGGCAATATCGCCCGGCGCAGTGGTCGACGGCCCCGTGCTGTTCGAGGCCGATCTCGGCCATGAGATCGACAACATGGAAGGCATCGACGCCCACGTCACGGCGGAGGGCGAGACCGTGCTGACAATGGTGTCGGACGATAATTTTTCGCTGCTCCAGCGCACCCTGCTGTTGCAGTTCACCCTGGTGGATTAGTCGCCTGTTCCGTGACGACGGCCCGTCGTGCCCGCAATGCATGGGGCCGCCAGCGGCCATGCCGCCTGCGCAACTGGCAATTCGCCGTCGGCCTACTAGACTTCATGCAATCGCTTTCATCCCTCCATTCCCGGATCCCCCGCATGAGCGCCCTGTTCTCCCCGATCAAGCTGCGCGGCCTGACCTTGAAGAACCGCGTCGTGGTGTCGCCGATGTGCCAGTATTCGGCCGAAGACGGCGTTCCCACCGACTGGCATTTCACCCACATCAACAATCTCGCGCTGTCGGGCGCGTCGATGTTCTGCATCGAGGCCACCCATGTCGAGGCGATCGGCCGCATCACGCCGGGCTGTCTCGGGCTCTACAGCGACGCCGCGGAGGCCGCGCTGAAGCAGATCCTCACCTCGGTCCGCAAGCATTCCACCACGGCGATCGCGATGCAGCTCGCCCATGCGGGCCGCAAGGCTTCCAGCGCGCGGCCCTGGGACGGCGGCCAGCTGATCCCGCAAAGCGAAGGCGGCTGGCAGCCGGTGGCGCCGTCGGCGCTGCCGCACAAGGAGGGCGAGGCCGCGCCGCTGGCACTCGATGCGAGCGGTCTGAAGCGCATCCGCGAGGCCTTTGTCGACAGCGCCAGGCGCGCGATGCGCATCGGCATCGACGCGATCGAGCTGCACGGCGCGCACGGCTATCTCATGCATCAATTCCTGTCGCCGATCTCGAACAAGCGCACCGACGAATATGGCGGGTCACTTGAAAATCGCATGCGCTTCCCGCTCGAAATCTACGACGCGGTGCGCGCGGTGGTCCCGCACGACAAGCCGGTCGGCATGCGGGTGTCGTCGACCGATTGGGTCGAGGGCGGCTGGGATCTGGCGCAGACCATCGAGTTTGCCAAAGTGCTGAAGGCGCGCGGCGTCGACTGGATCGATGCCTCCTCCGGCGGCGTCTCGCCGCTGCAGAAGATCGCGCTCGGCCCCGGCTATCAGGTGCGGTTTGCCGAGGTCATCAAGCGCGAGACCGGAGTGCCGACCATCGCGGTGGGCCTGATCACGGAAGCCAGGCAAGCCGAGGAGATCGTTGCCTCCGGCAAGGCCGACATGGTCGCGCTCGCCCGCGCCATGCTCTACGACCCGCGCTGGGGCTGGCACGCCGCAGCCGAGATCGGCGGCGAAGTCGAAGCCCCGCCGCAATACTGGCGCTCGCAGCCGTCGACGCAGAAGGCGCTGTTCGGCAAGACCACGTTCGGGGCGCGGTAAGGGAGTAACCGGGCACCTCACGCATCCGTAACTCCCCCAACCTTCCACCCGCGGCAAAACAGGCCTAACCTCCGCCCATCCGGGGGGCATCACGGAGGCCCGGCATGCGATTTGGTGTCCGCAAGACTGCCCATGTGCTGGAACGGATCGGGCTCGCGATGGCGGGCGCAGCCTGCGGGCTGTTCGTCGGCGCCCATGTCGGATCGGCGATCCCGTCGCTCACCACGCAGGGCTTTCTGCTGCTGATGATGCTGCTCGGTGCCGTCGGCTTCTATCTCGGCATCGACACGCCGCAACTACCCTTCGACGCGGCCCACAGCCAGATCGACGCCGCGGAAATTTTGAGCTCCGCCGGCACCCTCTGCGCCACGCTCGCCTCGCTCGCGTCAGTGGCCGTCATCGTGCTGCGGCTCGATCCGCACGATGCGGCCACATGGCTGGTGTTCGCCGGCTGGATCGGGGGCGTCTCGATGCAGATCGTCGCGGGCACAAAGGCGAGGATGCGGGAGTAGTCCCTCTCTAAAACACCACGCCCACGCGCGTGCCGCGCTTCCAGGCGATGCGGCAGCGTTTCTTGGTGTTGACGTGCAGCAGCTCGAACCGGTCGGGAATCTTCACCTGTCCGCCGAGATCGATGCAGGCGCCGCCCGGCGAATAGTCCACCAGTGTACAGACGATGACCGGCGCACGCGCGTCGGTGATGATCTTGGCCTGGCGGGACACCAGGCCTGCGGGTTTCACGCGAGCATGTCGGCGCGGATGCATTGGCACTCTCCTCCAATACCGCGGACAACGCGGTGGCAGGTTGCAATGATGCCGATGAGATGATGCGATCACGTTGAGGTCGCGGTGAGAATTTTAATGAAAAGTAGCGGCGATCGGGGAATGTTGCGGTAGCGGGGTGGGGTGCCGTGGCCGCCTCAGGCACCGCCGGGAGTGTAGCGCGACGCCGTCTCTACACTCTCCGTCATTGCGAGCGCAGCGAAGCAATCCAGTCTGCCACCCGCGGAAAAACTCTGGATTGCTTCGCTTCGCTCGCAATGACGAGAGGAGAGGCCACGGGTTCACACCCCCACCAGTCATCCCGCCACGATCTCCTCCGCCTCGGCGCCCACCCCCGGCGCCACCGGCATCGGCACCGTCACAAAATCCTTCGGCATATTCACCGGCCGATAGTCCGGCTCCACCGCCATCCGCTTCAACACGCTCTCATGCACATGCGCGCCTTCGGGGATCAGCCGCGGCTCGCAATCGGGGATGTAGAAGCCCAAAAACACCTTGCCCAAAAACACCTTGCGCGCCGGCCATTCCTTGTAGCTCGCGCGCTTCGGCAAGAATTCCAGCACGCGCCAGGCCGCGCTCATCGAATTGTGCAGCACGCCCGCCTTGCCGGTAAAAGCCGGCGGGACGTATTGGAACGGCGAGGCCTTGCGCTGGATGCCCCAGGCGAGCTGGTTCACGGTGCGCGGGTTGAAGTTCAGCCCGGCGCGTCCCGCCTCGTCGATCATCCAGAGCAGCGGGTATTTCGATTCCGCGCTCTCGGCCTCGGGATAGCCGCCGCCGACGTCGCAATGCACGCCGGCGAACCACACCTGCAGGATGTCCTGCTTCTCCTTCCTGTGGTCGGGCACGAAGCGGTTGCTCCAGTACTCCTGCGGCTCCTCATACGCCTTGAGGCGAAACATACAGCGCCGCTCGTCGATCGCGATCGCCTGGCGAAAAATCTGAACGCTCGGATTGCGCAGCGTGAAGGCCAGCTCCTCCAGGCTCGGCCAATACAGCCGGTCGGCGCGCGGCACGATCACGCTCGCCACCGTGTCCCAGACGCCGATGAAATGGATGGTCGGCCAGCGCGACGAGGTGATGCGGGCGAATTGCGCGGCGAGATCGAACTGGTCCTTCGGCAGCGGCCCATCCTCGTCGCTGCCGCTGTCCTTGAGGTCCTCGATGTCGTTGCCGCGCCCGAGTCCGGAATATTGCTTGTAGGCGACGAGGCCCGAGCCTGCGAGGTTCGCCTGCTCGGGCGAGATCAGCCCGACCTTGTGGATCAGCCCCGCCAGCACCCGCACGGTGTAGGCGCCGCGCGAGAAGCCGAACAGGTAGATGCGGTCGCCCGGCGCGTAATGCTCGACCAGGAAGCAGTAGGCGTTGAGCACGTTGTCATCGAGCCCGTAGCCGGTGGCGAGCCCCAGCACCAGGTTGATGTCAGCCTTCCACCTGTTCCACGTCGACGGCTCCGTCACCGTGCCGACGCCGGGATCGTAAAACACCATCTGCCGCGGCTCGGTCTTGTCGGTCTTGCGCAGGCAGCGATAGAGCTTCAGGACGTTGGAGATGTTCTCCGAGATCTCGTTGCCGGTGCCGTCGCAGCAGATGACGAGGTTCTTCGGCTCAAGTTTGTGATCGTGCTCCACAGCGCTGCCCCTCCCGCTGATGCTACCGGGACGAGTATAGCGCAAAAGCGCGACAGCGAGGAGACGCGGGCTACGCCCTCGACAACGGCGGTGCGCTCCCTCGCCCCGCTTGCGAGGCACGGCCTGAGTGCACGCCTCGTCCTTCGAGACGACCGCTTCGCGGTCTCCTCAGGATGAGGCTAAGCGGCACCGGTGCCGTCAAAACTACGGCTGCACTCTCGGTCCTCATCCTGAGGGCCCGCCAACGGCGGGCGTCTCGAAGGATAGCCACAGGGGAATCGCTCCCATATGCGATTGCCTTGCCGCAAGCGGGGGGAGGTGAAGAAAGACCTACTTCTTCTTCCCCTGTCCGATCTCCGGCTGCCAGGCGTCCTTGCGGGTCGGGGCCGCGGCGATCACCTTGGTCTTGTCCTTCTTCGGCTTCTTGGCTTCGCGATTGCTGCGTTGCTGTCCCTTGGCCATGATGTTGGTCTCCTGTGCGGGTTTGAGGTCGTCCAGTTCGTCCGATTGCAGCACGCGTCCGCGCGGCGTGCAGACGCGCACCTCCATGAAGCCGTCGCGCAGCAGCTTTCGCGCCATCCGGAGCGCGACATTGGCGTCGCTGCGGCCGTGATGGGCGCTGCCGTATTCGCCGGTCGCCCAGATCAGATAGGGCACGCGGATCGGCCTGGCCATGGCAATGCCCGTCTGAGTTGCGGTGATGCGTCGAGCCTACGCCTGCACCACACCATTAGCGAGGCCTAAAACTAGCGAGGCCTAAAACGCCGCGTACAAGCCGCGGTATTGATAGTGCTGGCTATTGGCGTGCCGAGAGCGCATGGTTGCAACCAAGCTGGCGTCGGCTGGGGCCGCTCTCGCAGGAAGGCAGGCGTGCATGACCATCCGTTCGCGGCGGGAGACCGTCACGTTCAGGCATCCGTTCCGCATCCACGGTATCGATCGGATGCTGCCGGCCGGCAGCTATCAGGTGATCGCCGACGAAGAGACGATCGAGCGCGAGATGTTCTCGGCCTGCCGCCGTGTCGGCACGTCGATCGTCGTGCCCGTGGACGGTGTGCTCGGCTCCATGGAGACGCTGTCGATCCGCGCGCCCGATCTTGCGGATGCGATAGCGTCCGACGCGAGCGTCGCCCAAGAGCCTCGCCAATGACTGAGATTCCCGTCGATCTCGACAAGCACCGCGGCATGGCCGCCCAGAAGGCGACCGACCTGCGCCGTGCGCTGGCCGAGGTCGAGAGCAATGTGAGGCAGCTGCGCGAGCGCGAGGCCGATCTCGAGAACCGCCTGATGACGGTGCCCGCCGGCTCCTGGGCCGAAGCCGCCGTGAAGGCGCGCTATCTCCTCAACCTCTACGCCGCCAGCCTCCCCACCGAAGACACCCGCCACCGCGCGCTGGTGGCCGCCCTGTTCGACGATTTCGCGAGATTAGGCGGGGACAACTGAAGCCGCCGCGAGGACACCTCTCCCGCCTGCGGGAGAGGTCGACGCGCCCCGGGCGATGCGAAGCATCGTCCCGCGCGCGGCGGGTGAGGGCTCTCTCCTCACTGGGGTTCTCGCCTGCAGAGACACCGCCACCCGCATCCGCCTTCGCCAAGGTTCCGGCCGCCAACACCGAGAGATGGCAGCGAACCACCGCCGTCACACCGCGTTCAATTCTCAGCCAGCAACCCGCGTCAAAGGAGCACCCCATGACCCTCACCAGCGGCCGTTTCATCGGCCACGAACAGGACCGCGGGATCGTCCAGTTCTCGATGCAGGACGGGCCTAAGGAAGTCCCGTGCGCGATCTCGACCTCCGCCATGGACGATCTCGAGCGCGGCCCCAAGGCCCGCCACAACGAGCGCGAAGCCCAGTTCACCCGCCTCCGCGACCGCATCGAAGCGCAAGCCGCGAGCAAGTACCGCGCGACCGAGTTTGAGGGCACCCCGCCCGGGATCGTGCTGCGGAGTATTGATTTTCGGGGGTAGGGGGAGAGCGGCTAACGCGTCGCCGGCCACATCACAGCGTCCCATTTGTATCGCGGAAAGGGAAGACGAGCACTTCCTAGACCTGAACTGAAGTTGCCGGGCTATCGGCTAAAGTATTGCGGTGACGGTAAGAAAAGATGTGTAACGTCGATACACAACCAGACCAACATGCATTAGAGTTTGCTGCCTTTGAAGAAATCTTAATGCGGTGTTGTTGCGACGCACAAACGCCGGACGTTCAGTTGCTGAAATCTCACTTGGGTCGGGTCGAGGATGGGCGATCAATTCGGGACTTTTCCGAGTTTTCTTGAGATCGGTGGCTGGACCAGAGAATCGATCCAACCATTATTCAACTTCTTTAAGAATGAAGATGTCGCGCCGGCGCTCGCGTTCGTCATCTTTGGTGCATCCCTACTCTTGTGTGCTCTATTTCTTTTCAACGTTGCCCGTATCCGCATAGCGCTTAAGCGGCGAACGAGGGCGATAGCGAAAATACCTGATCAACAGAATTTCACTGCGTCGATGCCGATAGTCGATCGGTTTATGCTCAGCAGCAGCTATCTACGCCACGCGTGGCAGAAATTCCGAGAGACGCTTATCGAGCCTGATGAAGATCATCCATTGCAGGTCGTCCGTAATGCTGCCCGGCCGCAGCTGTATTTCAATGTGACCGAAGCGGGATTGCGATTTGCAATTTTTAGAGCAATGCCCAATCTTCTCGTGGGGGTCGGGCTCTTGCTCACGTTCTTTGGATTAGTGAGTGCGCTCCATTTCACCACGGACGCGATTAAGAATGCGACGGACTTGGGAGCGAGCCAGGACGCTCTAAAGGACCTCCTGCACGCCGCGTCGTTCAAATTCTATACCTCAATCGCTGGTCTCGGCGGCTCCATAGTACTTACTCTGGTGCTCAGGTATGGGACTTCCAGAATCGAAGCCGGATTCGATGAGCTATCTTTTGCGTTGGAGCGGAAGATGGTCTTTGTGACATCCGAATATCTTGCATTTGAGCATCTGAAGGAAACCAAAGAGCAAACGGCGGGTTTGAAGAAATTCAGTACTGAGATCGCAGTTAGCATCGGACGCAGTATCGACGAGGCCCTATCTAGCGGTTTGCCAAGGCACCTTGCCGATGCGCTCGCGCCTATCGGGAAGAGCCTCGAGGACGTTGCAAGCAAGCTCACTTCCATGAACGAGGGGGCGATAGGTGATTTGGCCGGCAAGTTTGTCGATCGGTTGGATGCTTCGACCGGCGAGCACATGGCTGGGTTGGCACGCACGTTGGAGGAGCTTCGCTCTTCCCTAGAGCGTTAGCCGATCAGGTTGCAAGTACCCTGCGGCCACGAAGTAGTTTGTGGATTCTGCGGGCGTGTAGGTGTCGACGATGCGACCAA